>NZ_JBWXTH010000001.1:0-853601 GCF_056856075.1 Pseudomonas sp. FA-1
AAGGAGTTTTGCGTTTCGACTGCGTCGGAAGTGGGGCGCATTATAGGCCCCTGAAACGGCACGTCAACCGTTATTTTTAAAAAACTTTAATATCGCCGAAAAACAAAACGGGGAGGCCTCACGGCCTCCCCGTCTCAATCAGCACTATTTAAAGACTAGGAAATGCAAACTGCGACGCCTCATGGCTCGCCCGCTGCGGCCAGCGCTGGGTAATGGCCTTGCGGCGGGTATAGAACCGCACCCCGTCCGGACCATAGGCATGCAGGTCGCCAAACAACGAACGCTTCCAGCCACCGAAGCTGTGATAGGCCACCGGCACCGGCAGTGGAACGTTGACCCCCACCATGCCCACCTCGATCTCGTCGCAGAACAGGCGTGCTGCCTCACCGTCACGGGTGAAGATGCAGGTGCCGTTGCCGTACTCATGCTCGTTGATCAGGCGCATGGCATCTTCCAGGCTGTTCACACGCACCACGCACAGCACCGGGCCGAAGATCTCTTCTTTATAGATGCGCATTTGCGGCGTGACGTGGTCGAACAGGGTACCGCCAACGAAGTAGCCATCCTCATGACCGCTCACGCGCAGGCCACGACCGTCGACTACCAACTTGGCGCCGGCAGCCACACCGTCGTCGATATACCCCACCACCTTGTCACGGGCAGCCGCAGTCACCAGCGGACCCATGTCCAGGCCGCAGGAGGTACCAGCACCGATCTTCAGCGCCTTGATCTGCGGCTCCAGCTTGGCGATCAGTGCATCGGCCACCTGGTCACCCACGCACACCGCGACCGAAATAGCCATGCAGCGCTCGCCGCAAGAACCGTAGGCCGCCCCCATCAGTGCGCTGACGGCATTGTCCAGGTCGGCATCGGGCATCAGCACGGCATGGTTCTTCGCTCCGCCCAGCGCCTGCACACGCTTGCCGCGCTTGGTGCCTTCGGCATAGATGTATTCGGCGATCGGGGTCGACCCCACGAAGCTCAGGGCCTTGACTTCTGGTGCCTCGATCAGTGCATCGACCGCCTCCTTGTCGCCATGCACGACATTGAGGATGCCTTTGGGCAAGCCCGCTTCATGCAGCAGCTGGGCAATGAACAGGGTCGAGCTCGGGTCACGCTCGGATGGCTTGAGAATGAAGGCGTTGCCGCAGGCAATGGCCAGCGGGTACATCCACAGCGGCACCATCGCCGGGAAGTTGAACGGGGTGATGCCGGCGACGATGCCCAGCGGCTGGAAATCGGACCAGGCATCGATGTTCGGGCCAACGTTGCGGCTGTACTCGCCCTTGAGCAGTTCTGGGGCGGCGCAGGCGAACTCGACGTTCTCGATGCCGCGCTTGAGCTCACCGGCAGCGTCTTCCAGGGTCTTGCCGTGCTCTTCGCTGATCAGTTGCGAGATACGTGCTTCATTCTGCTCCAGCAGTTGCTTGAAGCGGAACATCACCTGGGCGCGCTTGGCCGGGGGCATGTTGCGCCAGGCCGGGAATGCAGCCTTGGCCGAATCGATGGCTTCCTGGACGGTGGCGCGGCTGGCCAGTTCGACCTTGCGGGTGCTCTCGCCTGTGGACGGGTTGAAGACATCGGCGGTGCGCTCGCCCTTGGAAACCAGCTCGCCGTTGATCAGGTGCTGAACGATGCTCATGCAATACTCCAGATAAAGAAGGTAGAGGCAGGCGCGTAGGAACGCGCCTGTCGTCAGAGTCGGAAAAGATCAGTCGATCTGGTTCAGGGCTTCACCCACCGCATCGAACAGGCGGTCCAGTTCCTGCGGCTGGGTGTTGAAGGTTGGGCCGAACTGCAAGGTGTCGCCACCGAAGCGGACATAGAAACCTGCCTTCCACAGCTTCATCGCCGCCTCGTAGGGACGCACGATGGCATCGCCGTCACGCGTAGCGACCTGGATGGCACCGGCCAGGCCATAGTTGCGGATGTCGATGACGTTCTTGGTGCCCTTGATGCCGTGCAGCACCTTCTCGAAGTGCGGCGCCAGCTCGGCGGCCGACTCCACCAGGTTTTCTTTCTGCAGAAGGTCCAGCGCGGCGATGCCGGCTGCGCAGGCCACCGGATGGGCCGAATAGGTATAGCCGTGGGGGAATTCCACGGCGTATTCGGGCGTCGGCTGGTTCATGAAGGTCTGGTAGATCTCGCTGGTAGCGATCACCGCGCCCATGGGAATGGCACCGTTGGTGACCTGCTTGGCGATGCACATCAGGTCCGGGGTCACGCCGAAGGCTTCGGAGCCGGTCATGGCGCCCATGCGGCCGAAGCCGGTGATCACTTCGTCGAAGATCAGCAGGATGTTGTGCTGGGTACAGATCTCGCGCAGGCGCTTGAGGTAGCCCTTGGGCGGTGGCAGCACACCCGCGGAGCCGGCCAGTGGCTCGACGATGACGGCCGCGATATTCGAGGCGTCATGCAGCTCGATCAACTTGAGCATCTCATCGGCCAGGGCGATACCGCCCTCTTCCGGCATCCCTTTGGTGAAAGCGTTGCCCGGCAGCAGGGTGTGAGGCAGGTGGTCGACGTCCAGCAACTGGCCGAACAGCTTGCGGTTGCCGTTGACACCGCCGAGGCTGGTGCCGGCGATGTTCACCCCGTGGTAGCCACGGGCGCGGCCGATGATCTTGGTCTTGGTCGCCTGGCCTTTCAGGCGCCAGTAGGCGCGTACCATCTTCAGCGCAGTGTCGCAGCACTCGGAGCCGGAGTTGGTGAAGAACACATGGTTCAGGTCACCCGGGGTCAGCTCGGTGATCTTCTCGGCCAGTTGGAAGGCCAGCGGGTGGCCGAACTGGAACGCCGGGGAATAGTCCAGCACGCCCACCTGGCGCGCCACCGCTTCGGAAATCTCCTTGCGAGTATGCCCGGCGCCGCAGGTCCACAGGCCCGACAAGGCGTCGAACACCTTGCGGCCCTTGTCGTCGTACAGGTAGCTGCCTTCGGCCGCCACGATCAGGCGTGGGTCGCGCTGGAAATTGCGGTTGGCGGTGTAGGGCATCCAGTGGGCGTCCAGCTTGAGCTGGCTGGCGATGCCGGTGGCGGCGAATTCGGGCATGTTCATCGGCGGTTCCTCGGAAGACGATTAGGCAACGATGGATGTTGTTGCAGCTAAGTTGTCATGGGGATAACGTAAGAAAAACTCTGCTTTTCTAATCTTTGGATATGAACCCGCTAAACTTAAGACCACCCTGCGGGAAACACCTTGCCAATCAATGAGCTGCCCACAGGATGCGCGCGCAACCTCTCGATTGCATGGATCGACTGTTTTATCCACAGGGTTAGGTTTTAAGGTTGCGCTCCTGTCCCCACTCCAACGAAGGCCCATCGTGAAACGCCCACAACCCCTCGCCCAGGTCAGCGACTTCGACATCCGCCTGCTGAAGATCTACCGCAGCGTGGTGGAATGCGGAGGCTTCTCGGCCGCCGAAAACGTGCTCGGCATCGGCCGCTCGGCCATCAGCCAGCAGATGAACGACCTGGAGCAGCGCCTGGGCCTGCGCCTGTGCCAACGTGGCCGGGCCGGTTTTTCGTTGACCGAGGAGGGCCGTGAGGTCTACCACTCGGCCCTGCAACTGCTCAGCGCCCTGGAAACCTTCCGCACCGAGGTCAACGGGCTGCACCAGCACCTGCGCGGCGAGCTGAACATCGGCCTGACCGACAACCTGGTCACCCTGCCACACATGCGCATCACCCACGCTTTGGCCGAACTCAAGGACCGCGGCCCCGATGTGCGCATCCAGATCCGCATGATCGCCCCCAGCCAGGTCGAGCAGGGCGTGCTGGACGGCAGCCTGCATGTGGGCGTGGTGCCCCAGACCAGCCCGCTCTCGGGCCTGGAATACCAGCCCCTGTACAGCGAGCGTTCGCTGCTCTATTGCGCCGTCGGTCACCCGTTGTTCTACGCCGACGACCAACAGATCGACGACCAGCGCCTCAACAGCCAGGACGCGATCGCCCCGACCTTTCGCCTACCCGCCGACATCCAGGCGCACTACCAGGCCCTGCATTGCACGGCCAGCGCCTCGGACCGCGAGGGCATGGCGTTTCTCATCCTCACCGGGCGCTACATCGGCTACCTGCCCGACCACTACGCGTCCTTCTGGGTCCAACAGGGCCGCCTGCGCGCCTTGAAGCCGGCCGAGCGCTTCTATGACCTGAGCCTGAGCTGGGTGACGCGCAAGGGGCGCCGACCGAACCTGGTACTGGAAAGCTTCCTCGAAAGCCTGGCTGCGACACGCTGATGCCTATGCGTGCCGCCAATGCTTGTCACTTCGGCACAGGAAGGTAATCTTGTCCGACATCCGTTGCCACTGAACCGTACGGAACCGTCCATGACCCTCGAAGTCCCTGCGCATCTACCTTCCACCTCGGGCAAACCTGCCGGCCGTATTCGCCAGAAAAACGAACAGGCCATCATCCAGGCCGCCGAAGACGAGTTTGCCCGCCATGGCTTCAAGGGCACCAGCATGAACACCATCGCCCTGAAGGCCGGCTTGCCCAAGGCCAACCTGCATTACTACTTCACCAACAAGCTTGGCCTGTACATCGCCGTGCTGAGCAACATCATCGAGCTGTGGGACAGCACCTTCAACGCCCTGAGCGTCGAGGACGACCCGGCCCAGGCGCTGAGCCACTACATCCGCACCAAGATGGAGTTCTCCCGGCGTAACCCGCAGGCCTCGAGGATCTTCGCCATGGAGGTGATCAGCGGCGGTCAGTGCCTGAGCGAATACTTCAGTGCCGACTACCGCGACTGGTTCCGTGGCCGGGCGGCGGTATTCCAAGCCTGGATCGATGCTGGCAAGATGGACCCGGTCGACCCGGTGCACCTGATCTTCCTGCTGTGGGGCAGTACCCAGCACTATGCCGACTTCGCCACCCAGATCTGCCAGGTCACCGGCCGTAGCCGCCTGACCAAGCAAGATATGGAAGACGCCAGCAACAACCTTATCCACATCATTCTCAAAGGCTGTGGCATCACCCCGACAGCCTGACCCGGACCTATGCCTTCTACCCTGCTCGACCTCTGCGAATTCCACGAAGAAATCCGCAAGAGCCGCTTCATCACCCTCGCCGGCCCGATCAGCAGCCCGGCCGAGGCCATGAGCTTCATCGAACGCCACAGCGACCTGGCCGCCACCCATAACTGCTGGGCCTGGAAACTGGGTGCGCAGTACCGCAGCAGCGACGACGGTGAACCCGGCGGCACCGCTGGCCGGCCGATCCTCGCGGCCATCGAGGCCCAGGATTGCGATCAGGTGGTGGTGCTGGTGATCCGCTGGTATGGCGGCATCCAGCTGGGCACCGGCGGCCTGGCCCGCGCCTACGGCGGCGGTGCCAACAAGTGCCTGCAGCAGGCGCCCAAGCGACTATTGGTGCAGCGCAGCGAGTACCGCTGCAGCTGCAGCTTCAGTGAGTTGGCACTGCTCAAACTGCGCTTGGCGGACGTGGACGGCCTGGTGCTGGACGAACGGTTCACCGCCAACGGTGTGGATTTGCAGGTGGCCCTCGGCGACGCCCATCTCGAAGCGCTGCAACAACAGTTGGCAGACCTCAGCCGTGGCCGGATCCGCCTGGAGCCCTGCGAAGGTTGAAGCCCTCCAGATTGCTCACAGCAACTGTGGGCCCGCCTGTGGATAAGCTTGGGGCATTCATCTCCAGGCCTTGGGCTGCAAGGCCTGCACGACATTGATCATATTTTGATCACATTTTCATGACAACGTCGCAAGCACCTGAATAACAATAAGTTATCCCCAACTCCTGGTGCCATGGCTCGCCTTCGGCATGGATTTCCACAGTAGAGGCTTGCTCACAGATAATGTGGAGTGTGCTGTGGATAACCCGTGAACCCTTGAGCGCAACGCCCGTATTCAAAGGGCTTAGGGAGGATGGTCATTTTTTGATCAGCCTCGGCCAGGCAACCGGCCCACTCTTGGCGTATGCTCTGTACCCTGATATCGGATGTCCAAGGAGCCCGTCATGCCCAACGCTAGAACCGCCCTGATCATCGGAGCCTCCCGCGGGTTGGGCCTGGGCCTCGTGCAACGCCTGCACGAAGACGGCTGGGCCATCGTCGCCACCGTGCGCGACGCCCAGAAGGCCGATGCCCTGCGTGCGATCCCCGGCGTACGCGTGGAAACCCTGGAAATGAACGATGCCGGGCAACTCGATGCTCTGCAACAGCGCCTGCAAGGCGAAGTATTCGACCTGCTGTTCCTCAACGCCGGCGTCATGGGCCGCGAACCGCACGACCCGGAGACCGCCACCGAACAGGAAATCGGTGCACTGTTCATGACCAATGCGGTATCGCCGATTCGCGTGGCGCGTCGGCTGGTCGGGCAAGTGCGCGAAGGTTCCGGCGTGCTGGCATTCATGAGTTCGGCGCTGGGAAGCGTCGGCAACCCTACCAGCAACCACATCTGCTTCTACAAGGCCAGCAAGGCGGCCCTGAACTCGATGATCAACAGCTTCGTGGCCGAACTGGAACACCCCGGGCTTTCAGTGATCGCCATGCACCCCGGCTGGGTGCGCACCGACATGGGCAGCGACCAGGCCGATATCGATGTCTTCACCAGCACCCAAGGCATGCTCGAGCAGGTCAAGACGTACAGCGGCAAGCCTGGCCTGCATTTCATCAACTACCGGGGCGACCCGCTCACCTGGTGAATTGAAAGCCGCCTGGCGAGGCAGTAGACTGGACGCCTCGCCCCCGCGGCGGACCTGGATCAGCAGACAGGGCAACACTGAGCTGGCTAACCTGAACCCACTTTCAGAGGAGCCGGCACCATGCCTGCGACCCGCATCTGGTTGAAATCTCCCCTTGCCATCTTCACCGCCAACGGTGCCGACGCCCGTGGTGGCCTGGTCATCGAAGACGGCCGCATCACCCAACTGCTCGCCCTTGACGAAAGCCCCAGCACACCCTGCGACCAAGTCTTCGATGCCCGCGAGCACGTGGTGCTGCCCGGCCTGATCAACACCCACCACCATTTCTACCAGACCCTCACCCGCGCCTGGGCGCCGGTGGTCAACCAACCGCTGTTCCCCTGGCTCAAGACCCTCTACCCCGTCTGGGCGCGGCTCACCCCGGCCAAGCTGGAACTGGCCAGCCAGGTCGCCCTGGCGGAGCTGCTGCTGTCAGGCTGCACGACCGCAGCCGACCACCACTACCTGTTCCCGACCGGCCTGGACAACGCCATCGACGTGCAGGTCGAGGCCGTGCGCAAGCTGGGCATGCGCGCCATGCTGACCCGCGGTTCCATGAGCCTGGGCGAAGCTGATGGCGGCCTGCCGCCGCAGCAGACGGTGCAGGAGGGAGAGGTCATCCTCGCCGACAGCCAGCGGCTTATCCACAGCTACCACGAACGCGGCGACGGCGCCCGCATCCAGATCGCCCTGGCGCCCTGCTCGCCCTTCTCGGTCACCCCCGAGATCATGCGCGCCAGTGCCACCCTGGCCGAGGAGTTGGACGTACGCCTGCATACCCACCTGGCCGAGACCCTCGACGAAGAGGACTTCTGCCTGCAGCGTTTCGGCCTGCGCACGGTGGACTACCTGGACAGCGTGGGTTGGCTGGGCCCACGCACCTGGCTGGCCCATGGCATTCATTTCAACTCTGAGGAAATCACCCGCCTGGGCCAGGCCGGTACCGGTATCTGCCACTGCCCGAGCTCGAACATGCGCCTGGCGTCCGGCATCTGCCCGACCGTGGAACTGGAAACGGCAGGCGCGCCCGTGGGCCTCGGTGTCGACGGCTCGGCTTCCAACGATGCGTCGAACATGATCCTCGAGGCACGCCAGGCCCTGTACCTGCAGCGCCTGCGCTACGGCGCCGAGCAGATCACGCCTGAACGCGCCCTGGGCTGGGCCACCCGTGGTTCGGCACGCCTGCTGGGGCGCAGCGACATCGGTGAGCTGGCCGTCGGCAAGCAGGCCGACCTGGCCCTGTTCAAGCTCGACGAGCTGCGCTTCTCCGGCAGCCATGACCCACTTTCGGCCTTGCTGCTGTGCGGCGCCGACCGTGCCGACCGGGTCATGGTCGGTGGCCAGTGGCGTGTCATCGACGGACAGATCGAAGGCCTGGACGTACAAGGCCTGATCGCCGATCACCGCCAGGCCGCGGCCCAGCTGATCGCGGGTTGACCTGAACCGGAAGGGGCTGCCCGGCAGCCCTTCTCCCCTGCATCCGGCCAGCCCCTGTAGAATGACGGCAACCGTACCTGACCGAGATTGCACCTATGTATGACTGGCTCAACGCCTTGCCCAAGGCTGAACTGCACATGCACCTGGAGGGCTCCCTGGAGCCCGAGCTGCTGTTCACCCTGGCCGAGCGCAACAAGATCGCCCTGCCCTGGGCGGACGTTGAAACCCTGCGCAGCGCCTACGCCTTCAACAACCTGCAGGAGTTTCTCGACCTCTACTACCAGGGCGCCGATGTCCTGCGTACCGAGCAGGACTTCTATGACCTGACCTGGGCCTACCTGCAGCGATGCAAAGCGCAGAACGTCATCCATACCGAACCCTTCTTCGACCCACAGACCCACACCGACCGGGGCATCCCCTTCGAGGTGGTACTCAACGGCATCCGCCAGGCCTTGAAGGATGGTCGCGAGCAACTGGGCATCGGCAGCGGGCTGATCCTGAGCTTCCTGCGCCATCTGAGCGAAGAAGAGGCGCAAAAGACCCTCGACCAGGCCCTGCCCTTCCGTGATGCCTTCATCGCTGTCGGCCTGGACAGTTCCGAAAAAGGCCATCCACCCAGCAAGTTCCAGCGCGTCTTCGACCGAGCCCGCAGCGAAGGCTTCCTGGCGGTAGCCCACGCTGGCGAGGAAGGCCCGCCCGAATACATCTGGGAGGCCATCGACCTGCTGAAGATCCAGCGTATCGACCATGGTGTGCGTGCTATCGAAGACGAACGCCTGATGCAACGCATCATCGACGAGCAGATCCCGCTGACCGTCTGCCCGCTCTCGAACACCAAGCTGTGCGTATTCGAGCACATGGGCCAGCACAACATCCTCGACATGCTCGAACGTGGCGTGAAGGTCACCGTCAATTCGGACGACCCGGCCTATTTCGGCGGCTATGTCACCGAGAACTTCCATGCCCTGCACACCCACCTGGGCATGACCCAGGACCAGGCCCGACGCCTGGCACAAAACAGCCTGGACGCCCGTCTGGTGCGCTGATCGCGCCCCGCCTTGCAGTCCGGTCTAGCCCACCTGCAAGGCCGGCGTGCGGGCGATACGGTTGATCTGCTGAATACCCATCGAGGAAATCTGCAAGGCCCGGGACGCTTCCTGTTCACGCAACCAACCGGATTGCATGAACAGCCTGAACAGTGCATTCCCCAGTTTGCCCCCCAGGTGCGGCCCCTGGTCGCTCCACTCGTTGCAATGGCAGATCGAGCAACCGTGTCGGTCCCCAGGGGCCAGCGCCTCGATGAACACGCCGATGGCAGCCAGTTGCGAGCGCCCCTCGGCAGTGACCCGCAGTTGCGCCTGGCTACCCTCCAGCCAACCGGCCACGATCAGGCGGTGGTAAAGCTCGGCGGCCAGCTCCCCACCGAGGTGGTCGCCACAACGTCTAGCCCTGCGCATGGACAAGGGGACCTGCAGTGGGGTTGCTTGGCCGCTGCGCTGGCCTCGACGCTCGAGCCGCACACTGGCCAAGGCCTCCACCGCCGCTCCGACTTCCGGTGTAGCCAGACGGAAGTAACGTTTTCGACCACGCGACTCCAGCCTCAGCAAGCCGGCCGAGGACAGCAATGATAGATGGGCACAGGCCGACGACGAGGTCAGCCCGGTCATCACGGCCAGCTCATCGGCCGGGCGAGGTATGCCATCGATCAACGCCCACAACATGGCGCTGCGCTTGGGGTCGGCCATCAGGCCGGCGATCTGGGCGATACTGCTGACTGCTTTCATTTCAACTCCCTGGATGATCACATCTGGTTCCGTGGCCAAACGGCGCAGCGGGTATCACCCTCGGGAATGGCGTAGGCGGATTTCGGGCGTTGGCGTTCGCGACAGGCGAGGCATTCCAGCCACGCTCGAAGGAGCCCTCATGTGCCATTCCCTGGCAGGGAAGTATCTCTCGCTGGCATTGGCCGCGACAGCCAGTATAAGGCGCTCCAGGCCGTGTGCCTGCGCATTGGTGCGCCCTTACAGGCCGCGACAGGCCGGGGGTGGGCGGCCCCTTGCCTCGGCAGTGAGCCCAGGGTTCGCCCCGCCGATATCGCCAGGGGCCTCGTCGCAACGAGGCTGCGAGGCCCCTGGATGGTCGCCGACAAGCGAAACGCCCAAGAACAATGCCGACATCGGCCTTCCTCAAATACGGCAGCCCAAAGCGAAGGTTTCGCCTTCGTGCACCATGGCTTGACCACAGGCCGACTCAGGCAGACAGAAGGTACGACCGTCAGTCTGGACAGCTGCGCCAGCACATGGCGCAGGCTGGGGGCAGCGCTAAACTTCAGCGGCTCCCACCCACCGGAGGAATGCCGCGATGAAGATTGTCGTCAGTACGTCGAACCGCAATCCCAACTGCCCCTGGCAGGTCCGGCTCGACCAGCATGTGGTGAGTTTTCGCAGCGAAGCGGAGGCACGGCTGTTCGTCGCCACGCTGGAGAGCCGCCTGCAGGCTCCCCACACCCTTACACCGGGCGCCTGGCCTGCAAACGCCGAGTCAACATTGCCACACTGACCACCAGTGCACCGCACAGGCTGATCACCAGGGCCATGGGCACTGCACTACCGTCGTGCAACACGCCCACCAGCGCCGCTGCGCCCGCCGCGACACTGAACTGCAGGCAACCCATCAATGCCGAGGCGCTCCCGGCGCGAGCGCCCTGCCCACTCATGGCGCAAGCCGAGGCGTTGGGGATGATGCAGCCCAGGCTTGCGATGCACACGAACAGCGGCAGCAGCAGCGGCCACAGCTGTGCGGGGTGTAGCGCCGCCACGGCCAACATCACCAGTGCCGCCGCCAGGTACATCCACACCGCCCGTGCCAGCAGGAAGGCTGGGCCACGCTTGGCCAGCAGGCGCGCATTGACCTGGGCCATGAGAATGAAGCCGGCGGCGTTGGTACCGAACAGCCAGCCATAGTGTTCGGCCGGCACGCCATACAGCTTGATGAACACGAAGGGCGAACCGGCGATGTAGGCGAACATGCCCGCGATGGCGACGCCGCCGGTCAACGCATGGCCCAGGAAGACCCGGTCACCCAGCAAGCGCAGGTACTGGCGCAGGGCACCGGATAACGGTTGGCGCGGCATACCTGCCGGCAGGCTCTCGGGCAACCCCAGGCTCACGGCCAGCAGGCAGGCCGCGCTGAACAGGCTCAGGGCCAGGAAGATCGATTGCCAGCCCGCCAGGTTGACCAACACCCCACCCAGCATCGGCGCCAGGATCGGCGCGAGCCCCATCACCAGCATCAGCTGCGAGAACACCTTGGCCGACGCCACCGCATCGCACTTGTCGCTGACGATCGCGCGCGACAGGACCATCCCGGCACAGCCGCCCAACGCCTGCACGAAGCGCGCGAGGATCAGCGTGTCGAGATTGGGTGCATAGGCGCAGGCCAGCGAGGCCAGGGTGAAAAGTGTGATGCCGAACAGCAGGGGCTTGCGCCGACCGAAACGATCAGCCACCGGTCCGTAGGCCAGTTGGCCCAGGGACAGGCCGAGGAAATAGGCGGCCAGGGTGGTCTGGACGTGTTTTTCGTCCGTGGCGAAGGCGTGCGCCATGGCAGGGAAGGCAGGCAGGTAGAAGTCGATCGCCAAGGGCCCGAACGCACTGAGGGCGCCCAGGATCAACACAATTCGCAGGTTCATCGGGAATCCATAGCAGGCTAAGCAAGTAGGTAAGTCTACCTGCACCGGACCGCGTCAGGATGAAAACCTTTGTAACGATTACCCGCCCAAGCGCTGGCGCCGCCCTTGGACCAGCGCCAGCCCGCCCCGTCAGGCCACCTCGGCCTGGTAGCCCTCGTCACGAATCGCTGCCAGGATCTGCTCGGCCGCCAGGCGGCTGTGCACCCTTACCTGCTTGGCGGCCAGGTCGACATCCACCTGGGCAGCGCCGTCCTGCTCCTGCACCGCGCGGGTCACTGCCTTGACGCAGTGGCCGCAGGTCATGCCTTGAACGTTGAATACATGCATCGGGTCTTTCTCCATTCATGGGGATTGCCTGCAGTTTCAAGCTTGCCATCATGGCAAGGTCAAGTATTGGCGGAATCGGCCGGGGTGGAAATCTGTGCGCCGCTCGGCCAAGCTGCGCCTTTGACGATCTGGCAAGCAGGAGATTCTTCATGTTCAGGGCAGCATTGGGCCTGGTTGGGCTGCTGGGCGCGCTGGCCGCGGTACCACCGGCCAACGCCGAGGGCAACTCGGACTACAGCGTGCTGATCATTTCCCGGGAACGCCTGGAAGTCGCCACCAGCTGCGAAATCGGTATCTACCTCAACGACCAGCTTTCCGGTCGCCTGTTCCAGGAGCAAACGACCTCCTTCAACCTGCCACCCGGGCCGGTGGACGTACGCCTGCGCTTGCTGCCCGGCCAGATGCCCGGCTGCGCGCCGGGCATCGAGGACCAACGCAGCACCCGCCTGACCCTGCAAGCCGGGCAAATCAGCAAGTACCGCATCGCCATGGGCCATGCTGGCCTCCAGCTCAAGCGCGCCGGCCTCGGCTATTGACCTTACCCACGTGGCAAGGTTGATGCTGAAGGCCTGTCCAAGGAGGAGAGCCCATGTCCGCACCTACCACGTTCGACCTGCCGATCTCCGGCATGACCTGCGCCAGCTGTGCTGGCCGGGTCGAGCGCGCCCTGCGCAAGGTCACCGGCGCTGAACAGGTCAGCGTCAACCTCGCCACCGAACAGGCCCGGGTCCAGGCCCCGGCCGGCAGCCTGCCCGCCCTGGTCGATGCCGTCCGCGGGGCCGGCTACGGCGTCCCCACCCGCACTGTCGAACTGCAGATCGGCGGCATGACCTGCGCCAGCTGCGTGGGCCGTGTCGAACGCGCCCTGGGCAAGCTGCCGGGGGTCGAGCAGGTCAGCGTCAACCTGGCCAGCGAACGTGCCCACCTCGAAGTTCTGAAGGCGCTGGACGACAACCAGCTGATCGCGGCGGTGGAAAAAGCCGGCTACAGCGCCAGCCTGCCCAAGGCCGCCCGCGACGACCAGGCCGAGGCCCAGCGTCGCCTGCGCAACGAGCGCCTGGCGGTAGGCGTGGCGCTGCTGCTGGCCTTGCCGCTGGTGTTGCCGATGATTGTCCAGCCGTTCGGCTTGCACTGGATGCTGCCGGCCTGGGTGCAGTTCCTGCTGGCCACACCGGTGCAGTTCATCCTCGGTGCACGCTTCTACGTCGCCGCTTGGAAAGCCGTGCGCGCAGGCACCGGCAACATGGATTTGCTGGTCGCATTGGGCACCAGCGCCGGCTACGGCCTGAGCCTGTATGAATGGGCCCGGGCATCGGCGGGCATGGCGCCGCACCTGTACTTCGAGGCCTCCGCCGTGGTCATCGCCCTGGTGCTGCTGGGCAAGTACTTGGAGAGCCGAGCCAAGCGCCAGACCGCCAGCGCCATCCGTGCCCTCGAGGCACTGCGCCCCGAGCGTGCCCTGCGCATGGTCGATGGCCGCGAGGAAGACGTTGCAATCAGCCAGCTGCGCCTGGGCGACCTGGTGCTGGTCAAACCCGGCGAACGCTTCCCGGTCGACGGTGAAGTGCTCGAGGGCAGCAGCCATGCCGACGAGGCACTGATCAGCGGAGAAAGCCTGCCTGTGCCCAAGCAGCCTGGCGATTCGGTCACCGGCGGCGCCATCAATGGCGAAGGTCGCCTGCTGGTGCGCACCCAGGCCCTGGGCACCGAGACCGTACTGGCCCGTATCATCCGCCTGGTCGAGGACGCCCAGGCGGCCAAGGCGCCCATTCAGAAACTGGTGGACCGGGTCAGCCAGGTGTTCGTCCCGGCGGTCTTGGTACTGGCCTTGGCCACGCTGTGCGGCTGGTGGCTGGCCGGCGCACCGCTTGAAACCGCGTTGATCAATGCCGTCGCCGTGCTGGTGATCGCTTGCCCTTGCGCACTCGGCCTGGCGACCCCGGCAGCGATCATGGCCGGTACCGGGGTCGCTGCCCGCCACGGCATCCTGATCAAGGACGCCGAAGCGCTGGAGCGTGCCCACGCCGTCAACCGGGTGGTCTTCGACAAGACCGGCACCCTCACCTCCGGCAGCCCGCGGGTCGTGCACAGCCAGGCAGTGGACGGGAACACGGGCGACCTGCATCGCCTCGCCGGAGCCTTGCAGCGCGGCAGCGAACACCCCTTGGCCAAAGCCGTGCTCGATGCTTGCGCAGAGCAGGGCCTGCTGGTGCCGCAGGTTGCCGACAGCCAGTCCCTCACCGGCCGAGGCATCGCCGGGCAAGTCGAGGGCCGTGAACTGGCCCTGGGCAACCGTCGCCTGCTCGACGAGAGCGGCGTGCAACCGGGCGAGCTGGCCCGCTGGGCACAAACCTGGGAAGCCGAAGGCCGCACCTTGTCGTGGCTGATCGAGCGCGCACCGCAACAGCGTGTGCTGGGCCTGTTCGCGTTCGGCGACAGCCTCAAACCCGGTGCCGATCACGCCATTGCCGCACTGCACGCACAGCACATCAGCAGCCACTTGCTGACCGGCGACAATCGCGGCAGCGCCCAGGTCGTGGCCCAGGCCCTGGGCATCGATGATGTGCATGCCGAAGTGCTCCCCGCCGACAAGGCCGCCACAGTGGCCGCACTCAAGCGCGACGGCGTGGTGGCCATGGTCGGCGACGGCATCAACGACGCTCCGGCGCTGGCCGCCGCCGATATCGGCATCGCCATGGGCTCGGGCACCGACGTGGCCATGCAGGCCGCCGGTATCACCCTGATGCGTGGCGACCCGCGCCTGGTACCAGCGGCGCTGGAGATCAGTCGCAAGACCTACGCCAAGATCCGCCAGAACCTGTTCTGGGCCTTCATCTACAACCTGATAGGCATCCCTCTGGCCGCCTTCGGCCTGCTCAACCCCGTGCTGGCCGGCGCCGCCATGGCCCTGTCCAGTGTCAGCGTGGTGAGCAATGCCCTATGGTTGAAAACCTGGAAACCCACCGACAATCGGCAGGAGCATCCATGAACATCGGCCAGGCCGCCCGCCGCAGCGGGCTCAGCACCAAGATGATCCGCTACTACGAGTCCATCGGCCTGCTCAAGCCGGCTCTGCGCAGCGACAGCGGCTACCGCCTTTACCAGGCGGACGACCTGCATACCCTGGCGTTCATCAAGCGCTCGCGCGATCTGGGCTTCTCCCTCGAGGAAGTGGCCCGGCTGCTGACCCTCTGGCAGGACCGCCAGCGCGCCAGCGCCGACGTGAAGGCGCTGGCCATGCAGCACATCGACGAGCTGAACCGGCGGATCGAGGAACTGGTCAGCCTGCGCGACACCCTGGGTGAACTGGTCGCCCACTGCCAGGGCGACGACCGGCCGGACTGCCCGATCCTCAAGGACCTGGCCAATGGCAAGGGGTGTTGCCATTGAGCAACTGTGAACCTGTGCCTCTGCCTTGAGTTGGCTGCACGGACCCTATCGCCGGCTTGCCGGCGATAGGGTCCGTGCAGGCGACAGAACAGATGGCTGGCATCACCAAACACGACCAGCCCCCCTCCAAACACGACTTCAGGCCACAAATACGGGGCCCCGCCCTATAAAAAAACCAACCGCTGCCGATCTACACATCACCTGCCTCTAGCAACGAACAAGAACAAGACCGGGAGCGTGGATGAACATCAAGCAGAAACTGACATGGGCCTTCGCCATCATCGCGGGCCTACCCATTGTCCTCGTCGCCGCGCTGGTGATGCTCAACCTGCGCAGCGAAGCCCGTGACGATTTCCTGGCCAATAGCAGCCGGGAAATCCGCCAGGTCAGCAACGCGATGCACCTTTTCTTCCAGGGCATCGAACAGAACGTGGACTACCTGGCCGCGCAACCGGTCATCGCTGCCACCGGTAGCAACCTGAACAAGTACCTGACCGCCACCCCGTCCCGCGAGCTGGGGGAACAGGACAAGCAGGTGTTCGATTTCATGGCCCGCTTGGCCGAAACCCACCCCAGCTATGCTTATATTTCCTACGGCGTAAGCGATGGTGGTTATGTCGGCTGGCCCAACGACGACACATTTGCCAACTATGACCCACGCCAGCGCCCCTGGTACCAGCTGGCAGTCGCCAACCCCGGCAAGACCTTGCGCACGGCTCCCTACTACTGGGCGTCCGGTGACGTGGTGCAGATCAGTGTCGTACGCGCCGTCGACAACAGTCTCGGCAGCCTGGCCGGCGTGGTCAGCATCGACGTGTCGCTCAATGGCCTGACCGACCTGCTCAAGCAGATAAAGCTGGGCGAAAGCGGCTACCTGATGTTGGTGGAAAACAACGGCAACGTGATCGTCGACCCTCGCGAGCCCAAGCATAACTTCAAGCAACTCGACAGTTTCGGCGAAGGCTACGTCGCACTGGCCAAGGCTGGAAAGGGGCTGGTCGAAGTGGAGCTGGGCGGCGAGCGTTACATGGCCAATGTCTACCCCGACGCCCAATCAGGCTGGACCTTCATCGGTTTGATCCGCCATGACGAAGTCATGCAGACCACCACCCACCTGAGCTGGTTGATCGGCTCCATCGCCCTGGCCCTGACCGTGATCTTCGCAGGGGTCGGCGCTGCATTCGCCAAAGTCATCGTACGCCCGATCAACAGCGTCAGCAGCGCCCTGGAGGACATCGCCCAGGGCGAGGGCGACCTGACCCGCAGCCTGGAGATCCGCGGGCGTGACGAAACCGCCCAGCTGGCCAGCTGGTTCAACCAGTTCCTCGGTGCCATTCGCAGCCTGATCCAGCACATCGGCACGGCCGCCGGGCAGATCCTGCATACCTCCAGCAGCTCGACCCGCGTTTCCGGCGACATGGCCGAAGCCGCCGGGCGCCAGCGCGAGGCGGTGGACATGGTTTCCACCGCCTTCCACGAAATGGTCGCCACCGCCAACGAAGTCGCCCGCTCGTGCAGCCAGGCGGCCGACTCAGCCGACAGCGGCCAGCAGCAGGCCCGCGAAGGCCAGCAGCAGATCGACGCGGCAGTGCAGAGCGTCGACCGCCTGAGCCAGGAAATCGAGCAGTCGGCCCTGTCGATCCAGCAACTCGAGCGCGACAGCAATGCTATCCAATCGATCCTGGGCACCATCCGCTCGATCGCCGAGCAAACCAACCTGCTGGCCCTCAACGCCGCCATCGAGGCGGCCCGCGCCGGAGAGCAAGGCCGCGGGTTCGCGGTGGTGGCTGACGAAGTGCGTGCCCTGGCCAAGCGCACCGCTGACTCCACAGCCGAGATCGACGGCCTGCTGGGCAACCTGGCCTCACGCACTGCCCAGGTTGCCGAGCAGATGCATGCCAGCCTGGAGGTCTCGCAACAGTCGGTCAGCCGCATCGGGCTGGCCCGTGACAGCTTCGGGCAGATCCGCGAGTCGGTGGACATCATCCGCGACATGAACACCCAGATCGCCACTGCAGCCGAGCAACAGCACCAGGTGGCCGAGGACATCAACCGGCATATCAGCCAGATACACGGCGACGCACAGCTGGTGGCCGAACTGGCCCAGGCCGCGCGCCAGGACTCCGAGAGCCTGGCGGGGCTGTCCAACGAGCTCGATGCCCTGGTGCGCAGGTTCCGCACCTGATCCCATCCGATATCACCTCTCTGTAGGAGCGGGCTTGTCCCGCGATGGCACCGAGCTGCCATCGCGGCTGCAGAGCAAGGGCTACGCCCTTGATCGCGGGACAAGCCCACGCCCACAGGCCGGCGGATAAAGCCAGCCCCTATCGCTCGACGATGACCGTAACCCCCTGCCCTCCCGCCGCGCAGATCGAGATCAGTCCCCGCCCCTTGCCTGCCTTGGCCAGCAACTTGGCCATGTTGGCCAGGATCCGCCCGCCGGTCGCCGCGAACGGATGTCCCGCGGCCAACGAGCTGCCTTTCACATTGAGCCTGCTGCGGTCGATGCTGCCCAGCGCCCCATCGAGTCCCAGGCGGTCACGGCAATAGGCCTCGTCTTCCCAGGCCTTGAGCGTGCACAGCACCTGGGCGGCAAAGGCCTCATGGATCTCGTAGTAGTCGAAGTCCTGCAGGCTCAGGCCGTTGCGTGCCAACAGGCGTGGCACGGCGTACACCGGGGCCATCAGCAACCCCTCCTGCCCGGTGACGAAATCCACCGCGGCGGTTTCACCATCGACCAGGTAGGCCAATACAGGCAACCCACGGTCCTGGGCCCACCGCTCGCTGCCGAGCAGCACTAGTGAGGCGCCATCGGTCAGCGGCGTGGAATTGCCCGGCGTCAGGGTCCCCAGGCCGCTACGGTCGAATACCGGCTTGAGCCTGGCCAATTGCTCCAGGGTCAGGTCGGGGCGCAGGTTGTTGTCCCGGGTCAGTCCCAGGTAGGGAGTGAGCAGGTCGTCATGCCAGCCTTCATTGAACGATGCCTGCAGGTGCCGGTGGCTCAGCAGGGCCAGCTCGTCCTGCTCGATGCGCGCAATCTGCCAGGCCTGGGCCATGCGTTCGCAATGCTCCCCCATCGACAGCCCCGTGCGCGGCTCCTCGTTGCGCGGCAGCTCGGGCTTGAGGTGTTTCGGGCGCAGCTTGAGGAAGGGCTGCAGCCGCTGCATCAGGTGCTTGCCACGGTTGGCCCGCAGCAGGATGCGCCGCAGCCCTTCATTGATGGCGATCGGCGCGTCGGACGTGGTGTCTACGCCTCCGGCGATGCCGGAGTCGATCTGCCCGAGGGCGATCTTGTTGGCCACCAACAGCGCCGCCTCCAGGCCCGTGCCGCAGGCCTGCTGGACATCATAGGCCGGGGTTTGTGCCGACAGCCGCGAGCCAAGCACGCACTCACGGGTCAGGTTCATGTCCCGGGCATGCTTGAGCACCGCGCCGGCGGCCACCTCGCCCAGGCGCAGGCCATGCAGGCGATAGCGCTCAATGAGGCCCTCGAGCGCGGCGGTGAGCATCGCCTGGTTGCTGGTATTGGCGTAGGCGCCGTTGGAGCGTGCGAAAGGGATCCGGTTACCGCCCAGGATCGCGACCCGCCGAGGTGAAGCCATGCCCATCCTCCTCCTGAAACAATTTGATCCGTACAGCCTAGTACCGCGTTCGAACGACCCTGACATAAAGTTGGTCCACACTGCATGCTTGCCTTCAGGGAGACCCGCACATGAGCGATCGCTATCTCGGCTTTTCCAACTCCAACCTGGGCCGGCGCCTCGTCGATGCCCTGGGCCTGCCGCGCCCGGTGCCGCTGGAGCGCTGGCAGGCAGGCCGTCTGCGGCCGGTGGAGGGCGCCCTAGTGTTGGGCGGCGGGCCATTGGCCGCCAAGGTCGAGGCCATCGCCCCGTGCCTGACCGACACCCTCTACAGCTTCAATGGCGACGGCCTGCAAGCCCAACCCTGGGTCGCAGGCCTGGGCCCGAAGGTGAAAGCCGTGGTGTTCGACGCCAGTCACCTGTCCGACATCGACGCGCTGCGCCAGTTGCGTGAATTCTTCCAGCCGTTGTTGCGCAGCCTGGCACCGTGTGCCCATGTCGTCATCCTCGGCCGAGCCCCGGCAGGCCTCGACGCCCCCTTGGCCAGCGTGGCCCAGCGTGCCCTGGAAGGCTTCAGCCGCTCGCTGGGCAAGGAGCTGCGCGACGGGGCCACGGTGCAGCTGCTGTACGTCGACGAAGGCGCCGAAAATCAGCTCGAAGGCGCCTTGCGCTTCTTCCTGTCACCCCGCAGCGCATTCATTTCCGGCCAGGTGCTGCACCTGGCGCCCTGCGCTGCGCAGGTGCAAGACTGGACGCGCCCGCTGGCCGGGCGCCGGGCGTTGGTCACCGGCGCCGCCCGCGGCATCGGTGCGGCCATCGCCGAAACCCTGGCCCGCGATGGTGCCGAGGTGACCCTGCTGGACGTACCGGCGGCGCAGAACGACCTCGATGCTCTCGCCGCCCGCCTCGGTGGCCGCGCCCTGGCCCTGGACATCTGCGCAGCCGACGCCCCGGCGCAGCTGCTCGAGGCCTTGCCCGAGGGCATCGACATCGTGGTACATAACGCCGGCATCACCCGGGACAAGACCTTGCCCAACATGACGCCCGACTACTGGGACGCCGTCATGGCCGTCAACCTCAAGGCCCCCCAGGTTCTGACCCAGGCCCTGCTCGAAGCCGGCAAGCTGCACGACGCCGCCCGCATCACCCTGCTCGCCTCGGTCAGCGGCATCGCCGGCAACCGCGGCCAGGCCAACTACGCTGCCAGCAAGGCCGGCCTGATCGGCCTGGCCCAGGCCTGGGCGCCGAAGCTGGCCGAGCACGGCGGCACCATCAACGCCGTGGCGCCTGGCTTCATCGAGACACACATGACCGCCGCCATGCCCATGGGCCTGCGCGAAGCCGGGCGACGCCTGAGCTCCCTGGGCCAGGGCGGTATGCCGCAGGATGTTGCCGAGGCCGTGGCCTGGCTCAGCCAGCCCGGCACCGGCGCGGTCAACGGCCAGGTCCTGCGGGTCTGTGGCCAGGCACTGATGGGAGCATGACAATGACACGGCCATGGCATGATCTGCACAGCCCCGATTCGCGCACCCGCCTCTACCTGCGGGCTTTGGCCAAGCGCAAGATCAGCGGCGAACGCCTGCCCGAAGCCGGCCTGCGCTGCTTCCTGCGGGTACAGCCCGACAATTTGTCCGCTTACCGTCGGCTGTGCCACTACCCCGACCACGGCCGCCTGCCGCCGACCTATCCCCATGTCATGGCCTTCCCCCTGCAACTGCAGTTGCTCACCGCCCCGGACTTCCCCTTCCCACTCCTCGGCCTGGTGCACCTGTACAACGAAACCCAGGTCCATCGCCCGCTGGGCGGGGTCGATGGCCTGCGTTTCTCGGTCCATGCCGACAACCTGCGCCCGCACCCCAAGGGCGGCACCTTCGACCTGGTGACCGAAGCACAGGATGTGCTCGGCCCTCTGTGGCGTGAAACCAGCCGTATGCTGGTGCGCGGCCTGCATCTTGAAGGGCACGCCGAGGAAGAAGCAGACCTCGAGCCCGGCAACCTGCCCGAAGTTACGCGCTGGTACGCCGATGCTGACATCGGCCGGCGCTACGCCAAGGTCTGTGGCGACTACAACCCGATCCACCTCGGCGCGGCCAGCGCTCGGCTGTTCGGCTTCCCCATGGCCATCGCCCACGGCCTGTGGACCCAGGCCATGGCGATGGCCGCGCTGCAAGGCCACCTGCCCACCAGCGGCTACGTCTTCGAAGTGGATTTTCGCAAACCGGTGCGCCTGCCCTCGGAGGTGGTGCTCAGCGCCAGTGAGGCCGGTCCGGCAGGCGTGTTGCGCCTGGACAGCCATGGCGGCCTGCTGCACATGCTCGGCCAATGGCGCCCCCTCACCCCCCTGTAAAAGCAGGCCTGCTTTCGCGATCGGGCCGCGACGCGGCCCACGCCGCTTGCTTTGCCCCCACGCTCCCCCGAAGCTATACGCCATCAGGAGAGCCCCCATGAATCTGCAAGAACTGACCGACCGCCTGCACCAGATCCGCGACAACAACGACTGGCGCGGCTTTCACAGCCCGAAGAACCTGGCCATGGCCGCCAGTGTCGAGATGGCCGAACTGGTAGAGATCTTCCAATGGCTGAGCGAAGACCAGTCGCGCCAGCTTCCCCCGGAAGAACTCGCCCACGCCGGCCAGGAAATCGGCGATATCGTCCTGTACCTGTTGCTGCTGTGCAGCGAGCTGGGCCTGGACATGAACGAAGTGGTGCGTGCCAAGCTGGCCGACAGCGAGAGGCGCTTTGCCAAATGAACGACCGTCATTTCGATGAGCTGGCCACCCGCTTCGCCGAGAAGATCTACGGCGGGGCCAAGGGTGCGATCCGCCTGGCGGTGCTCCAGGCCGACCTCGCCGAAACGCTACCCGACCGCCCCCTGCGCGTGCTCGATATCGGCGCGGGCCTGGGCCATATGGCCCTGTGGTTGGCCGAACGAGGCCACCAGCTGACCCTGGCCGAACCGGCCGCGCCCATGCTCGAAGGCGCCCGCGCGCGCTTCGCCGAGGCTGGCCAGACGGCCACCTTCATCCAGGCCCCCTGGCAGGCGTTGCTCGGCCAGCTGACCGAACCGTTCGACGTGGTGCTGTGCCACGCTGTGCTCGAATGGCTGGCCGAGCCCGAGAGCATCCTGCCGGTGCTGCACCAGCTGACGGCCCCCGACGGCTGGTTGTCGCTGGCCTTCTACAACCGCGACGCGCTGGTCTACCGCAACCTGCTCAAGGGCCATTTCCGCAAGCTGCGCAGCAACCGCCTGGCAGGCGAAAAGCAGAGCCTAACCCCGCAAAAACCGCTTGATCCCCGGGCCCTCAAGGCGCAACTTGAACCCATGTGGCAGGTCGAAAGCGAAAGTGGCGTACGGGTGTTCCACGACTACATGCCCAAGGAATTCCAGGCCAAGGCCGAGCTGCTCGACTTACTGGAAATGGAACTGGCGCACCGCCGCCACCCCAGCTTCGCCGGCCTGGGCCGCTACCTGCACTGGATTTGTCGCCCGCATTGACACCGCTTGCCGGGAGGACCACATGCCGTACCCGCAACTGTGCCTGGTACTGTTCACCCTGACCCTGGCCGCATGCCAGGGCAGCAACCCCTATGTCGCCAGCAGCCGGCCGCTGCCACCAGCGCCGCCGCAGGCGGCGACCACGTTCGATGCCAGCGCCTACCCCGCCGCGCCACGCGACTATGGTCGCTATCGCAGCTGGAGCTGGCGCAACGGCCAATTGCCCCGCGCCAGCGCCAGCACCGACCCGGCACAACTGGCCGACGCCATCAGCGGCGCCCTCGATCAGCATGGCCTGCGCCCGGCCCGTGGTGCCAGCGGCGACCTGCTGGTCAGCGCCGATGTGCGCCTGGAACGACGCCTGCGCCAGGTGCGTGACTACGATTACTACGACCCCTACTACGGCCCGTACCCGTACGGTGGTGTCGGTTTTGGCGGTTACCACAATGGCTATGGTGCCTACGGCAGCGTGCCAGTGGTGCGCACCTACGAAGTGGAAGTGATGGTGGTGCGCATCGACCTGTTCGATGCCCGCAGCGGCCAGCCAGTGTGGAGCGCCAGTGCCGAAAGTGGCAGCGGCAAGGACTCGCCACGGGACCGTGAAGATGCCTTGCGCGAATCGGTGAGCAAGGCGCTCAGCGGCTATCCTCCCAGTTAGCTTTCAACGGAGAACCATCATGTTGCGCCGCCTCGCCCTGTTGTCTTTCACGTTGCTGCTCGCCGCGTGCGCCAACAACAATGTCACCCAAGACTTCGATGCCAGCCGCGATTTCGCCGCGTACCGCAGCTGGGCCTGGCAGGAGCCGGCCTTGCAGTACCGCCCGGACGACCCGCGGATCAAGAGCGACCTGACCGAGCAACGCATCCGCCAGGCCGTGGCCGGCCAGCTCGACCAGCGCGGCCTGCGCCCGGTGCAAGGCACTGCGCGGCCGGATGTGCGGGTGCGCACCTACCTGATCGTCGAGGACCGCCAGCAGCAGATCACCACCAATTATGGCGGCGCCTGGGGGGGTTACTGGGGCGGCTACTGGGGCGGGCCGATGTACAACGAAACCCGCAGCGTCGACTACAAGGTAGCGACCATCCAGGTGGACCTGTTCGACGGCCGCGACGGCAAGCTGGTCTGGCGCGGCAGTGCCGAGCAGATCATGAACAATTACCCACCCAGCCCGCAGGAACGTAACACCGCGATCCAGAAGACCGTGGCGCAGGTGATGGCCAACTATCCTCCTCGCTGAGCTTAGGGCTGCCCTTTCGCGGCACAAAGCCGCCCACAGGAAACCGCACTCTCCTGTAGGAGCGGCCTTGCGCCGCGAAAGGGCCGCAAAGCGGCCCCCCAGACCGCCCACCCAGAAGCCACCTTTCACCGAACCAAGGCAATTCGCCATCACCTTTACTACACTCCTTTCACCGCCGCTGCGCTGCATGGTCAAAGGCCAGCAAAGGAGTGCTCCGTGGTTCCTCATTCCGCTATCCACCAACGCGGCGCGATCGGCCTGATGGCCGCCCTCACCCTGGGCTTGGCGCTGCTCTTCATGTTGTTGGTGGTCGACAGCGGCAGGTTGTATCTGGAACAACGCAAGTTGCAACGGATTGCCGATATGGCGGCGTTGGAGGCCGCTGGGCAAAACGCCGTGTGCACGGGCACCGGCCCCCAGGCCACGACTATCGCTCGCACCGCTGCCACCCGGAACGGCCATGATGCGGGTAACCCGTTGGTGGCCAGCTGTGGGTATGTGCAGACCGGTGCCGATCAGTTGCGGGCGTTTACGGTTGATGCGTCGCGGAATGAGGCAATCAAGGTTGAAGTGGACAAGACCGTTCCCACGAGTGTCGCATCGGGTGTGTTCGCGTTAGTAGAACACGGCGGGCTTTCCATGGAGACGACCTTGCGTGCCAGCGCAGTTGCATCCAAACCTCAGCCCCCCCAGGCCATGCTGAGCATCAAAAGCACGTTGTTGAAGCTCGACTCACGCCACTCCGCCTTGCTCAATGCCCTGTTACGAGCACTTGGCAGCGATGTGCAACTGGACCTGGCAAGCTGGCAAGGGATCGCCAGTACGCAGATCAATTTGCTTGAGTATATGGAGCAGCGCGCCATCGAGTTGAATGCGGACATTGGAAATTACCAGGAAGTTCTGAGCACCTATGCACAACTGTCCACGTTGTTGCACACGGCCGTGGAAGTATTGAAACAAAACAATGCTACAGCGAAAGTTACCGATGATCTGGACAGCGTGGCAGCGACCCTCGATATACCTGGCCTGAGCCTCGGAGACGTTCTCGCTATCCAGAATGGCACCGCCAGTGCAGGCCTGGATACGAGCGTACAGCTGCTTCAACTCGTTCAAAGCATGTTGTTGGCTGCCGCCAGCGAACACGCTTTGAGTATTGATCTCACGAGTGATGTACCCGGCCTGATCAATACGCGTCTGCGGGTCAAGGTCATCGAACCCCAACAGTTCTCCGCAATCGGCGATCCTCGGTTCGATGACATAAAAATCCAGACCGCCCAAGTTCGGGCTCTCGTGTCATTGGACCTGCCCCTGCTCAATCCGATCATCGGACTCGCCAATGCCGTGGCCGATCTTGCAGCGCCCCTGACCAACGTGCTCAACAATGTGCTGAAGCTGGACCTGCGCGGAACGATCACGTCATTGACCTGCGCGCTGGGGGTACCGTGCAAGGTAAGCGACATAAAGCTGGTTCCCGACCAATTGCATGTAGATATTGGTTTGCAAGTCGGACAGGCGAGCAGCCGACTCCTGGCACCACCTGGAGGATTCAGCTGTGCCCCAAAACGTTTAACGACCAGCAACCAGAGTTCGGCGGTAAAACTGGCGCTAGGCAAAATCCCGGAGAATTTTCTCAACGATGAGAACACCCCTGTGGACGCCCTGCGCTTGATTGATATCGGTACCAATATCTGTACCAGTGTGCTTGGGCTGTTTCCAACATGTGGTACTCGTATCCCAAGCGTCGGTGGTGGCATTGGAGTACGTATCGACACCCAGCTACTCAGCGCAAGCCAAGGGACCATTTTGGATTTCACAGGTGCTTCGGCTCCCGACATCGGCCATGCGCCTGTCTACAAGGCCATTCCGAACGTCAACGACCATATCGCCGCAAGCGTGAGCGACACCCTGCAAGGTATTCACCTGGAGGCTTACAAACCCACCGTCAACAATGGTCTCGGAGATATCCTGCCAGGCGCTGCTGCGCTGCTTGGTGGCGTGAAGGCCATCCTGGAGCCCGCACTTCGCAACCTGCTGAGCCCGCTGGTCGATCCGCTGGTCAATACCCTGCTCGAAGTCCTGGGCATCGATCTGGTCAACGCCGAAGTCGGCGCCAACCTCACCTGTTCCAGCGGCCACGCTCAATTGGTGCTGTGAATCGGCAAACAAACCCTGAAACAAGCCCCTTCCGCCCCATTCGCCACACTCAAGCTCCCGCCCATCCCTTCGACGATTCCATAGCTCACCGACAACCCCAACCCAGTGCCCACGCCCGCCGGCTTGGTGGTGAAGAACGGCTCGAAGATCCGCACCATCAAGCGTGGGTCGATACCGCCGCCGTTGTCCTCCACCCACAGGGAAAGCTCACCGGGCAGCAGGGTCTGGCGGATGTTGATCCACGCTTCGCCCCGGCGCTGTTCGAGCAGGGCGTCGCGGGCGTTGATGATGAGATTGATCAGCACCTGCTCCAGCTGGTCCTGATGCCCCAGCACCTCAGGTTGCTCGTCGGGGACCTCGATGCGCAGGGCCACACCTTTGCCGCGCAGGTTGTCTTCGAGCAGCGCCACCGCCTCGGCCACTGCGCCCCAGGCGACGAAGCGCTGGCGCTCGACTTCCGAACGGCGGCCAAACACGCGCATGTGGTCCACCAGGCGCGCAGTGCGTTCGACTTGCGCCTCGATGCGGTGCAGCTTGTCTTCCAGGTAGGCCGGCTCGGCCGTGCCGTTTTCCAGGCGTTTGAGCGCATTGGCGGCGGCCATGCGCATCACGTTGAGCGGTTGGTTGATCTCGTGCAGCAAGCCGGTGGTCAACTCGCCCAGGGTGGCCATCTTGGCGCCCTGGAACAATTGCCGCTGGCTGCGCCGCACCTCGGTATTGTCGCGGCCCACGGCCTGGATCTCCAACAGCTGCCCCTGTTCATCGAACAGGCCACGGTCGGCCCAGACCCACCAGGCATGCTCGCGGCCGGGCAATTGCAGGCAGATCTCTGCGCTGCTCACGGGTTGCTCCGGGGTCAGCGCCGCAAGGCGTGCCTGGAATGCCTCGCGCTGCTCGTCCGACAGCCACTGGCCCAGGTTCATGCCCACCAGGTCCGCCGGTGCGCATTGCAGGTAATCGGCCAGGGGCCGATTGCCGAACACCAGGCCAAGGTCCGGGCGGTAGCGACAGATCATCGCCGGAGAGTCCTCCACCAGCACGCGATATCGCTCCTCGCTCTGACGTACCCGCTCGGCGGCCTCGGTCGCCTCGGTGACATCCAGCCACAGGCCGACCACCTCCACCGGCAGGCCCAGGTCATTGCGCAACAGGCGCGCCTCATCCAGCACCCAGTGGTACCCGCCCAAGTTATCGCGCAGGCGATAGCGGCAACGGGCCTGGCCATCGCGCAGCAAGGTGCGGGTACGCTCGAGCCACAACGGGCGATCCTCGGGGTGAACCGCCAGGCCCGGCTGGCGGGCCTGTTCGCTGTCCATGGCCCAGCCGAGCAAAGGCATCAGGCTGGCGCTGAAGAATTCACTGTGCAGCGCGCCCTCGGCATAGCGCTGGATGTAGATCACCGCGGGCGAGCTGGCGATCAGGTTCTCCAGCCGTGCCCGGGCCGCGCCCGCCTGCAGCTCCTGGGCCTTGAGCGCGCTGATGTCGAGCAAGAAACCCTGCAACTGGCGGTTCTGCCAACGGCCCACCCAATGGAACCAGCTCACCGTCTGGCCGTCGCCTTCCGGCATGCGCACACTCAGGCTCAGGTCCGCGCCACTGCGCGCCTGCTCGAGGGCCAACTGCGCCGGCTCGCGATCGGCCGGGTGCAGGCGCGCCAGCCACTGCTCCAGGCCCGGCTGGCCAGGCAGGTCGAAGCGTGCGGCCAAGGCATGATCCAGCTGCAGGCCGCGTTCAGCCGACCATGCCCACCAACCGGCGCCCAGCTGTTGCTGCAGCTCATTCAGGTAGTGGGCCTGGTGCTGCAATCGGGCATGCCGGTAGCGGCCCAGCAGCACCTGCGCCAAGGCATACCACGCCTGGTGCGGGCCATCGCCCTCGGACAAGGCGCCGCCGGCGCACAGCAGCCAGGCCTGGACATCCGGGCCCTCGCGGTAAGGCAGCAGCGACAGCGACACACCCCCGCACAAGGCCAGCAGCTCGTCAGGCACAACGCTGTCCAACGCCTGTGTCGACAACCAAGGTTGCAGGCGCACGTCCTCAGGCCAGGGCCAGTCGCAGCCGTTGTCGGCGAAACCGCACCACCCCTCGGCCTCGCGCAGCAGCACACGCACGGCCTGCACCTGCCAACACACGGCCAGGCGCTGCAGCTGCTCGGTGACGCAAGCCACCAAGTGGTCTTCGCTGCATTCGCGTACGGCGCGGCCGATCTCCAGCGTCAGTTGCCTCTGGTCCTGGTGCTGCCTGGCATGGGCCCCTTCGCGCAACAGGTCACCGATATCGAACAGTTGCAGCAACCAGCCATCACCCTGGCGCATCAGCCAGCCACGGGTGCGCAGGGGGTGACCGGTGACCGTATGGAAATCCAGGTCCAGCGCTTGCCCTTGCCAGTCCGCCGGTTCCCCTTCCAGCACCAACCAGCTGTGCCGCTGCAGGTAGTCGTGCACGCGGCCACCGCCTTTGAGCGGCAATGCCAACAACGTACGCAGGGGGCCGGATAACCGCAGTACGGTGCCCTGCGGGTCGAGCCACAGCTGCAAGCCCACCGCCACGGGCACCTCGGCTTCGGCTGCAGGCGGTGGCGCCCCCAGCCAACGATCGAACAGGCCCGTCACAGTTGCAGGCTCGCTTCGGCCTGCAGATGCTCAGGCAACCGAGGGACGTCACCTATCAGCGGCAGCACCAGGACCGGCAGCACATTGGTCAACTGCTCCCGGGGGTAGTCGATCGAGACGGTCAGCAGGTTGTCCACCAAAGCCACCCGCGCATGGCTGGCGGCCGAGAAACCCAGCGCCGCAGGCATCCATGCCAGCTGTTGGTCGATCACCTGACGCGCCAGGGTCTCGTAGCCAGCGCTGCCACTGCCCGGCTCCAGCGCCACGCAGCGGCGTACCGCCTCGCTGGTGGCCTGGTTGAACGACTGCAGCATGAGCATTGGCAGCGCGTAGCTGACCAACCCGTAGAACACTGCGAAAAACACCATGAAGACTGCGACAAACTCGATGGCTGCCGCGCCTTTTTGCCGTCTTGCCAGGCTTGCTTTCATGTTCGCGTCTACCCTGACTATGACACTTGCTGAAAGCATAGAACCGTTCAACGAATAGGGATGGCAATTTGCCAATGCAAAGCATTGTTCTCCTGATGTGGCTTGCCTTGTGCACCGAACAAGATCTCCGTGAACGCCAGCTTTCCAACACCCTCACCCTGGGTGTCGCAGCCTGTGCACTGGCCTGGCTGTTCGCCACCGGCCACAGTTGGATCGGCGCCGATGCCAGCGAGGCGGGCTGGGCGCTGGCCATCGTCATGCTGCTCACCCTCCCCGGCTACATGCTCGGCCGTTTCGGCGCCGGCGACGTCAAGCTGATGGGCGCCCTGGCCCTGGCCACCAGCCCGCAATATGTCCTGGGCACCTTCATCGGGGCCGGGCTGACCGTGGTGGCCTGGCTGCTGGGCCGTCGCCGGCTCTGGCTGCTGCTCAACCCAAAGGTGAAGAAGCGCCTGCAGGCCCTGGCCGAAGAGGTCGGTGACAAACAACCCTTCGCTCCGTACGTGTTGATGGGCTTCCTGTTGACGGCGGTATGGATTCAATAGTGACCTAGTGGTCATTTCGGTTGTACAACTCTTGTACATAATCGCAAAGTGCGACTACTTTCTTAGGCGGCCAGGGCACAGATGCAACGGCCGAAGTGAACAGGGAGTTGATCGTGAACAAGTACGCCAGCGCCGTGAAAATACTGGTTGTCGATGACGAACCATTGGTTGTCGAAGAGTTGTGTGAGTTTCTTGAAGGCAATGGCTATACCTGCATTCCAGCCTTTTCGGCGATCGAGGCCATCGAACGCTACCAGGCCGACGAGCATATCGGCCTGGTGCTCTGTGACCTGGACATGCCCGACATCGATGGCGTCGAAATGGTCCATGCCTTGAAAGGGATCAATGGCCGCCAGCGTGTGTTCGAGGCGATCATGCTGACGGGCCGCGCCGAGAAGCAGGACGTGATCCGCGCATTGCGCGAAGGCTTTGCCGACTACTACCAAAAGCCCATCGACCTGAAGGCGTTGCTCGAAGGCGTGCGCCACCAGGAGCAGGCGCTGATCGAGCGACGCCGCAATGTGCGGGAACTGGGCAACCTCAACCAACGCCTGCAGGAGCTGGCCGAATCCATCGATGGGCTCTACCAGGACCTGGAAAAAGCCCGTGGGCAGGGGCTGCATCGGCGCTCGACGGACGTCGAGGAAGCCGAACCCGAGCTACCGCCAGCCTTCGAGAAGCTCTCGCCGCGCCAGCTGGAAGTCGCCAAGCTGGTGGGCAAGGGCAAGACCAACTACCAGATCGCCTGTGAACTGGGCATTACCGAGAACACCGTGAAGCTGTACGTGTCCCAGGTGCTGCGCCTGACCCACATGCACAACCGCACGCAGCTGGCCCTGGCGCTGGCGCCACGCACGTCGCCCGTGCACCAACGCTTTACCGCCCATTGACCCCAAAGAGCTGTTCGCGCCGCCCCCTGTAGGAGCGGGCTTGTCCCGCGATAAAGGGCGATGCCCTTGCCAGGCGAAGGTGATATCGGGCCCGCCCTAATCGCGGGGCAAGCCCGCTCCTACAGAAGCCGGCATGGCCTTCAATCATCGGACGAACTCACCTTCTGCCAGCGGAACACCTCGGGGATCGGATACTTGTAGGTGTCCAGCCATCGCTGCAGGGTGGCATCCCGCTCGGCCGCAGTCTGCACCTGCAGCCGGGGCGAGGCCTGCTGGTTGCTCGCCTGCACACGCAACCAGGCTTCGGCAGCCGAATCCGGCGGTGGTTGGCGGAGGGGGTCGTCGGCCAGAGCCGAAAAAGGGCTGGCCAGCAGGGCCAGGGTCATCATCAGCATGCGCATGGTACACCCCTCCTTTCCATCAACCGACCGAGCCACGCCCGGTCGCCTTCAACTGCCTGGCCCGAGCCTGCGCTTCGGCGAACTGCTCCGGCTTGAGGCGCAGGCGGGCCACCAGGTCGGTGGCCTGCTGCCAGTTGTCCTCGACCAGCGACAAGGTCACCAAGTTGACCGCCGGTAGCGGGTTGTCGTCCTTGAGCTCGATGGCCGTCAGGAATTCGAACCGCGCCTGCTCGTGATTGCCCAGGTTCATCAGCACCACGCCCAGGTCGTTGCGCACCTTCTCATCGGTCGGCGCCAGGCGCACGGCCCGCTGCAGGTTGCGCAGGGCCTGTACATCGTCGCCGCGGGCCGAGGCAAGCTGCCCCAGGCCATGCTCACCTTCTGCCGCCAGGCAGCCGCCGAGCAGGCTGCGGTACAACGGCTCGGCCTCGCTGCGCCCCAGCAAGCGCAGCACGCGCGCCTTGCGCAGGCGCACCTGATCGAGGTCGTCCGGTAGCTGCTGCAGGTGCGCAAGGCTTGCGTGGGGACGGCCTTCGTTGAGCACCTCGTCGGCCAGGTTCAAGGCCAGTTGCTGATCGGCATCGGGCTTACCGCACGCGGGCGTGCCCAGCAACCGGGCGATGCCCTCAGGTGGCTGGCCCGCGCAGCCGCCAAGCAGCAACAGGCCGGTGAACAACAGGATCGCTTTCATCCAACTCCCCCCTCAGGACGCCAAGGCCCGCGTCAGTGCGGTGAACCCCGGCCCGGCCAGGACAATGAGCAGGGCCGGGAACAAGAACATCATCATCACGGCCGACATCTTTGCCGACATCTTCGAGACCCGCTCCTGCAAGCGGGTCAGGCGCCGGTCATCGAGCAAGGCCTTGAGTGCCTGCAGCGATTTCATCGCGCCGCTGCCCTGCACCAGCAACTGGCGCAGGATCACGCAGGTGTCGATGAACTCATCCACCGCCAGCAACTGGGCGGTTTTCTCGAGCTCCGGGCCCAGGGCCAGGCCCGAGTCCACCCGTTGCAGGACCAGACGTAGCTCCTCACTGATTTCCGGCACCAGGCTACGGCCTTCATGGCTCAGCACACGCAGGGCCTGCTCCACGGCCAGGCCGGTCTCGAACAGGATGCGCAGCAGCGGAATCAACAGGCTCACCTCCAGGGCGATACGCTGCTGGCGGCGCAACGCTGCTATCGCCAGCACGCGCTTGGGCAACAAATAGCCGATGCACAGGGCGCACAACGGCAAGACCAACCAATGGCCGCCCCCACCACCTGCCAGGCCATGCTGGAGCAACAAGGCCATGGCCAAGGCCACCACCGGCAACCCCAGTTGCAGGGCAGCGAACAAGGCGCGCTGACGGCTGCGGCGCCAGCCCACGCGGTCCAGCAGGGCCTGGGTTTCGCCGTCCAGCTTCTGCAACCGTTGCCCCAGAGAGGTGCTGCCCAGCCAATGCAGCCAGTCCTCCAAGCGCTCCTCGCGCGCCAGCTGGCCTTGCAGACGACGGGCGACCAGCTGCCGCGCGCGCAACTGGCGCAAGGCCTGCAGGCCCAGCAAAAGGGAGGCGACGAGCAGGCACAGGGCACAGAGCAACAACGCCATGGTCACAGGCTCCTCATCATGCGCCAGAGCACCAGGCAACCGACCGCCTGCAGCACGAAAGCGAACAACAACATCATCTGCCCGTGGCTGTCGCGCCACATGGCCAGCAGGTAGCCGGGGTTGCCCATCAGGAAATAGACGACCATCGCCAGCGGCAAGGCTCCCAAGATCCACGCGGTGACCCGCGTCTCACCGGTCATGGCCTTGAGCTGGCGCGCGCCGTGTTCGCGTTCGCGGATCAGCTTGATCAAGTTCTCCAGCAGCTCACTGGCATTGCCACCGTAATGCTGGTTGATCCGCAGCCCCAACGCGAACAACCGCAACTCGTCCTGCTCGTACAGTTCGGCCAGTTCACTCACCGCCTCTTCCAGAGGCACGCCCAACTGCACGTTGCGCCGCACCCGGCCCATGGCCGACCGCAGGGGTTCGCGGGTGCCGTCGATACCACCGAGCACGGCATCGCTCAGGGTGCGCCCGGCCTTGAGGCTGCGCACGCTGTAGTCCAGCAGGCCAGGCAATTGGTTGATGATCTGCGCCACCCGGCGACGATAGCGCAGGCTCAGGTAGAGATAGCCAAGCAGCGGCAAACCCACCAGCAGCATCAGTGCCGCCACCCAGCCGGCCCACCACCCGCTCAAGGCCACCACGGCCAGCCAACCCAGCAACCAAGGGCGCACGCGCAGCTCGCCTGGAGCCAGCCCCGCCCGTTGCAGCAGTGGGTCGAGCCAATCGCGCCGTGCACTGCCCGCACGCACCACTTGGTAGGCGCGGCCCAGGCGCTGGAGGATGCGTTCCTCGCCGCGCTTGTGCAGGCCCCGGCGCCACAGCAGCAGGGCGATGCCCAGCAGCAGCGGCGACAACCCCAGCAACAACGGGCCCATCACGACAGGCCCTCGTTGCGCAGCTTGGCGCCCGCCGGGTTCGGCGCCTCGCGCAGGAAACCGTCGCCGCCACGCCGGTCGAGGCGGAACAACGTATTGGTGACATACACATCGTCGCGCACCCCGACCACTTCGAGCACCTCGCTGACACAGCGGCGCCCATCGGCCAGACGGGTCAGCTGGATCACCACGTCGAGCGCCGCGCAGATCATCTGCCGCAAGGTCTTCTCGGCAATCTGCCGCCCGGTCAGCCCCACCAGGGTTTCCAGGCGCAGCAGGGCATCCTGGGCGGTGTTGGCGTGCACCGTACTCATCGAACCGTCATGTCCGGTGTTCATCGCCGTGAGTACATCGAGCACCTCGGCGCCGCGGATCTCGCCGAGCAGGATGCGGTCCGGGCGCATGCGCAAGGCGTTGCGGATCAGCTCGCTGGCCTTGATCTCGCCATGCCCCTCGGCATTCGGCGGACGGGTTTCCAGGCGTACCACATGGGGATGATGCAATTGCAGTTCCGCCACGTCTTCGATAGTCACCAGCCGCTCATGGGGCGCGATCATCTGGCTGAGGATGTTGAGCAGGGTGGTCTTGCCGGTGCCGGTGCCGCCACTGACCAGGATGTTGCAACGGCGCCCCACGGCATTTTCGAAGAAATCGAAGATCGCCTGGTCAATGGCTCGAGTGGCCAGCAGGTCGGCACTCTTGAGCATGTCCTGGCGGAACTTGCGGATCGACAGGCAGGGCCCGTCCAGCGCCACCGGCGGGATGATCGCATTGACCCTGCTGCCGTCGGGCAGGCGCGCGTCGACCATCGGCGACGACTCGTCCAGGCGCCGACCGAGCGGTGCGAGGATACGCTGCATCACCCGCTCCACATGGTGGGCATCGATGAAGCGCAGGTCGGTGCGCTGCAGCAGCCCGCCCCGCTCGACGAATACCCGATGCGGGCCGTTGACCAGGATCTCCGTGACGCTGGGGTCGCGCAGCAATACCTCCAGCGGGCCGAAGCCGGTGAGTTCGTCCACCAGCTCCTCGGCCAGGCGCTCGGTCTCGTAGCGCGACAGGGCCAGGTGCAGGCGCGCGATATAGTCGCCCACCTGCTCCACGACGAACTGGGTCAGCGCCGGCCGGGCGCCTTCCAGCAGGTTGCGGCCGCTGTCTTCCATGGCGTCGATGACGAAACGGTGCAGGGCCCGCTTGAGCGCCTGTGGGTCGGCGGTGGCGTGGCGTGGGCCGCCAAAGGGTTCGTCGGCGCTCATTTGCTACCCCACAGGCGACGCAGCCAGGTGAAGGTCGGTGCCGGCAGCTTCTCGGAGCGCCGTGCCAGGCGCTCGCCCAGGCCTCGCAGGGCCTGGGTCAGCCTTTCGCGCGGGGCCAGCTCGAACAGGCTCAGGCCCTGGTTCTTGGCGTTCAGGCGCACCTCTGGGCTATAGGGCAACGCCTTGAGCAGCGCCAGGCCATAGCGCTTGGCCAGGGCGTCGGCATCGGGGGCCACATTGCGCAGGTAACGGTCCACCAGCAGCACCGCATGGTCCAGCTTGATGCCGCGATCGCGCCATTGCTCGAGCACGTCCAGGGTGCGGCGGCAATCGAGGATGTTCTGGTCGGTGTAGACGATCAGCTTGTCGCAGTGGCTGACGATGGTGCGCAAGGCTTCGCTGTCGGTTTGCCCGGTGAGGTTGATCACGATGTGCTGGAAGTGCTGGCGCAAGGCGCTGAGCAGCATGTACAGCTCGGCCGCGCTGGTCTGTTGCAGCGGTTCGTCGCTGTCGGCATAGGCCAGGATACGAAGGTCGCCTTTGTCGCGGGCGAACGCGCTGTCGATCAGTGTCGCGTCGAGCCGCCGCAGGTGGCGCAGGGCGTCGCCGAAGTAGAACGACTCCTCCATTCCGAGCAAGGCCAGGCTGTCACCACGCGGCAGGCCGAGGTCCAGCAGCAGGGTCTGTTGGCCGCTCTCCTGCACCACCCGCGCCAGGTGGGAGGTGAGCAATGCACCATCGGCACCCGCTTGGGCGCCATAGAGCACCGTAAGGCCACCCAGGTTGGGGTTGCTGGCCACCGCCGGCAGCCGCTTGCCCAGCCGGCGCACCAGCCCGGCCACTTCGCTGGCGCGCGAGCCGTAGGCCACGAAGTCCCGGGCGCCAGCACGCATGGCGTGCAATACCAACTGATTGTCCATGCCATCGCCCAGGGCGACGATCGCCAGCATCGGCTTGGCCTCCAGCACGCCTTCGATCAAGGCGCACTGGCTGACCAGTTGTTCGCGGTCCAGGCCGATGAACACCAGGTTGCTGAAGGTCACATCGATCAATGCCAGCAGCTCGTCGAGGTTGCCGCTGTTGGCGCCGATCACCTGGCCCAGTGGGGTCAGGGCACCTTGCAGCCACTGCAGGTCCTCTTCGTTGCGGGTGATGGCCAGGTAGGTCTGGTTCAGCTCGTTCATCGCGATAACCCGCTGCGGCCTTCGAAATTGCCGTTTTCCAGGAAGAACAGCTGGCCCCAACTGGGGTCGTAGGTGCGCAGGCGCTCGCCCGGCAGCTCCGGCAGGCGCGCATTGGCGGCCAGCGGCTGGACCAGGTGCGGCGTGACGATCATCAGCAGCTCGGTGTCTTCGCGGTTGAGCGTCGACTGGCGGAAGAACGCACCCAGGATCGGCAGGTTGCCAAGGCCGGGCAGCTTGTCCACGGCCGAACGCGTGTTGCTGCTTACCAGGCCACTGATGATGAAGCTCTCGCCATCGGCCAGGGAAATGCTGGTGTCGGTGCGCCGCACCTTCAGACCCGGCACCAGGGTGCCGGCAATGTTCACGGCATTGGTGTAGTCCAGCTCGCTGACCTCCGGCGCCACCTTCAAGGTGATGCGGTTGCGGCTGACCACCGTGGGCGTCAGTGCCAGGCGCACACCGAACTCCTTGTATTCGATCGAGACGTTGTCGCTGCCGCTGCTGGGTACCGGGATGGGGATTTCACCGCCGGCCAGGAAGCTTGCGGTCAGGCCGCTGAGCACGGTCAGGCTGGGGCGCGCCAGGGTGTAGGCGAAGCCACTGTTCTCCAAGGCGTTGATCGCGGCCAGGAAGCGGCTGCTGCCTCCGCCCCAGACGATGTTGAACACGTTGTTGTCGAGCGGGATCACCGGGCGGTTGATCGGCACTTCGCCTGGGCTCACGCCGGTGACCGGCACGGTGCCGGGCGAGCCGATCAGGCTGTTGTTGGAACCCTTGAAGAACAACCGCGCCCCGGCTTCCTTGTACTTGGTACGCTGCACCTCGACGAAGCGGATATCGGCCTGCACCTGGCTGGGCAACTGTTCGTCCTGGGAGGGCAGCAGCGCGCCTTCGGCCATGTCCACACTGGCCCGCCCCTTGACGAACAACATGGCCCGGTGGGGCGCGGGGGCGCAGGCAGTCCACAGCATCAGGCTGGTGTTGCCCGGCCCCACCGCAGTCAGGAGCACGGCACGCTCGCCGCTGGCCTGGACGTCCGCGACCTTGGGCTCGCCGATGGCAACCCGGGTGATGGTCACAGGCAGGCGCAGCTCCTGCTGCAGGCCCTGGTCCATCTCGATCACCGAGGGCAACTCGCCGAACGCCGCGCAGCCGTCGGCCGCCTGGGCAAGGGGCACTGCCAGCATCAACGGCAGGGCCTGGCACAACTGACTGAGTATCCGCTCGATACTACGCATGGCGGCGTCCTTGCTAGGTCATGGAGTCTTGGTAGTGTCGTCTGCCTGGGCGCCGCGAATGATCTGCATGCCGGGCGCACGGTTGCCGGGTACCACCGCCTTGGCGATGGGTACCTGGGACAGCTGGCTGAAGCGATAGAGTTCGCGGTTGGCACTTTCCACCTGGGCAGCGCCCTGCGGGTCGGACCAGTAGCGCGCCAGCAATTGCTCGTCGGCGCTGCGCACCGCCAGGCGCAAGGTACCGGCCTGGGCCGCCAGCATCAGGCGGCTGGCCAGGGCTTGCGGCACGGCCAGGGCGACGGTCTTGGTGGCGACACCTAGCTGGTTGCGTTGCGCCTTCTGTTCATCGGCGGTCTGTGCCGGGCGGCCATCGTTGGCCAGGCCCGTCTGCTCGCCGACACTGAGCACCCGCAAGGCCGGAAGCACGACCTGGGCGGAGGATTGCGGGTTGTTGTTCTCTTCACGCAGGAACAGCAGTACATCCACGTAATCGCCCGGGCGCACCTGCCCGGCTGCGCCGGCCACATCGTCGACCGCCACGGCCACCGCACGCTCGTGGCGTCGGATCATCCGCGCCAGTGGCCCTCCGGCCTGGAAGCTGTATTCGTCGAGCCAGCTGCCTGCAGCCAAAGGGCGACTGCTGCTACGCCCCAAGGCCTGTTCGATACGTTGGAAGGCACCTGCAGGCACTATCTGCAGGCGGTCGAGCAACAGGTCGTCCGCAGTCAGGGGCGTATTGGCGGGAACGTCGCGGCGCACCACGACGATCTGTGAACGGGCGGGTTCTTCGGCCTTGGCAGGCACGGGTGCGACGACAGGAGCAGGCCCTTGGGCGAGCGCCGGTGCCGGTTGCACGACAGGCGCTGGCGGACGGCTGAGCACCAGGCCCCAGTATCCGGCCAGAATCGCCGCGACCAGGAACACGGCGGCGAGAACCATGGTCAAGCGACTGCTCATTTCCGCTAACCCCTTGCGCCAACTGCCAGGAAATGATGGCAAAAAGTAACCACCTTGCTAGTGGAAGGTAGCCGAGGGCGTCTGTTTCGCCATTTTTTCATGCCGTTTTTTCGAGACATAAAATTGACGCACAAGCAAAACAGCAGGTTAGCGCGCCTGTTTGAAATCAATACTTTAGGATTAATACCTTCTTACATTTGCAGGTTTCCACGGGTTGGCGATTCTGTGATGGCAAAGGGGTATCACTTAGGCGAAACCCCGCTACCGGCGCTTGATTGCGCGAGGAGTGTTGCCATGCTGCTGAAACTGTTTGTCCACTGCAAAGTCTTCCTGCAACGCAAGGATGGAGCGTCCGGTATCGAATATGCGCTGATCGCGGCGATGGTCGCGGTGGTGCTGGCGGGGTTCACGACGGACATTTCTGCTGAAGTCGATAAGATCATGACGGCGATCAAAGACGGTATTACGACCCCAGCCCCTACTAACAATTGAGCCTAAGCTTGCTGTTTTCCTCTAGAAGGAACCCACCATGCCAACCTCTTCCTTGCGTCAACAGATCCTCCTGGTGGACGACGAGGAAGAGGCGCTGCTCGAACTCGCCGAACTGCTGGAAAACGAAGGCTTCATCTGCCATACCGCCACCTCGGTCAAGGGCGCCCTGCTCCAACTCACCCGCCACCCGGACATGGCGCTGGTCATCACCGACCTGCGCATGCCCGAAGAAAGCGGCATCAGCCTGATCAAGCGCCTGCGCGACCACACCGCCCGGCAACACCTGCCGGTGATCGTCATGTCCGGCCACGCCGACATGGACGATATCAGCGACCTGCTGCGCCTGCAGGTGCTCGACCTGTTCCGCAAGCCGATCTACCACGCGCGCTTGCTGGAAACCCTGGACAACCTGTTCCCAAAGCCACGGATGCTGGTGGCAGGCTGAAGCCCGGCAGACCTGCACCGCCCTGAGACATGTAGGAGTTACCCCTCTGCTCGTGCCCTCGTACGCTCCATTGCTCCTGTTCCAAGCAAAGGAAACATACGATGAAACATATGGGCTATCTCGGCATTTCGCTGATCACTGCCTTCCCCTACCTGTTCACCACCGTCTCGGTCGCCGACGACCTGGCCGTGGCCGTCGAGCATAGGCAGGCGAGCAAGGATACGGGCGCTCGTCCACAAGGCGTCTCGGCCTCGAAAGGCAACCCTACCAAGGCCAGCAATGGCCCGCTGCCAGGCGATGTCTGCCTCTTCTCCTCTTTCAACGGCAACGAAATCCAGGCACGCGAATGCGGCAGCGGGCATTTTTCGGCGCAAGGGCCTGAGCAGGTGCTCGGGGTCGACGAGCGACAACATGCGTTGCGCAGCTCAGTGCAAGTAGAGCGTGGCAGAAGTGAGGTGGCGTCCGTCAGTGAAAGCAAGCTTGCAGACCGAACGACGGCTCATAGCGCGTAGTCGAGGCTCACGGTAAAGCGCGCCTTGCGCTCACGGCTGTCCAGCGCGACATCCGCAAGCGGCTTGGCGAACTCCAGGGCGAGACTGGCGCCACGCCCATCCCCCAGGCGCACGCCCATGGCCATGGACGCCATGCGTGCATCCTGCACATCGAGGCCATTGGTCCAGGTCCGGGCGGCATCGAATGCCAGGTACGGTTGTACCAAGCGTGCCCAGGTGCTGCTTGCATGGACGCTGTAGTTCACCTCGTATGCCAGCCCCCAGCCCTTGTCGCCCGAGGCCTGGTCCGCAGGGTATCCCCGGCCGAAATGCTGGCCGCCGAACAGCACACGCTCGCTGTCGGGCAAGTCGTTGCCGCTCCAGTAGAGGGCCGCCGACGCCACGCCCTGCCAATCGCCGAACCATCGATCGCTCTGCAAGGCCGACAGGCGCAAGCGCAGGAAGTCCACGTCGCGGTTGCTGTCGCTGCGGGCACCGAAGTAGTCCAGGCCTTGGTACACGCCAGCACTGACGATACGCAGCCGCTCGGCCTCGAGGGTACGCCAGTCCCCTTCGAACGAAACCGCACGGATATAGGTGTCGCGCTTCCCCTGTTGTACCTGGTCGCGGACATGGTCGGCCGCCGTATAGAAACGCCCGACCACATCGAGCCACTCGCCGGGCCTGGCGATAAGCGCCTGGCTGATGCCGACGTCGAAACGTTCGCTCTCCCAGCGCTGGCGCAGGTCAGCGCCATGTTCCAGGCGCACGTAGGTGCGCGGCTGGCTGCGGTAGCGCGAGGCAGAAAGCAACAGCCGGCTCCCTTCGCCATCCAGGTACTGGCTGTAGTCGAGCGCGTAGAAATGCGCCTTGTCATCGCCCGGAGGCCATAGCACGCGGGCCGCCCATTGCTCGGCGAAGCGGGTCTGGGCGTTGCTGGTGATGCCCATCCCCACCTGGGCAGCGTCACGGCTGCCATCGTTCAGGGTCAGGGTAGCGTCGAACGCTTTGCGTGATACGCGCACCAACAACGGCACGGCGCCCTCACGGCCTGTGCCGGGTAGCCACTCGACCTGGGCACTCACACCCGGTATGCGGTCGATCAGGCCGATGTAGCGCTCGAAGGATGCGCGCGTCAGCGGACGCTCGGCCATGAGCTTGCCCAGCAAGCGCTCCACGTACGCCGCCGCCGCGCCGATGTCACCCTCGAGCCGATAGCCACTGATGTAGCCTTCCACCAGCATCACCTGCACACGCCCGTCGGCGAAGTCCTGCCGTGGCAGGTAGGCGCGGGACAGGATATAGCCATCCCGCTGGTAGCGTTGGGTCAGGCGTTCGGTCACCGCCGTCAACTGCGCCAAAGTCACCACGTGCCCCACCAGCGGCTGGTAGTGCTCGCGCAGTTCGCTCAGCAGGTAAACCGTGCCACCTTCGAAGCGCACCTTGTGCACGGGGATCGGCGTGTCCATGCCTATGGCGTCCTGCGCCGGAATAGACGGGGCCGGCAGGGGCACGGCATAGCCGGCGGGGCGGTAGGCGTCCAATGGAAGGTTCGGCGTGGGCAGCCGACGTGCAGTTTCGTTGCTGTCGAGGGCTGGCGGCAGGGGGCCGGCATGGCAGGCGAAGGACAGCATCAGCAGGGTGATGGCCAGAGAACGCATGGGACGCTCCATGATCCGCCGAAGACGGGGCGCGTCGACACCGCCCTCAGGCTCAAGCTTAGGCGCCAGTACGTCGGTCGTCGAACAGCTTTGCGGCCCCCAGGGCGTTCCAATCATTCACTGACCTGAAACTCCACCCGCGCCGTCTCGCCACTTTCGTCCAAGGCGCTGAGCTCGATGCGCCCGGCCTGCTCGAAGCGCACCAGCAAGTTCTCCTGCCCGCGGGTTTCACCCACAGGCCGGCCATTGAGGAACCACCAGCGCTGCCCGCCCCCGCCCAGCGCCGACACAGGCAACTGCAATGGCTCGCGGCTGGTGGCCGGGCGGCGCAGGTGGTCACCGGAGCGCACGCCAACGATCGACAACGGTGGCGCACTGGCCGGTGCCTGCGGCGGGCAGGCACTCTCCAGCGCAGGTAGGCGCGCGGCACGCCGCTCAGCCCGCGGCAGCCACGGCTCCAGCGGCGCCGGCCACAGCGCCACCTCCCGAGCCTTGGCGCCAGGGCAACCGGCATCGACGCGCAGGCCCCGGTCATTGACCCAGATGGCCTCGCGCAGGCCCAGCCCCAGCGGTTGGTCGGCAGCCTGCAGCGTCGGCGGCGTGGTGCCGTCCAAGGTCCAGGCGAAGCGCTGCCGGCGGCAGTTGGGGTCCTGGCGACTCATGGGTTGGCCCAAGGGCCAGCAGATCGCAGCCACACCGACGCTCTGCGGTACACGCACTACCGGAGCGCTGATGCCTCGCTGGCTGTCGCGATTGTTCAACAGGTCATGCACCTGCAGCATCAACGGCGCCGCCGAGGCCAGGCCGAACTGCCCCGGCACAGGCGTGCCATCCGGGCGCCCGATCCACACACCGATCAGGTAGCGCGGCCCGACGCCCACCGACCAGGCATCGCGAAAGCCATAGCTGGTACCGGTCTTCCAGGCCAGTTGCGGGCGCTGCACCAGCTCGGCATGGGGGTCGCGGTCCGGGCGGGCCTGGCCGCTGAGGATACGCCGCACGATCCAGGCAGCCCCGGGCGACAGCAGCCTGCGCTCTACCAGTGGGTCCGTCGGTTGCAGGCGGATCCGTGCACTCTTGCCGTCACGGGCGAACGCCGCGTAGCCGCCGACCAGGTCCTCGAGGCGGCTGCCGGCCCCGCCCAGGATCAACGACAGGTTCGGCTCGGCAAGCGGCGGCAGCACCAGCGGCATGCCGCCCATGCGCATCTGCGCGGCGAAACGTTTCGGCCCGTAGGCTTCCAGCAGCTGAACCGCCGGCAGGTTCAGCGACAAGGCCAGGGCAGCGCTGGCCGAGACCGGGCCGCTGAAGCCCATGGAGAAGTTACCGGGACGATAGTCGCCATAACGGCGCGGGACATCCTGCAGCAGCGACTCGGAGTGGATCAGGCCATCGTCCATGGCCATGGCGTAGAGGAACGGCTTGAGGGTCGAGCCTGGCGAGCGCAGGGCCTGGACCATGTCGACATGGCCGAAGCGACGCGCATCGCCCAGGTCGATCGAGCCCAGGTAAGCGCGTACCGCCATGCTCTGTGCCTCCACCACCAGCACCGCTGCCGAGGTGCGCTCCGGCAGGCGGGCGCGCCAGCCCAGCAACAGGTCTTCCAGGCGCCGCTGCAGTGAGGCGTCGAGGGTAGTGCGAATGAGTGGCGGGCTGTCGGCGCGGTTCAGGCGACGGGCGAGCAGTGGCGCCAGCGCGGGCTCCTGGCGCGGCGCCAGCAGCAAGGCCTCTTCCCGTGCCTCCTGGATGCGCTGCGCCGGCCAGGTCTGGTAGTCGGCCAGGCGCTGCAGCACCTTGTCGCGTGCCCGCTGGGCACGCTCGGGGTGCCGGTCGGGACGCAGGCGGCTGGGCGCCTGGGGCAGCACCGCGAGCAGCGCCGCCTCGGCCGGCGTGAGGTGCCTGGGCGACTTGCCAAGGTAGGCCCAGCTGGCAGCCGCCACGCCTTGCAGGGTGCCACCGAACGGTGCGCGGTTGAGGTAGAGCTGGAGAATCTCGCGCTTGGACAGGTGCCATTCCAGCTGCGCTGTGCGCCACAGTTGGCGCAGCTTGCCCGGTACGGTGCGCGCGTGTGGATCGAGCAGCCGCGCGACCTGCATCGACAGGGTGCTACCACCCGACACCACCCGCCCGCCCCGCAGGTTCAGCCACGCGGCCCGCGCCAGGGCCAGCGGATTGACCCCGGGGTGGCGGTAGAACCAACGGTCCTCATAGGTGAGCAGCGCCTCCAGGTACAGCGGCGAGACCTCGTCAGGGCTGACCGGGTAACGCCACACGCCGTCGGCATCGGCGAAGCGCCACAGGGGCGTGCCGTCCTCGGCCAGCACCACCCGCGCCAGGTCATCGTCCGGCATGGGCAGTGGCCACAGTCGGTCGGCCAGCCACAACGCCCCCACTACCAGCAGGCAGACAATGCCGACAGCACGCAGGGCCCTTGCGGTACGCGTAGGCAGGCAGGCTAACATGGGCACCGGGAACCGACTTGGCCAGGTAATGGCCAAAGGCTAGGGAACGGCACCCATGCCGATTCGATCATCAGGAAGCAACTATGCATGTAGAAGGTTTTTTCGAGTGGCTGGGCCAGGCACTGGGGTCGTTGATCCGTTTCATCGTCGACGCATTGAGTGGCCTGTTCAACCTGCTGGCCAATGCCGGGGGCAATTTCATCGATGGTCTGGCACGCACACTGGGCATGGACACCTCGCTGGTCAGCATCCTGGCCCTGGTGGTCGGCCTGATGCTGCTCTACTCGGCGATCCGCGCCTTCATGCGCGCTTCGGTCATCCTCGGGATCGTCTGGTTGCTGCTGGGGTTGTGGGTGTTGAGCTGGGTGATCCACTGAAGCCTTTGCACATTCCCCTGTAGGAGCGGGTCGCCCCGCGATTGCGTCAGCCAGGTCGAGTGCGTTTGCCGACCTGGCGCAATCGCGGGGCAAGCCCGCTCCTACAGGGAGAAGCGCAACTTTATCTGCCGCGCACCACCATCTCTCCCTGCCCTTCTCCAACCGCCTGCAGGTTCGGCCGGTACATCGACTCCACCTGCGGCGGCGGCACGCGATAGATACCTGGCGTCACCGCGCGGGCCAGGTACAGCAGGTGCTGGGTGCCATAGCCATCGAGCTTGAGCGCCGCCACGTACCGGTCATCGCGGAACTCCTGATGCACCAGGTTGGCGTTCTGCATCGACTCTCGCCACGCCTTCACCGCACTGCTGGCATTGTCCAGGCTGGCCGCACTCTGGGCCAGGTTCTGGTTCTCCAACTCGAGGCCTGCCGGCAACAGGTCCACCACCAGGGCATCGGGCACCTGGGTATCGGCCTTCAGCGCCAGGTGCACCAGCACCAGATCGCCGCTGCGCAGGTTGCCTAGATCCAGCGGTTGGCCGTTCATGCCCAGGTACTCACGGCGCACCTGCATGCCGTTGCCCCCGGCCGGCGGTGCCTGGCGTGGGTAACCGGAGAGCGTCAGCTGTTGGTAGAGCGTCTCGCCGCCTTGGTTCTGCACGGTCAGCGGCGACCTCAACAGCGGCCCCGTAAGCTTCATGCCCGCCTCGGCATTGCTGAACTGACGGACCTCGCCGGCGCTGTCCAGGCGCGCTTGCCATTGGCCTTCTGGCTTGCCCAGCAAGCCACGGCCCGCCAGGAACAGGGCATTGCGCTCCTGGGTCGACAACCAGCGGTTGGCCGCCAACTCATCCGAGAGGGCGAACAGGCGCTGGTCGACCTGGTTGCTGGCCAGCGTGTTCTCCTGCAGCAATGCCAGGATCAGCGCCTGGTCGCGCAGCTCGCTGCCATAATCGGCCAGCCAGCCGTCGCCACGGCCGATACCCAGGCCGGCTTGCAAGGCCTGCTGGGCACGCGGCTTGTCGCCCATCTTGTCCAGTGCCACCGCCAGTTGCACCAGCGGCAGGCCGGAGCGGGCGTCGCTGCGACGCTCGAACAGGCTGCGCAGCGCACCCAACGGCGCCTGCTGGTTACGCGACAGTACCAGGCCCGCGTAGGCCTGCACGGCGAAACGGGTGTGGTCGGCGTTCTGGCTGTAGTCCACCTCGATCAGGTTGCGTTCCTGTAGGTAGCGCAGCAAGCGTTCATTGGCCTTCTTCAATGCCTCGGCGGGCACGCCGAAGCCTTGTTCGCGAGCCCGCAGCAGGAAGTCAGTGACATAGGCGGTGAGCCAGTATTCCTCTTCGCTGTCCGAACTCCACAGGCCGAAGCTGCCGTTGTAGCGCTGCATGCCCAGCAGGTGTTCGATGCCCATCTCGATCTTGCGCTTGCGCACCTCGGCCGGCTCACCCTTGATTCCCAGGCGCTTCAGGCTTTCGGCATCGGCATAGAGCGACGGGTACAGGCCGCTGGTGGTCTGCTCCAGGCAGCCATAAGGGTAGGCTTCGAGCGCACGGATCTGCTCGGCCAGGTTCAGCGGTGGCCGGCTCGAGAGCACCAGGCTGGCCTCCAGGCCTGCTGGCTCGAACTCGGCCAGCTCGCTTTCCGGCAGGGTCCAGGGCTGGTCCTTCAAGGCGACCCGGTAGTGCTTGAGCATTGCCGGGTAGGCGGGGCGTACACCCAGGGTCCACTCACGCTCGAAGGCATTGTTCGGTTCACCCGGCAACTGCAAGCCGTCGACCCGCACCACTACCTTGCCCTGGCCAAGGCCGCCCTGGGCCTGTACGGGAATCATCAGCGTCTTGCGCTGGCCCTCGGCCAAGTTGACGCTCTGCTGCCCCTCACCGGCCAGGCCCAATTGGCCGGAGGCGCTGACCTGCACGTTCAGTTGCTGGGTACGGCCGGACAGGTTGGCCAGGTCAAGTGCCAGGCTGGTGCGGTCGCCACCGGCCAGGAAACGCGGAGCCGAGAGCTCGGCGATCAATGGCGCGGCGACCACGGTCTTGCCTTCGGCCATGCCGAAATGCTCGTCGGTCCAGGCCTGGGCCATCAGGCGCAGCTCACCGTTGAAGTCGGGGATGTCGACGCTCGCCTCACCCTCGCCCTGCTCGTTCAAGGTCACCGGCAGGCTTTGCTGGGCAACGATGGTCACCGTGGTGTTGGGGCGCTTTCCGCCCTTGGCCATGGCCGCGTCGCCACCGAAGGCCAGGCTGGCCAGGCGGCCCTGGCCGGCCTCGATCAGCTGGCCGTAGATATCCAGCTGGTCGGCGCCGTAGGCCTTGCGGCCGAACAGGCTGGCATACGGGTCCGGGGTCTTGAAATCGGTGATGTTGAGGATACCCACGTCCACCGCCGACAGCAGCACGTGCACCTGCTTCGGCACGCTGCCGTCGGCATTGGCGGCCTTGAACTTCACGGTCAATGGCTGCTTGGGCCGCATCTTCTCCGGCGCCTGCAGGGTCACCGCGAGCTTGCGCTCGGCACGGTCCAGCGGCAAGTGCAGCACACCCACGGCACGCCTGGGCGTGGCATTGGCCTTGCGCTCGCCGGGGCGGATCACCAGGGCGCTGATGTACAGGTCATGGCGTGCCCATTGCTCGTCCAGCTGCACGTCGAAGGTCTTGCCCTCGGCGGGCACTTCAATCTCCTGCCACCACAGTGGGCCGTCGCTGGATTCGATCATCAGGTAACCGCTGCCTGCGGCGGGCGGGGTGACCGTAACCTTGGCCGTGGCACCGTCGGTGTAGGCCGGTTTGTCCAGTGCCAGCTTGACCTGGTCCGGGCGCACCGCGCCGCCCTCGGCATTGTCCTGGGCGCGGTAGCCGGCCCAGAAGCGCGCGCTGGACACGAGCCCGGTCTGCGGATCTTCCACCTCGACGCGATACGGGCCCCATTCCACCTGGAAGTTCAGCTTGGCCGTGCCCCCGGCCTGGACGCTGACCGTTTCCTCGCTCTGGGTGAGGAATTTCTCGTTGTAGTTGTAGCTCCAGCCATCGCTGTCGGAATAGTTCCAGTAATAGTCGCGACGCTCGCGTACCAGGCGCACCTTGAGGTCGTCGGCAGCCAGCTTGCGGCCTTCGCGGTCGGCCACCAGCACTTCGAATGTCACTGGGCCGTCGCTGTCGGTTTCCTCGCCCTCGAACAGGCCACGCAGCCCAGGCAGGCGCTCGGCAGGCCAGATCGGCTGCTCCAGGCGTCGGGTGATCGGCCGGCCACCGGACTCCTGCAAACTGGCCTGCACGGTCAGTTGCAGCGGCGAACGGGCCTCGGCCCAGCGGCTCTCGATATCCAGGGTGGCCTTGCCGGCGTCGTCCAGGGTGACCTCGTCCAGCTCCAGGTCCTGGCTGAGTTCGGTCTCGGTGACCGAGCCGAACTGGTAGCCCGGCAACGCCGGCACCGCCTCGCGCAGCGGGCGCAGGTAGGCCTGGCCACTGAGGCGGTTGCCAGCGGCCGGAGCGCCATAGAGGTAGCGACCATTGACCTTGATATGCGCGGTTTGCTCGGGCGAGAGCGGCGTGCTGCTGCCCTTGAGCTCCAGAGCCAGGCGCTCGGGGAGGAAATCCTCGACCAGGAACTCATAGACCTGCTTGCGCCCACCGCCCAAGTCGAGCAGCAGTTGCCAGCGACCGGTCGGTGCCTCGCTCGCCAGTTGCAACTGGTACTGGAACAAGCCGTTGCGGTCGGCTTCCCAAACGAACTTGCGGCTGACCTGTTCATCTGGCCGGCGCACTTCCACGGTCACCGGCTGGGCCTTGACCGGCTTGCCGTCCTGGTCGCGCAACAGGCCGTTGAGCAGCACGGTCTCGCCCGGGCGGTACAGGTCACGCGGGCCAAAGATGAAGAACTGCAGGGGGTTGGCCTGGGGGCCGGTGATGTCGAACTCCGCCAGGTCCAGGGCCGCGGTGTTCAGGCGCAGCAAAGTGGTGTTCACGCCCTGGGTGGCGATCAGGGTGTCGGCCTTGGCGGTGATCGGCAGCCGCGCATGGCCCTGGCCGTCGGTTTCGGCCTGGGCCAGCAGCTTGCCCTTGTCGTCGTGCAGCGCGAGGTTGACGCCCTTGAGCGCCTTGCCGCCTTCCAGGGCCTGGGCGAACACATCCACCCGATCGCGGTAGCGGTGGGCGGAAACGCCGATGTCGCTGAGGGTGAACAGGGTTGCCGGTTGCGAATAGTCGTAGGTACCGGAGGCGCGCATCACCGCCAGGTACACGCCCGCCTCCTGCAGCGGCTTGATTCCGGCGATCGGCAGCAGCACGGTCTCACGAGTATTTCGCGCCGGGTTCAAGTCGAAGCGGCCGCTGTAGACCAGCTCGGCCATGTCCAGGGTTTCCTTGGATTGGTAGTAGTACAAGCTGCTGTTGCGGCCCCAGTTGACCAGGAAGCTGGAAAGCATGTCCGGCTTGATGCGGAAGAACTCCACATCGACCTTGTCGACGTTAAGAGCGATCACCGGCAGGCCTTCGGCCAGGCGGGTAGGCAGCAGCGAGCCGCGGCTGGCGAAGCCCACGGTCGGCTGCATGTCGCGGGTTTCCAGGCGGCTGACCGACTCGGCCTCCAGGCGCTTGCCGTTGACCGCCAACAAGCCCTTGTCAACGGTGAGCACCAGCTTGCGCTGCGGCTCCAGGTGACGCAGGCGCAGCTCCATCTGGTTGTCGGAGAGCTCCCAGGCACCATCGAGCTTGCCTTTAACCGTGTCGACCAGGTGCACCTTGGCAGCAAAGTCCTGCTCGGCATCCAGCGGCGCGGAGAAGCTGATCGACAAGGTGGCGGCGCCGTCGAGCTGGACTTCCGAGACATCCAGCACGCTCAGTTCGCGGTCGGCATAGCGCTTGGCCAGCACGGCCGGGTCTTCGCGCTTGGGCGCCGGGGTTTCGGCCGGTACGCTCGCGGCAGGCTTCTGGGCCGGTGCCGGGGTATCCGTGGAAGAGGTATCACAGGCACTGATCAAAGCCAGCGCACAGGCCAGTAACAATCCTTTGTTGAGCATGGGAGTGGGAACTCTCGGGCAGCGTGTCGATAAGGGCGCAACTATAGCGCACTGGCAGGCGGGCTACCTGCTGCCGAGTGAGACCTCGTTCGCGCTGGCCGCTAGAATGCCAGGCCAGCTGGCGGGGTTCCTGTGGGACCGCCGCACCGCCGCTCCCACAAAGACCGCAACGCTGCACCAGCGCATTGACCCCGGAGCCCGTATGTTGCAACTGACCACCGACTGGCACGATCGCCGTACCCACCGCAAGGTCTGGGCGCTGGCCGCACCGATGATTCTATCCAACATCTCGGTACCACTGGTGGCCCTGGTCGACAGCACCGTGATCGGCCACCTGCCCCATGCCCATCAACTGGGCGCCGTGGCGGTGGGGTCGACCTTGTTCACCTTCATGGTCGGGCTGATGGGTTTCCTGCGCATGGGCTCCACCGGTTTTGCCGCCCAGGCCGCCGGGCGCTCTGATGGCGCGGCGTTACGCCAGGTGCTGGTGCAGGGTTTGTTGCTGGCCCTGGCCTTCGCACTGCTGATCGGTCTGTTGGCGATTCCGTTCAGCCAATTGGCGTTGCAGGCGATACAACCGAGTGCGGCGCTGCACCAGTCCACCGAAGACTTCTTCCATACCCGCCTGCTAGGCCTGCCGGCGGCGCTGGCCAGCTACGCCCTGGTCGGCTGGTTCCTGGGCACCCAGAACGCCCGGGCGCCAATGGCGATCCTGCTGACGACCAACGTGCTGAACATCGTCCTCAACCTGTGGTTCGTGCTCGGGTTGGACTGGGGCGTGCTGGGCTCGGCACGGGCCTCGGTGATCGCCGAGTGGAGTGCCGCCCTGCTCGGCCTGGCCCTGACCCGTCCGGCCCTGCGTGCCTACCCGGGGCACATCGCCTGGGCCGCGCTCAGCCACTGGAAGTCGTGGCGGCCGCTGCTGGCGGTCAACCGCGACATCTTCCTGCGCAGCCTGGCGCTGCAGCTGGTGTTCCTCCTGGTAACCGTGCAGGGGGCTCGACTGGGCGAAGCCACGGTGGCGGCCAACGCTCTGCTGCTCAATGGCCTGATGCTCACCGCCTACGCCCTGGACGGCCTGGCCCATGCGGTCGAAGCCCTGTGCGGCCACGCCATCGGCGCCCGAGACCACCAGACCCTGCGCCGCTCGCTGGTGGTGGCCTGCGGCTGGTCGCTGATCGTCAGCCTGGGCTTTGCCGCGCTGTTCCTGCTCGCAGGGCATCTGTTCATCGACCTGCAGACCGACATCGACAGCGTGCGCATGGCGGCCTACCCGTTCCTCCCCTACCTGGCGGTATTGCCGTTGATCGCAGTGTGGAGCTACCTGCTCGACGGCCTGTTCATCGGCGCGACGCGGGCGCGGGAGATGCGCAATGCAATGTTGCTGTCGGTGGTGATCGCGCTGCCCTTGGCGCTGCTCATGAGTGGGCTCGGCAACCATGGGTTGTGGTTGGCGTTTCTGGCGTTCATGGGGTTGCGGGCGGTGACGCTGGGATGGGTGGGCTGGCGGTTGCAATCGAAGGGGCAGTGGGTTCGCTGAAGTTGAGGCCGTTTTGCGCCCTCACCTGCCAGGTCACAGCCAGACACAATCCCAATGGGGATACTCGCCAGCCCGCTTCACCAAACCCGCGCGAATGGGATTGGCGATGATGTATCGCGCAGCGGCCTTGACATCCTCATCCCTGCGCAATGCCCTGTCATGAAAACCAGACTGCCAGATACGCTGGCGATCTGCCCCCGCCCGATAGAGCGCACAACTGCTTCGGGATTTGAACGCACGCATCAGGTCGCTCAAACTACCTCGACCCAGCTCGACCAGCCAATGCAGGTGATCAGGCATCAGTGCCCATGCCAGAGATCGACAAGCGCCTTGCTGCTCACTCAAACGAAGTTGCCTGACGACTGCCCTGGCCAAACGCAGCTCGCTGAACAGCGGTGCGCGGTTGCGGGTAGCGGTTGTCAGCAGGTAGAGGCGACCAGCCTCGGAAAAACGCCCCCTGCGTAGGCGGTGGTTGCCTTGACCGTCCATGTCTTGCTCCCTTGAACATTGCATTCAAAGGTAGGCGCTTGAACCGGAGTGCCTGCAGGTAAAATGTTTCCGGTTGTGCGTTTGTGAGGGCTGCGCCCTCATTTCGCGGCACAAGGCCGCTCCTACAAAGGATCAAGCATCCCCTGTAGGAGCGGCCTTGTGCCGCGAAAGGGCCGCGAAGCGGCCCCAGGTTTATGACGAGAGGTACGACGAGCGGGTCAGCCCCAGACGCAACGCATCCAGGAACTGGGTACGCTCACGCGCCGTGATGCGAGCGCTGGCGACCTTGTCGCGGTAGTGCGTCATCAACTCCTCCGGCGACAGGTGCACGTAGCGCAGCATGTCCTCGATGGTGTCGTGGGTCTCGATGCCGGCGTGGTACACACTGCCATCGGCGTTCTGGTAGATGTTCACCGAATCGGTATCGCCGAACAGGTTGTGCATGTCGCCCAGAATTTCCTGGTAGGCACCGACCAGGAACACGCCCAGCAGGTAGTCCTCGCCTTCCTTGACCGCGTGCACCGGCATGCTGGTCTCGATGCTCTGCTCATCGACGTACTGGTTGATCTTGCCGTCGGAGTCGCAGGTCAGGTCCTGCAGCACGGCGCGGCGCATCGGCTCCTCATCCAGGCGGTGCAGCGGGATGATCGGCAGCACCTGGCCGATGGCCCAGGTGTCCGGCAGGCTCTGGAACACCGAGAAGTTGCAGATGTACTTGTCGGCCAGCTTGTCGTTGAGCTCGTCCAGCACCTGGCGGTGCGAGCGCTGGCGGGCCTTGAGCGAGTTGTGCAGGCGGCGGCACACGGCGAAGTAGCACTGCTCGGCCAGGGCCTTCTCGGCCAGGCTGATCTTGCCATCGGCATACTGCGCGGCCACGTCCCCCATGTAATGGGTGGCGCGCCAGTAGGTCTCGGTGACCATTTCGATGTCGGTCGGGCCGAGCAGGTCGGCCAGCCACTGCACGGTTTCGGGCAGCGCTTGCTTATCCTCGATGGTCGGCACTTCGTCGTTGTGCTTCTCGACGTCGGTCACCTGAATCACCAGCATGGCGTGGTGCGCGGTCAGCGAGCGGCCGCTCTCGGAGAAGATATGCGGGTGCGGCAGGCCCTGGGCGTCGCAGAACTCCTTGAGCATGCCCACCACCACGCCGGCATAGTCGTCCATGTCGTAGTTGATGGAGCTGGCATTGCGCGAGTGGGTACCGTCGTAGTCCACGCCCAGGCCACCGCCGACGTCGATGTGATCGACCGGCAGGCCCAGGGCGCGCAGTTCGCCGTAGTAGCGGATCGCTTCCTTGAAACCGTGCTGGTAGTCGGCCAGGTTGGCGATCTGCGAACCCATGTGGAAGTGCAGCAGGCGGATGCCCTGGTCCAGGCCGGCATCGCGGAAGCGCTGCACCACCGAGATCAGCTGGGCGGCGGACAAGCCGAACTTGGACTTCTCGCCACCGGTATCGGCCCACTTGCTCGAGGCCAGCGACGACAGGCGCACGCGCAGGCCGACCTGCGGCTTGACCTTGAGCTCCGCGGCTTCCTCGATCACCAGGGCGACCTCGGACTCCTTCTCGATGACGATGAACACGTTGTGACCAAGCTTCTGGCCCATCAGCGCCAGGCGGATGAACTCGCGGTCCTTGTAGCCGTTGCAGACGATGGTGCCGCCCTTGGGCGCCAGCGCCAGTACCGCCAGCAGCTCGGGCTTGGAACCTGCCTCCAGGCCAATGGAGACGTTCTGGGTGGCGATGATGTTCTCCACCACCGCTTCCTGCTGGTTGACCTTGATCGGGTACAGGGCGGTGTATTTGCTCTGGTACTCCAGGCGCGCGATGTTGGCGTCGAACGCGCCGGTCAGCTGCCGCACGCGGTCTTGCAGGATGTCGGGGAAACGCACCAGCAGCGGTAGCGACAAGCCGCTCTGGCGCAGTTCGTCGACCTGCTCGTACAGGTCGATCGGTGCGCTCCCCGGGCCGTTGGGGCGCACTTCGACGCGCCCGGCCTCATTGATGGCGAAATAACCAGCGCCCCAATGGCGGATACCATAAACACTGCGGCTGTCGGCCACGGTCCATTGGCTGCCATCGTCTTTGCGTGTGCGTCGTACGGACATTCAAGTCCCCTGTAGATAAGTCGAAGACACTGCCCCACATGGGCGCGCAGGCAGTGTAGAAACCGAAAATGACGATTCGTCCGTGCCCAGGGTAGACCCCTGCCACGGGAACGAGTTTAGAAAGCACTGGGCAAAAAATCGCGCGAGCCGGATCAACCGCCGGATTTCTTCGCCTTGAAACCCTGCCTGGTCAACTCGCCGAGCAGCAGCTCGACATGGTCGCCCTGGATCTCGATGACCCCATCCTTCAGCGCGCCCCCGGTGCCGCAACGGCGCTTGAGGGTGCTGGCCAGCTCCTTGAGCTGGTCGAGGGGCAGCGGGACGCCACTGATGGTGGTCACGGTCTTGCCGCCACGGCCTTTGCTTTCGCGGCGCACGCGGGCAATACCATCACCTTCGGGGATGACCTGTTGCTTGCAGATGCAGGCGTCCACCGGCTTGCCGCAATCCGGGCAATGCCGACCGGCATCGGTGGAATAAACGAGACCGCCAAGGGCGGCGAAGGAAGAAGCTTTCTTGGCCACTTTTGTTCCTCTTGCTGAGGACAAAATACTGGTCGGCGCCTGGGGCCAGGGCCGACCGCGAAGCCCCACTCTGGCAGGGGCAGCGCTACTGCCGCAAGACCTGCGGCAGCCCGAAAAGGGCGCGCAGTGTAACGATAAATTTGGCTGTTGCTAAGTACTGGAATGCGGCATTTTGCGAATGTTTTGCGACCCCTCCGCGGGTAAACCCGCTCCCACAGGTACTGCGCAGGTTTCACGGCCTGCGAAATCCCTGTGGGGGCGGGTTTACCCGCGAAGGGGCCAGCACGGCCCACGCATCTATTTGAGGCTTGCTTTATACCGCTGCAACGCCGCCAACGAATCCGGGCAATAGGGCTCGCTCAGGCTTTCTCGTTCCGCCTGCTCCAAACCAATGAACCGCGCCTCGCTCACCTCTTCGGGCTGCAACCTGAGCGGCCCATCGGACACCGCCGAATACACCGCGCACCACAACCGGTTGCCTGGCTGGTCGAAATAGAACCGCTCGTGGAAACGCAACTCGACGCCCGCGATACCGAGTTCTTCGGCCAGCTCCCGGGCAGCCGACTCGGCGTAGCTCTCGCCCGCCGCCACCATACCGCCGGCGGCCACGTCCCAGTACCCCGGGTACAAGGCCTTGCTCAGCGTGCGCCGGTGTACGCACAGCTCACCGGCACCGTTGAACAACAGGATGAAGGTACAACGACCGATCAGGCCGAGTTCACGCAGCTCGGCCCGGGGCCGCACGCCAAGCAGCTGGTCGGCCTCGTCGACCCAGGCCACCAGTTCGCGGTCGGAGGCTGCGCGATGCGCGGCCTCCGCGGGGCTGATGGCCACCGTCAGCCCTGCGACAGCAGTTGGCGAAGGTCGATGACGGCGGCGTTGGCGCGGGAAATGTAGTTGGCCATGACCAGCGAGTGGTTGGCCCACATGCCAAAGCCGCTGCCGTTGAGCACCATCGGGCTCCACAGCGCTTCCTGGGACGCCTCCAGCTCACGGATAATCTGCCGCACGCTGACCGTGGCGTTCTTCTTCGCCAGTACATCGGCGAAGTCCACCTCGATGGCGCGCAGCAGGTGCGACAAGGCCCAGGCCTGGCCACGGGCCTCGTAGAACACGTTGTCGATCTGCAGCCACGGCGTTTCCACCAGCTCCTCGTCCACTTGTGGCGCCTGGCCGGCGACCACCGACTCGGTCTTCAGGGTGCTGTTGAGCTTGACCCGGCCCACGCTGGCCGAAAGGCGCTGGGAAAGCGAGCCCAAGCGGGTGGCCACGTCACCCAGCCAGTTGTTCAGGTTGTCCGCGCGGGTATAGAAGATCGCGCCCTGGTCACCGGCGGCCAGGCGCTTCTGGTAACGGGTCAGGGACTTGATGCCTTCCTCGAACTCCGACTCGCTCGAGGGCAGGATCCAGCTCTTGTTGTCGAAGTTGAAGCGCGGCTCGGCCTTGGCCAGGTCCGCGTCCTCGGTGGACTGCGACTGGGAGCGGGCGAAGTCCTTGCGCAGGGCACGGGACAGGTCGCGCACCTGGACCAGCACGCCGTATTCCCAGCTCGGCATGTTGTCCATCCACAACCCTGGTGGGAAGCGGTCGTTGGAGATGTAGCCGCCCGGCTTGGTCAGCAGGGTATTGGCGACGCTCTTGAGGGTCTCGATGGTGGTGTAGCCGACCACCATCTGCTGGCCGCTCTGCTCGGCGGCAGCCTGGGCGCTCTGCTGCACCGGGAACAGGTCCGGCTCCTGGCTCCAGTACCACCCCAGGCCGATGCACACCAGCAGGTACAGGCCGATCAGGGTACCCAATGCGCGGCTCCACAGCCCGCCCAGGTAGCTACGGGTGGCGGCACCACGGGCGTCGACACGCTCGCGAGGCTCGGCTTTGGCCTCGCGGTTTTTCCAGTCCAGCATGGCGTTGTCCTTATCAGTCTCGACAGTTCAGGGGCTTGGACCACCAGCCCCAGCCAGGGTGCCACGGCAAGCCCGCGTGGCAGCACTATAAAGCAGACACCGCCTTACGCATAAGCGACCAATGGGTCGACAACTGAATATTCATCCTTACGAACTTTGTTGATATAGGACACACGGGCACCGGGAAGCGGTGCTAGCATAGAGCCAGCATTGCACCTGCATAACCCTCCAACAAGCAGCCAGGACATGACCCAGCCAGCCGAGTCGAGCCATGAGCGCCTCCAGCAGCACCGCCTGATGCAACGCCTCCTGCGCACCGGCCTGCGCAAGGGCGACCCGCTCGACCACATGGCCCTGCCGCCCTTGCGCAAACCGGTGTACATCCTGCTTCAGGAACATGACCGCGCCGAGCGGCTGGCCCAGCAACTGGAATTCTTCGGCCTGCCTGCACAAGCCCTGCCCAGTGCCGAGGCCTTTGGCACCGCGATGAACGACCGCCCGCCATGCGCCATCGTCATGGACGTCGACTTCACCGGCAAAGGCCAGGGCCTGAACCTGGCGACCCAAGCCCTGCTCGGTAGCGAACCGCAGGTTGCGCTATTGTTTTTCAGCCACCTCGAGGCCGACACCCCTACCCGTCTGGCCGCTGTGCGCGCCGGCGGCCAGGAATTCCTCACCGGCCCCCTGGATGCCTCGAGCCTGCTGGAGAAAGTCGAGCTGTTGACCAATGTCACCCAGTACGACCCGCTACGTGTGCTGATCGTCGATGACTCGCGGGCCCAGGCCATGTTCACCGAGCGCCTGCTCAACGGCGCTGGCATGATCACCCGCACCCTCACCGACCCGATCCGCACCATGGCCGAACTGGCCGACTTCCAGCCCGACCTGGTGATCCTGGACATGTACATGCCGGCCTGCACCGGCACCGAGCTGGCCAAGGTGATTCGCCACAACGACCGCTACGTCAGCGTGCCGATCATCTACCTCTCCGCCGAAGATGACCTGGACAAGCAGCTGGACGCCATGAGCGAGGGCGGCGACGATTTCCTGACCAAACCGATCCGCTCCCGACACCTGATCACCACAGTGCGCAACCGGGCCGCCCGCGCTCGCCACCTCAAGGCCCGCATGGTGCGCGACAGTCTCACCGGCCTGTACAACCACACCCATATCCTCCAGCTCCTTGAAGATTGCAGCTTTCGCGCTCGCCGCGAGATGCAGCCGCTGAGCTTCGCCATGCTCGATATCGACCACTTCAAGAAGATCAACGACCGCCATGGCCACCCCATGGGCGACCGGGTGATCAAGAGCCTGGCGCTGTTCCTCAAGCAGCGCCTGCGCAAGACCGACTTCATCGGCCGCTATGGCGGCGAGGAATTCGCCATCGTGATGCCCGACACGCCGCTTGAGGCCGCGCACAAGGTCCTCGACGAGATTCGCCAGCGCTTCGCCGAGATCCTCTACCCGGCCCAACCCCATGACCTGCGCTGCACTTTCAGCGCAGGGGTGGTGCAACTGGACCACAGGCTCGATGCGCTGACCATGGCCAGCGCCGCCGACGAAGCGCTGTACCGGGCCAAGCATGCCGGGCGCAATTGCGTGATGCGTGTAGAACCCTGAGCCCCGTGAAGCTTCAATCGCCGGCAAGCCGGCTCCCACAGGTATGGCGGTGTCTTTGAAAACAGCGCAGAACAGGTGGGAGCCGGCTTGCCGGCGATTGGACCAATACAGGCAAAACGCCACTTTTTTCGCTCTCGGTCATCACCCGGTCACAAAACCGAAATAACTTCAGGCACCTACCGTTCCACCTCTATTGCTGGAAGTTCACGGCTATGCGCCTGAAGTGGCTGACCAATTTCAATACCCTGCTGCTGGTAACTGTCTGCATCGCACTGGGCGCGACCCTGTGGTGGTCGCAGCGCGCACTGGAGCGCCCCTATCAACTGATGGAACGCTACCTGGGCCTCTCCCAGCAGTTCCAGAACGATGCGGTGCGCAACATCCAGGCCTACCTGGCCAGCGGCGACGCCCTGCGGCACGCTGCAGCCACCGAGGCCACCCAAGCGCTGCAAGTAGCGCTCGCCGACTGGCCGGCGAACCTGGCCGAAACGCTACGCCCCAGCCTGGACGACCTGCAGGCCTTCACCGCCAACGAACTGCTCGCCGCCGGCAAGCTGGCCGGCGACCCGCAGGCTTTACTGTTGCAGGCTGAACGCGAGCTGGGCGCCCATTTCGAGCAACTGGCCGAGTATGCCCGCAACAGCGACAACCCGGACGCTGCCCGCTACCTGGCACCCTTGCTGGACGCTTCGGTACACCTGGGGCGCCTGTCGCTGGCCCGTGGCAAGCTGGTCGCCAGCGGCCGCGCGGAGCTTGCCGAGGAAGTCGAGCGCGAACTGCAGCTGATTCGGGCACAGGCCCAGGTGGTCGATGGGCTGCCGTTGCTCGGCGTGACCCGTGCCACCGAATCCAACGCCGACGATTTCGCCGCGCTGATGGGCCTGGATACCCAAACCAGCGCCCAGCAGGAAGATGTCGCGGTAAGCCTCAAGCGCGAACTGCAGAGCCTGCTGGCGCGCTACCCGGCCGAGCTGCAACGAACCCGCGAGCAGATCGAGCGCCGCGCGGCCCTGGCCGCCAGCACCCGCGAACGCCTGGGCGCCGTGCAGCAGGCCATCGCCGGGCTGGAACCGGAAGTGCGCGGCCTGCATGCCAAGATCGCCAGCGAAGTGCGCCTGATCCAGGGCCTGATGATCGGCCTGATTCTGCTTATCGCCCTGCTCATCGACACGCTCCAGCGCCGCCTGGCACGCACCCTGAGCGACCTGGCCCCGGCCCTGTCGCGCTGGGCCGATGGCGATTTCGCCCGGCCGGTCGCCCTGGGCCGCACCAACCGCGAGCTGCACGATATCCAGGCCTCGCTCAACCGCCTGCGCCAGTACCTGGTGGAGCTGGTCGGTACACTGCGCCACAACGCCGAGCAGGTGGCAGGCAGCAGCCATGCCTTGGCCAGCATGAGCAGTGCCCTGCACGAAGGTGCCGAACGCCAGGCCGGGGACACGGGGCAGATCCGTGACGCCCTTGGCGAGCTCGAGGCGACCATCCAGCAGGTGGCCGGTGACGCCAGCGCCGCCGCCGATGCCAGCCGTGACGCTGGCCGCGCGGTGGAACAGGGGCAGGCGGTGATCGGCCAGAGTCTGTCCGGCCTACGGGCATTGGTGGACGAGGTTCAAGGCAACGCCCAGGCGATCGAGCAACTGGCCGAGGAATCGGCCACCATCGGTGGCGTGCTGACGGTGATCCGCGCCATCGCCGAACAGACCAACCTGCTGGCCCTCAACGCCGCCATCGAAGCGGCACGGGCCGGCGAGATGGGCCGGGGGTTCGCCGTGGTCGCCGACGAAGTGCGCTCCCTGGCCCAGCGCACCACCGGCGCCACCGGCGAAATCCAGGCACTGATCGACCGCCTGCAACAAGCCGCCCGCGAGTCGGTGAACGGCATGCGCGCCCAGCTCGCGCACGCCGAGGCCACGGCCAGCCAGGCCCAGGCGGCCGATGGCGCGCTGGATGAGATCGTCGGGGCGATTCGTACCATTGCCGATACGGCCGTACGTATTGCCGATGTGACAGCGCAGCAGACGGGCGCTGTGAGCGAGATCCGCGATCACAGCGAACGGATTCATGCGTTGGGCGAAGACAACCTGCAACGCATCGGCGAAGGGCGGGCGCAAGGGGAGCAGTTGCTGAGCCTGGGAGGGGAACTGAACCGGGCGGTGCAGGCTTTCAGGGTGTGAGACCGAGCGCCGCGCGGACGGCGCTTGGTCTCCCAGGCGATGACGATGTCGAGCACTACGCCCCCAACCCACGGCAACTCCGCTATCATGCCCCCACGTTTCACCTAGCGAGACCGCCATGCGCCGCCTGTTTTTCCTGTTGTTCCTGCTGCTGGCCAGCCCTGCGTTCGCCACGGGCCTGCTCGACAATCGCCCCAGCGCCACCCTCGGCGCCGCTTCGCTGGGCAACAACGCCGATTTCCTCCCCGTCCATGAAGCCTTCAAGCTCAGCCTGGTGCAGGCCGACGCCCAGTCCATCAAGCTGCGCTTCGTCGCTACCGAGGGCTACTACCTCTACCGCCATCGTTTCCAGTTCCGCACCGAGCCTGCCGATGTGCCCCTCGGCACGCCGAGTATCCCCAAAGGCGAAGCCAAGCACGACGAATTCTTCGGCGACGTGGAGGTGTACCATGGCGTGCTCGACATCGAGCTGCCCCGCCCGGCCAACGACCCGCGCCCCTTCACCCTGCTGGTGGGCTACCAGGGCTGCGCCGACAAGGGCCTGTGCTACCCCCCGGAAACCGAACGCCTGAGCATCGACGGCACAGGCGGCCCAGCGGGTAGCGCACCAACCGGCACCGAACTGGGCTGGAACTGGCAATCGCTGCTGTTGTTCTTCCTCGCAGGCGTGGGGCTGACCTTCACGCCATGCGTACTGCCCATGCTGCCGATCCTCTCCGGCGTGGTACTGCGCGGCCAGGTGGGCGGCTGGCGAGGCCTGAGCCTGTCGCTGGCCTACGTGTTGCCGATGGCCATTTCCTTCGCCGTGCTCGGCGCCCTGATGGGGGTGTTCGGCGCCAGCCTGAACCTGCAGGCACGCCTGCAGTCGGCCTGGGTGCTGGTGCCCTTCGCCCTGTTCTTCGTGCTCTTCGCCCTGGCCATGTTCGGCCTGTTCGACATCAAGCTGCCCCAGGCCCTGAGCAGCCGTCTGAACAACGTCGCCAACCGCACCAAAGGCGGCTCGCTGCTGGGCGCTGCGGTGCTGGGCGTGCTGTCCAGCCTGCTGGTTTCACCCTGCGTATCGGCACCGCTGGCCGGAGCGCTTTTGTATATCAGTGCCAGCGGCGATGCCCTGGGCGGGGCGCTGAAGCTGTTCGCCCTGGGCCTGGGCATGGGAGCGCCATTGCTGGTGGTCGCCACCGGTGGTGCGGCCTGGTTGCCGAAAAGCGGCCCATGGATGAACACGGTCAAGAACGCCATCGGCGTGTTGCTGCTGGGCCTGGCCATCGGCCTGCTCAGCCGCGTGCTGCCGGGGCCGGCCACCTTGTTGCTGGTGGGCCTGCTGGCTGCGGGCGTGGCGCTGTTCCTCGGTGCCCTGGAGTTCGTGGTCAAGACGCCACGCCAGCGCCTGGCGCAGCTTCTTGGCCTGGCCCTGCTGGTCTATGCCCTGGCCTGTTGGTATGGCGCACTCAATGGCCAAGGCGACCCCTTGCGCCCCCTGCCACCACCGGCCATCGCAACCGCCACTGGCACGCCAGCCAGCCAGGTCGATGCCTGGCAGACCGTCACCACCCCAGCTGCGCTGGACGCCGCCCTGGCCCAGGCCAAGGCGGCCGGCCAGCCGGTGCTGCTGGACTGGTACGCCGACTGGTGCATCAGCTGCAAGGTGATCGAGCACGAGGTGCTCAATGCGCCCCAGGTGCAGCCCCAGCTCGCCGGCTTCAAGCTGCTGCGCTTCGATATCACCGAGAGCAATGCCGAGCAACGCACCCTGCTCGACCGTTACCAGCTGTTCGGCCCTCCCGCATTGCTGTTCTTTGCCGCGAACGGCAGCGAAATAACCGCCGATCGGGTCATTGGCGAAGTGAATGCCGTCGAATTTGCCGATCGTTTGGCGCGCGTGCGTCGCGATCTGGGTCTATAACTTCCCGCGAGCCGGCAATTTTCCCGCCATTAGTGACCAGACTTAATCATCTGGTCACATACTTTGCGCGAATCTCGGACAACGTGCTGGCTATTGCCGGGAACTGGACACCCGACGCCCTCTTGCGGCATAGTCGCCGCGCTCATGTCGTATTGCCCTACAAGACCAAGGAATTCGCAGATGGCAACCCTACTGGTGCTACACGGCCCCAACCTCAACCTGCTCGGTACCCGCGAGCCAGGCCACTATGGCGCCGTGACCCTGGCCCAGATCAACCAGGACCTGGAGCAGCGCGCCCGCGCCGCTGGCCACCACCTGCAATACCTGCAGAGCAATGCCGAGTACGAGCTGATCGACCGTATCCACGCCGCGCGCAACGAAGGCGTGGACTTCATCCTGATCAACCCGGCTGCTTTCACCCACACCAGCGTCGCATTACGTGACGCATTGCTGGCTGTGAGCATCCCATTCATCGAAGTGCACCTTTCCAACGTGCACAAGCGTGAACCGTTCCGTCATCACTCCTACTTTTCCGATGTCGCCGTAGGGGTGATCTGCGGCCTGGGCGCCACCGGCTACCGGTTGGCCCTGGAGTCTGCACTGGAATACCTGGCTGCCAACGCACAGCCCTGATGACAAGGCCTTGGCCCCTTCGGGCCAGGGCCTGGATAAACGTTCTAGCCACGTTTTTTAAATTACGTCCCCGACCGAACCTTGGGAGTTGATGATTAATGGATATCCGTAAAGTCAAGAAGCTGATCGAACTGCTGGAAGAGTCTGGCATCGACGAACTGGAGATCAAGGAAGGCGAAGAGTCCGTTCGCATCAGCCGTCACAGCAAGACCCCGGCAGGCGCCCAGTACTTCGCAGCCCCGGCTCCAGTAGCCGCCCCGGTTGCCCCTGCCGCCCCGGTCGCTGCCGCTGCCCCGGCCGCCGAAGCCGCCGCCGCTGCCCCGGCCCTCAAAGGCACCGTGATCCGCTCGCCGATGGTCGGCACCTTCTACCGCAAGCCTTCGCCGACCTCTGCCAACTTCGCCGAAGTCGGCCAGACCGTGAAGAAGGGCGACACCCTGTGCATCGTCGAAGCCATGAAGATGATGAACCACATCGAAGCCGATGTCGGTGGTGTCATCGACGCCATCCTGGTGGAAGACGGTCAGCCGGTTGAGTTCGACCAGCCGCTGTTCACCATCGTTTGAATCGCGGAGAGCCAACGATGTCTGGGAAGCTCGAAAAAGTCCTGATCGCCAACCGCGGGGAAATTGCCCTGCGGATCCTGCGTGCCTGCAAAGAGCTGGGTATCAAGACCGTCGCTGTTCACTCCACGGCCGACCGCGAACTGATGCACCTGGGCCTGGCAGACGAGTCGGTCTGCATCGGCCCTGCATCGTCCAAGGAATCCTACCTGCACATCCCGGCGATCATCGCTGCCGCCGAAGTGACAGGTGCCACCGCGATCCACCCCGGTTACGGCTTCCTGGCGGAAAACGCCGACTTCGCCGAACAGGTGGAGAAGTCCGGTTTCGCCTTCATCGGCCCTAAAGCCGACACCATCCGCCTGATGGGCGACAAGGTCTCGGCCAAGGACGCGATGATTCGTTCGGGCGTACCGACCGTGCCTGGTTCCGATGGCCCGCTGCCCGAAGACGAGGAAGTCGCCCTGGCGATCGCCCGTGACGTCGGCTACCCGGTGATCATCAAGGCTGCCGGTGGTGGCGGTGGTCGCGGCATGCGCGTGGTGCACAAGGAAGAGGACCTGATCGCCTCGGCCAAGCTGACCCGTACCGAAGCCGGTGCCGCCTTCGGCAACCCGATGGTCTACCTGGAGAAGTTCCTGACCAACCCACGCCACGTGGAAGTCCAGGTACTGTCCGACGGCCAGGGCAACGCCATTCACCTGGGCGACCGCGACTGCTCGCTGCAGCGCCGTCACCAGAAGGTGCTGGAAGAGGCTCCGGCTCCGGGCATCGACGAGAAGGCCCGCCAGGAAGTCTTCAAGCGTTGCGTCGACGCGTGCATCGAGATCGGCTACCGCGGTGCCGGCACCTTCGAGTTCCTGTACGAGGACGGCCGCTTCTACTTCATCGAGATGAACACCCGCGTCCAGGTCGAGCACCCGGTTTCGGAGATGGTCACCGGCATCGACATCGTCAAGGAGATGCTGAGCATCGCCGCTGGCAACAAGCTGTCGATCCGCCAGGAAGACGTGGTGATCCGCGGTCACTCCCTGGAGTGCCGTATCAACGCCGAAGACCCGAAGAAGTTCATCCCGAGCCCAGGTACCGTCAAGCACTTCCATGCCCCGGGCGGCAATGGCGTGCGTGTCGACTCGCACCTGTACAGCGGCTACTCGGTTCCGCCGAACTACGACTCGCTGATCGGCAAGCTGATCACCTACGGCAAGGACCGCGACGAAGCCATGGCGCGCATGCGCAACGCCCTGGACGAGATCGTCGTCGACGGCATCAAGACCAACATCCCGCTGCACCGCGACCTGGTGCGTGATGAAGGTTTCTGCAAAGGCGGCGTCAACATCCACTACCTCGAGCACAAACTGGCCAACCAGGAGTGATCGCGTTAGCGTGATGAAAAAACCCCGGCCTGGTGCCGGGGTTTTTTATTGGCTGCGTTTCATACACGGGCCTTGAGAGCCGGCTTGCCGGCGATGGCTCGCACAGCCTATCTTGCAGGCCGGTGCAGGAATCGCAAAAATGCCAGGTGCCGCCCCCCCTTGCGACGACCTCTACAAACCCTACGCACTCAAGTAAACTGCCTAGCTCCGCGCAGCCCTGGCTGCCCCTGTCGATTTACCAAAGGTGCCCGCCATGCCCTGGCTGCAAGTTCGCCTGGCCATCAGCCCAGACCAAGCCGAAACCTACGAAGACGCCCTGCTCGAAGTCGGCGCTGTCTCGGTGACCTTCATGGACGCTGAGGACCAGCCCATCTTCGAACCGGACCTCAACACCACGCCGCTCTGGTCGCACACTCACCTGCTGGCCCTGTTCGAAGCCGATGCCGAGCCCGAGGCCGTGTTCGCCCACCTGCGCCTGCTGACCGGCGCCGAGTTGCCCGAGCACCATGCCGAGGTGATCGAAGACCAGGACTGGGAGCGCAGCTGGATGGACAACTTCCAGCCCATGCGTTTCGGCCAGCGCCTGTGGATCGTGCCCAGCTGGCACGAGGCGCCGGAAAAGGACGCGGTGAACCTGCTGCTCGACCCGGGCCTGGCCTTCGGTACCGGCACCCACCCGACCACCGCCCTGTGCCTGGAATGGCTCGACGGCCAGCAACTCGAAGGCACCCAGGTGCTGGACTTCGGCTGTGGCTCGGGGATCCTGGCCATTGCCGCGCTGTTGCTGGGCGCCCGCGAAGCGGTCGGCACCGACATCGACGTGCAAGCCCTCGAAGCCTCTCGCGACAATGCCGGGCGCAACGGCATCGCCGAACAGCGCCTGGCCTTGTACCTGCCCGAGCAGATGCCCGCCATGCAAGCCGACGTACTGGTCGCCAACATCCTGGCCGGCCCGCTGGTCTCGTTGGCGCCGCAACTGTCCGGCCTGGTCCGCCCCGGCGGCCTGCTGGCGCTCTCGGGCATCCTCGCCGAACAGGGCGAGGAAGTGGCCGCAGCCTACGCGGGCGACTTCGAACTGGACCCGATCGTCGTGCGCGACGGCTGGGTACGCATCAGTGGTCGCCGCCGCTAGCCAACTAGACTCAACTTTCTGCACAACCCGGATCGCCGCATGACCGACAGTTTCGTCACCCAGTGTCCTCATTGCCAGACCAGCTTTCGCGTCACGCACAATCAGTTGAGCGTGGCCCGGGGCGTGGTGCGCTGCGGCCATTGCCTGCAGGTGTTCAACGCCGCCAAGCAGTTGCTGGAGCAGAACCGCACCTCCCCTGCCCCGGCGGCACCGATACAGGCACCGGAGGCGACGCAACCGACGATCAACGAACGGCCAAATACCGAGCCCGAGGATTGGGCCATCACCGCCCAGGCGCTGGACAACCTGGACCTGGACCAGGAACTGGCTCGCCTGGAGCGTCGCGATGCGCCCGAAGAACGCCAGGCCCCGCCTCGCGAGGATGCCCTGCAGGCCCGTCGTGACGAGCATGGTCCTGACGACCATGCCGACGAACCCTTCGGTACGGCAACCGGCGAGCCGCCGGCACTCCAGGCCGCCGACGAACCGGCTCCGGTGTTGGTCGAACAAGAGGTCCTCGACCTCCAGGCAGAACCGCAGCCCGGTGACCGCACCGAGCCGACCCTGGGCAATGGCCTGGTCCTGGACGACGACGAGCCGCGAGCATTCGGCCAGGCCGAGCCCCATCACGACGACGGGCGGGGCGACCATTTCACTGGCCTGGATGACGATATCCCTGAAAAAGGGCTCTCCGCACGGGACGATGACGAGCATGGCCAACTGCGCCTGTCGGCCCGCGACGACGAGCTCGAGCGCCTCGCCGACGAGCGGCCCGAGCCTGCCTTGGCGGCCAAGGCCGAACGCCCGACGCGCAAGGAACCGCTGGTGCATGTGGTGGACGACCCGCTGCAGCTCGACTGGCAAAAGGCCAGGCCCAACTGGGCCAAGCGCCTGCTGTGGGGTGTGCTGACCCTGCTGGCCGCGGGTTTGCTGGCGTTCCAGTACATCAGCTACCACTTCGACGAAATGGCTCGCCAGGACCAGTACCGCCCCTGGTTCCAACAACTGTGCCCGATGCTTGGTTGCCAGGTACCGACCCGGGTGGATGTCAGCCGGATCAAGAGCAGCAACCTGGTGGTGCGTAGTCATCCGGATTTCAAGGGCGCACTGATCGTCGATGCGATCATCTACAACCGGGCCCCGTTCTCCCAGCCGTTCCCGCTGCTGGAGCTGCGATTTGCCGACCTCAACGGCCAACTGATCGCCAGCCGTCGCTTCAAGCCCAGCGAATACCTCTCGGGGGAGCTGGCCGGGCGCGGCGACATGCCGAGCCAGACGCCGATCCACATCGCCCTGGATATCCTCGACCCCGGTCCCAAGGCCGTGAACTACAGCCTGAGCTTCCGCTCGCCGGAATGACCCACAAGAGGCGCCTTGCGCCCGAACACCTGTAGGAGCGGGCTTGCCCCGCGATCAAGGGCGAAGCCCTTGCCAGGCGACGGAGATATCGGGCCCGACCTAATCGCGGGACAAGCCCGCTCCTACAGGGTTCCCTCAAGGGCCAGTAGATTTCCACCGCGCCTGGGGAGCAGTCTCGTGTCGCGATGGCCCGCGAAGCAGCCCGGAAAAACCCGTCAACGGCCCAAAATTTGCAGCTTGGACCGCAAAGTCATAAGCCCACAGCTGTTCAGATTTTATCCAGATTCATCTTTATCCGGTCATCGAGAGCGGGTATCATGCCAACCCTTTTTCGGACTCCAATGATTCGGCCCCACAACAGGGAACACCTATGTCGGCGGTACGCATCGGCCCTTACACACTGCGAAACAACCTGATCCTCGCGCCCATGGCCGGGGTCACGGACCAACCTTTCCGTACGCTTTGCCAGCGCCTGGGCGCCGGCATGGTCGTCTCGGAAATGGTGACCAGCGACATGAGCCTGTGGAACAGCCGCAAGTCGCGCCTGCGCCGCATCCATGATGGCGATCCCGAGCCACGCTCGGTGCAGATCGCCGGTGGCGATGCGCAGATGCTGGCCGCGGCGGCCCGGGCCAATGTCGAGGCTGGCGCCCAGATCATCGACATCAACATGGGCTGCCCGGCGAAAAAAGTCTGCAACAAGGCCGCCGGTTCTGCTTTATTGAGAGATGAAGCCTTGGTCAGCGAAATCCTCCACGCCGTGGTCGGCGCAGTGGAAGTACCGGTGACCCTGAAGATCCGCACCGGCTGGGACCGGGCGAACAAGAACGGCCTGACCGTGGCGAAGATCGCCGAGCAGGCCGGCATCCAGGCGCTGGCGGTACATGGCCGCACACGCGCCGACCTGTACACCGGCGAAGCCGAGTACGACACCATCGCTGCGATCAAGCAGGCGGTGTCGATCCCGGTTTTCGCCAATGGCGACATCACTTCGCCAGAAAAGGCCCGGGCGGTGCTGCACGCCACCGGTGTCGACGGCCTGCTGATCGGCCGTGCCGCCCAGGGGCGGCCGTGGATTTTCCGCGAGATCGAGCATTACCTGCGTACGGGCGAGCACCTGCCTGCTCCGGCGCTGGAGGAAGTGGAACACATTCTGCTGGAGCACTTGGCGGCGTTGCATGCCTTCTATGGCGATGTGATGGGCGTACGTATCGCCCGCAAGCACGTTGGCTGGTACCTGGCAACACGACCGGGCGGCAAGGAGTTCCGCGCCCGGTTCAATGCGCTGGAAGACACACAAGCGCAGTGCGCCAACGTTCGCGCGTTTTTTCGCGAACGTCGAGAGAGCCTTGAGACAGAGGACGGACAAGGGGTGGCCGCATGACGATGATGACCGAGACATTAGTGAGTGGAACAACGCCCGTGAGCGACAACGCCAACCTGAAACAGCACCTCAATACGCCGAGCGAAGAGGGCCAGACCCTGCGCGACAGCGTGGAGAAGGCGCTGCACAACTACTTCGCACACTTGGAAGGGGCGACCGTCACGGACGTCTACAACCTGGTGCTGTCGGAAGTCGAGGCACCGCTGCTCGAAAGCGTGATGAACTACGTCAAGGGCAACCAGACCAAGGCCAGCGAGATGCTCGGGCTCAACCGTGGCACCCTGCGCAAGAAGCTCAAGCAGTACGACCTGTTGTAACCGAACCCCAACCAGAAAAGGCGGCTCTCCCAAGAGGCGCCTTTTTTGCTGAATCCACCGCGTTATGGAATCCGAAATGACCGACCAGACTACCCGCCTGCCGATCCGCCGCGCCCTGATCAGCGTCTCCGACAAGACCGGGATCCTCGAGTTCGCCCGTGAGCTGCAACAGCTCGGCGTCGAGATCCTGTCCACCGGCGGCACCTACAAGCTGCTCAAGGACAACGGTGTGAACGCGGTGGAAGTGGCCGACTACACCGGCTTCGCTGAAATGATGGATGGCCGGGTCAAGACCCTGCATCCGAAGATCCACGGCGGCATCCTGGGCCGTCGCGGCATCGACGATGCCATCATGAACGAACACGGTATCAAGCCGATCGACCTGGTCGCGGTCAACCTGTACCCGTTCGAGGCAACCATCGCCAAGCCCGGCTGCGACCTGCCGACCGCCATCGAGAACATCGACATCGGCGGCCCGACCATGGTCCGTTCTGCAGCGAAGAACCACAAGGACGTCGCCATCGTGGTCAACGCCAGCGACTACGCCAGCGTCCTGGAGAACCTCAAGGCCGGCGGCCTGACCTACGCCCAGCGCTTCGACCTGATGCTCAAGGCCTTCGAACACACCGCCGCGTACGACGGCATGATCGCCAACTACATGGGCACCATCGACCAGGCCAAGGACACCCTGTCCACCGAAGGCCGCAGCGAGTTCCCGCGCACCTTCAACAGCCAGTTCGTCAAGGCCCAGGAAATGCGCTACGGCGAGAACCCGCACCAGAGCGCGGCGTTCTACGTCGAGGCCAAGAAGGGCGAGGCCAGCGTTTCCACCGCGCTTCAGCTGCAGGGCAAGGAGCTGTCGTTCAACAACGTGGCCGACACCGACGCCGCGCTCGAGTGCGTGAAGAGCTTCGTCAAGCCGGCCTGTGTCATCGTCAAGCACGCCAACCCATGCGGCGTGGCCGTGGTTCCGGAAGACGAAGGCGGCATCCGCAAGGCCTACGACCTGGCCTACGCCACCGACACCGAGTCGGCCTTCGGCGGCATCATCGCCTTCAACCGTGAACTGGATGGCGAAACCGCCAAGGCCATCGTCGATCGCCAGTTCGTCGAAGTGATCATCGCGCCGAAGATCTCCCAGGCTGCCCGCGAGGTGGTGGCTGCCAAGCAGAACGTGCGTCTGCTCGAGTGCGGCGAATGGCCTGCCGAGCGTGCTGCCGGCTGGGACTTCAAGCGTGTCAACGGTGGCCTGTTGGTGCAAAGCCGTGACATCGGCATGATCACTGCCGAAGACCTGAAGGTCGTGACCAAGCGCGCCCCGACCGAGCAGGAGATTCATGACCTGGTCTTCGCCTGGAAAGTGGCCAAGTTCGTCAAGTCCAACGCCATCGTCTACGCCAAGCAACGCCAGACCATCGGCGTGGGCGCCGGCCAGATGAGCCGCGTCAACTCCGCCCGCATCGCCGCCATCAAGGCCGAGCATGCCGGCCTGCAGGTACAGGGCGCGGTCATGGCCTCGGATGCGTTCTTCCCGTTCCGTGACGGCATCGACAATGCGGCTAAAGTGGGTATCACGGCGGTGATCCAGCCAGGTGGTTCGATGCGCGATGCCGAAGTCATCGCCGCTGCCGACGAAGCTGGCATCGCCATGGTGTTCACCGGCATGCGCCACTTCCGCCACTGATTTACGGCAATCGGCCGCTCTGAAGCAGGCATCTGCTGCGTTGGGGCCGCTTCCGCTGATGCTCATTGCCAAAAGGCAACTCCGCTCATCGGAACCGGCCCCGCCTTGCACCTACCTGCTTCATTGCGACCTCGTACAGCGTGAGGCTTTGCCTCCCGCCCGAAAGCATTCGAGGTTTTGACATGAAAGTTTTGATCATCGGCAGCGGCGGCCGTGAGCACGCCCTGGCCTGGAAAGTCGCCCAGGACCCACGGGTCGAGAAGGTCTACGTTGCCCCAGGCAACGCCGGCACCGCCACCGAAGCCAAGTGCGAGAACGTCGCCATCGACGTCACCGCCCTGGAGCAATTGGCCGACTTCGCCGAGCAGCACGTACAGATGACCATCGTCGGCCCAGAGGCCCCGCTGGTCGCCGGCGTCGTCGACCTGTTCCGCAGCCGCGGCCTGGACTGCTTCGGCCCAACCAAGGGCGCAGCCCAGCTGGAAGGCTCCAAGGCCTTCACCAAGGACTTCCTGGCACGTCACAAGATTCCGACCGCCGACTACCAGAACTTCACCGAAATCGAGCCGGCCCTGGCCTATCTGAAGGAAAAGGGCGCGCCGATCGTCATCAAGGCCGACGGCCTGGCCGCGGGCAAGGGCGTGATCGTCGCCATGACCCTCGAGGAAGCCGAAGCCGCCGTACGCGATATGCTCGCCGGCAACGCCTTCGGCGACGCAGGTTCGCGCGTGGTCATCGAGGAGTTCCTCGACGGCGAGGAAGCCAGCTTCATCGTCATGGTCGATGGCCATAACGTGCTGCCGATGGCCACCAGCCAGGACCACAAACGCGTCGGCGACCAGGACACCGGCCCGAACACCGGTGGCATGGGCGCCTACTCCCCGGCTCCGGTGGTCACCCCGGACGTGCACCAGCGCGTGATGGACCAGGTCATCTGGCCGACCGTGCGTGGCATGGCCGAGGAGGGCAACGTCTACACCGGCTTCCTGTACGCAGGCCTGATGATCGACAAGGCGGGCAACCCCAAGGTCATCGAGTTCAACTGCCGCTTCGGCGACCCGGAAACCCAGCCGGTCATGCTGCGCCTGGAATCGAGCCTGGTATTGCTGGTCGAAGCCGCCTTCGCCAAGGCCCTGGACAAAGTCGAGGCCCAGTGGAACCCGCAACCGAGCCTGGGCGTGGTCCTGGCTGCCGGCGGCTACCCGGGCGACTATGCCAAGGGTGACGTCATCAACGGCCTGGATGCGGCCGCCAAGCTCGAAGGCAAGGTCTTCCATGCCGGCACCGCCCTGAAGGACGGCCAGGTCGTCACCGCTGGCGGCCGTGTGCTCTGCGCCACCGCCATGGGCGCCACGGTCGAGGCTGCCCAGCAGCAGGCCTATCGCCTGGCCGAGCAGATCGACTGGAACGGCAGCTTCTACCGCACCGACATTGGCTACCGGGCCATCGCCCGCGAGCGTGGCGAGCACCAGTAACCTACACCGAATCGCCGTGTCGCCCCTGGCGCACGGCCTTCGGCCCGCCGACAAGGCCTCCCCGGGGGCTTGCCTCGGTCTTGGCGCCCCGCGCATAGTTGTAATCCGGCATCTTAGCTAGGAAGGACCTCGTCGTGCGTCGGCTTCGGATTGCCATTGCCCTGATCGTCAGCCTGCTGACACTGCTCTGCCTGCCTCCTGCCTCAGCCGAGCAAGGCGCAGGCTGGTCGGTCCTGCTCGATGAACAGGCCAACCTGCAATTGAGCGATGTGCGCTCGGAGCGCTACCGCAACCAGTTCAGCCCCATCCAGCTGCTCGAGCTCGACGCCGCACCGGCCGACCAGGCCCTCTGGCTGCACTACCGGCTCGAACCCGGTGAGCAGGAACAACTGCTGCGCATCTTCGCCCCAGACCTCTCGCGCCTGGACTTCTACGCCCTGGATGGCGAAAAGCTGGTGCGCCAGATGCACCATGGCCGCCAGGCCGGCAATGCCAGCCCGACCCTGCGCAGCAGCGACCACCTGTTGCCATTGCCCAACAGCCCCAACGCCCTGGAAATCTACGTACGGCTGGTCTCCGAACACCAGTTGCGCCCTGCCATCAGCCTCGAGCCTGCTGTGTCGGTCGCCGCCGACCAGACACGCCCCTTGTTGTTCGGCCTGCTGTTCGGCGGCCTGGCAATGCTGATCCTGCACAACCTGATCCGCTTCCTCTACACCCGCTCCAACACCACGCTGATCCTGGCCCTCTACCATGGCCTGATGCTGCTCAGCGCCCTGATCCTGCTCAACCTCAGCGGCCCCTGGTGGCACCTGTGGCACAGCGCGCAGACGCCGGCAGCCTACCTGACCCTGGTCCTGGCAGGCCTGGCCGGGCTGTATTTCACCCAACATTTCTTCAGCCCCTGCAGCTCGCTGCGGTGCAACCGCCTGTTGCATGGGGAGATGCTGATCGTCGCGGTCAGTGGCCTGGTGCTGCTGTTCGTCGATACCCTGCCGCTGAACCTGATGACCTACGCCCTGATGGCCCTGGGCAGCGTCACCATGCTGCTGGTCAGTGCCTACCACTGGTACAAGGGCTATGGGCCTGCGCGTCTGTTCGCCGTGGCCATGCTGGTATTCAACCTGGGAGGCCTGGTGCTGCTGCCTGCCCTGCTGGGCCTTACCCGCACCACGACCCCCTGGCTGCTGTGCATTCTCATGGGGCTGACCGTGGCCAGCGGGCTGCTGTTGAACCTGGCGGTCAGCGAGCGCCTGCGCAGGATCAGCGAGGAACGCTTCCGCGCCAGCCGCGCCCTGGCCGCCAGCGATGCCGAGATCAACGCCAAGGCCGAGTTCCTGGCCAAGATCAGCCACGAAATCCGCACCCCCATGAATGGCGTGCTGGGCATGACCGAACTGCTGCTGGGCACGCCGTTGTCGGTCAAGCAGCGTGACTATGTGCAGACCATCCACAGCGCCGGCAATGAGCTGCTTACCCTGATCAACGAGATCCTCGACATTTCCAAGCTCGAGTCCCGCCAGATCGAACTGGACGATGTGCAGTTCGACCTCAACGCGTTGATCGAGGATTGCCTGAACATCTTCCGGGCCAAGGCCGAGCAGCAGAACATCGAGCTGATCAGTTTCACCCAGCCGCAGGTTCCGCAAGTGATCAGCGGCGACCCGACACGCCTGCGCCAGGCCCTATCGAGCCTGCTGGACAATGCCCTGAAGAACACCGAGCAGGGCGAGATCCTGCTGGTGGTGGCCCTCGACCAACGAGGTGGCGTGCCGCGCCTGCGCATCGCCGTGCAGGACAGCGGCGATGCGATGCCGCCTGCCGAGCGCGAAGCCTTGCTGCAGGCCGAGCTGCACAGCCACCAGTTCCTCTCCAGCAACAAGCTCGGTGGCCACCTGGGGTTGGTCATTGCCAAGCAATTGATCGGCCTGATGCAAGGCGAGTTCGGGATCAAGAGCAGCAACAATACCGGGAACACCCTCTGGCTCACCCTGCCCCTGGATCCCTCGCGCCTGGAGCAACCGCCTACCGACCTGAACGGCCCGTTGCGCGACGCCCGCGTACTGGTGGTGGACGACAACGACACGTGTCGCAAGGTGCTGGTGCAGCAGTGCAGCGCCTGGGGCATGAATGTCAGCGCCGTGCCGTCGGGCAAGGAGGCCCTGGCCCTGCTGCGCACCAAGGCGCACCTGCGCGACTATTTCGACGCCGTGCTGCTGGACCAGAACATGCCAGGCATGACGGGCATGCAACTGGCCGCGAAGATCAAGGAGGACCCCAGCCTGAACCACGACATCCTCGTGGTGATGCTCACCGGTATCAGCAACGCGCCGAGCAAGATCATCGCCCGCAATGCCGGGGTCAAGCGCATCCTGGCCAAGCCGGTGGCTGGCTACACCCTCAAGACTACCCTGGCCGAAGAGCTTGCCCTGCGCGGCCGCGAACAGCCATCCGCGCCCGGCCCGACAGGCCCATCCGGGCCGTTGGACCTGCCCAGCGACTTTCGCGTGTTGGTGGCCGAGGACAACAGCATTTCGACCAAGGTCATCCGTGGCATGCTCGGCAAGCTCAACCTGGAGCCGGACACCGCCAGCAATGGCGAGGAGGCCCTGCGGGCAATGAAGGCACAGCGCTACGACCTGGTGCTGATGGACTGCGAGATGCCCGTGCTCGATGGCTTCTCCGCCACCGAGCAGCTGCGCGCCTGGGAAGCTGCCAACCAGCGTCAGCGCACCCCGGTGGTGGCGCTGACCGCGCACATCCTCAGCGAACACAAGGATCGCGCGCGCCAGGCGGGCATGGACGGGCACATGGCCAAGCCGGTGGAGCTGTCGCAATTGCGCGAAACGGTCCAATACTGGGCCAGCCAACGCGCAGCTGCCTCGGACCCGTTACACACCCCCTGAACAGCGGCGCAGGCTTCATCGTGGGTCAAGCCCGCTCCTACAGATCCCCGGTAATCCAGCTGTTACCTGTAGGAGCGGGCTTGCCCCGCGATCACCGGCAACGCCAGTGCCATCCCTCACCGGCAACCCCGCTCCCCATTCAGAATCAGAGGGTTGTCCCCGGAGTGCTGATACACTTGCCCACACCTCTCTCCGCCATGGATCCGCGCCATGCTCCATGAGTTGTTCAGCGTCTACCTGAAAATGCTCGTGCTCTACAGCCCGTTCTTCGTGCTGTCCTGCTTCATCAGCCTGACCCGCGGCTATTCCAGCAAGGAGCGCAAGCAACTGGCCTGGCGCGTGGCCGTCGCCGTGCTGGTAGCCAGCGTCCTGCTCTACCTGTTCGGGCGGGTGATCTTCGGCGTATTCGGCATTACCGCCGACGCCTTCCGTATCGGCGCCGGCAGCGTGCTGTTCATCTCAGCCCTGGGCATGGCCCAGGGCAAGTCGGCGGTACAGGCCGACAACGTGCAGCAGGACGTGACCATCGTGCCGCTGACCATCCCGCTCACCGTCGGCCCCGGCACCATCGGTGCATTGTTGGTGATGGGCGTGGGCCAGCCACACTGGGATGACAAGCTGCTGGCCATAGTCAGCATCGCCCTGGCCAGCTTCACCGTAGGCCTGGTGCTCTATCTCTCGTACCACATCGAACGCCTCCTCGGCGACCAGGGCCTGCAGATCGTCAGCCGCCTGATGGGGTTGTTCGTCTGTGCACTGGCGGCGCAGATCATCTTCACCGGGATCAAGGGCTACCTGCTCACCTGAGCTTGAGGTCGAGAATCGATCGACGACTTTGCGCTGTCACCCGGGATTGAATCTTCGCCTTGAACTCATCCCGGAAGATCCGCAGATTGAAGCGGATCAGCTCCGCACTTTGGATGCGTACCTGGGACTTGTGGTCGAAGCTGTAGAACAGAACCCCTCCCAACCTGGTATCGAGCGGCACATTCAACTCCATGTGATAAAGCACCATGTCGAAGTAATCGCCCGAATGACGCACGCAGGGCAACAATTGGAAATGCAACGTGCTCCCGGCTCGCGCGTTTATCTCGAATACCCGCATCGCCTTCGGGTCGTTTTCAAGCGCGTTCAACGCTTGGCCGGTCAACTCGGCATGCACGCCTGAGCCCGCCTGTTCGATCTGCATCACGGCATGGTCCACCAGCCGCCCACGGTCCGGGCCCCGACGTTGCACATTGGGTGGCGGCGTGGCATCCCACCCCAGGTAGCTCAGTTTGCGCCGGTAGTTGTCGAACCAGTTGCTGTTCAAGCCAGAGGTGAATTCGTCGCGCGTCGCGCGCTGCGCGAACAGGTTCACCAGCAGGATGTCCTCCCGATCCTCAGGGCTTACACCAGGCATGAACGCCGCCAGGCTGCCGGAAACGACACTGGCACTGCTTGCGTCATTCATGGCGTCGCCCTCCCGCACTGGGCAAGGCGACCTGGCATACGTACTGGGCTCGCACATGCGCATACTTCTCCCGAAGCCCGTCACGGATGTCCGCCAACGCACGTTCGGAAACCAGGTAACGGGTGGCGTGCAACGTCAATTGTTCCAACGCCAATACATCGAACCGCTGCCAGGGCCAACGTCGTTCGATGCCCTCACGGCTCTTGAAGCGCATCTCCCCGCTCACGATCGACGCGTCAGGCAACACCACCCGCAGCTCGGTCACCAAGGTGGCGCAAAGGTCCCGCTGGGGAGGTTGGACGCATTCGGTCCATAGGGCCTGCAAGGCTGGGTGCGCCTCAGGCAGGTCGACAGCCTTCAGGCAACGGGCTGCTCCCGCTCGGTACGCAGGTGCAAGCTTGCTCAATACACTACCGCACAATGCCTTGAAAGGTTCGACCGACACCACAGGCTTGTCGGGCGACGCCAGTTCGGTGAAGGGGCAACCCAGGTCCAACTGGGTGTTTCGGTATTCCAACCGCCACCGTGTGTAGTCATCGAACACGGAATATTCCGCGCTCGCCTGAAGGTAGGCAGCCAATTGCAGGTCGAGCAGAGTCTCGATCTGTTGCGCACTCAACGTACTGGACATCAGCACCAGGCTGTTGCCGTTGAGCCACAAGGTGTAATCATGGGGCATGATTCATCCCTCCAAAGGCGCATCGGGAACGATTCCCGATGCGTATGGACTCAACGCTTGAGTTTCAGGCTCAGCAGGGTGGAGCGGGCATTCTTGCTCACGCGGTCGATCAAGACATCGCGGTTCTGCTCGTAGAGGCCACGATGGAAGACCAGCGCAGCAACACCGGTATACGTGGTGCTGCCATTGCTGTTCCATTTGAACAGCAGGAAGTTGCCGTTCACGTCCGGCTCGGCATCGGTATGGACAGCGGTCAGCAGCATGACCACCTCACCGTTGGCCGACTGGTTGCACTGTGCCAGGCTCAGGCCGCTGCGATCCTTTTCGAGGGTGTCGCGCTGAAGCAATTCGATGGCTTCGGGGCTATTGGCAAGCGCGTCGATCGCCGCCGTGCCGACCTCCTTGGCAGCACCGATGATGCCACCGGACAGAAAGCCCAGCGCCACCTGCAACCCCTTGCCCAGCAAGTTGCTGACCTGCAACTGCACATTACTGCTGACGGTGCGGTTCATTTCATAGCGAACCGGTATCCACCCCGTTTGCTGCATGATGTCGATGTAGAAGCCGAACCATTGGTCCGCCTGGTTCGTCGGGTGAAACTGCGCGGTGGCCGCCTGGGTGGCGAAGACATGACATTCCTTGGCAGCGTCACAGTTCGCCTTGCTCATGTGGTCAGGGAAGACGAACAGGTTCTTGTCAGCCAGCACTTCGACGCGCTGATTCTCGATTTTTTCGCTCATGGCCATGGTTCCTCGGTAGGTTGAAGCTGGAGCCGGGTGACTCCAGCCATCAACCTACCGAGCGCGACAGGCCGTGCCTGCCGCGAAAGGCTTCCTGGCCCGGTAAGCCTCCAACCCTCAGGGTCGGGCGCCGTACCAACGCGGTGTATAGACCCATTCGCCGCCGCCAGGGCGCTCGAACCGGCAGGTGGTCGAGGACCCCACCAACACCATGGTGCGCATGTCGACCATTTCCGGCTCCAGCTCGGCCAAGGTGACGACCCTGAGCGTCTGCCCTGGCCTACCGATATCTCGGCCAAGGACTACAGGTGTTTGCCCGTCACGGTGCTGGCGCACGATGTCCAGGGCACGCCCCAGCTGCCAGGGCCGCGAACGTGATATCGGATTGTAGAAGGCCAGCACCAGGTCAGCCTGGGCGGCAAGGTCCAGGCGCCGCTCGATGATCGACCAAGGCTTGAGGTTGTCCGACAACGACATGACGCAGAAGTCATGGCCCAGCGGCGCCCCCGCCTGGGCAGCGGTGGCCAGCGAAGCCGAGACCCCGGGCAGGATCTCCAGGTCCACCCGATGCCAGGCCGGGTCACTGGATTCGTGCAAGGCTTCGAGCACGGCGGCTGCCATGGCGAACACCCCCGGGTCCCCGGAGGACACCACCACCACTGAACGCCCCTGGGCCGCCAGCTCGAAGGCATGACGGGCGCGTTGCATCTCTTCGCGGTTGTCGGTGCAATGCAGTACCTGGTCCTCACGGAACGGGCCGGCCATACGCACATAGGTCTCGTAGCCGAGTACGTCCTGGGCACGGGCCAGCTCGGCCTTGACCGCCGGAACCATCAGCTCGGCCGCGCCGGGGCCAAGCCCGATCACGGCCAGGCGCCCTCGACGCCTGCCCACCTGCAGGGCATCCACGGGCGCCGCAGCCACTGCGACGACGAGACCATCCTGTTCGATCAACCGGGCTCCGGGCACGGCTTCGGCGACCATCCCGGCAAGGTCCGAGGCCAGGGTGGCGAAGCGCAGTTCGACGCCCAGTGCTTGCGCCGCATCGTGCAGGCCCTGGTCGGCCATGGCCTGCTCCGCGGCCAGCAGGCAGACCAGCGATTGCTCGGCGATACCAGCCTTGCGCAGCCCCTCACGTACCCGCTCGACGACACCCGAACCACCGCCCTCGACCGCCACGACCACGCAGTGGGCGTGGATCAACAACTCGTCACGGCTGGCTGGCCGCGCTTCACAGCCCACATGGATGGCGCGCTGGGCAGCCCGGTCCTGCGGCAGGTGCGCCTGGGCAAGCCAGGGCGCCTCGCCTTCCACGCGTACCGCCTCACCGGCCAACAGGTCGGAGACGAAGCGCTTGCCCTGCTCCAGGTCCGCCAGTGTGTAGCCTGGCGGCGGGTTGAGCAGGCAGGTGCCGAAACGCAGCTCGCCACTGGTGGTGATGGCCGGTGCTACATCCAGCGCCAGGCCGATCTCCCGGGCCATGACATTGACCCCGCCCAGGCCACCCAGCAGCGGCACCACGGCGCTGCCATCCTCGGCCACCGCCAGTACCGGTGGCTCGGCGCCCTTTTCCGCGAGCAGGCCGGCCAGGCTGCGAATCACGATGCCGGCAGCACACAAAGCAATGATCGGTGAGCCCTGCCGGTAGAGCTGGCGCAGGGTGTCACCGAAGTTGTCGTAGCGTGCATCCACGTCCTCGACCCGCCCTTGCAGGCCATGGATCGTCGCCTGTGGATAACACCGCTGGATCCGCTGCGCGGTAGCCAGGCTGCCGGGGCCGAGGATGACGATCGCCGGGGCCTTCTGCATGTTCAGCCCTGCCATTTTTCACCCGGCACGACGATCAGCGAGAAGTATGGCGAGGATTGCGGGTCCACCTCGTCCAGCGGGACGATCTTCTGGTTGGCCATGGTCGCACGCTCCACGTAGAGCGCACGTTCGTCCAGGCCCAGTTCGCCCAGCACCTGGCGCACCTTGGGGAAGTTTCGCCCAAGCTTCATGATCACGGCAGCGTCGGCATCGGCCAGGCGCCGCTTGAGTTCGTCATGGGGCAACACGCCGGAGAGGACCGACAGGCTCTGGTTGCGATACACCAGCGGCGCGCCCAGCACCGAGGCCCCTCCGAGCATCGAACACACGCCAGGGACGACCTCGGCCTCGTAGCGCTGGGCCAGACGGTCGTGCAGGTACATGTAGGAGCCGTAGAAGAACGGGTCGCCCTCGCAGATCACCGCCACGTCACGCCCAGCGTCCAGGTGCGCGGCCACCTGCACGGCGGCCTCGTCGTAGAAGTCGCTGATCACCTGTTCGTAGGACAGCGGCGCCGGCAGCACTTCGGTCGTCACCGGATACACCAGTGGCAGCAAGGTCTGCGCCGCCTGCAGGTGCGCCTCGATGATGCCGAAGGCATTGCCCCGCTTGCCCTTGGCCACGAAGTAGGCCACCACGGGGGCCTCGCGCAGCAGGCGCAGGGCCTTGACCGTGATCAGTTCCGGGTCGCCGGGGCCTACGCCCAGGCCGAACAGACGTCCACGCGGCTGCATTATTCCACCTCCGTGGCCAGGGCGTTGACCGCGGCGGCGGCCATCGCGCTGCCGCCCAGGCGGCCCTGCATGATCACGAACGGCACGCCGCGGCTGTCGGCGGCCAGCATCGCCTTGGACTCCGCGGCGCCGACGAAGCCCACCGGGAAGCCCAGGATCAGTGCAGGCTTGGGCGCGCCGGCGTCGAGCATCTCCAGCAGGTAGAACAATGCGGTCGGGGCGTTGCCGATCACCACCACGCTGCCCTCCAGGTACGGGCGCCACAGTTCCAGGGCCACGGCCGAGCGGGTGTTGCCCTGCGCCTTGGCAAGGTCCGGTACGCTGGGGTCGCGCAAGGTGCAGATCACCGGGTTGTCGGCCGGCAGGCGCGCGCGGGTCACGCCTTCGGCGACCATGTGTGCGTCACAGAGGATCGGCGCGCCCTTGGCCAGGGCTTCGCGGCCGGCACGCCCGGCACCTTCGGAAAACTGCAGGCCGTCGATGGCATCGACCATGCCACAGGCATGGATCACCCGTACGGCGAGCTTCTCCAGGTCGGCGGGTATCCGCTCGAGCCGGGCTTCCTCGCGGATGATCCGGAAGGAATTGCGATAGATCTCCTGACCATCGCGGATGTAGTCAATCATCAAGGTGCTCCGTCGGCAGGTCGAGCATGGCGCCTGCTTCTTCTGGGGTGATGTCGGTTGCGCGAAGCCTGCCGAAACCCGGCTGGTGCCTGTCGCGCAGATAAAGGTCGTATCGGCCCGGTGAGCGGGCCAGCAAGGTGGCCGGGGCGACGTGGGCCGCAGCGCAGGAGCGGGGGCAGCCGGACAGGTGCACGCTGCCGGGGCGCCCGGCCTGCAGCAAGGGCGCGAGCGCCAGGGCATCAGCCTTGGTGTCGGCCAAGGCCTTGGCGCACCCCGTTGAGCCGGTACAGGCGGTGAGCCGGGCAAGGGGGTGATCGGCGTGGCAAAGCAGCCCCAGGGCGTGCAATGCTGCCTGGGCCTGCTCGAGCCGCGCCGGGTTCAGGTTGGGTATCACCAGGCTTTGCCAAGGGCTCAGGCGCAGGCTGCCATCACCCGCGGTATGGGCCACGCCAGCAATGCCGCGCAATTGGCTCGAGGTCAGGCGCCCCAACGGCGGAGCGATACCCAGGGCCATGCCCTGTCGCTGGGCCAAGGGGCCAAGCCAAGGGGCCCGGGCCGGCGCGCGGCGCCAGCCGAGTACCGCTGCATCACGGCGGATATCCAGGCCCAGGCCGCCGATGAACGCGTCGACCGGGCAATCGGCGAGCAACTGGCGCATGCGCGACTGCTGCGGCCCGGCCAGGTCGAGGAAGCGCACCAGCACTGCCTGCACCAGCGTCAGCCCCTGTTCGACCGGCACGGCGCCCATCGCCTGGCCAGGGCACCCGGCCAGGCCGAACGCAAGCCAGGTGTGCTGGTCGAGCGTCATTGCCGACAGCCACAGGTCATGGGGGTGCTCGAGCATCGCCAGGCCTTCGCCGCCGTCGAGCTGGATGGCGAACTTGGCCGACAGTTCATGCAAGCGAGGGGTGGTTTCCAGCATCCGCAGCATTTCCCCGGCCAATGGGCGGGTATCGAGCAGCATGGCGGGGTCGAGACCTGCGAGCGGGCTGAGCATCAGGTTACGCACATCGTCGAATGCGGCATCACGCGGCCCGAGCCCGGCATCGAGCAAGTTCTGCACCAGGCCCTGGCGGTCGTGGCCAATGCCACGGATCTGCAGGTTGGCGCGGTTGGTCGCTTCGATCACGCCCGTGGCGAAACGCTCGGCAGCGTCGGCTACGGCCTCGGCCTGCCCGGCCTGCAGCACGCCACCAGGCAGCTTGATGCGGCAGATCCCACCGTCGCGCGCATCGACGATGCGCCACAACCCCGGGCAGGCCGAGGGGCGGGGCGACACGAGGGTGCTTGGTGGCTGCGTCAAGGGGGCATCCGGCATCTTGAAAATGCGCTTGAGTGTAGAAGGCGCGGTATTATGCCTGCTTTGTCCGGCGGCATGAAAAACCGGCGGTCGAACACGACACAGAATTTCAGGGCGGTACACGCGGACTCTGTAGCCGCGGGCTTGCCCCGCGATGGGCTGCAGCGCAGCCCCAACATGGCGGATCAACAACAGATGGCACCCTGGCTGACAATAGTGGGCATCGGCGAAGACGGCTTCAACGGCTTGGGCAAGCAGGCCCGACGCGCCGTGCTGAGTGCCCCACGGATCTTTGGAAGCCCGCGCCAGCTGGCGCTCCTGCCTCGCTGCGTGGCTGGCGAACGCCTGAACTGGCCGAGCCCGTTCTCCCTGGCTCCGGTCCTGGCCCTGCGTGGCGAGCCGGTGTGCGTGCTGGCCAGCGGCGACCCGATGTTCTACGGCGTCGGTGCCAGCCTCGCCCGCCACCTACCCGCCGAAGAGCTGCTGGTGCTGCCGATGCCATCGTCCTGCGCCCTGGCCGCCGCCCGCCTGGGCTGGGCGTTGCAGGACGTGCAGGTGGTGTCGCTCGTCGCCCGCCCCCTGGCCGCGCTCAATGCCCACCTCTACAGCGGCCTGCGCCTGCTGGTGCTGAGCAACGACGGCGACAGCCCGGCGGCCATCGCCCATCTGCTTTGCGAGCGCGGCTTCGGCCCCAGCCGGCTGCAGGTCCTCGAACACCTGGGCGGCCCCCAGGCACGCCAGTTGTCCGGCAGCGCAGAAGACTGGCCCCACGGCCGGGCCGCAGACCTGAACCTGGTGGCCATCGAATGCCAGGCCTCGGCCACCACCCTGCAGCTGTCGCCCGTTGTCGGCCTGCCCGATAACGCCTTTCGCCATGACGGCCAGCTGACCAAGCGCGACGTGCGCGCCATCACCCTCGCCCGCCTGGCCCCTCGCCCTGGTCAGCTGCTGTGGGATGTGGGCGCCGGCTGCGGATCGATCGGCATCGAGTGGATGCGCGCCCACCCCAGTTGCCGCACCCTGGCCATCGAGGCCGACCAAGGGCGCCAGGCGCATATCGAGCATAACCGCGACGCCCTCGGCGTACCCGGCTTGCAACTGGTCCGCGGCAAGGCCCCCGAAGCGCTCGCCGGGCTTGAGCACCCCGATGCGGTCTTCATCGGTGGCGGCGTCACCGGCGATGGCGTACTGGCCACGTGCTGGGAGCGGCTGCGCCCTGGCGGGCGTCTGGTGGCCAATGCCGTGACCCTGCAGAGCGAACTGGCCCTGGCCACGTTTCGCGACACCCATGGCGGCGAGCTGACCCGCCTCCACGTGGCCCATGCCCAGCCCCTGGGCAGCTTCGACACCTGGCGCCAGGCCCTGCCGATCACCCTGCTCGACGTGGTGAAACCTCTCGATGCGTGAAGAAACCCGCGAGAACGCCGCGCCCCTGCGCAGCGGCCTGACCACCGGCAGCTGCGCCACGGCCACCAGCCTGGCAGCGGCGCGCCTGCTGCTCACCGGCGAACCTGCCGATGCCGTGGAGATCACTTTGCCCAAGGGCAGGCAGGTGCAGATGCGCCTGGAATTCTGCCGCCTCACCGCCGCAGGCGCCGAGGCCGGCACGTTGAAGGATGCCGGCGATGACCCCGACGTGACCCACGGCGCCCTGCTCTACAGCCAGGTGCGCCTGCTCGATGCGCCAGGCGTGCGCTTCGTCGCCGGCGCGGGCGTGGGCACGGTCACCCGCCCGGGCCTGGTACTGGCGGTGGGCGAGCCAGCCATCAACCCGGTACCGCGGCGCATGATCAGCGAACACCTGCAACGCCTGGCGGACGCGTGCGGCCATGCAGGGGGTTTCGAAGTGACCGTCAACGTGCGCGACGGCGAACAGCTTGCCCTCAAGACCATGAACCCGCGCCTGGGCATCCTCGGCGGGCTGTCGATCCTCGGCACCAGCGGCATCGTCCGGCCATTCTCCTGCTCGGCCTACATCGCCTCGATCCAGCAAGGCATCGACGTTGCCCACACCAACGGCTACACCCACATCGCCGCCTGCACCGGCAACGCCAGCGAAGACACCATGCGCCAGGTCTACGGCCTGCCGGAAATCGCCCTGATCGAGATGGGCGACTTCGTCGGCGCCGTGCTCAAGCATCTGCGCAAGGTACCGGTACCGCGCCTGACCCTGTGTGGCGGCTTCGGCAAGATCAGCAAGCTCGCCGCCGGGCACATGGACCTGCACAGCCGCAGCTCGAGCATCGACCTACCCCAGCTGGCGCGCTGGGCTGCCGACATCGGCGCGGACTCAACGCTACAGGCGGCCATCATCGGCGCCAACACCAGCCAGCAGGCCCTGGCCCTGGCCCACACGGCGGGCATCGCCCTGGGCGATACAGTGTGCGCCCACGCCCTGGCGTTCGCGCGCAGCGTGGTGCCGGCCCAGGTGCAGGTCGAGGTGTTCGCCATCGATCGCCAAGGTGGCATCGTCGGCAGGGCGGGCGTGCAATGAGCATGCGCATCCTGCTGCTTGGCGGCGTCAGCGAAGCCCTGGCCATTGCCCGCCAGCTGGGGCCTGAACATATCTACAGCCTCGCCGGCATCGGCCGCGTGCCCCAGGACCTCGCCTGCCAGGTGCGCGTGGGCGGCTATGGCGGCGCCGATGGCCTGGCCACCTACCTGCGCGAGGAACGCATCAGCCTGCTGATCGACGCCACTCACCCGTATGCGGCGCAGATCAGCGCCAACGCAGCCCAGGCCGCCGCCACCGTCGGAATTCCCTGCTGGGCCCTGCGCCGGCCTGCCTGGCAGCCCCAGGCGGGCGATGACTGGCGCGAGGTGGACGGCTGGGCCGAGCTGATCAAGGCCCTCGCACCCTTCGAGCGGCCCTTGTTCACCCTCGGTCGCGAGCCCTTGCAGCACCTGCATGAAATCCCTGCCCACCAGTTCTGGACGTTGCGCGCCCTTGAGGCCTGCCCCGGCAACGAGCGCTGTGAGGTGATCGGTGCACGCGGGCCGTTCCACCTCGCGGACGAGCGCGCCTTGTTCGCCCGGCGGCGAATCGATGTGCTGGTGAGCAAGAACAGCGGCAGCACCGCCACCGAGCCCAAGCTCGAGGTGGCCCGGGAGCTGGGGGTGCCGGTACTGGTGCTCAAGCGGCCGGTATTGCCCAAAGTCGACCGGGAGTATGAAGAGGTACGCTTGCTTCTGAACGCCATTGCCGACCTTGGCCAGCCTCGCCCGATGTATATCCCATTGACATATACCAACTGAAGCCCAAACGTCGGACATACATTCTTGCTTCCCAGGAGGCTCGTCATGGATCAAGGTGCTGTCTTCAAAAGCAACCGCAGCCAGGCCATCCGTTTGCCCAAATCACTAGCCCTTCCCGAAGAAGTCACTCGCGTGGATATCGTCGCTGTTGGCCGTGCCCGCATCATTACGCCTGCTGGAGAAGCGTGGGATAGCTGGTTCGATGGAGAGGATGCAAGCCAGGACTTCATGGCCAGCCGCGACCAACCTGCCGACCAGGAGCGCGAAGGGTTCTGATGCTCAGGTACATGCTCGATACCAATATCTGCATCTTCACGATCAAGAACAAACCGCAATGTGTGCGTGAAGCGTTCAATCGCCACCATGGCCAATTGTCGATCAGCACCGTCACCTTGATGGAACTGGTTTACGGCGCAGAAAAATCCGCCGCCCCCGAGCGTAATCTGGCGGTCATCGAAGGTTTCGCTGCACGACTGGAGGTTCTGGAGTACGACAACCATGCTGCAGCTCACACAGGTCAACTACGAGCGGAACTTGCACGTGAAGGTCGCCCCATCGGGCCCTACGACCAGATGATCGCGGGCCACGCCAGAGCGCGCGGCCTGGTACTGGTCACCAACAACCGGCGAGCATTCCTTCGTGTGCCGGGGTTACGTGTAGAAGACTGGCTGTCTTCTGCCCGTTGACCTGTCAGGTATTTCGGCGGGCATCGCTCACAGCGCCAGCTTTTACGGGGACCACCTTGAGAAAGCCCCTACACCCAACCCTCACCCATGGTGCGACACTTCATCGCACCCGGGCTTTTTTACCTATACTCGCCCTTACAATAGCCACCTGATTCCTGACCGGATCTCTCCCATGACCCCACGTCGGCACATTGCGTGGATAGCCTGCCTGGCAGTGCTGTTCAACCTGCTGGCCATGCCGCTGTCGTCGGCCGCGCCCAAAGGGCCGGCCGAGCAGCTGCTGTGGGGTGCCTTCTGTTCGAGCATGGCGAACAAGAGCAAGGTCGATGTCCAGGCCCTGGCCAAGATCGACCTGGGGCCGCAGAGCGACGACAGCGCCAGCATGATGAATTGCTGGTGCTGCTCCGGCGCCGCGCCCCTGCTCGCATTGCCCGGCTACCCTGCGCAGCTGCATAACCCGCCGCTGATGCAAGCCGGCTTCGTAGCGCCTCTTGCCGACTACCGACCCACGCCGCGCCAGCTATGGCCGGCGCTCAATCCCCGCGCGTCCCCCCTGGCCTGAGTTCACCCCGCTGTCTGCCTGAACCTGTACAGATCGGAGACTCACCATGCTCAAGCACATCCTCGTCCTGGCCGCCCTGATGCTGCCCGGCGCTTTCGCCAATGCCCATGAATACACCGTGGGCAACCTGCATATCGCCCACCCCTGGTCCCTGGCGCTGCCGCCCAACGCCCCCAATGTCGCGGCCTACTTCGTCGTGCACAACAACGGCCAGCAGGACGACCGCCTGCTCTCGGTCGACAGCCCCATCACCGACGACGCCCAGTTGCACGAGCACGCCAGGACTGCCGATGGCCTGATGAAAATGCAGCAGGTGCCCAGCGTCCCGGTGCCGGCAGGCAAGGACCTGATCTTTGCCCCCAGCGCCTATCACGTGATGCTGATGCAACCCAAAGATCGCAGCCTGCTCAGCGATGGCAAGCGCTTCCCGCTGACCCTGCACTTCGAGAAAGCCGGCGATGTCACCGTCGAGGTGGCCGTGCAGCAGCAGCCACCTGCCGAGCAGCAAACGCACACACATAGCCACTGATCGTCGACGAACAGTCATGAGCCTGCCGCGCAACCGGTTCGCCCGCACTTCCCGCCCTGACCGTAGGCGCTTGGGGGGTGGCTGGCTGAGCCTGTTCGCCATGTGGATGATCTTCATCGGCCCGCTGGTTTCCCAGTCGATGCCGATGGAGCACCACGCCGGCATGACCATGTCCATGCCGATGGACATGGCGATGGCGGCCGAGCACGACCATGGCAGTGCAGGCCACCACGGCCAGGCCGATGGCAAGCTGCATGTGGTCTGGGAAAAATGCGGCTACTGCAGCCTGCTGTTCAATTGCCCGGCCCTGCCCCAGACCCTCAGCCCGCTCAACGCCGCGGCCACCCTCCCCCCACTGCTCACGCCCGCCCCGGTTCGCCAAGGGCATGCTCGCCAGGCCATATTCCCGGGCGCTCGCAGCCGCGCTCCACCCCTTTCGATCATCGCCTGAACACAACCTGCCAACGCACGGAGCCACAGAGCTTCGCGCCTGTTCACGACTGATCGACTGGAATCACTATGTCCGGCTGTACCCCTGTTTTTGCACTTTCCCTGCGCGGCACCCTCGCCGCCCTGTGCGGCTCGCTGCTTGCCCCCGTGGCCTTGGCCGCCGAAACCGGCCGCCTCGAAGGCCATGTGCATGACCCGGCCGAGCTGAGCCCGACGGTGGTCACCGCCATCGCCCCCAGCTCGCCGCTGACCGTGGTCGCCAACCCCAAGGACCCACGCCAGCCCGTGCCGGCCAGCGACGGTGCCGACTATCTCAAGACCATCCCCGGCTTCTCGGCCATCCGCGCAGGTGGCACCAATGGCGACCCAGTGCTGCGTGGCATGTTCGGCTCGCGGCTGAACATCCTCACCAACGGCGGCGTGATGCTGGGCGCCTGCCCCAGCCGCATGGACGCACCAACGTCCTACATCTCGCCGGAAACCTACGACCGACTGACAGTGATCAAGGGCCCGCAGAGCGTGATCTGGGGCCCGGGCGGTTCGGCCGGAACCATCCTCTTCGAGCGCGAGCCGGAGCAGTTCGGCGAACTCGGCAGCCGCGTCAACGCCAGCCTGCTGGCCGGCTCCCATGGCCGCTTCGACAAAGTGCTCGATGCCGCTGCCGGCACCCGCCAGGGCTACGCCCGCTTCGTCGGCAATCAGTCGCGAGCCGATGACTACGACGACGGTAACGGTGACACGGTGCCCTCACGCTGGGACAAGTGGAACGGCGACGTCACCCTCGGCTGGACGCCGGACCAGGACACCCTGCTGGAACTCACCGCCGGCAAGGGCGACGGCGAGGCCCGCTACGCCGGGCGCGGCATGGACGGCTCGCAGTTCAAGCGCGAGAGCCTGGGCCTGCGTTTCGAGAAGTCCAACCTGGGCGAAGTGCTCGACAAGGTCGAGGCACAGGTCTACTACAACTACGCCGACCATGTGATGGACAACTACAGCCTGCGCACACCGGGCATGATGGCGATGGTCAGCAACGTCGACCGTCGCACCATGGGCGCACGCGTCAAGGCCACCTGGCGCTGGGCCGATGTGCAGTTGGTTTCCGGTATCGATGCGCAGACCAACGAACACCGCAAGCGCGGTGGCATGGCGGTGGACGCACACAAGGGCCAGCCCTGGACCAAGGACGCCGACTTCCACAACTATGGGCTGTTCAGCGAGCTGACCTGGTACGCCACCGGTGAGGATCGCCTGGTTACCGGGGCACGCCTCGATCGCGCCTCGGCCCGCGATTTCCGCAAGAACAGCCCTACCGCCGGGGACACCCGCGCCGACACCCTGCCCAGCGGTTTCGTGCGCTACGAGCACGACCTGATGGCGATTCCTGCCACCACCTACATCGGCCTTGGTCATGCCCAACGCTTCCCAGACTACTGGGAGCTGTTCTCGCCCAAACAGGGACCGAACGGTTCGCGCAATGCCTTCGACAGCATCAAGCCGGAAAAGACCACCCAGCTGGACTTCGGCATCCAGTACCGCGATGAGCGCCTGGACGCCTGGGCCTCGGGCTATGTCGGGCAGATCCGTGACTACATCCTGTTCGACTATCAAGGCATGAACAGCCAGGCACGCAATATCGACGCCCGTATCATGGGCGGCGAACTCGGCGCGGCCTACAAGCTGAACGAAAACTGGAAAGCCGACGCCACCGTAGCCTACGCCTGGGGCAAGAACAGCAGCGACGACAAGGCCCTGCCGCAGATGCCGCCATTGGAAAGCCGCCTCGGCCTGACCTACAGCCGCGACACCTGGAGCGTCGGAGCCCTGTGGCGCCTGGTGGCGGCGCAGAACCGCATCGCCGAGAACCAGGGCAACGTGGTCGGCAAGGACTACGAGAACAGCGCGGGCTTCGGCGTGTTCTCGTTCAACGGCGCCTACAAGGTGAACCGCAACCTCAAGCTCAGCGCAGGCGTCGACAACCTGTTCGACAAGGCCTACGCCGAGCATCTGAACCTGGCCGGGAACGCCGGGTTCGGCTACCCGGCCAGCGACCCGCAGCCGGTGATGGAGCCCGGCAGGACCTTCTGGACCAAGGTCGACATCAGCTTCTGACAACAACGACCCAGGCGCGGCCGCCCCCGCGCCTGACCGGTCTCTCGGGAGGTTCACATGAACGAAAAACGCATCTCCTTCTACAACCTGGCCTGGCGCTGGCATTTCTATGCCGGTCTGTTCGTCGCGCCCTTCATGATCCTGCTGGCAATCACCGGGATCATCTACCTGTTCAAGCCCCAGCTCGACCCACTGCTCTACCGCGACCTGATGGTGGTCGAGGCCGGCCACCACCGGCAGGACGCCGACACGCTCCTGGCCGAGGTACGTCGGGCTTATCCACAGGGGCATGTGGGCCAGTACCTGCCGCCGGTCAGTGCCGAACGCAGCGCGCAGTTCGTGGTGCACGACGGCGGGCGCGAACTGAACGTGTTCATCGACCCGTACAGCGCCAAGGTACTCGGCGAGCAGGACGGCAAGAACAACCTGCAGGCAGTGGCCAGGGCCCTGCACGGTGAGCTGATGGTCGGCACCGTGGGTGATCGGCTGATGGAGCTGGCCGCCGGCTGGGGCATCGTGCTGGTGGTGTCCGGCCTGTACCTGTGGTGGCCACGCGGACGCAGCAGTGCTGGCGTGTTGTGGCCACGGCTGTCGGCACGCGGCAGGGTGCTGTGGCGCGACCTGCATGCGGTCACGGGGTTCTGGGGCTCGCTCCTGCTGCTGTTGATGCTGCTCAGCGGCATGACTTGGACGGGCCTGTGGGGCAAGCAGTACGCCGACCTGTGGAATCGCTTCCCGGCGGCCATGTGGAACGACGTGCCCAAGTCCGATCAGCAGGCCCGCGAGCTGAACAATGCCCACCGCCAGACCGTGCCCTGGGCCGTGGAGAATACGCCGATGCCGGTGTCCGGCGCCCATGCCGAGCATGCAGGCCACCACGCCATGGCCAGCGGCCCCGCAGCCCCCCAGGTGACCTTGCAACAGGTCGAGGACGTGGCCACCGCGCGCAAGGTCGAGCCAGGCTACAGCATCACCCTGCCGACCACCGCCGAAGGCGTGTTCACCATCGCGGTGTTCGCCGACGACCCTCGCAATGACGCCACCCTGCACGTGGACCAGTACACCGGCCGGGTGCTGGCCGATGTGCGCTGGCAGGACTACAGCCCGGTCGCCCGCGCTACCGAGCTTGGGGTGATGCTGCACGAAGGGAAGATGTTCGGGCCGCTCAACCAGCTCATCATCCTGCTGGTGTGCCTGATGATCCTGCTGGGCTCGGTCAGCGGGCTGGTGATGTGGTGGAAGCGCCGCCCCAACGGTGGCCTGGGTGTGCCGCCGCTGCGCCATGACCTGCCACGCTGGAAGACCGCCACAGGGGTGATGCTGGTGCTGGGTGTCGCGTTCCCGCTGGTGGGAATGTCGATGCTGGTGATGTGGGCAGTCGACAGCCTGGTGGTGCGCCGCAAGGTGCTCGCCAGGGCGTGACTCCATAGGGGCCGCGGTGCGGCCCTTTCGCGGCACAAGGCCGCTCCTACAAACGAGCCGTGCCCCTGTAGGAGCGGCCTTGTGCCGCGAAAGGGCTGCACAGCAGCCCCTCTTGCACTCGCTCAGCCCAGGCAAAATGGAGTCGATCTGTCGCGCCACGATCTGGAACGCGCGTGTTAGCCTACCTGGCTTTCCCGCAAGAAGACCGATCTCAATGGAATGCAGCCCATGACCCGGACCTCCTCCACACCGGCAGACGACACCCATCTGCAACGCAACCTCACCAACCGCCATATCCAGCTGATCGCCATCGGCGGCGCCATCGGTACCGGCCTGTTCATGGGCTCGGGCAAGACCATCAGCCTGGCGGGCCCGTCGATCATCTTCGTCTACATGATCATCGGCTTCATGCTGTTCTTCGTCATGCGCGCCATGGGCGAACTGCTGCTGTCGAACCTCAACTACAAGTCCTTCATCGATTTCTCCGCCGACCTGCTGGGCCCCTGGGCCGGTTATTTCACCGGCTGGACCTACTGGTTCTGCTGGGTCATCACCGGCATCGCCGACGTGATCGCCATCGCCGCCTACTCGCAGTTCTGGTTCCCCGACCTGCCCCAGTGGATACCGGCGCTCACCTGCGTGGCGGTGCTGCTGTCGCTGAACCTGATCACCGTGAAGATGTTCGGCGAGATCGAGTTCTGGTTCGCCATGATCAAGATCGTCGCCATCCTGGGCCTGGTCGCAACGGGCCTGTACATGGTGATCACCGGCTTCGAGTCGCCCGCCGGGCGCACGGCGCAGTTGGCCAACCTGTGGAACGATGGCGGCATGTTCCCCAACGGCGTGATGGGCTTCTTTGCAGGATTCCAGATCGCCGTGTTCGCCTTCGTCGGCATCGAGCTGGTAGGCACCACGGCCGCTGAGGCGAAGAACCCCGAACGCACCCTGCCACGGGCGATCAACTCCATCCCCGTGCGCATCATCGTGTTCTACGTGCTGGCTTTGATCGCCATCATGGCAGTCACTCCGTGGCGCGACGTGGTGCCGGGCAAGAGCCCGTTCGTCGAACTGTTCGTCCTGGCCGGCCTGCCGGCGGCAGCGAGCATCATCAACTTCGTGGTGCTGACTTCAGCGGCGTCCTCGGCCAACAGCGGCGTGTTTTCCACCAGCCGCATGCTCTACGGCCTGTCCCAGGAAGGCGACGCGCCGAAGGCCTTCGAGAAGCTGTCGCGGCGGGCCGTGCCGGCCAACGGCCTGTATTTCTCCTGCACCTGCCTGCTGCTCGGTGCCGTGCTGATCTATGTGATCCCCGACCTGGTGGAGGCTTTCACCTTGGTCACCACGGTTTCGGCGCTGCTGTTCATGTTCGTCTGGACGCTGATCCTGCTGTCGTACCTGACCTACCGCAAGCACCGCCACGCACTGCACCAGGCCTCGACCTACAAGATGCCTGGCGGGCGCCTGATGTGCTATGTATGCCTGGTGTTCTTCGCCTTCATCCTGGTATTGCTGAGCCTGGAGGCCGATACCCGCGCTGCGCTGGTCGTCACGCCGCTGTGGTTCTTGATCCTGGCCGTGACCTACCAGGTGGTGCGGAACAAACGCCACCCACGCACCGCCGTGCGTGGCAACCAGGGCAGCTGAAGCTGCCCCAACCCGCACTCTCCCTTGCGAGCCGCCACCATGCACCCTGAAATCCGCGAAGCCCAGCCCGAAGACATCCCCGGCATCCTCGATATCTACAACGACGCCGTGCGCAACACCCTGGCGATCTGGAACGAAGCGCCGGTGGATCTTGCCAACCGCCTGGCCTGGTTCACCGCACGAGCCGAACAGGGCTACCCGATCCTGGTGGCGGTGGATGACAGCGGGGTGCTGGGCTATGCCTCGTTCGGGGACTGGCGGCCGTTCGAAGGGTTTCGCCACACCATCGAGCATTCGGTCTACGTGCGCAGCGACCAGCGCGGCAGGGGCCTGGGCCTGATGCTGCTGGAGGCCCTGATCGAACGGGCGCGGGCGTGCGGCAAGCATGTGATGGTCGCGGCGATCGAAAGCGGCAATGCCGCTTCGATCCGCCTGCACGAGCGGCTGGGCTTCGTGGTGACCGGGCAGATGCCGCAGGTGGGAGTGAAGTTCGGCCGCTGGCTGGACCTGACCTTCATGCAACTGATGCTCGACCCAGGGGCCGAGCCAAGGGACTGAAGGCCTGTCAGTTCGCCAACTATTGGGTTTTGCACAACCTCTGCGCGTAATCTCGGTGGGAGCTGGCGACAGCCTGCGATGGGCTGAAAAGCAGCCCCAAGCCCTCAAACGGTGGACTTAAGGGGCCGCTTTGCGGCCCATCGCAGGCTCCGCCAGCTCCCACAAGGGGCCCGCAAGGCGCCTGCACAATCAATCCAAGCAGGCTCACATATGGATGAACCGGCCCAACCGCTGGCGCAGCATGCTGTTTTCGCTGCGCAGTTGCTGCACCTCGTCCAATAGCTCCAATGCCAGGGCCACGCCCTCCCATTCCAGCTCCAGCTCCTGGTGCAGCTTCACCGCCCGCTTGGCCAGCAACGGCGCCTGGTCATCGAACAACCAGTCCTCCGGCGTTCGCCCTGAGGGTTCAACGATGCCGTGTTCGACGATTTCGATCACGCAGTCGGCCGTGATGTCGGCTTCCTGGCAGAGGGTTCGCATGTCCAGTTGAACGATCAGGGTGTTGCTCATGATCAACTACTCCATTGTGTCCTCGGATTGAACGCGGCCTTCTCGGAGAGCTTGGTCCAGAGTTCGCGCGTGGTGGCGTCCGACTGGCTGGGCATCACCACCTTGAGCTGGGCGTAGAGATCGCCGCGCTCGCCCTGCTTGTTCGCAAGGCCCATGCCCTTGACCCGCAGGCGCTGGCCGCTCTGGCTGTCGGGGCGGATGGTCAGGTTGATCTTGCCGGTCAGCGTCGGCACCGCCACCTTGGCTCCCAGGGCCGCCTCCCACGGCGCCAGAGGCACGGTGATGATCAGGTCGTGCCCTTCGACATCGAACAGCGGGTGCGGGGCCATGCGGATGGTCAGGAACAGGTCGCCATTGGCTCCACCACCGATACCCGGGGCGCCCTGGCCTTTGAGGCGGATGCGCTCACCGTCCGTCACCCCGGCAGGGATCTTGACGTTCAGGGTCTTGGTGGTGAACCCGGTACGCTGCCCGGCCGCGTTGGTCTGCGGAACCTGGAAGCTGATCTGCTTGGATTCCTTGCTCAGGGTTTCTTCAAGGAAGATCGCCAGTTCCAGCTCCACGTCCTGCCCTCGCCTGCCCGCGCTGCGCTGCTGACCACGACCGAACGGGTTGCCGCCCCGGGCGCCGAAGATCGAACTGAAGAAATCGGAGAAGTCGCCGCCTTCGAAACCACCGCCGCCGCCACGGCTTTCCCAGCCCGGCGGCGCCTGGAACGGCCTGCCGTGCTGGCCACCGTACTTGCGGATCTCGTCGAACTCGGCGCGTTTCTGGGCGTCGCCCAGCACTTCGTAGGCCTCGTTGGCCTCCTTGAATTTTTCCTCGGCGTCGCGTTCCTTGCTGACGTCAGGGTGATACTTGCGCGCGAGCTTGCGGTAGGCGGCCTTGATCGCCTTGTCATCCGCCGTCGGCTCCACGCCGAGTATCTTGTAATAGTCTTTGAAGTCCATCTAAGGCATCACCGTTGGAAATTTTTACGATGTTTCTGAAGATTGGGGTCAAGCATAGCCTTTCAAGGTTCGCCTGGGGTTGCTGTAGAGCAGACGACCGGTCTTGATTTAGCCGGCCACTGGCATAAACTGCGCGGCCGTTTTGCCTCCGGAAGCTGCTCCCCATGTCTGACGTATCCCCGGCCCGTGCCTGTGGCATCGACTTCGGCACCTCCAATTCCACGGTCGGCTGGCACCGCCCCGGCGTGGAATCGCTGATCGCCCTGGAAGACGGCAAGATCACCCTGCCCTCGGTGGTCTTCTTCAACATCGAGGAGCGGCGCCCGGTCTATGGCCGCCTGGCCCTGCACGAATACCTGGAAGGCTACGAAGGGCGCCTGATGCGCTCGCTCAAGAGCCTGCTCGGCTCCAAGCTTATCAAGCACGACACCAGCGTGCTGGGGACCGCCTTGCCGTTCAAGGACCTGCTGGGCATGTTCATCGGCGAGCTGAAGAAACGCGCCGAGGCCAATGCCGGCCGCAGCTTCGACGAAGTGGTGCTGGGCCGCCCGGTGTTCTTCGTCGACGACGACCCGGCCGCCGACCAGGAGGCCGAGGACACCTTGGCCGAGGTGGCCCGCAAGATCGGTTTCAAGGAGGTCTCGTTCCAGTACGAGCCGATCGCCGCAGCGTTCGACTACGAGTCGGGCATCAGCCGCGAAGAGCTGGTGCTGATCGTCGACATCGGCGGTGGTACCTCGGACTTCACCCTGATCCGCCTGTCACCGCAACGCCACCTGGTGGCCGAGCGCCAGAGCGATATTCTCGCCACTGGCGGCGTGCACATCGGCGGTACCGACTTCGACAAGCAACTGAGCCTGCAAGGCGTGATGCCCTTGTTCGGCTATGGCAGCCGGATGAAGAGCCAGGCCTTGATGCCCACCAGCTACCACCTCAACCTGGCGACCTGGCACACCATCAACTCGCTGTATTCGCAGAAGTCGCAACTGGCCCTGGGCAGCATGCGCTACGACATCGAGGACACCTTGGGGATAGACCGGCTGTTCAAGCTGATCGAGGAGCGTGCCGGGCACTGGCTGGCCATGGAAGTGGAAGCGAGCAAGATCGAGCTGACCGAGCACGAAAGCCGGCGCATCGACCTGGGCCGTATCGAGCCGGCGCTGGCCGTGGACCTGACCCGTGGGCTGTTCGAGGAGGCCATCGAAGGGCTGCTGGAACGGGTGCGCGGAAGCGTCAGCGAGCTGCTGAACAAGGCCGGCGTGAGCGAGGGGCAAGTGGACACGGTGTTCTTCACCGGCGGCTCCAGCGGTATCCCGGCGCTGCGCAACAGCGTGGCAGCGATGCTGCCCAATGCCCGCCATGTGGAAGGCAACATCTTCGGCAGCATCGGCAGCGGGTTGGCGATCGAGGCGCGCAAGCGCTACGGAGTAGCCTGATAACCGGCGTCTGTCTGCACCGCCCTATCGCCGGCAAGCCGGCTCCCACAGGGATTTCGCAAGCCTTGAGAGCGGCGCAATCTCGGTGGGAGCCGGCTTGCCGGCGATAGGGCCAGTGCAGGCCACCACCGAACTCAGACCAACTCCGCCCGCTTCAGCTCGCTCTTGAGGTAGGCGTAGTAGATCGGCCCCGCCACCACCCCCGGCAGCCCGAACGCCGCCTCGAACACCAGCATCGCCAGCAGCAGCTCCCACGACTTGGCACTGATCTGCCCGCCGACGATCCGCGCGTTGAGGAAGTACTCGACCTTGTGGATCACGATCAGGTAGCCCAGCGCCGCCACCGCCACCCAGATCGACAGCGACAGGCCGACGATGGTGATCAGCGTGTTGGACATCAGGTTGCCGATCACCGGCAGCAGGCCCAGCAGGAACGTCAACACGATCAGGGTCTTGGTCAACGGCAGGTGCACGCCGAACAGCGGGAACACCACGGCCAGGAAGATCCCGGTGAAGAAGGTGTTGAGCAGGGAGATCTTGATCTGCGCGAAGACGATATTGCGAAACGCCTGCACCAGCAGGCTCAGGCGTTCGAACAGCGCCGCGGCCAACGGTTTGCGCCGGGAGATGTCGGGGATCCGCTGCAGGGCGACGATGGCCCCCAGGATCATGCCGATCAGCAAGGTGACGAACATGTGCGCCATGCCCTTGCCCACCAGTTGCAGCTCGCCCAGGTGGCTCTTGAGCCAGTCGCCGATGGCCACCTTGAACTCGGCAGCGCTGGCCGGCAGGTAGCCTTCGATGAACGGCGGCAGCTGGCTGCGAGCCCGCTCTACGAGCCCCATGAACTTGTCCAGCGAAGCGCCAGGGTTTTCCGCCTCGTGCAAGAGGAAGCTGAAGGCACCTGCGATCAGCAGGGTCAGGGTGCTGACCACCAGGGTGCCGAGCAGGGCCACGGCCAGCCAGCGCGCACGCTGCCCGGCAATGACCGGTTGCAACCGGGGGGTGAGCATGTTGACCAGCTCGAACACCAGCAGGCCGGCCAACAGGCTGGGCAACAGCTTCAGGGGCAACGCCAGCAGCAGGCCGGCAAACACGATGATCCAGCTGGCCAGGGTGACCTGGCGGGGGGTGAAGGTCATACAGCCTCAACGGCAGACAACGGGAAAGATCCGCAGTCTGCCAGCCTTCGCCGTACAAACATAGGCGCAGGTCACTTCTTCTTGAGACAGTCGCTCATGAAGGCCTTGCGCTCATCGCCCTTGAGCGCCTTGCTGGTGGCATCGGCGTTGCAGGTCTTCATTTTCTCCTGCTGGGTGGTCTTCAGGCATTTGCTCATGAAGGCCTTGCGCTCGTCACCCTTGAGGGTTTGCGCGGTGGCTTCGGCGTTGCAGGTCTTCATTTTTTCTTGCTGCGCAGTGGCGGCGAATCCCTGCGCGCTGATCATCACACCCAATACCAGCAATGGTACGTGCAGCATCTTCATGAAGCATCTCCTTGTCTCCACGCTGTGTGCGCGGTCGTCGAGCAGAGTGTAGACAAAATTTGTTACTCCCTGCTCAGCCCATGCGTGCCCGCCGCCGGTACTGCTCCGGCGTGCAATGGGCCTGGCGCTGGAACATGGCGATGAACGCCGACGCGGTGCTGTAGCCGAGGTCGAATGCGATGGCCTGGATCGGCAGGCCCGCCTCCAGCGCCTCGATCGCACGCAAAAAACGCAGGCGCAGGCGCCACTCGCCGAAGCTGATACCCAGCTCGCGGAGAAACTGGCGCGCCAGGGTCCGTTCGCTGACGAACACCTGGCTGGCCCAGTCGGCCAGCGGGCGGTTGTCCCCGGGCTCGGCATGCAAGGCGTCGAGCACCTGGCGCAGGCCCTCGCTGCGGGCGAAGGGCAAGTAGCAGCGTTGGGTCGGCGCCAGGTGCAACTGGTCGAGCAGCACCTGGACCAGGCGCAGATCACGTTCGTCCTGCGCGACCTTGAGGTCGCGCTGGGCGAAGTCGCCGAGGATGGCCTTGAGGATGTCGCTGATGACCAGGCTGCAAGGGCTTGCCGGCAAGCCTTGGCACACGTCCCGGTCGAGATAGACCGAGCGATAGACGATGGCCTGGGGGTTATAGCAGCCATGCTCGGTGCCCGGCGGGACCCACACGGCGTAATGCGGCGGCGAGACGAAGCGCTGCCCCTCGACATCCAGGTGCATGACGCCGTGGGCAGCGTAATTGAGCTGCCCCCAGGGATGACGGTGCGGGGCGCTGTGGGTGTCGGCGCCGAACTCATCGTAGCGGAAGTACACCGGGGCCGGGAGGTGGTCGAAGGTTGGGATGTCGAGGTATTTGCGGGCCATGTTGGCTGCTTCGTGGGGTGGATTGTCCGTTTGCAAGTATAGGCATATGGACGGACAAGAGATAATGGCTGCCAGTCGGGGTCGCTGCGCGACCCTTTCGCGGCACAAGACCGCTCCTACAAGAGATTCACTGCTGCATGAATTACCTGTTCCCCCTGCTGGCGATCCTTATCTGGGCCGGCAATACCGTAGTCACCAAGATGTCCGCAGGCGCTATCCACCCTGCGGAAATCGGCTTCTACCGCTGGTTGCTGGCAGGCCTGCTGTTCACCCCATTCCTGTTGCCGCAGGTCTGGCGCAACCGTGCGGCCATCGCTCCCCATCTGGGCAAGGTCTTCATCCTCGGCGTGCTGGGCATGGCCATGTACCAGAGCCTGGCCTACTTCGCCGCCGGCATCACCAGTGCCACCAACATGGGCATCATCCTCTCGCTGATGCCGCTGATGTCCCTGGCCCTGGCCATCGCCTGGCTCGGCCAGCGGCTGACCTTCGGTGCGCTGTTCGGCGCCCTGGTGTCGTTCGTCGGCGTACTGGAAGTGGTCTCGGCAGGCCAGCCTGCGGCGCTGCTGCAGCAAGGCCTGAACGGCGGCGACCTGATGATGCTGGTGGCCACCTTCGCTTATGCGCTGTACAGCTTCCTGCTGAAGAAATGGCAACTGCGCGTACCCGCGATGCAGCTGCTGTACTTGCAGGTGCTGGTGGCGATCATCGTGCTGCTGCCGCTGTTCGTGCTGTCGCCGAAGATCGGCCTGAACGCGCATAACATTAGCCTGGTGCTGTATGCCTGTATCCTCGCCTCCATGGTCGCCCCCCGGGTATGGATGCAGGCCGTGCACCGCCTGGGCCCGAGCCGTACCACGCTGTTCTTCAACCTGCTGCCGGTGGTCACTGCGCTGATCGCCGCCGTGGTGCTGGACGAGCGCCTGGCCAGCTACCACTTGTACGGCGGCCTGCTGACTCTGCTGGGCGTGCTCCTTGCCGAGCGCTGGACCACGCCGCTGCGCAAGGTCGCTACAGCCCCGCAGCCTTGAGTCTTGCGGCATGCTCAGTGAACAAGCGCACCGGGTCGGCGCCCTTGCCCACGGCGCCGAGGGACTGGTTGACGATGTCCAGGTGGTCCAACGGGTAGTCGTCGCCGATCACCTGGCCCAGGTGCGAGCTGTAGCGCCCAACCATGCCGTCGCACTGGCCCCGTTCGCGCACGAAGGTACGCGCGAACAGCCGGCAGAAACGGTTGCTGCCATCGAAGCGGTTGCGCCCCTGGTCGGTGCGCCCAGGCTGCAAGGTCCCGGACCAGGAGTAATAGCGCACCCCATCGACTTCGTAGGCACCTTCACCGCCCCAGGTCGTCGGCAGGCCCTGTGGATAGGCCTGGTTGAAGCGAGCGACCCCGGCGGTGGTGAAGGACTGGTGCGAAGCGTGCACATCGATGGGCAGCGGGTCACGGCGCCAGCCGGTCTCCAGCCATACCAGCAATACGGCCAGGGCATGCAAGGCCGCTTTGAGCAGTCGTCCCTTGGGTGAATCGGCCGGTGCCTTGCGCTCGAGGTAGTCGGCCAGCTCCGACCCCTGGTTGGGTCCGGCAACCGAGGTCACCGAGGCCACCCGGTCAGGGCGCTTGGCCGCGGCGTAGCGGGCGCTCAAGGCGCCCTGGCTATGGCCGATCAGGTTGACCCGCTCGGTGCCGGTACGCTGGCAGATATCCTCGATGATCGCCAGCAACTGTTCGCCGCGCAGTTCGCTGCAATGCAGCGGCGAGACCTGCACAGGGAACACCTGCGCACCGCCCCGGCGCAGCGCTGGCACGATACCGAACCAGTAGGGGTAGAGCAGCACCCGCACGAAACCGAGCATGCCCGGTACCAGCACCAGCGGGTAGCGCGTGGCCAGCGCCTGGTTCATGGCTCCCTCCCCTCTCCTGGGCGATGCGCCCAACACTACCGCGCAGGGTCTGGCCATCGCAATCGAACTCCTGGCGCACGGTGCGGTTCCAAACCAGAACAGACCCCTGAGCAAGGAGCGGGACCATGTACAAACAGACCCTGGCAATCCTTTTGACCAGCGCGGCCCTGGCCGGCTGCGGCAGCCACCCGGAAAACCCGGTGGACTACGTGACCTACCGCGACGAACCGCTGGTCAAGCAGGTGGAGAACGGCATGACCATGCAGAAGGTCATCGCCATCGGCGGCAGCCCTTCGAGCGCCACCGACCTGCCCAACGGCGGCACCTGCAACGACTACATCCTCAACCGTGACGGCCATCAGCAGCCGTACTACGTGCGCTTCGACGCCACCGGCCATGTCGACGCCAAGGGCTTCAAGACCTGCAAGCAACGAGAAGAGGACCGCGAGGCCGTCCCTGGCGCCTGAGCCCTCCCTGATTGACCGTGACCCACCTGATCCTTTCGGAGATGAACATGAACACGACTGAACTGACCGACGTGCGAACCCTGCGCGAGCGCGCACGGCACCATGTCGAGCAAGGCGCCGTGACCGAAGGCTACAGTGCCGACCGCGACACGATCCTGCGCCTGCTCAACGAGGCGCTGGCCACGGAGCTGGTGTGCAACTTGCGCTACAAGCGCCACTACTTCATGGCCAGCGGCATCAAGGCCAGTGTGGCAGCCGACGAGTTTCTCGAACATGCCGGGCAGGAAGCCGAGCATGCCGACAAGCTGGCCGAGCGCATCGTCCAGCTCGGTGGCGAGCCGGACTTCAACCCGGACAACCTGAGCAGCAATGCCCACGCCCAATACGTGGCGGGCAATTCCCTGAAAGAGATGGTGCTGGAGGACCTGGTGGCCGAGCGCATCGCCATCGACAGCTACCGCGAGATCATCCAGTACATCGGCGAGAAGGACCCCACCACCCGGCGCATTTTCGAAGAAATCCTGGCCCAGGAAGAAGAGCATGCCGACGATATGGCGGACCTGTTGAAGGGGCTCTAGGTTACCGGGCTGCAGCGCAGCCCGAAGGGCCGAGTGATTCACACAGGGGTCGCGAAGCGGCCCCTTACTTTTTGCTCTTCACCGCAGCCGGCGCCTTGCCCGCCTTCATCCGCTCGAGCAACGGCGTGCACTGGTTGGGCACATCTCCACTGGGCGCGATCAGCGCCAGCAGCCCCGCCGCCGGCCCGATCGCCACACCCAAGGCCACCATCCCCGCGCCACGCAGCGCCAGCGGTACCGCTTGCACCCCCGCGCGCGGGTTGGCGAAGGTGCCACGCACATAAAGCGGCGAACGCAGGGAGAACAGGCGTACCCCCTTGGACTCAGGCGTGATCTTCAGGTCCAGGTGCTCACTGGCGAAATTCGCTGTGCCGTTGACGTAGATGATCGCGTTCTCGGTGTCGAAGACGAACAATCGGGTGGTCGCCAGGCCATCCTTGATGCCGACATCGGCCGCCGCGCAGTTGATCTTCACTTCCTCGTCGCCGAACAACTTGCCCAGCACATAGTTGCCCACGTTGAGCCCGGCGATCTCCATCAGGCTGCGGCTGATGGCGCCATCATTGATCAACAGGCTCAGGTCACCATTGGAGGTGCCCAGCAAGGCCGCTACCGAATTGCCGCGCCCACTCAGGTCAGCATCGCCATTGAGCTCGCCGAAGCTGGTCTGCATCGGTGCGAAGGTCGGGAACAACTGCTTGAGCTTGAAGCCACGGGCCGACAACCGTGCCCTACCCTGCAGCGGCACGCTGCGGCCATCCAGGCGGATGTTCGAATTCAGGTTGCCGCCGGCCACGCCAAAGCGCAGGGGTTCCAGGCGCAGCACGCCATCCTCCAGCACCACATGGGCGGACAAATCCTTGAACGGCAGTTGCTCGCTGTGAACGATGCGCTTGCCGCTGAAGGTGACGTCAGCATCCATGGCCCGCCAGCGCTCGGTACGAAACTCCTCCACCGGCAGCACCTTGCCTGCTGGCTGCTTGCTCGCCCCGCCACGAGCCTTCTGCTCGGCGTTGGAGTCGGCACCGATCAGCGGTGCCAGGTCCTTGAACAGCAGCTGATTGGACACCAGCGTGCCGGAGAGCCTGGGCCGCGGCTTGCTGGCGACGAAGGCAAGGTCACCATGGATGTCGCTGTCGCCGATCTTGCCGTTGAAACCTTCATAGCGGAATCGCGCCCCCTCAGGCTCGTGCAGGTTGGCGATCAGGTGGCCATCGGTGGCATAAGCCGGGGTGTCGGGCAGGGTCACGCCGGTCAGCGGGTAGAGATTGCCCAGGCTGCTGCCGGACAAGCGCAGGCGCAGGTCGAGCGCGCCGAGGTTGCGCGGGTCGGTCAGGGTGCCGGCGAGCGCCACCCGGGTATCGCCGATGCGTGCATCGGCCTGCAGCGGGAATGGCTGGCTGGCATCCTGCAAGGCCAGCAGGCCGCCGATCTTGCCAGTGCCGGACACGGCCTGACCCTTGTAGGTACCCTGCGCCTTCAGGCCGAAGGCGTAGTCCTGGGCACCACCGGCTTTCTCGGCACTGGCCTTGCCGACGATTTCGCTGAAGGGGATCGGCTTGCCCAAGGGGTCGATCTGCACGCTCATGCGGGTCTTGAGGGTCTGGTCGTCGAAACGCACGTTGCCTTGGTCGAAGCCGATGGCGCCGATGTCCAATACCCACTTGGACGGCTCGGCATTTTCATCCTTGGGCCCGAAGTCGAAGGTCCAGTTGGCACGGCCGTCGGCCAGCCGAGTGAGGCTTGCGGTCGGCTTGGTGAGGTCGATGCGCGGGATGACGATCTGCTGGAATACCAGCGGCAACGGCGCCAGGCGGAAGGCCACGCGCTCCAGGCCGACCATGCGTGGCTCCTCGAGCCAGTCGGGGTTGCCCAGGGTGAGGTCTTCGGCGATGAAGTGCGGCCAGGGCACCCAGGCCCGCCAGCCGCCCTCCTCGGGTTCGCGGCGCCACTGCACGGCGAGGTTGCCGTTGATCGCGAATGGCCGGTGCAGGGCTTCGGACACCTTCTCGTTGAGCAGCGGCTTGACGCGGTTCCAGTCGAATGTAGCGATCACCACCACCAGTATCGCCAGCAGGGTCAACAGGCTGGTGAAGATCCAGGCGAGGATTCGGACGGGACGCGTCATTGCGTGATTCTCCTGACTGCATGGCACGAAGCGGGTGCGAACTTAGTATGTCGGACTGACGAAAACCCGCTGGGTTTTATCAATGGCGATGATAACGGAGATTTTCCTGGCGCCTTTCTCAGCTTTTGGTCGGCCGTCACCGGCCCTGCATCAGGCGCACACAATCTCTCGAGGCGCTGAAATGGCCGGGTCAGAGCCTTCGCCCGCTGTATCAATGCCGTCGATTGTTACCATTATCCGTATGAACTTCTCTCTGGAGTTACCAAGCGTAGCATTGGCCTCGTACCCACTTTCCAGCCCCCCAGAGGAGCACCGAGATCATGAAACGCCACCTGCTGCTGAGCCTTGCCCTGTCTGCCCTTGCCGTCAACGCCTTCGCCCTGCCGGCCGAGGAACAACACCTGAACGCCGAGTCGCGCTCCAGCGCCGCCACTGTTTCGCAACCGCTGAACACCCTGGCAGAAGGTGGCTCCGATCGCCTGATCGAGCGTAACAACCGCGTCGCCGAGGGTGGTTCCGATCGCCTGATCGAACGTAACAACCGCGTCGCCGAGGGTGGTTCCGATCGCCTGATCGAACGTAACAACCGCGTCGCCGAAGGCGGTTCCGATCGCCTGATCGAACGTAACAACCGCGTCGCCGAAGGCGGCTCCGATCGCTTGATCGAACGTAACAACCGCGTCGCCGAAGGCGGCTCCGATCGCCTGATCGAGCGTAACAACCGCGTCGCCGAAGGCGGCTCCGATCGCCTGATCGAGCGTAACAACCGTGTTGCCGAGGGTGGTTCCGATCGCCTGGTCGAACTCAGCCGCATGGGCTGATCGCCATGGCCAAGAACAACAACCCTCCCTGCACTGGCTGTTCCCCTCCAAGCCCGGTCCATTGACCGGGCTTCGTTTTTTTATCTAGAGTGCCCAGCCGTACAGCCACAGAATCCGCCCCATGCTGCCGCGCGCCGAACAAAAGCTACAGACCCGCCAGGCCCTACTGGATGCCGCCTGCCAGCTCATGGAGAGCGGCCGGGGTTTCGGCAGCATCAGCCTGCGCGAGGTGGCCAGGGCCGCCGGCATCGTCCCCACGGGCTTCTACCGCCACTTCCCGGACATGGACGCGTTGGGCCTGGCCCTGGTCGCCGAAGTCGATGCCACCTTCCGCCAGACCATCCGCCTCGTGCGGCACAACGAATTCGAGCTCGGAGGCATCACCGACGCCTCGGTGCGCATCTTCCTCGACGTGGTCGCCGCGCACCGCGCCCAGTTCCTGTTCCTGGCCCGCGAGCAGTACGGCGGCTCCCAGGCCGTGCGCCAGGCCATCGCCCGCCTGCGCCAGGATATCAGCGATGACCTGGCCACCGACCTTGCCCGTATGGCGCGCTGGCAGCACCTGGACAACGCGGCCCTGGCGGTCATGGCCGACCTGGTGGTCAAGACCGTATTCGCCACCTTGCCGGAGCTGATCGACTGCCCGGATCCCGACAACCCCCAGGCCCTGACGCCACAGGAAAAGATCACCCAGCAACTGCGCTTCATCTTCGTCGGCGCTCGGCACTGGCAAGGGCTCGGCAATCCGGGCTGATCCTGCTCTCCGTCGACAGCCCGCACTGGTGAACGTGAAGGCGAAAGCAACCCACAACCCCGTTCTGCTACCATGGCGCACTGCCCGATAGCGACGAGCGCCTTCATGCCCAACCCCCGCCTCCCTTTCCCCGAACTGGCCCGCTTCAACCAGCATTTCGCCGAACGTATCGTGCCGTTGTGGCAAGGCCCGGGCTGGAACGCCGAATTGGCTCTGCCCTTCGAGGCGCTCGACGGCACGCACCGGCCCATGCCGGTCCAACGCTACCGAGCCATGGCCTGCGCCCGTCAGCTGTACCTGTTCAGCAGCCGGATCGAGCAACCGGGCGCGGCCGAACGGGCTGCGGCGTTGTTCCGCTCGCTGCAACGTCACTTCCACGATGCCGAACACGGCGGCTGGTTCTACAGCATCGATGCCGAAGGCCAGCCATTGGACCGGCGCAAGGACCTCTATACCCATGCCTTCATCGTCTTCGCTTGCGCCCATTACTGGGGCAAGGTGCGCGAGGGTCTGGTGGAGTCCGCGCTCAATGCCGCCCTGGATATCGTCGCCGAGCGTTTCGCTCGGGATGACGGGCTGTATGAGGCCAGCCTGGACGAAGACTGGTCGGACCTGGGCAGCGGCCCGTTGCAGAACCCACAGATGCACCTGGCCGAGGCCTTCCTGCAAACGCTGGCGGTACGCAGCGATGACGCTACCCGCCAGGCCCTGCTGAACCTGTGCGAGGCCCTGCAAGCCCACTTCATCGACCCGGCCCACGGCCTGATGCTGGAAAAGCCCCGTGGGGCTGTGGATAACTGGTTCGAACCGGGCCACCAGTTCGAATGGTTCTACTTGCTCGACACCTCGCCGCTGTTGCGCGGCACCCCGTTGCATGCGTCCATCGATCGTGCGTTCACCTATGCCGAACAGTCCGGCGTGAAGGATTCGGCGGTGCTAGCCATGCTGGATGTGGACGGCAAGGTGATCGACCCCACCCAACGCATCTGGGCCCAGGCCGAATACCTGCGGGCGCTGGCATTGCGGCCGGGAAGCGAGACAACGTTGCTGGCGCAGCTGCACGCGCTACAGGGGCGATTCCTGCATCCTGGGGGTTGGTATGAATGCCGCGATGGCCAAGGCGAGGTCAGCCGGCACGACATGCCGTCCACCACGCCCTATCACTTGGCGACCTGTCTGGAAGGCCTGAAGAGTGCCTGTGCAGACATCACTTCCCTCTGCTGACCAGCAATCACACGGTTCACCCTTGTTCTTCCATCTGGGAGGAACAATGACGATGAACGACAACGATTTTGCAGCATTCGTAGAAGAGCAGATCAACAGGGCCGCACAGAAGATCATCGACAGCAGCAGCCAGCGCTACGATGAACACGCCCACGGGAAACTTAGCTATCTGCTGAGCTTGCGGCGCATCATAAACAAGCAAGCCAGCGCCGAGGATCTCGGCCGACAGGACGCGATCAACGATGTGCTCCAGGCCCTGGGCATCGTCGAGCCCAACCAAACCTATCTGTCTCTGATCAAATAAGGGGTCGAAGGCACTACGCGAACCGGCCAAGGCCGGTTCGCATCCGTTCAGCCTTGGCTCGAGCGGTGGACCGAGAACCCTGCCCAGTCCTGGCTCACCGGCATCAGCTCGAGGCTGTTGATATTGATGTGCGCTGGCTGGTTGAGAATCCAGAAGATGGTCTCGGCGATGTCCTGCGGCTGGATCGGCTCGGCGCCTGCATAAGTGGCATCGTAGCGCGCTTGGTCCCCGCCGAAGCGCACCAGCGAGAACTCGCTTTCACACAGACCCGGCTCGATATTACTGACGCGCACGCCCGTGCCGCGAAGGTCGCAGCGCAGGCTCAGGGAAAACTGCCCGACGAAGGCCTTGGTGCCGCCATACACATGGCTGCCCGGGTAGGGATAGTTACCTGCCACCGAGCCCACGTTGAGGATACTCGCGCCACGGCCATGGGCGATCAGGCGTGGCAGCAGCAGCCGGGTGGTGTACATCAGCCCCTTGATGTTGGTGTCGACCATGGTTTCCCAGTCGTCCAGGTCGCAGTCCTGCGCAGGCGAAGCGCCCAGGGCCAGACCTGCGTTGTTGACCAGGCCCTGGAGCTTGTCGAACGCCGGCGGCAGATTGGCAATCGCCTGTTCCATGGCCTTGCGGTCACGCACATCGAGCACCAGGCCATGGACTTCGGTCTGGCTCGACAGCTCGGCGCACAGGGCATCCAGGCGCTCCTTGCGCCGACCGGTGAGCACGAGCTTCCAACCGGCCTTTGCGAAACGTCGGGCGGTGGCTTCACCGAACCCGGAAGTGGCGCCGGTAATGAATACGGTGGACGTCATGCTGATCTCCTTTCAGGTGGATAAGTTGGTAGGCAGGCTTGCAGCATGCCCGCCGGCTCGGTTGCCAGCAAGCCAATCCAACTGCTGATCAAGAAATAGCCAGATATCTGAAATCCTTGCGGCAGAGGCCTCGGGCCCGCCTATGCTCATGTTATCCACAAAGCTTTCCCCACGGATTGGGGGCAACTTGTCCATCCTGCGGAACTCTTTTCTCCCGACAGGCTCTCGAAAACCCTCTGCCGTGATGGCCCAAGGCTTTCAGCGACGCCGTCTGCAGCCGTCTGTCCAAGGCTTTTGCACAGAGTTATCCACAAACCTTTCCAGGCGTCTGCATGCCTTCCCCAGGTCTATGAAACCAACGGAAAATCATCCCTGAAATGCTTTTGGTCAAAAAATATACAGAACGCTGCAAGCCTTGAAAACAAAGGCTTTGCGGCACATGCCACCATGTTTTCCACAGCCGGTTCCACACGATCCGTGGACAAAGCGAAGCCTGTGGAAACAACGACTTGCGAAGCGGTTTTGCGGGGTTTTCTGCGAGCTGTGCGACAAGTTGTCCACATAACGTTTAAGGCGCACGATCGCCGGCAAGCCGGCTCCCACAGGGAAGAACAGCGCCAAACCTGTGGGAGCCGGCTTGCCGGCGATTGAACGATAAGGTCAATGCCCGCCCAGGTAGGCGTTACGCACTTCCTCGTTGGCCAGCAGCTCCTTACCCGTCCCGCTCATGCGGATCTGCCCGTTGACCATTACATAGGCCCGGTCGGAAAGCTTCAACGCATGGTTGGCGTTCTGCTCCACCAGGAAGATGGTCATCCCGCTCTGGGCCAGTTCGCGCAAGGTCGAGAAGATCTGCTTGACCACGATCGGCGCCAGCCCCAGCGATGGCTCGTCGAGCAGCAACAGCTTGGGCCGGCTCATCAACGCCCGGGCGATGGCGAGCATTTGCTGCTCGCCGCCGGACATGGTCATCGCCCGCTGGTTACGGCGTTCCTTCAACCGAGGGAACAGCTCATACATGCGTTGCATGTCCGCATCGGCATGCTTGTCGCCGATGGGGATGGTCCCCATCATCAGGTTCTCCTCGACGGTCATGTCTGGAAATACCCGGCGCCCTTCCGGCGACTGGGCGATGCCGTTGGAGGCGATGTAGTGCGACGACTTGCGAGTGATATCGGTACCGCGATACACGATATGCCCAGAGGCCGCCCGCGGTTGGCCGAAGATCGACATCAGCAGGGTCGACTTGCCAGCGCCGTTGGCTCCGATCAGGCTCACCGTCTCGCCTTCGTTGATGTGCATGCTGACTTTCTTCAGCGCCTGGATCGGCCCGTAGAACACGTCCAGATCCTTGAGCTCGAGAATGGGTGCGCTCATACCAGTTCCTCTTCGTCGGCACCCAGGTAGGCGGCGATCACCGTCGGGTTGTTACGGATGTCCTGCGGGGCGCCTTCAGCGATCACGTTGCCATGGTCGAGCACCACGATATGGTCGGAAATGCTCATGACCATGCCCATGTCGTGTTCGATCAGCACCACGGTGATGTCGTGCTCGTCGCGCAACACCCGGATCATGCGACTCAGCGCCTCGGTTTCCTGGGGGTTGAGGCCGGCGGCCGGTTCGTCCAGGCAGATGATCTTCGGCCGGGTGCACATGGCCCGGGCGATTTCCAGGCGGCGCTGCTGGCCGTAGGACAACTCGCCCGCCAGGCGGTTGGCGCAGTCGACCAGGTCGACCACCTCCAGCCAGTAGAACGCATGGTCCAGGGCATCGCTCTCGGCCTTGCGGTAGGCTTTGGTATTGAGCACGCCCGCCAGCAGGTTGCGGTTGACCCACATGTGCTGGGCCACCAGCAGGTTTTCCACCACCGACATTTCCTTGAACAACCGGATGTTCTGGAACGTGCGGGCCAGGCCGGCGCGGTTGACCAGGTGGGTACCGCCGAACATCTTGTAGTACATACGGTTGGCAAAACGCGCCGGCGACACGAAGTCGCCTGGCTGGAAGCGCTCGCCCAGCAGCTGGATGACGTTGGTCTTGCCGCCGCGCACGTTCAGCTCGATGCGCCCGCCACTGGCCTTGTAGAACCCGGTGAGGCAGTTGAACACGGTGGTCTTGCCGGCACCGTTGGGGCCGATCAGGGCGAAGATCTGGTTGCGCCGGACCTTAAGGCTGACATCGCTGAGCGCCTTGATGCCACCGAACTGCATCATCAGGTTGTCGACCGAGAGAATGATATCGTCGCTCATGGCGCCACTCCTTTACGCGGAACTACACCGGCGCGGCTGATACGGATCAACCCGCGAGGTCGCCAGATCATCATCAACACCATCAGCACGCCGAACAGCAGCACCCGGTATTCCGAGAAGCTGCGCAGCAGTTCTGGTGCCACGGTCAGCACGAACGCTGCGATCACCACGCCCACGGTGGAACCCATGCCACCGAGCACCACGATGGCCAGGATCAGCGCCGACTCGAAGAAGGTAAACGAGGATGGGTTGACGAAGCCCTGGTAGGTGGCGAAGAACACCCCTGCAAGCCCTGCGGTAGAGGCGCCGATGGTGAAGGCCGAGAGTTTGACCAGCACATGGTTCAAGCCCATGGAACGGCAGGCGATCTCGTCTTCGCGCAAGGCTTCCCAGGCACGGCCGACCGGCATGCGGGTCAGGCGGTGCTTGATGTACAGCACCGCCAGCACGACGATGAACAGCACTGCATAGATGAACACGAACTTGAGGTTGGCGTTGTAATCGAAGCCGAAGAATTCATGGATCGGCACGCCGCCGTCCTTGGCCCGACGGCCGAACTCAAGGCCCATGAAGGTCGGCGCCGGTGCCGGCATGCCGTTCGGGCCGCCGGTGAACGACAGCCAGTTGTTCAACACCAGGCGGATGATCTCGCCAAAGCCCAGGGTCACGATCGCCAGGTAGTCCCCGTGCATGCGCAGCACCGGGAACCCGAGTATGCACCCGGCCAGCGCCGCGGCGATCGCCGCCAGCGGCAGCACGCTCCAGAAGCCCAGGCCCAGGTACTGGTAGCCCAGGGCCAGGCCGTAGGCGCCGATGGCGTAGAACGCCACGTAGCCCAGGTCGAGCAGGCCGGCCAGGCCCACCACGATGTTCAGGCCCAGGCCCAGCAGCACATAGATCAGGCCGAGGATGACCACCGTGAGCAGGTACTTGTTGGCGAAGATCGGGAAGACGATGGCGATGACGATCAGCGCCGGGATGATGTAGCGCAGCCGCGACTTGTAGTCCGGCGCCAGCACATGTACCCCCGAGCCGCCGCTTTCGAAGCCCTGGAGCATGCGTTGCCCCGTCGGGGACTGAAGGAACAGGCTGAGGATGAAGCGCCCGATCATCACGCCACCGACCAGCCAGGCCACACGACGAGGCTCGGCATTGAAGCTGTAGCCATCGAGCACCACGCCGACCACGGGGCCGAACACGATCAGGGCGAGCAAGCCGGCGACGATGGTCTCCAGCAGGCTGCGCTTGATGTCGAAACCGGAAGAAACAGTATTGGGCGAAACAGGATTGGCAGCAGACATGTTCACACCTTAGCCACGAGCGGGCGACCCAGCAGGCCTTGGGGACGGAAGATCAGGATCATCACCAGCAGCGAGAAACTGAACACGTCCTTGTAGTCGGAGTTGATCAGGCCGGAGAACAACGACTCGGAGATCCCCAGGATGATGCCGCCGAGCATGGCGCCGGGGAGCGAGCCGATCCCGCCGAGCACCGCGGCGGTGAACGCCTTGATGCCAATGATGAAGCCAGCATAGAAGTCGAAGGTGCCGTAGTTCATGGTGATCAGCACGCCAGCCAGGGCGGCCATCACCGCGCCGATGACGAACACGTAGGAGATCACCCGGTCGGTGTTGATCCCCAGGATCGAGGCCATCTTGCGATCTTGCTGGGTAGCACGGCACATGCGGCCGAGCTTGGTGTACTTGATGACGTAGGTCAGCAGGGCCATGCCGATGAAGGCTGCCACCAGGATGAAGATCTTGGTGTAGGTCAACTGCACGAAACCGGTGCCCACTTCGACGCGTACAGCGCCTTCGAGCAGGGTTGGCACGCCTTGCTGGCGGGCGCCCTGGCTGATCTGCGCGTAGTTCTGCAGAATCAGCGAAATGCCGATGGCACTGATCAAAGGTGCCAGGCGGGTGGAGTTACGCAGGGGCTTGTAGGCGATGCGCTCGATGGTGAAGCCGTAGACGCCGGTCACGACGATGGTGAACAACAAGGTTCCCAACATCAGCAGCGGAAACGACTCGATACCGAAATAGGCCAGCAATGCCAGGCTGATCGCCGCGAGGTACGCGGAGATCATGTACACCTCGCCGTGCGCGAAGTTGATCATGCCGATGATGCCATAGACCATTGTGTAGCCGATGGCGATCAGACCATAGACAGACCCGAGGGTCAGCCCATTGATCAGTTGCTGCAGGAAAATACCATCCATAACGCAATCTCACCTGATTGAGATTGCACGAGCGCCGACCACGGCGGGCTTTGGGTAAAGCGGCCCTCGCAGCGCAGAACTGTGCAGATCTTCGGATAAAGACAGGTACCGCGGGGCAGCGGCCCGGGGCAGTGCACGCCCGGGCCGGCAGCCATTGTTATTTTTGTTTTTCCAGCTGGTGGTACTTGCCGTTGGCATCCCACTGGTAGACCACGTAATCGGAGACGGTCAGGTCACCCTTGCTGTCCCACTTCTTCTCGCCCATGACGGTCTTGACCGGGTTGGCCTTGAGCCATTCGGCGGCGTCTTCGCCCTTGTTCGACTTGGCGCCGTTGAATGCGGCAGCCAGCGCCTGCAAGGACGCGTAGGCGTACAGGGTGTAGCCTTCAGGCTCAGTGCCGGCCTTGCGGAACTCCTCCACCACGGCCTTGCTGTCGGGCAGCAGGCGCGGGTCGGCGCCAAAGGTCATGTACACGCCATTGACGTACTGGGCACCGCCGGCAGTGGCCACCAGTTCGTCGGTGACGATGCCGTCGTCGGACATGAACTTGACGTCCTTCAGGCCCTGCTCGCGCAGTTGGCGTACCAGCGGGCCGGCTTCGGGGTGCAGACCGCCAAAGTAGACGACGTCGGCACCGGCGGCGCGAATCTTGGTGACCACGGCGCTGAAGTCTTTCTCGCCACGGGTCAGGCCTTCGTACAGCACCGGCTTCACGCCGCGTTTTTCCAGCTGTGCCTTGGTGGCGTCGGCCAGGCCTTGCCCATAGGTGTCCTTATCGTGCAGGACCACCACTTTCTTGCCCTTGAGCACGTCGACGATGTAGTCGCCGGCGACGATGCCTTGCTGGTCGTCACGGCCACACATGCGGAACATGGCGGTCAGGCCGCGCTCGGTGACCTGTGGGTTGGTGGAGCCTGGAGTGATGGCGATCACGCCAGCTTCGTCGTAGACCTCGGAAGCGGGAATGGTGTTGGAGGAGCAGAAGTGGCCCACCACACCGATCACCTTGTCCTGGTCGACCAGGCGGTTGGCCACGGCCACGGCCTGCTTCGGCTCGCAAGCATCGTCACCCTTGACCAGGACGATCTTCTCGCCGTTCACCCCACCAGCGGCGTTGATCTTGTCGGCCGCCGCCTGTGCACCTTTCATGTACTGTTCGCCAAACGCTGCGTTGGCACCGGTCATCGGGCCCGCGACGCCGATCTTGACGTCGGCTTGAACAAACGAAGAGACACCCAGTGCCGAAGCGACGGCGAGCGCCAGGAAACCTTTCTTGTAGAACGTCTGCGACATGAGGTGGTGCTCCTTAGAGTTTTTTTGGTTGGCACTACAACTTTCAGCATCAAGCTCAGAGCAAGCGGCGTGCCAGAGGTTTTGTCTTTGCGCAAAACGCACCCATGCGGCAGGCCAGAGGCGACCGACGGCCTTTTCTTTATTGAGCGTGCAACCGTCTGCCACAAGCGTGGCGCCACCCTCTCTCCTAGACAAGGCGCAACCACGGAGTGCCATCATCGCAACCACGGCAAGTGTTTACGTGCAACCGACCTGTAACAGCGAACGTCACCGAACTGCACACTGATAGTGCGCGACTGCTACAGCCGGCACCGTTTCAAGGCTGAACTTGGTGACGGCTCGCAAGGCCCAATCGCCGGCAAGCCGGCTCCCACCCGTCTTGCACTGTTTCAGTTGTGGGAGCCGGATTGCCAGCGATCAGAGCGCCCCGCCACAACGACGGCCAAAAGGCTGGCACAATGGCCCGGATTCCGCGCGCTCGTCCTTGTTACGCGAACGCCGCCACCTGGAGCCTTTCAATGAGCGAGAGCGCATTTGCCGAGCGCATCGTGCACAACCTGCTCGACACCGACTTCTACAAGCTGACGATGATGCAGGCCGTCCTGCACAACTACCCGGACGCCGACGTGGAATGGGAGTTCCGCTGCCGCAACGGCGAGGACCTGCGCCCCTACCTGGGCGAAATCCGCAACCAGATCGAACTGCTCAGCGACCTGACCCTCGATGATGGCCAGCTGGAGTTCCTCGAACGCATCAGCTTCCTCAAGCCAGACTTCCTGCGCTTCCTGCGCCTGTTCCGCTTCAACCTGCGCTACGTGCACATCGGCATCGAGCATGACCAGCTGTACCTGCGCCTGCGCGGCCCGTGGCTGCACGTGATCCTCTTCGAAGTGCCCCTGCTGGCGATCATTAGCGAGGTCCGCAACCGCCACCTGCACCCGCGCATGCGCCTGGCCGAGGCACGCGACCAGCTCTACCGCAAGTTCGACTGGCTGCGCGCCCACGCCAGCGAGGAGGAACTGGCCGCCCTGCAGGTCGCCGATTTCGGCACCCGCCGGCGTTTCTCCAGCCGCGTCCAGGAAGAAGTGGTGAGGGTACTGCGCGATGACTTCCCGGCGCGCTTCGTGGGCACCAGCAACGTCGACCTGGCCTGGAAATTGGACGTGAAACCCCTGGGCACCATGGCCCACGAATGGATCATGGCCCACCAGCAGCTCGGCCCACGACTGATCGACAGCCAGATCGCCGCGCTGGACTGCTGGGTACGCGAATACCGTGGGCTGCTGGGCATCGCCCTGACCGACTGCATCACCATGGATGCCTTCCTCAATGATTTCGACCTGTACTTCGCCAAGCTCTTCGACGGCCTGCGCCACGATTCGGGCGAACCGGTGGCCTGGGCGGAAAAAGCCATTGCCCACTATCAGAAACTGGGCATCGACCCGATGACCAAGACCCTGGTGTTCTCCGACGGGCTGAACCTGACCCGCTCGCTGGAAATCTTCCGCGCCCTGCGCGGTCGCATCAATGTGAGTTTCGGCATCGGCACCAACCTGACCTGCGACATACCCACAGTGGCGCCCATGAGCATCGTGCTTAAAATGACCGACTGCAACGGCTCGCCGGTGGCCAAGATTTCCGACGAAGCCGCCAAGACCCAGTGTCGAGACGCGAACTTCGTCGCCTACCTGCGTCACGTATTCAAAGTCCCCAGCAAGGAGTAACCCATGCAAGCCGTCCAGCGAGAGATTGCACAGCAGCTCAAGGTGCAGCCGCCGTTCGCCGATGCCGCCGCGCTCGAGGCCGAAGTCACCCGGCGCGTGGCCTTCATCAAACAGTGCCTGGCCAATGCCCGGCTCAAGACCCTGGTCCTGGGCATCAGCGGCGGAGTCGACTCGCTGACCGCTGCCCTGCTCGCCCAGCGCGCCATCAATGAACTGCGCGCCGAAACCGGTGACAAGGCCTACACCTTCATCGCCGTACGCCTGCCTTACCAGGTCCAGCATGACGAGCATGACGCTCAGGCGTGCCTGGAAGTGATCAAGGCCGACGAAGTGCACACCGTGGATATCGCCCCGGCAGTACGGGCGCTGGCGGCTGAAGTGGTGGAGTTGAAGAACGGCTCGCCGACGCTGGTGGACTTCGTGGTCGGCAACGTCAAGGCACGTACCCGCATGGTCGCCCAGTACGCCATCGCGGGTGCCCGCGCGGGCCTGGTGATCGGTACCGACCACGCCGCCGAGGCGGTGATGGGCTTCTTTACCAAGTTCGGTGATGGTGCCTGCGACCTGGCACCGCTGAGCGGGCTGGTGAAGAACCAAGTGCGGGCGATTGCGCGCAGCTTCGGTGCGCCGGAGTCACTGGTGGAAAAGGTGCCGACTGCAGACCTGGAAGACCTGGCGCCGGGCAAGCCGGACGAAGCCTCCCATGGCGTGACCTATCAGCAGATCGATGCCTTCCTGCATGGGCAGCCGGTTGATCAGGAAGCGTTCGACATCATCGTGGCCACCTACCGCAAGACCCAGCACAAGCGCGAGCTGCCGTTCGCGCCTTGAAAAGCATCGCGGGACAAGCCCGCTCCCACAAGGTCATTAGTGATCCCTGTAGGAGCGGGCTTGTCCCGCGATTGGAGGGCAAAGCCCTCCCCTAACCTCTTACTTGACGATGACCTTGCCCTTCATCATCGAGATGTGGCCCGGGAAGGTGCAGAAGAAGCTGTAGTCACCGCCGGCTTCCAGCTTCGACGTGTCGAACTTCACCTCGGTTTCCTTCTCCGGCGCGCCGATCATCTTGGTGTGGGCGATGATGTTGGCGTTGTCAGCCTTCAGGTAGTCCTTGTCCAGGCCCTGGGACATGCCTTCGGTAGCGATGGCCTGCATATCGGCAGTCTTGCTGATCACCAGGTTGTGGCCCATGACGTTCTTCGGCAGGCTGCCGCTGTGGGTCAGCTTGACGGTGAATTCCTTGCAGCTCTTGTCTACGGTGAATTCCTTGGTGGTGTAGGACATCTGGTCGGTGGAGTCGACAGTCACCGAGCACTCGGCTGCGAAGACAGAGGCGCTGGCGAGGGTCAGCAGGGATACCGCTACAGCTTTCGCAAACATCGTGAATCTCCTTGGCAGGGTTTTATCAATTGCGAGACTGCCTGAAACCTGTTTCCTCCTCGCTGATATGGGTCAAGGAGGATCGAGGGGCCAGCCAGTAGATTTGTTCAATGGATTGTATACAACCAATCTAAGTGCACATCATGCCCTCTTGAAGGACGATGGGACAACCTCTCATTACAGGAGCCATGACAATGTTTCTCTCGACCTTCATGAACAGCCTGCTCGCCGCCTATGCCCACGGGGCCACCGGCGCGCTGTGCGAGTTCTCCCGCCCGGAGTGAATCCGGCCTTGGAAGCGGCGGGCATGCGCCTTACCCTGTCAGCGCATGTGATTGGAGATAAGCAATGCCTGTACGTTCCGTTTGTGTCTTTTGTGGCGCCAGCACCGGCGCCAACCCAGCCTATCGGGAAGCGGCCGTGGCGCTCGGCCAGGCCATCGCCAAGCGCGGCCTGACGCTGGTGTACGGCGGCAGCGCGGTCGGCCTGATGGGCGCGGTCGCCGATGCGGCCATGGCCGCGGGTGGTGACGTCATCGGCGTCATGCCGCAGAGCCTGATCGACGCGGAAATCGGCCACAAGGGCCTGCCACGCCTGGAAGTAGTCGATGGCATGCATGCCCGCAAGGCGCGTATGGCCGAGCTGAGCGATGCCTTCATCGCCCTGCCCGGTGGCCTGGGGACGCTCGAGGAGCTGTTCGAAGTCTGGACCTGGGGCCAGTTGGGCTACCACGCCAAGCCGCTGGGCTTGCTGGATGTGAATGGGTTCTACGAGAAGCTTGGCGGGTTCCTCGACCACATTGTCGAGGAAGGTTTCGTACGGCCCCAGCACCGGGCGATGCTGTTGCTGGGCAGGCAGCCCGACGAACTTCTGGATGCGATGGGTGAATTCGTGGCGCCGGTGCTGCCCAAGTGGGTCGACAAGACGCCTGACTGAAGCTGGGACCTTCGGGACCGCTTTGCGGTCCTTTCGCGGCACAAGGCCGCTCCTACAGGGGTATGGGCTCGCCCGTAGGAACGGCCTTGTGCCGCGATGGGCTGCAAAGCAGCCCCAAGGGATCAGTCAGCGCGGAATGACCGGCTGACGCGGCTTCCTCTTGCCCTTGCCGCCCTTGGCCGCTTCCTTGCGCTCCTTGGCCGCCTGCTGGTTGCGGGCGAACGCCTCGGCCTTGGCCTTCTCGCGCTTGTCCCACGGCTTGCTGCCATCGCTGGCGCGCGGCGGCAGGCCAGTGTGCTGGGTGAGGATCTTCTGGTCCTTGCCCACCTTGTGGCTGCCGGCCGGGGTCGAGTTCTTGCGCCGGGCACTCTGGTAGCTGTCGGTCTGCGGCTGGTGCAGCGGGATCAGCTGGTGCTTGCCCGGCCCAATCAGGTCGGCACGGCCCATGCGCTGCAGGGCCTCACGTAGCATCGGCCAACCCTTGGGGTCGTGGTAGCGCAGGAATGCCTTGTGCAGGCGGCGCTGCTCCTCGCTCTTGACGATCTCCACCCCTTCGCTCTTGTAGGTGACCTTGCGCAGCGGGTTCTTGCCCGAGTGGTACATGGCCGTGGCCGAGGCCATGGGCGAAGGGTAGAACGCCTGCACTTGGTCGGCGCGGAAGCCGTTGCCCTTGAGCCACAGGGCAAGGTTCATCATGTCCTCGTCGGTGGTGCCGGGGTGCGCGGCGATGAAGTACGGGATCAGGTACTGCTCCTTGCCCGCCTCCTTGGAGAACTTCTCGAACATGCGCTTGAAGCGGTCATAGGTACCGATGCCCGGCTTCATCATCTTGTCCAACGGGCCACGCTCGGTGTGCTCCGGGGCGATCTTCAGGTAGCCACCCACGTGGTGGGTCACCAGCTCCTTGACGTATTCCGGCGATTCCACCGCCAGATCGTAGCGCAGGCCCGACGCGATCAGGATCTTCTTCACCCCCGGCAAAGCGCGGGCCTTGCGGTACAGCTCGATCAACGAACTGTGGTCGGTGTTGAGGTTCTCGCAGATACCCGGGAACACGCACGACGGCTTGCGGCAGTGCTTCTCGATGTCGTGGCTCTTGCAGGCGATGCGGTACATGTTGGCGGTCGGGCCGCCCAGGTCGGAAACCACGCCGGTGAAGCCCGGTACCTTGTCGCGCATCTCCTCGATCTCGTGCAGGATCGACTCATGCGAGCGGTTCTGGATGATCCTTCCTTCGTGCTCGGTGATCGAGCAGAACGTGCAGCCGCCGAAGCAGCCACGCATGATGTTCACCGAGAAACGGATCATCTCGTAGGCCGGGATACGCTCCTTGCCGTAGGCCGGGTGCGGCACGCGCGCGTAGGGCATGCCGAACACGTAGTCCATCTCTTCGGTGCTCATCGGGATGGGTGGCGGGTTGAACCACACATCCACCTCGCCATGCTTCTGCACCAGGGCGCGGGCATTGCCCGGGTTGGTCTCCAGGTGCAGCACCCGGTTGGCGTGGGCATAGAGCACCGGGTCGTTACGCACCTTCTCGAACGACGGCAGGCGGATCACCGACTTTTCCCGGGTCATGCGCGGGCTGTCGAGGATCTGCACCACCTTGGCTTCGTTCGGGTCCTCGACCTCGCCCTTGGCCTGCTCGATGGCGCAGGCCTGGGTGTCCTGGGTGTTCACGTACGGGTTGATGATCTTGTCGACCCGGCCGGGGCGGTCGATGCGGGTCGAGTCGATCTCGTACCAGCCCTCGGGCGTGTCACGGCGCACGAACGCGGTACCGCGTACATCGGTGATAGTCTCGATCTTCTCGCCGCTTGCCAGGCGCTGGGCCACCTCGACCACCGCACGCTCGGCGTTGCCGAACAGCAGAATATCGGCGCTGGCGTCGATCAGGATCGAGTGGCGGACCTTGTCCTGCCAGTAGTCGTAGTGCGCGATACGGCGCAAGGAGGCCTCGATGCCGCCGAGCACGATCGGCACGTGCTTGTAGGCTTCCTTGCAGCGCTGGCTGTAGACCAGGCTGGCGCGATCCGGACGCTTGCCAGCCATGCCGCCGGGCGTGTAGGCATCGTCGGAACGGATCTTCTTGTCTGCGGTGTAGCGGTTGATCATCGAATCCATGTTGCCGGCCGCGACACCGAAGAACAGGTTCGGCTCGCCGAGCTTCATGAAGTCGTCCTTCGACTGCCAGTTCGGCTGGGCGATGATGCCTACGCGAAAGCCCTGGGCCTCCAGCAGGCGGCCGATGATGGCCATGCCGAACGACGGATGGTCGACGTACGCATCACCGGTCACGATGATGATGTCGCAGGAATCCCAGCCGAGCAGATCCATCTCCTCCCTGCTCATCGGCAGGAAAGGCGCTGGCCCGAAGCATTCGGCCCAGTACTTGGGATAGTCGTAGAGTGGCTTGGCTGCTTGCATGTCAATGACCGGTATGGGTGTGCAGGGAAATCGCGGGCGCGGAATATAGCACAAATTTTGATCAAATCCGACTGTCTTCGTGGGGATTGGTGGGGTGAGCGACGGTTGGGGGTGGGTCGCCAAGTGCCTGGCTTTGGGTTTGCAGTGGTGCGCAGCGGACATAGCCCATCAACTCCGACGACTGCTCACGGGCGTCCCTGCATGGGACGCCCGGTTCGATGCGGAACAGCGGGTGGGTGCCATTCTCGCCCTGATAGAAGGTGGTCTCGCCGACAGTGAACTGGGTGTCTTCTGTTGTCATTGTTCAATCCCCTGGAAGTTCTCGACTGTTGCGCCTATCAGATCCAGGCAGGCCTCAGGAGCCAGGAAGATTACCCACAGGAAAACCTGAGCCTGCTTAGGCCGACGATTACCGCGCCGCCCCCCTGCTGAGCGATCGCAATCCCTTCAGATCTTTACTAAATGTTTAGCCTCTCCAACCCTCAGAAAATGCTAACGGGCTAATTATTAGTGAATTTTCTTTATCCATTGAAAAATTGTAGGAATCTAACTTCAAGCACCAGTAAAAGATCCTACGATAATTCCCCCCAACAAATCCCGAGCAGATCTTGAACCAAGAAAAAAACAAGTGATACAACTGTGACGCGCTGAAAGGCGCACTCAAATCAACTCTATAGGAGCACTAGCTATGGGACGTCGTCGTTCTGAAATCAACACTCTGCAGATCCCTCGCGTGATGAACTACACATTCACCGAGGCCGAGGTTGAGTTCCTCAACCTGCTGTAAGTAACAAACCAGAAGGGGCTTAGCCCCTTCTGGCTCTACCAAGGAGCAAGAGATGATTACCGAACGCGAGCTAAACACAGAAGAAGCCTACAACCGTTTAAAAAGATTGCATCATCACCTAGGGTTCCATTCGAAAACAAAACTATCAAAAAACAATAGCTTGGTCGCCACATGCCACTTATACGACAGCGCCTACAATGAAGTCTCTTGCGGAGCAGGAAAAGGGGAGCATTGCGAGCTAGGCGCCCTGGCCGAGAGCCTAGAACATTACTTCGTCGATAAGAGCACTCCACCACTCATCGAAAGCGACGAAATCTTGCAATCGATAGCCCCATTTGACGATTGGCTCCTTAAATCTATACCACCTGACTGCCGAATACCTTATTTCAGTCTTCAGGCGTTGAATAGCTACGACGAAATAGCCATTCCCGCAATATTGATAGCCCCTTCCTCCAGAAACATTGATGAGATCGAAAAAACTGCAGCGGGCTTTCTTTCGAAATATGCGACCAACTCAGGTACAGCACTTGGCTGTACGGAGAACGAGGCTCTGCTCCACGCCATCAATGAAGCGATCGAACGCCACGCCCTCTCTATGTACTACCTATCACTCTGCGGCCTGACTTCCCCACCCAAACTTTACCAGCCCTCGAATTCTTTTCTGGAGGAAACATTCGCCCATGATACCGAGCTTCTCCGCCGGGCAAAGAAGCTAGAAATATACTTGACACACGACTTCTACGAAGTTCCATTTTGCATTGCTGTTTCTCAAAACAAAAAATAAGGCTCAATCAGCAGAATAGGTTCCGGTAGTTCCATCAATCCCTCCATTGCAATGTACCGAGCCGTAACGGAGCAGATTCAGTGCGAGCAGCTTTCTGGGCCCAAAGAAAAACAAGAAGATCTCTCTTCTGAAAAAATGCTTGCTCATTCAACCCGCCTTTCGGCACTTCTCCACCCATGCCCCACATATGCTGTACCCACTTTTCACCCTCCGCGTACCGAACTCAGCGTGCGCGGACAAGTCAAGCGAACACTGATCAACCTGGAAAATCAAAATAAGGCCGCATTCTATCGCACACTTTATGAGCACCCGAATCTCGCTACGGTTGTTCAGGTGTTCATACCCGGACTGGAACGCTTCCACCTGATCAGATCAGGTATTCCAGTCGCACCACAGAGTGCACTCAAAGGCAAAAGGCAATGACATGCATATCTATCGAGGAATCCTCGCCGCCCTAAGCGCGACACTGATCCTGAAAATCGCGACCGTCGTACCTGCCCTAGTCCTGGCGGATATCATTGACAACCTGGCCACCTCAGCCGCGTCTTCCCAGTTTCTGCTCGGAGCCTTCATATGCCTTGTAGCATTGCAAGCCTCAATGACCCCTTTGCAAGCCTGGTGTCTGGCGCGGCTCTGCCAGGAACGCGTGAAGCAACTGTCCATCCGTTGGTGCCGAGCATTGCTGGACAAACGCTTCGAGGCATATGGACAACTCCATGGCGGAGCACTGGTAAAGGTGCTGGATAGGGGCATTACTGCACAGGAACGGTGGTTAGGCTTTCTGATTGGCTCGGCATGGCCGGTGCTGGCCGAAGCCGCAGTGCTGATAACGCTCTTCGCATACCTGGGGGCTACTTCGGTATTGATCGGCCTCATCCCGTTAAGCCTGGCATACCTGTGGGCCAACGATCGCTTGGTACGCTGGCGCCGGCCACATATCGAGGCAGTGAACGGGCGCGAGGATGAACTGGCGGAACAATGGGTTGATACTTTCGCCAGCGCGGCAACGGTCAAGCTGGAAAAAGCCGAGGATGCAGCGATGCTCCCGGTCAACCAGACACTTTCGCTCTATGCCGACTCAGCAGTGCGGGTAGCTCACAGTGGGGGTTGGATTCAGGGTCTGCGCACCCTGTTCATAGGCCTGGGCAGTGGCGGTTTGCTCATGTGGGGCATCCATGATCAGGTTCAGTCAACACCGCAGTTGAGCCTGGGCGAGCTGGTTGCCCTCTTCACCTTGGTGAGTGGATTGCTGGCAGGGGTTGCGCAACTGGCTGAGGCCTGGCGATTGTTAGACCAATTCCGGCTAGACAAACGCAAACTTGAGCACTGGCTCCAGCTCCCCTCGTTCGGCCCGTCATGCACTACTGAGTCGAAGTCCTACAACAATGACGCAGGGCTGAGCATCTCCCCGTGCCTGATGAACGCTCGGAACAGTGTGCAACTGCAAATAGAAGAACCCTTGGTACTGCACAAGGGAGAACGGGTCGCGCTGATCGGGCCCAGCGGTTGTGGTAAATCGACACTTCTGCATGCGCTGGCAGGAACGGTATTCCAGTTGCGCAAGCATGTTCACTTGCACGGCAGGTGCCTGGCTTCGCTCGACGCTAGTGAACAGTTCAGTCGTTTACGACTCTGCCCTCAGGATGCGCACTTCATACCCGGCCCCCTGCCCCGCGCAGTGCTGTTCGAGCATGCTCATGATCGCGCTCAAATCGAACGACTGCTTGAACGACTGGGCCTGGGCAAAGACTGGTACGAACTTGATCTGGATGCACGCGCAGAATCGATTTCGGGCGGCGAAGCACGCAGGCTGACGCTGCTACGCATTCTTAATCAGCCCGGGGAATTCAATTTCTTTGACGAACCCACAGCCGGGCTCGATGCCGGATCCGCTGAGCACACCTGGGACCTGTTGTTCGAAGCATTCCAAGGGAGAGGACTGATTTGTGTGACACATGATAAGAGTGCGCTGTCGCGGTTTGACCGGGTTATCAGCATGAGCGAGGGACGGATCATCAGCCAAGTGCAAGTGGGATCAGCGACCACCTGAATGCTTAAGGTGGACGCATCTCATGGAGAAGTGACTGTCTTTCTCAAAATGTAGGTGCTGGTGCGATCTCTGTAGGAGCGGGCTTGCCCACGAACACGGGCGAAGCCCGTGCCATCCACCGCGGCGCCTGCTTCGCAGGCTTGCCCTCTCCTACAGAGAACCGGTCACGGCCAGCGGCTGTTATTCGTCATCATCAAAGTTGTACATACCCGGCGCAAGGTTCTCGAAGCGGGTGTACTTGCCGATGAATGCCAGGCGAACGAAACCGATGGGGCCGTTACGCTGTTTACCGATGATGATTTCCGCTACGCCCTTGTGCTCAGTCTCAGGGTGATACACCTCGTCCCGGTAGACGAACATGATCACGTCGGCGTCCTGCTCGATCGCACCGGATTCACGCAGGTCGGAGTTCACCGGACGCTTGTTCGGGCGCTGCTCGAGGGAACGGTTGAGCTGCGACAGGGCGATGACCGGGCAGTTGAATTCCTTGGCCAGGGCCTTGAGCGAGCGAGAGATCTCGGAAATCTCGTTGGTCCGGTTGTCACCGGCAGAGCCCGGGATCTGCATCAGCTGCAGGTAGTCGACCATGATCAGGGCGATCTCGCCATGCTCGCGCGCCAGGCGACGGGTACGCGCGCGCATTTCCGAAGGGCTGATGCCGGCGGTATCGTCGATGAACAGCTTGCGGTCGTTGAGCAGGTTGACTGCCGAGGTCAGGCGCGGCCAGTCGTCGTCGTCCAGTTGGCCGGAACGCACCTTGGTCTGGTCGATACGGCCCAGGGACGACAGCATACGCATGACCAGCGACTCACCTGGCATCTCGAGGGAAAACACCAGCACCGCTTTGTCGGTACGCAGCACGGCGTTTTCCACCAGGTTCATGGCGAAGGTGGTCTTGCCCATCGATGGACGGCCCGCGACGATGATCAGGTCGGCGGGCTGCAGGCCGCTGGTCTTCTCGTCCAGATCGGTGAAACCGGTGGAGACGCCCGTGATGTCGCTGTCGGAGTTGAACAGCGTGTCGATCCGGTCGATCGCCATGGTCAACAGCTCGTTGACCCCTACCGGCCCGCCGGTTTTCGGACGGGCTTCAGCAATCTGGAAGATCTGTCGCTCGGCATCGTCGAGGATCTCTTCGGCACTGCGCCCCTGCGGGTTGAAGGCGTTGTCCGCGATATCGGTACTGATGCTGATCAGTTGACGCAAGGTGGCACGCTCGCGAATGATCGCGGCGTAAGCCTTGATGTTCGCCACCGACGGGGTGTTCTTGGCCAGCTCGGCCAGGTAGGCCAGGCCACCGACCTGGCTCGACAGCCCTTCCTTGTCCAGCTGCTCATGCAGGGTGACCACGTCGAACGGCTGGTTGGCGTCGGCGAGCTTGTGCACGGCCCGGAAGATCAGGCGGTGGTCATGCCGGTAGAAATCGCCATCCGACACCTGATCCAGCACCCGCTCCCAGGCGTTGTTGTCCAGCAGCAAGCCACCGAGCACGGCCTGTTCGGCCTCGATGGAATGCGGCGGCACCTTCAGGGCAGCGGTCTGCAGGTCGAGCTGTTCGGGGGTGGTGATCTCGTTCATGGCCACGAAAGAATTCTGGAGGATGAAAAAGACAAAGGGCACGGCCTGTGAAAGACAGGACCGTGCCCGATGTTAACCGGCGAGCCCATCAAGGGCTAGCCAGCCAGTGCAGCTTAGGCAGCTACGACGACCACGCGTACGGTGGCTTCGACGTCGCTGTGCAGGTGCACGGCTACGTCGTATTCGCCAACCTGGCGGATGGTGCCGTTCGGCAGACGAACTTCAGCCTTGGCCACTTCAACGCCGGAGGCGGTCAGGGCGTCAGCGATGTCGTGGGTGCCGATCGAACCGAACAGCTTGCCTTCGTCACCGGCGGTGGCAGTGATGGTCACTTCCAGCTCGGCCAGTTGGGCAGCACGGCTTTCAGCCGAAGCTTTACGGTCTGCAGCAGCCTTTTCCAGCTCGGCGCGACGCTCTTCGAACGCAGCCAGGTTGGCGGCGTTGGCAACGACAGCCTTGCCGAAAGGCAGCAGGAAGTTACGGCCGTAACCACCTTTAACTTTTACTTTGTCGCCCAGGTTGCCCAGGTTGGCGACTTTTTCCAGCAGGATCAGTTCCATTTGGTAAAACCTCTTAACTTTTAACCTTCACCGTTCGCGGAGTCGTCACCCTGGTGAGGGGACTTGCGACCGCGAAAATCAATCAGGCTGTCGACAATGGCCAGGACCACGAGCAACGGATAGGTCAGCTGCATGAACAGCACCAGCGTCACGTACAACCCCACCAGCCAGAACCTGGCCAGGCGCTTCTGGGCCACCAACCCGTGCAGCAAGGCAATGCCCGCGAACATGAGCGGTACGCTGCACAGCGGCGTCAGCAATGCCAGGCCGGAACCGAGGTTCGGGCCGAACAGCATGCAGGCCAACAGCACCAGCATCGGCACCAGGGGAATCCGTACCGCTTGAAACTCGCGGCCGAAACCTCCCGGGTTGTACAACACGGCTTGCCAGTAGCGCCCCAACATCAGGGCCAGCACACTGACAACTTGCAACAGGGCCGCGATCAGGCCGCCGAGCACCGGTACGATGAGGCTTCCAAGGTGTGCCTGTTCCTCTACCGATAACTGCTGGTAGAGGCCGTCGAGCATCTGCGGCAGGGCTTTTTCAAGCGCTCGCGCCAGAGCTTCGATCGGTTCGCGGAACACCGAACCAAGCACAACACCGTACAACAGGCCCAGGGCGATGCTGGACAACAGCACCCGGTTCCAGGAATGCCCGGCGCGCAACAGCGCAGCCAGCCCCAGCGTCCCCAGCAGCACCATCAAGGTGCGTGGCTCGCCGAAGACCCACCAGGCCAACGCCGGCAAGATGCCCCAGACGATGACCGAGGAAGCGTCCTTGAAACCGCGCCGCAGGAACACCAGGCTCCCGGCGGCGGCACTCAACCAGAACAACAGCGGCAATGCCGCACAACCGGCCACCACGATGGAGGCCTGCACACGACCGCGCATGATGAAATCAGCCAACGCTCGCATGCTTATCCCTTGCTACTTGTCGACGACCCGGTCTCAGCGGCCGTGGCTGTCGGTGTAGGGCAGCAGGGCCAGGAAGCGGGCGCGCTTGATAGCGGTAGCCAGCTGACGCTGATAACGAGCTTTGGTACCGGTGATACGGCTTGGAACGATTTTGCCGGTTTCGGATACGTAAGCTTTCAGGGTGTTGAGATCTTTGTAGTCGATCTCTTTCACGTCTTCGGCAGTGAAGCGGCAGAATTTACGACGACGGAAGAAACGTGCCATGTAATAGGCTCCTCAAAAAGGTCCGTGGATTACTCGTCAGCGTTATCGCTGTTGTCGCTGTCGTTGCTGTCGTCGCCTTCGGCGCCATCAGCAGCTTCAGGACGCTCGCGACGCTCACGGCGCTCGCTGCGGTTCTCTTCGGCCTTCAGCATCTCGGACGGACCGGTGACGGCTTCGTCGCGACGGATGATCAGGTTACGGATCACGGCATCGTTGTAGCGGAAGTTGTCTTCCAGCTCGGCCAGGGCCTTGCCGGTGCACTCAACGTTCAGCATCACGTAGTGAGCCTTGTGAACGTTGTTGATGGCGTAGGCCAGCTGACGACGGCCCCAGTCTTCCAGGCGGTGGATCTTGCCGCCGTCTTCTTCGATCAGCTTGGTGTAACGCTCAACCATGCCGCCGACTTGCTCGCTCTGGTCCGGGTGAACCAGGAAGATGATTTCGTAATGACGCATGAATGCTCCTTACGGGTTAGTAGTCTGCCAGCACCCTGGTCAGACAAGGAGTGAATGACACTGTATGTCTTGCCTTGAAAAGAAGGCACATGCGCGCCTGCCTGCTTGGCAAGGGGCGCAATTGTAGAGAAGGCGGGGCGGACAAGCAAGGCGATTGGCGAATATTTGAACAGCCTGAAACAATTCCGGACTGTGAGCAACCCATCGCGGGACAAGCCCGCTCCCACAGGCTCGCCCCAGCCAGCAAGACCGACGCAGACGCTGTGGGAGCGGGCTTGTCCCGCGATAGGGTCAGCGCTTGCCCTGACGCTGGCGCACGGCCTCGAACAGGCATACGCCGGTGGCCACCGACACGTTCAGGCTGCTCACGCTGCCGGCCATCGGCAGCTTGACCAGGAAATCGCAGTGCTCGCGGGTCAGGCGGCGCATACCCTTGCCTTCGGCCCCCATGACGATGGCGATCGGCCCGGTCAGGTCCTGCTGGTACAGCTCCTGCTCGGCCTCGCCGGCAGTGCCGACGATCCACAGGCCGCGTTGCTGGAGTTTTTCCAGGGTACGGGCCAGGTTGGTCACGGCCACCAGCGGGATCACCTCGGCGGCACCGCAGGCGACCTTGCGCACCACGGCGGTCAGGGTGGCCGACTTATCCTTGGGGATGACCACCGCGGTAGCGCCGGCGGCATCTGCGGTACGCAGGCAGGCGCCGAGGTTGTGCGGGTCGGTCACGCCATCGAGCACCAGGATCAGCGGCGGCTGCTCGGCACGCTCGAGCATCTCGTCGAGCATGGCCTCGCCCCAGACCTGGCTGGGGCTGACCTCGGCGACCACACCCTGGTGTACACCCTCGACCCAGGCGTCCAGCTCACGGCGCTCAGCCTGGCCGACCGGCACACGGTTTTCCGCGGCCAGCGCCAGCAGGGCCTGGATACGCGGCTCGCTGCGACCTTCCGACAGCCAGATCTGCTTGACCCGCTTGGGATGGTGCTGCAGCAGCCCTTGCACGGCGTGTACACCGTAGATTTTTTCCAGCTGGCTCATGACTTCTTGCCTTTACGTGGCGCGCCGGACTTCGACGGCCCCTTGCGGTGCTTGGTCGGCTTGCCGGACGCCTTGGCGCCCTTCTCCGACTTGCCGCTGGCGTGGCTGTGGCGAGCCTCGCTCATCAGCGCCTTCTTCATTTCGCGGCTCTTGCGCACCTCGGCGTTGCGCTGCACGGCATCCTTGGGGAAGTAGGCCTCGGACGCCTCGCTCTTGCGGCTACGCGGCTTGGGCGAAATCTTCGGCTCCGGTGCAGGCTCGGCCGCGGTGGCAGCGGCCTGCGGGGTCGCACCGCGCGACTTGCGGCCGACCGGGGCGGCAACGGCCTGCTCGGACATCTCGAAGTCGATCTTGCGCTGCTCCAGGTCGACGCGCATGACCTTGACCTCGACCGTATCGCCCAGGCGGAAACTGCGCCCGCTGCGCTCGCCGGACAGGCGGTGATGCACCGGGTCGAAGTGGTAATAGTCGCCTGGCAGGGCGCTGACATGCACCAGGCCTTCGACATAGATGTCGGTCAGCTCGACGAACAGGCCAAAGCCGGTCACGGCGGTGATCACACCCGGGAAGGTCTCGCCAACGCGGTCACGCATGTATTCGCACTTGAGCCAGTTGACCACGTCACGGGTGGCCTCGTCGGCGCGCCGCTCGGTCATCGAGCACTGCTCGCCCATCTGCTCGAGGGTGTTCTCGTCGTACGGGTAGATCCGCGCCTTCGGGATGCTCATGGCGCCGGCCCGCTTGACGTGTGGGGTATCGACCTTCGAGCGGATGACGCTGCGGATGGCGCGGTGGACCAGCAGGTCCGGGTAGCGGCGGATCGGCGAGGTGAAGTGGGTGTAGGCCTCGTAGTTCAGGCCGAAGTGGCCGTTGTTCTCGACGCTGTACACCGCCTGGCTCAGCGAGCGCAGCATGACGGTCTGGATCAGGTGGAAGTCCGGGCGCTCGGCGATGCTCGCCAACAGGGCCTGGTAGTCCTTCGGCGAAGGCTCCTTGCCCTTGTGCAGCGACAGGCCGAGCTCGCCCAGGAAGGCGCGCAGTTTTTCCAGGCGCTCCGGCGGCGGGCCATCGTGCACGCGGTACAGGGCCGGAACGCCATGCTTCTGCAGGAACTCGGCGGTGGCCACGTTGGCCGCCAGCATGCATTCCTCGATCAGCTTGTGGGCGTCGTTGCGCACGGTCGGGCGGATCTCATCGATCTTGCGGTCTTCGCCGAAGATGATGCGGGTTTCCTGGGTTTCGAAGTCGATGGCGCCACGGGTATGACGAGCGGCCACCAGCGCCTTGTACAGCGCATAGAGGTGCTTGAGGTCCGGCAGGACGGCGCTGTACTCCTCGCGCAGGGCCTTGCCTTCGCGGGTGCGGGCATGCTCGAGCATGCTGCTGACCTTGTTGTAGGTCAGGCGCGCATGGGAGTGGATGACGCCTTCGTAGAACTGGTAGTCGACCATCTGGCCGGCTTTGTTGATGGTCATTTCACAGACCATGGCCAGGCGATCGACATGCGGGTTCAGCGAGCACAGGCCGTTGGACAGCTCTTCGGGCAGCATGGGCACGACGCGCTCGGGGAAGTACACCGAGTTGCCCCGCTGCTGGGCCTCGATGTCCAGAGCCGAGCCCAGGCGCACATAGCTGGAGACATCGGCGATCGCCACATACAGGCGCCAGCCACCGGAGAACAGGCGCAGCTTGCCCAGCGGCTCGCAATAGACCGCATCGTCGAAGTCGCGGGCGTCCTCACCGTCGATGGTGACGAACGGCAGGTGGCGCAGGTCGACACGTTTCTCCTTGTCCTTTTCCTCGACTTCGGAGCGGAACCTGCGGGCTTCCTTGATCACCTCTTTAGGCCAGACATGCGGGATGTCGTAGCTGCGCAAGGCGACATCGATCTCCATGCCCGGCGCCATGTAGTTGCCGATGACCTCGACCACGTCGCCCTGGGGCTGGAAGCGCGGCGTCGGCCAGTGGGTGATCTTGATCTCGACGAACTGGCCGATCTTGGCCCCGCCATTGCGCCCGGCGGTAACCAGCACTTCCTGCTGGATCTTCGGGTTGTCGGGGGTCACGTAACCAATGCCGCCTTCCTCGAAGTAGCGGCCGACCACGCTCTCGTGGGCGCGGGAGATGATTTCCACCAGCACGCCCTCGCGGCGGCCACGGCGGTCGACACCCGAGACGCGGGCAAGGCCCCGGTCGCCGTCGAACACCAGGCGCATCTGCGCGGGGCTGAGGAACAGGTCCTCGCTGCCGTCGTCGGGAATAAGGAAGCCGAAGCCGTCGCGGTGGCCGGAGACACGGCCGCAGATCAGGTCCAGCTTGTCCACCGGGGCATAGGTGCCGCGCCGGGTGTAGATCAGCTGGCCGTCACGCTCCATGGCACGCAGGCGGCGACGCAGGGCTTCGATCTGGTCTTCGTCGTGCAGGCCGAACTCTGCGGCCAGCTCTTCGCGGGCGGCGGGCTCGCCACGGTCGGCAAGGCGCTGCAGGATCAGCTCACGGCTGGGGATGGGATTCTCGTATTTTTCCGCTTCGCGAGCGGCCTCGGGATCGAGGGATTGCCAATCGGCCATCAGAAGGGGTTCACCTTGGGGTATATAGATAGGAATTCTGGCATAGGCGTATTGAAACCGGAAATGTCAGCCTTGGACAGCCCCAGTGGCATGTCCGGTGTGCGGGAATAGGCCTGCGGAATCAACAAGTTGAATTTTTTGAAATTTTTTTGAGCTGGGGGCTTTACAGCCCTCAGGAGCGTCCGTATAGTGCGCACCACAACGACGGACAACCCCGAAGTTGTAGTAGAGATGAGCGGCGCTGTAAAGCATCTTTTATCTCGAATGTGTGCCCAGGTGGCGGAATTGGTAGACGCGCTGGTTTCAGGTATCAGTGGCTTAACGGCCGTGGAAGTTCGAGTCTTCTCCTGGGCACCAATGATTTTCAAGTAACAGATGACCAAGGATCTGTTACTGCTGTGTGAAAGCGAACGGTTTTCGCCTCACCAGATGATGCAAAGCTTTGCCCAGGTGGCGGAATTGGTAGACGCGCTGGTTTCAGGTATCAGTGACTTAACGGTCGTGGAAGTTCGAGTCTTCTCCTGGGCACCATACAAAAACCCACTAGCTTGCTAGTGGGTTTTTTCTTGTCTGCGATTTTACCCTTCCAGCCTTCACGCCTTCTCTGTAGGAGCGGCTTTGCGCCGCGAACCGGGCGCGAAGCGGCCGTAAACCCTGCATGCACGCCCCACGGGTGAATATCACATCGCCCCATTGCGGCCGCTTCGCGCCCGATTCGCGGCGCAAGGCCGCTCCTACAAGGGAAGCGGACACCGCCCCACCCTTTGGTCTATCCCTGAATTTTCCTTCACCCGGCCACTTGAGAAACGATTTCGTTTACCATTGTTTCCAAATATGTAGCCGTAAGCGAGGAAGTACCCGCATGACGATCCGCCCGCAATTGCTGATGCGCAGCCTGGCCACCGCCCTGCTCGGCCTGGTGATCGGCGCACCGGCCGCCCTGGCTGACGACCCGGTCACCCTGACCCTGTACAACGGCCAGCACAAGGAAATCGGCGAAGCCATCGCCAAGGCCTACGAGGCCAAGACCGGCATCCACATCAATATCCGCAAGGGCAGCAGCAACCAGCTGGCCAGCCAGATCATCGAGGAAGGCGACCGCTCCCCTGCCGATGTCATCTACACCGAGGAATCCCCGCCCCTGAACAACCTGGGCGAGCTGGGCCTGCTGGCCAAGATCGACGACGCCACCCTGAACATGCTGCCCAAGGAATACGTCGGCGCCAACGGTACCTGGATGGGCGTCACCGCACGCACCCGCGTGGTGGTGTACAACCCCAAGAAAGTCGACGAAAAAGACCTGCCGACCACCGTGATGGACTTCGCCAACCCCGAATGGGACCGCCGGGTCGGCTACGTGCCCACCAGCGGCGCCTTCCAGGAGCAGGCCGTGGCCATCCTCAAGCTGCACGGCCGGGAAGCCACCGAGGAATGGCTGACCGGCCTCAAGGCATTCGGCAAGACCTACACCAACAACATGGTCGCCCTCAAAGCCGTGGAGAAAGGTGAAGTCGATGCCGTGCTGGTGAACAACTACTACTGGTACGCCCTCAAGCGCGAGCGCGGCCAGCTGGACACCCGCCTGTACTACCTGGCCGACGGTGACGCCGGCAACCTGGTGACCATTTCCGGCGCAGGCGCGGTCAAGGCCAGCAAGCACCCCAAGGAAGCCCAGGCACTGCTCAACTGGATGGCCAGCGAAGAAGGCCAGCGCGTGATCACCCAGACCACCGCCGAATACCCACTGCACAAGGGCATGGTCTCCGACCAGGGCCTGAAGCCATTCGAGGACCTGCGCCCACCGAAGATCACCCCGGCCGACCTGGGCAATGCCGAGGAAGCCCTGGAGCTCGAGCGCGAGGTCGGCCTGCTCTGATGACCGCCGCCCTGCCCCAAGCGGCCCTGCCGCGCTTCGTACCACGCCGCAAACGCCCCTCCATCTGGGTGGTGCTGCCGGTTCTGTTCCTGGTGGCGATGAGCGTGCTGCCATTGCTGTATGTCGGTACCAAGGCCTGGGAGGCCGGCTGGCATGAAGCCTTGCGCCTGCTCTGGCGGCCATTCGTCTGGGGCCTGCTGCGCAACACCCTGATGCTGATGGCCGGCGTGACGATACTGTGCATGGTCGCAGGCCTGGCCCTGGCCTGGCTGCTCGAGCGCAGCGACCTGCCGGGTCGCCGCCTCTGGGGCGTGGTGCTGTGCCTGCCGTTTGCCGTGCCGTCGTTCGTCAGCAGTTTCACCTGGGTGTCGCTGAGCTCGGGCTTCGAAGGTTTGGGCGGGGCGATCCTGGTCATGGCGCTGTCCAAGTACCCGCTGGTGTTCCTGCCGGTGGCAGCCACCCTGCGCAACCTCGACACCTCCCTGGAAGAGTCAGCGCGCACGCTGGGCTGCAACCGTTGGGGCGTGTTCAGCAAGATCACCCTGCCGCTGCTGTGGCCCTCGATGCTGGGCGGCGCACTGCTGATTGCCCTGCATATGCTGGTGGAGTTCGGCGCGCTGTCGATCCTTGGCCTGCAGACCTTCACCACCGCGATCTACCAGCAGTTCGAACTCGAGTTCAGCAACGCCAACGCCGCAATGCTTTCGGCGGTGCTGTTGGCGCTGTGCCTGGCAATGCTCTGGCTCGAGCTGCGGGTACGCGGCAAGGCGCGTCATGTACGCATTGGCCAGGGCGTGGCCCGACGCGCCCAACCGGTGAAGCTGCGCGGCTGGATGCCAGCGGCGCAACTGTTCTGCCTGGCGCTGGCCATACTGGGCAGCGGCATTCCCCTGGCGATGCTCGGGTATTGGCTGAGCGTGGGCGCCTCGGCAGCCTTCCCAGTCGCCGAGATCGGCAAGGCACTGCTCACCTCGCTGTCGGTCTCCCTGGGCGGCGCTGGCTTCTGCGTCCTGCTGGCGTTGCCGATCAGCTTCCTGGTGGTGCGCTATAAAGGCCGCCTGGCGATCTGGGCCGAACGCCTGCCCTATCTGCTCCATGCCCTCCCCGGCCTGGTGATCGCCCTGACCCTGGTGTTCTTCGCCCTGCACTACGTACCGGCGCTCTACCAGACCACTGCATTGCTCATCCTGGCCTATGCGCTGTTGTTCCTGCCCCTGGCCCAGGCGCCAGTGCGCACGGCACTGAACAAGGCCTCGCCAACCCTGGAAGAAGCCGCCCGCACCCTGGGCGCCAGCAGCTTCGGTGCGTTTTGCCGAGTGACGCTGCCGATCATCTTCCCAGCCCTGGCAGCAGCCTTTGCCCTGGTGTTCCTCGATGCCATGAAGGAGCTGACGGCCACCTTGCTGCTCAGCCCGACCGGCATGACCACGCTGGCGACTGAAGTGTGGGCACATACCGCCAACGTCGAGTTCGCGGCGGCGGCGCCTTACGCGGCGCTGTTGATCGTGGTTTCGGGGTTGCCGGTATATCTGCTGACGACGCGGATGTATTTGAACAAGGCTTGAGCGCTAGCGCGGGCAAACCCGCTCCTATAGGGCAGCACCGTACCCGTGGGAGCACCTTGCCCGCGATAGCCTTAAAGCAAGAACCGCATATTACAATCAGCCATCACTGGCGCCTACTAGCGCCAGTGGATTATCCAAATGCAGAATGTCACAAGAATAAAAAACAGCAACAAATGGAAAAACCATAAAGCAACCAAAAATCGCTTCAAACGAACTGGAAACCTACGCACGTCCTCAAAATCCAGTAGCCCTTTATGCACGCACATCTTGGCAGCCATCAACATTGCGGATACCGATCCTACTCGCATAATTCGCCCCATAACTCCGGCTTGAGAAAAAACCCTTCTATTCTCCACCACCATCGGACTGTTTGAAAAAAAGGACTCGATGTGATCGAGGGATCTATTTGCAATCACTACCCAGACTGTAAATAGCACTACAGGCGAAGCAAATAAAAGCACACCAAGCACAGCCACATACACATCTGTCATTGCGCAACCCTCAACATGCCGAGACCGTCCTTGAGCGACTCGTAGGCTTGGGCTCTTTAGGAAAATATAACATCAAGAACCTTACCCGCCGGAGCTTATGTAAATCCACACACGAAAAACGATCATTAACAAAAAACATAAGAAAACCCCCAACAAAAGCCCCACAATCAACCATTTTGTGCCGCAGGGAACGCGCTTGACGTCATCTAAGTCAATAAGTCCCCTTCGCGCATAGGGGCCCGGAATCATTAGAACGCAACCTATAATACTCATCCGTAAAACCTTCCCAATCAGACCCGCTCCCGAAAAAATTGATTTCAGGCCCATGATATATTTTGAATTAATGAGCAACAATTCAATGGAATCGACATACCGATGAGCCACATACACAAACATCGACATAACAAAGCAACCAGGACCTAGAATAGACATCCATAGTACTGCAGGTTCAATACTCATCCTGACACTTTCCTGTACAAATACTCCCCTATCATTTCGCCGCCTTCTGCACCTATATTCCCCCCCACAACGCCTCCAACCATGCCTCCCAAGACAGCACAGGCAAGTGCACCGGGCCCAGTGGTGATCCCAAGAACGAAGGTACAACCAGCGACGGCGAGAGCACCACCTATTGTCCCTCCTATACTTCCTCCACCCACCCCTGTCACGAGGGAACTTCCATGCACATACTTAGCTTTTTCACACTCTTCCTCTCGCCCCAATGCACATGCTCTATGTATATCGAGAGTTGTCGATGCGACATCCAGCCCAATCCCTATATAGGTTCCCTTCTTGATAAAAGCTGCCGCTTTAGAAACCCCAGCAATTTTTTCCGCATATCCAGCTATCTCACCCGAATGCAAATAACGTTTAGTAGATATCTCTAGCGTCCGCTTTGCTTTTCCTTTGTTACGTAAGGATGAACCATAAGCTGCTACCATGCTCAGCTGTTCCTCTAACTGTAGAAACAGCGCCTTTCGCTTCGCATAAAATTCATCGCGCGCCCTGATCGTACCGTTACCCAAGTACTCACGATAAAGTCGTTCAATCTGTTCCAACGTTTTCTTGATCGCCTCGAGATGCCTGCTCCAGCCGTCGGCAACCGCCCCGGCGCCCATAGAAGCATAAGCGAGCAGGCTTTTCAGCAAGTCATAATTATCCAGAAAAAAGTCATCCACCCCGATATTATTGACTTCTAGCTGATGATGTATCCCTGCCGCCTTCGCCATCAAAAATGCTTCGTGACTTGTGCATGACGGAGTACTGGGATCTCCAACGATGACCAGCTCCCCTCCGACGACCACACTGTTGACGATATGTGCATTCAGCACATCAAACTTGGCTCGTTGATTCGCCGACATGGAGATGCCAGCCTTCAACGACTCATAGGTTTGCGCCCGGGCGTTGATAAAACTGCGTGCTTCAGACATGGCCTTCCCTCACGCATATTTCTTGTTGTTGATACGATCCCAACCGCCGGTCACATTGCCGCCGCCGCTGCCATCGAGGCGTTTCTGCCGTGTATAGGTGGTCTTGATACGGCCATAGTTCAGCTGCACGACTTCCACCGGCACGCCATCGCCAGCGCTCTGGGCGTAGTCGGCGATGATCACTTCCTCGAGCACGACTTCGTAGTACTTGAGCTTTTCGGTGCCAGCCCGGCACACCACCAGCTTCACTTCCTTCAGGTGCTGGCCGGCACAGCTGGCTTCGAGAAGCTTGCTGCTGGCGCTGTCGAGATATTTGGTAAAGGTGAAGTTGGTGAGCGTGGTCCGCCCGGAGGATGCGCCGCCTGCAGAGCTTGCGGTGGCCGAAGTGCTCTGGTGGGCGCCAAACTTGTAGCCGGTGATCTCGATCCAGTTGGGATACTGCGCGTCCAGTGCTTCGCCATTGATGTGCGCGATTTGAATGTAGGCATCAAAAGCCATGCTTACCTCCCTGGTAGTAGATGAGCTGTTCATGAGATGTCGGAGACCGTCATCTTGAGGTCCAGACGAACCTAGCCCCTCTATGAAGGCCGTCGCAATACTGTCGGGAGAAAAAGGCGAAATTCAGAAATTGCCTACATGTTCGCCGCTGAAAGCGGATTGATCGCGTTTAAAATTGTTTCAAACAGGGCGTAGGCCTGACTGCCATTTGCGGTTGCGTAAAAGCTGTGCGGGCGGAGTCGGCCTCTCAGCAGGCCAACCCAGCTCCGCGATTGCATGGCAAGGGCTTCGCCCTTGATCGCGGGACAAGCCCGCTCCTACAGGGCGGTCCATAGCCTTGAGAGCGGGCTTGCTTCGCGATGCGGTCAAGCCTTGAACTGACCCAGGCTGGCCCGCAATTGCGCCGCCAGGTCGTCCAGCACCTTGCTGCTGGCGGTGGTCTGCATCACCACCTCGGCCGAGCGCTCGGCCTGGGCATGGATGTTCTCCACCCGCCCTCGCACCGCCTGCGCTCCGTGGGCCTGTTGCTCTGCCGCGCGGGTGGCCAGGCCGATGGCCGAGTGCACCTGCTCCACCGCCGCCTGCACCGACTGCTGGCGGCGTTCGTTGTCGCGCAACACCAGCAGGCCCTCGCTGGCCTGGCGCCCGGCCTGGCCGATGGTCGCGACGGCCTCCTTGGCGCCCTGCTGCAAGGCGGCGATATGCGCCTGGATGTCTCCGGTCGAGCTTTGCGTCTTGCTCGCCAAGGCGCGTACCTCATCGGCCACCACGGCGAACCCGCGACCGGTCTCCCCTGCCCGCGCCGCTTCGATGGCCGCATTGAGCGCCAGCAGGTTGGTCTGTTCGGCGATCCCATGGATCACCGTCAGCACCACCTCGATCTGCTCACTCTGCTTGGCCAGGCGCTCGATCACCTGGGAGCCGGTCTCCACTTCGCTGGCCAAGTTCTCGATCAACCGTGCCAACTGGGTCGAGGCGCGACTGTTTTCATCGGCAGCGCGACGGATGTCCACCACCTGCTGCAAGGCGGCCTGCATGGCCTGGCTTTCGGCCTGGGCTTCGTCGGCCATGCTGGACAGGTCGCGCAGGCTGGCGGCCACCTCGTCGCGCTGCAGCGCTGCGGCGGCATCGGCGCCGGCATTGCGCTGGGCCATGGTGCCGATTTCCACGCCCGTACGCTGGGCCACTTCACCCGCCTCGCGCACGATGGGCTGCAACTTATCGACGAAGCGGTTGACCGCCGAGGCCATGTCGCCGATCTCGTCACGGCTGTCGAGCGCCACTCGCTTGGTCAGGTCGCCTTCGCCTGCGGCGAGATCATCCAGCGCCCTGATCAACAGGCGCAGCTTGCTGACCACTCGTCGCCCCAGCACGACGGCCACCACCAGCAACACCCCCAGGCCCACAAGCACCAGACCGAGGCCTATGCGCCAGCGCAGCTCGGCAGCGGCATCGCGCACAGTTTGTGCGGTGTTGGCCTGCATGGCGGCAGCGCTGCCCTGGGCGGCCTCCAGCCGCGAACGCAATGCCTTGCCGCTGTCGGCCGCCGCAGCCACCAGGCTGTCGCCGACCAGCTGTTCGCCGCTCGCGATCAGGGCGGCGAATCGATCGTCCAGAGCCTTGAGCTGTTGCTCCACCCCCGCCGTGGAAACCCCCATCACAACCTTGCCGATCTCGGCACCGTTGGGGTTGATAGGGGCCTCGACGTAGTACACCGAGGGGTCCTTGCGCGCTGCATCGAGCACCTTGTCCAGCGCCCGCTCGCCCTGCCCCTTCTCGAGCAAGGCCTTGTTGATAGGGTTCTGCCGGTTCAGATAGCGAGTGAGATGCTGGCCCTGGGCGTCGTCATAGATGACGAACAGTACGTTGGGGTTGCGCTGGGCGCGGCGGGCGAAGTCGGAAAGCGTGGGCACATCGTTGTCCCAGATGGCGCGCGGTGCCACCGAGGCCAGCAGCTCGGCCATGTCGTTGGCTGAGTCCTTGAGGTTCTTTTCAAGGGTGCTGCGCAATTGCTGCTGTTCGCTTTCAAGACGCGCCGACAGCCCTGCGCTCAGACGCTGGCGGGTGCTGGCAGACAGGCTGTCCAGGCCCGAGCGAACGTCCTGGCCGGCGTGCTCAAGCTCCGTGGCGAGCTTGCGGCTGTCATTGCCCAGGCGCTCGCCCAATTGCGCCTCCAGGGCAGTGACCGTGCTTCGGGTCAGTGCAACGGCGACCAGAACCTGCACCAGAAGAGCGATACCAAGGGCAACAAACACAGGCCGCAAGAGGCGGCTTCGTAACAGTGAAAGGATGGCAGACACGTTGAAACTCCCGTGTTCTTGGCGCCATTACTTTGATGGCACCCACGGGCGTTTCATACAGCAAGGGTTGTGCCGGGGTCAGCGGGGGGAAGTGCCAAGGTTCAGCAAGGAAGTGCTTTGTACTGGCCCAGCCAGCTCCAACCTGTCCTGCGCTGCTTCAAAGACACCGCCATACCGGTGGGAGCCGGCTTGCCGGCGATTGGGGCCGATGCAGGTATCGGCAAATAAAAACGCCGCAGCCCCTTTCGAAGCCGCGGCGTCGGATCAGCCGAACGGCAGATCAGGCAAACGGATGACGCAGGACGATGGTCTCGTTGCGATCCGGGCCGGTCGAGATGATGTCGATCGGCGCGCCGATCAGCTCCTCGATGCGCTTGATGTAGGCGCGAGCGTTGGCCGGCAGCGCTTCCAGGGTCTTGGCACCCAAGGTCGACTCGCTCCAGCCCGGCAGCTCTTCGTACACCGGCTGCAGGCCGATGTAGCTGTCGGCGTCGGTCGGTGCTTCGATGACCGCGCCGTTCTCGTCCTTGTAGCCCACGCAGATGTTGATGGTCTCCAGGCCGTCCAGCACGTCCAGCTTGGTCAGGCAGATGCCCGAGATGCTGTTGACATCGATGGCGCGACGCAGGATCACGGCATCGAACCAGCCGCAACGACGAGCGCGACCGGTAGTGGAACCGAACTCATGGCCGCGCTTGGCCAGGGTGGCACCGGTTTCGTCGAACAGTTCGGTCGGGAACGGGCCGGAACCGACGCGGGTGGTGTAGGCCTTGGTGATGCCCAGGATGTAGTCCAGGTACATCGGGCCGACGCCGGAACCGGTGGAGATACCGCCGGCGGTGGTGTTCGAGCTGGTGACGTACGGGTAGGTACCGTGGTCGATGTCCAGCAGCGAGCCCTGGGCGCCTTCGAACATGATGTCCTTGCCGGCACGGCGCAGGTTGTGCAACTCGGCGGTGACGTCGAGCATCATCGGCTTGAGCTGTTCGGCATAGGCCATGCACTCGTCCAGGGTCTGCTGGAAGTCGATGGCCGGCTCTTTGTAGTAGTTCACAAGCTGGAAGTTGTGGTAGTCCAGCAGCTCGCCGAGCTTGGCGGCGAATCGCTCGCGGTGGAACAGATCGCCCACGCGCAGGCCGCGACGAGCCACCTTGTCTTCATAGGCGGGGCCGATACCACGGCCGGTGGTGCCGATCTTGGCTTCGCCACGGGCTTTCTCACGGGCCTGGTCCAGGGCCACGTGGTAGGAGAGGATCAGCGGCGCTGCCGGGCTGATGCGCAGGCGCTCGCGCACCGGTACGCCCTTCTCTTCCAGCTTGGTGATTTCACGCATCAGCGCGTCCGGGGCAACGACCACGCCGTTGCCGATCAGGCACTGGACGCCCTCACGCAGGATGCCGGAAGGAATCAGGTGCAGAACGGTCTTCTCACCATTGATCACCAGGGTGTGACCCGCGTTGTGGCCACCCTGGTAGCGCACTACGGCGGCAGCATGTTCGGTCAGCAGATCGACGATCTTGCCTTTGCCCTCATCACCCCACTGGGTGCCCAGGACGACGACATTCTTACCCATAACACTTGTCCTCATTCACGCAAACTTGGTTGCCGGCCTTTTGCCGACGAAGAAACTCAATGGGTCAGCGGCAGTACCTGCCAGCGCCCGTCTTGCTGAATCAATTGCCGATCACAATCCGCCTCGAGAGCAGCACTCAACGGCTGGCCAGGCAGGGCCTGGACCACACGCTGGCCCTCGTTGCGCAACTGGCAGACCATCTGCCAGAGGGCCGCATCGCCACTGTCGGGCATCCAGATGCCGCCAGAAGGCAATACGACCTCCGCTCGCCCCAGTGTGACCAGGGTCTTCAAATCCGTGGAGAAACCGGTAGCCGGGCGCGCCCGGCCGAAGTCGGCGCCGATGTCGTCGTAGCGCCCGCCCTGGGCGATCGACTGACCGACACCCGGCACGAACACGGCGAACACCACGCCGGTGTGGTAGTGATAGCCGCGCAGCTCGCCCAGGTCGAAATACAAGGGCAGGTCCGGGTAGCGCGCAGCCAGGCGGTCGGCGATCGCCAACAGGTCGTCCAGCGCGGCCAGCACACCGGCCGGGGCTCGGCCCAGGCGCACCCGGGCCTCGGCCAGCACTTCGCGGCCACCGCACAGCTCGGTCAGGGCGCGCAGCATGTTGCCCAGGTCCTTCGGCAGGTCGGCGGTCAGGGCCTGCACTTCATCGACGGACTTACGCTGCAGGGCATCGAACAACTGCTGCTCGACCGCGCCCGACAGGCCGGCGGCACGGGCCAGGCCACGGTAGATACCGACATGGCCGAGGTCCATGTGCACATCGGCGACGTCGGTCAGCTGCAGCGTGGCGAGCATCAGGCTGATGACCTCGACATCGCTGGTGGGGCTGGCGTCGCCGTACAGCTCGGCACCGAGCTGGATCGGGCTACGCGAGGTGGACAGGGCTCGGGGCTGAGCATGCAGCACGCTGCCGGCATAGCACAGGCGGCTCGGGCCTTCGCGGCGCAGGGTATGGGCGTCGATGCGCGCCACCTGCGGCGTGAAGTCGGCACGAAAGCCCATCAGGCGACCGGACTGCGGGTCGACCACCTTGAAGGTACGCTGGTCCAGGTCCTGGCCGGCACCGGTAAGCAGCGACTCCAGGTACTCGATATGCGGGGTGACGACCAGTTCGTAACCCCAACTCTGGAACAGGTCCAACACCTGGCGCCGCGCGATCTCGATACGCGCGGCCTCAGGCGGCAGTACTTCCTCGATGCCATCTGGCAGCAGCCAGCGGTCTACCGTTGCCATTACGCCATTTCCCCTCTGGTCCGGGCGGCCTGCCCACAGGCGAGCCGTAAGTGAAGCAGGCATTGGCGCACAGCAGCAGGCAGCACTGATCCCAGCGCCACCACCGTACCCAATACCCTCGAATTGCCTTGCGACCTGGCCAAGCCGTCAACCGGCGGCTTGCCAATCAACCTTGCAGACGCAAAAAAGCCGGGAATTTCCCGGCTGACTGATCATACACCGCTTTTCCTTCAGGATGCACCCCGCTTGGCATTTTAGCTGCCGGGCGGGTGCCTTCCGGCCAGTTGCCGGGGCTGCTTTGCAGCCTTTTCGCGGCACAAGGCCGCTCCACAGGGGAGCATAATCCTGTAGGAGCGGCCTTGTGCCGCGAAAGGGCCGCACAGCGGCCCCGCCAATTCAAGCCAGACCGATCAAGGCTTGCTCTTGTCCAGGAAGCGGAAGAACTCGTTCTTCGGATCCAGGACGAGCACGTCGCTCTTGCTCGAGAAGCTCTGGCGATACGCCTGCAGGCTACGGTAGAACGCGTAGAACTCTGCGTCCTGGGTGTAGGCCTTGGCATAGATGGCAGCCGCCTGGGCGTCGCCGTCACCGCGGGTCTCTTCCGCCTCGCGGTAGGCCTCGGCCAACAGTACGCGACGCTGGCGGTCGGCATCGGCGCGGATACCCTCGGCCAGCTCGTTACCCTTGGCACGGTGCTCGCGCGCTTCACGCTCACGCTCGGTGCTCATGCGGTCGAACACGCTGCGGTTCACTTCCTTCGGCAGGTCGATGGCCTTGACGCGCACGTCGATGACTTCGATACCCAGCTCCTTGCTGGCCATGCGGTTCAGCGAAGCTGTGATGTCGGCCATCAACGCGTCACGTTCACCGGAGACCACTTCGTGCAAGGTGCGCTTACCGAACTGGTCACGCAGGCCGCTTTCCAGACGACGGGACAAGCGCTCGTCAGCGATCTGCTTGAGGCCCGAGGTCGCGGTGTAGAAGCGCTCGGCATCCTTGACCCGCCACTTGGCGTAGGCATCGACCATCACCGCCTTCTTCTCCAGGGTCAGGAAACGCTGGGTCGGGGCGTCCAGGGTCATCAGGCGGGCGTCGAACTTGCGCACCTGGTTGACGTAGGGAACCTTCACATGCAGGCCTGGCTGGACATCAGCCTGGACCACACGGCCGAATTGCAGCAATACCGCACGCTCGGTCTGGGACACGATGTAGAAGCTGTTCCAGGCCACGATGGCCAGTACTACAGCGGCGATCAGGGCGATCAGCGATTTATTGCTCATCAACGGCTCTCCCTAGAACGCAGCGACTGTTGCTGCTGTTGCATTTCCTGCGCCGCGCGCGCGGCCGCGTCGTTGGCCGAAGCCGGTACGCTGCTGACCGGAGCGGCCGTGTTGCGGCTGCCTTCCACCATCTTGTCCAGCGGCAGGTAGAGCAGGTTGTTCTGCCCATCCTTGGTTGCCACCAGGACCTTGCTCGAGTTGCTGTAGACCTCTTGCATGGTCTCCAGGTACAAGCGCTGGCGGGTCACGTCCGGTGCCTTGCGGTACTCGGCGACCAGCTTGGTGAAGCGGTCGGCCTCACCCTTGGCACGGGCGATGACTTCATCGCGGTAGCCGTTGGCGTCCTCGATGATGCGCTGGGCCTGGCCACGGGCTTCCGGCACCACGCCGTTGGCATAGGACTCGGCCTGGTTGCGCGCACGCTGCTCGTCTTCACGGGCGCGGATCACGTCGTCGAAGGCTTCCTGCACTTCACGCGGGGCTGCCGCGCTCTGTACGTTGACCTGGGTGACGGTGATACCGGTGCGGTAGGTGTCGAGGAAGCGTTGCAGGCGCTCGCGGATATCCACGGCCATCTGCTCACGGCCTTCGGTCAGCACCTGGTCCATCGAGGTGGAGCCCACCACGTGGCGCAGGGCACTTTCGGTCGCATGCTGGAGGCTGACCTCCGGCTGGTCGACGTTGAGCACGAAGTCCTGCAGGTTGGTGATCTTGTACTGCACGGTCAGCGGCACCTCGACGATGTTCTCGTCTTCGGTGAGCATCTGGCCCTGCTTGCTGTAGGCCCGCTCGCGGGTCACGTTCTCGAGGTACTTGCGATCGATCGGCGGGAAGTAGATGTTCAGGCCCGGCCCAACCGTCTCGTAGTACTTGCCGAAGCGCAGCACCACAGCCTGCTCCTGCTCGTCCACCACGTAAACGGCGCTGTACAGCCAGATAGCCGCCAGCACGGCCAGGCCGATGCCCAGCAGGCCCAGGCCACCACCCTTGCCGATATTGCGGTCACCACCGCCACCGCGTTTCTTTCCGCCGCCGAACATGCCGTTCAGGCTGTCCTGCAGCTTGCGGAAGGCCTCGTCCAGATCCGGTGGACCTTTCTTGTCGCCACCGCCGCCGCCTCGGCGGCCGCCCCAGGGATCCTGATTGTTCGAGTTGCCACCCGGCTCGTTCCAAGCCATAGCGCTCTCCATCTGATAAAGCAAAGACGCGCCCACGGCGCGCCGTCCAATGCTACAGAATGCCTGCTTCGGCCGCCCGGCGACCTCGACGGGCATTTATTGCAAAGTGTGTTGCTCGATGAACAGTTCAGGCTCCATGCCTTCGCGACTGACCAGGCGATTGAGCTCTACCCGGGGCAGCCGCACGCTCAGCAGGCTGCGACCTTCTTCATCGTGCTCTTCGCCTTGCACCGCGCCTAGAGCGAAGAATTGCGCGCGCAGGCGGGCAAGTCGCTGTTCCAGGCGCAGGGTTCCGACATACAGATCATCCCCCAGCAACTCGGCAATCGCCTGGCCAACCAGTTCCAGGCCACGCCCATCACGTGCCGATACCCAGACCCGTTGCGGCTTGCCGTCGGCATCGCGCTGGATCTGCGGCTCGACATCTTCGAGCAGGTCGAGTTTGTTATAGACCTCGAGGATCGGCAAGCCTTCGGCCCCGATCTCACCCAGTACCGCCAGCACCTGCTCGATCTGTTCCATGCGCTCGGGCTCATGGGCATCGATCACATGCAGCAGCAGGTCGGAATTGCTCGATTCCTCGAGCGTAGCCCGAAATGCCTCGACCAGCTTGTGCGGAAGGTGGCGGATGAAGCCCACGGTGTCGGCCAGCACGATCGGCCCCAGGTCGTCCAGCTCGAGCCGGCGCAGGGTCGGGTCGAGGGTGGCGAACAGCTGGTCCGCGGCATACACCTCGGAGGCGGTCAGTGCGTTGAACAGGGTGGACTTGCCGGCGTTGGTATATCCCACCAGCGACACCGACGGGATGTCCGCGCGCTTGCGCCCACGACGGGCCTGCTCGCGCTGGCTGCGGACCTTTTCCAGGCGTGCCTTGATCTGCCGCAGGCGCACCCGCAACAGGCGACGGTCGGTTTCCAGCTGGGTCTCGCCCGGGCCACGCAGGCCGATACCGCCCTTCTGCCGCTCCAGGTGGGTCCAGCCACGCACCAGTCGCGTGCTCATGTGCTCGAGCTGGGCCAGCTCGACCTGCAGCTTGCCTTCATGGGTACGCGCCCGCTGGGCGAAGATGTCGAGAATCAACCCGGTACGGTCGAGTACGCGACACTCGAAGACACGTTCGAGGTTACGTTCCTGACTGGGCGTGAGGGTGTGATTGAAAATCACCAGGTCTACCTGCTCGGCATGGACCAGGTCGCGCAGTTCCTCGACCTTGCCGCTGCCAATCAGGTATTTGGCTGTAGGCTGGTGCCGGGCTATCGTGGCCAGCGAAACGATGTCCGCTCCGGCCGACAGCGCCAGCTCCTGAAACTCCTGCGGGTCTTCGCGCGCCTCAGGGTTCTGACCTTCCAAGTGAACGAGCAGCGCCCGCTCACCACCACCGTGGCGCTCAAAGAACAATGCAGGCTCCTATCAGGCGTTGCCTGGCTCGCTGTCGCCGTGTTCGGAATCGGACGGGCTTGGCAGGCGAACCGGACGGGCAGGAACCACGGTCGAAATGGCGTGCTTGTAGACCATCTGGCTGACGGTGTTCTTCAGCAGTACCACGAACTGGTCGAAGGATTCGATCGAGCCCTGCAGCTTGATCCCGTTTACCAGGTAGATGGAAACCGGGACCTTTTCTTTTCTCAAGGTGTTCAAGTAAGGGTCTTGTAGCGAATGCCCTTTTGACATATGCCGCACTCCTGTAAGGATCAATAGTAAAAAAACAATAAAAATCGGTAGTTCATGCCACCTTTCGCAAGAATAGACGGCAATTGCAGGGACTCAGCTCAATATGGAGACGGTCCCCAGGTATTTCAAGGTGCGGGACAGATTGTCGCAGGCCAGGCTGTCGAGCCACTCCACGCCAGACCAGCCGCGCAACCAGGTGAATTGCCGCTTGGCCAACTGGCGTGTGGCAATGATACCGCGCTCGCGCATCTCGTCGGCCGTGAGCTTGCCATCCAGATGATCCCAGACCTGCCGATACCCCACTGCCCGTATAGACGGCAGCCCGGCGTGCAAGTCACTTCTGGTGCGCAGTGCTCGGACCTCGTCGACGAACCCCTGTTCCAGCATTTGCGAGAATCGTAGCGCAATTCGTTGATGCAAAATGTGACGATCTGTAGGAGCAATCGCCAAACTGGCGACAGTATAGGGCAAATGCCCGCCCGCGCCTGCGTCTGCCGCGCTACTTTCCGCGAATTGACGTTGCCGGTGGGCCGTCATGCTCTGGCCGCTCACCCGGTAGACCTCCAAGGCGCGGATCAGGCGTTGGGGGTCGTTGGGGTGGATACGGGCCGCCGATTCGGGGTCGACCTCGGCCAACTGCCGGTGCAGCTCGGCCAGGCCGAGCTCGCGAGCCTGGGCCTCGAGCTCGGCGCGCACCGCAGCGTCTGCCGCCGGCATGTCCGCCAGACCGTCGACCAGCGCCTTGTAGTAGAGCATCGTCCCGCCCACCAGCAGCGGGATCTTGCCGCGGGCGGTGATCTCGGCCATCGCTTCCAGGGCGTCGCTGCAGAACTGCGCCGCCGAATAGCTCTCGGCCGGGTCGAGGATGTCGATCAACCGGTGCGGATGGGCAGCGAGCACCTCTTTCGACGGCTTGGCCGTGCCGATATCCATGCCGCGATAGACCAGCGCCGAATCGACACTGATCAGCTCGCACGGCAACACCTTGGTCAGCTCGATGGCCAGGTCGGTCTTGCCGGCCGCCGTCGGGCCCATGAGGAATATTGCAGGGGGCTTGCCGCTCATGTCATCGACCGCGCAGGAAGAGTTTGTCCAGGTCATCCAGCCCAAGCTGGGTCCAGGTCGGGCGGCCGTGGTTGCACTGGCCGCTGCGCTCGGTGTTTTCCATGTCGCGAAGCAGCGCGTTCATCTCGGGAATGGCCAGGCGGCGGTTGGCGCGCACGGCGCCATGGCAGGCCATGGTGCCGAGCAGTTCGTTAAGGTGCGCTTGAATGCGGTCACTGGTGCCGTACTCCATCAGGTCGGCCAGCACGTCCTGCACCAGGCGGTTGGCCTCGGCCTGCTTGAGCAAGGCGGGGATCTGCCGGATCGCCAGGGTTTCAGGCCCCAGGCGCTGCAACTCGAAGCCCAGGCGCTGGAACCATTGGGCATGCTCCTCGGCACAGTCGGCTTCGCGCTGGCTGAGCGCCAGCGACTCGGGCACCAATAGTGGCTGACCACTCAGGCCTTCGCTGGCCATGGCCACTTTCAATCGCTCGTACATGATCCGCTCGTGGGCGGCGTGCATGTCCACCAGCACCAGGCCCACAGCGTTCTCGGAAAGGATATAGATGCCCTTGAGCTGGGCCAGGGCGTAGCCGAGCGGCGGCACATCGCCTTGGCTCTGCGGCAATGCCACCGGCGCTGCGGCGCCGTTTTCCAGCGGGGCGAAGAACTCACGGTAGACCGCCTGGGCTTCGGCGGCAGGTACCGGTTGCGAAGGCCGAGGCGTGTACTGGTACTGGTAGCCCGAGCCACTACCACCCGCGAACGCCTGACGCGGTTCGGCCTGGGGCTGTTCGAGCACCGGCGAGGCCAGGCGCATCTCGCCCTGGGGGCCGAACTCGCCCACCTGCAGCCCAGTGGGGCGTACGATCTCGGTGGCCGCGGCCGGCGCGGCCAGCTGGTCTTCCGGGCGCACGTCCGCCAGGGCACGGTGCAGCGTGCCATAAAGGAAGTCATGGACCATGCGCCCTTCGCGGAAGCGCACTTCGTGCTTGGTCGGGTGGACGTTGACGTCCACGCCGTTGGGCTCGAGTTCCAGGAACAGCACGAAGGTGGGGTGCCGGCCATTGAACAGCACGTCGCGGTACGCCTGGCGCACTGCGTGAGCCACGAGCTTGTCGCGCACGGCGCGGCCGTTGACGAAGAAGTACTGCAGGTCCGCCTGGCTGCGCGAGAAGGTCGGCAGGCCAACCCAGCCCCACAGCCGCAAGCCATTACGCTCGACATCGATCGGCAGCGCTTGCTCGAGGAAGCCTGGGCCACAGATGGCGCCCACCCGGCGTGCCCGGGTGATCTCATCGGGTGCCTCGTGCAGGCTCAGGACGCTCTTGCCGTTGTGGCGCAGGTGGAAGGCGACGTCGAAGCGCGCCAGGGCCAGGCGACGGATGACTTCCTGCAGGTGATCGAACTCGGTCTTCTCCGACTTCAGGAACTTGCGCCGGGCCGGGGTATTGAAGAACAGGTCGCGCACTTCCACCGAGGTACCGACAGGGTGTGCCGCCGGTTGCACCCGCGGGGTCATGTCCCGGCCTTCGGTCTCCACCTGCCAGGCCTCACCGGCATTGGCGGTGCGCGAGGTCAGGGTCAGGCGCGCCACCGAGCTGATCGAGGCCAGGGCCTCGCCGCGAAAGCCCAGGCTCAGCACGCCTTCGAGATCCTCCAGCTCACGGATCTTGCTGGTGGCGTGGCGGGCCAAGGCCAGCGGCAGGTCGTCGGCAGCGATACCGCCACCGTCGTCACGCACACGCAGCAGCTTCACCCCGCCCTGCTCGACCTCCACGTCGATGCGACGGGCACCGGAGTCGAGGCTGTTCTCCAGTAGTTCCTTGGCCACCGAGGCGGGGCGCTCGACCACCTCGCCGGCGGCGATCTGGTTGGCCAGCCGCGGGCTGAGCAGCTGGATGCGCGAACCACCACTCATCGCTGGGACGCCAGGGTGGTGCCGGGAATGTCGAGGTGCTGGCCGACCTTCAGCTCATCGCTCTTGAGGCTGTTGGTGCTGCGCAGGCTCGCCACACTGACCTGGTAGCGCACGGCGATCATGGCCAGGGTTTCGCCCGGGCGCACGGTGTGCTCGCGCGGCCCTTGGGCAATCTTGCCGCTGTCACGCAGCCAGGCGATGTAGGTGCCCGGCGGCGGGCTCTGCTGGAAGTACTGACGCACCCCGGTATGGATCGAGCGGGCCAGGGCCTGCTGGTGGCTCTTGGTCGCCAGCTTGGCCGCTTCGTTGGCATTGGAGATGAACCCGGTTTCGACGAGGATCGACGGAATGTCAGGCGACTTCAGCACCATGAACCCAGCTTGTTCCACACGCCGCTTGTGCAGCGGTGTGATGCGGCCCATGTTGCCCAGCACTTTCTGCCCCACATCGAGGCTGGAACTCAAGGTAGCGGTCATCGACAGGTCCAGCAGCACGCCAGCGAGCATGCGATCCTTGTCGTCCAGGCTGACGTTGCCGGCGCCACCGATCAGATCGGAGCGGTTTTCCGTGTCGGCCAGCCAGCGCGCGGTCTCGGACGTTGCGCCGCGGTCGGACAGGGCGAACACCGAGGCGCCGAAGGCGGCCCGCGACGGCGCGGCGTCGGCATGAATCGAAATGAACAGGTCGGCACCCTTCTTGCGGGCGATCTCGGTGCGTTTGCGCAGCGGGATGAAATAGTCGCCGGTACGGGTCAGCTCGGCGCGGTAGCCCTTCTCGGTATTGATCTGGCGCTGCAGCTCGCGAGCGATCTGCAGCACGATGTCTTTTTCATGCTGGCCGCGCGAACCGGAGGCGCCCGGGTCTTCCCCGCCGTGGCCGGCGTCGATGGCGACGACGATGTCACGCTTACCGCTCGGCACCGGCGGCAGCTTGATCGCTGGCTGTGCTGGGGTCACCGGCACAGCCGGGGTGCTGGCGGGCGTACGCGTGGTCGGGGGCGGAGGCGGCGCGCTGGCGGCGATGGCATCGGCTTCCTGGTCGTACAGGTCGACCACCAGCCGGTTGCCATACTGGGCGTTGGGCGCCAGGGTGAAGCTCTTGGGCGTGACGGCCTTCTTCAGGTCGACCACCACCCGCAGGTCGGTGGGGGTACGCTGGGCCGAACGTACGCTGCTGATCGGCGTATTGGAGGTGGCCACGTTCAGGGCGCCACCCAAAGTGGCCCCGTTGATATCGATGACCAGGCGGTCTGGCGCGGTCAGGGTGAAGACGCTGTGCTGCACAGGGCCTGACAGGTCGAAGACCAGCCGCGTGTTGTCCGGTGCGCGCCACAGACGCATGCTCTTGACTTGTGTGACGGCCAGAGCGTCAACGGTCACCGCTGTCAGCAGCAGCCCCACGACGGCGACCAGTGCGCGTATGCGCATACCTAACCCCATTTACTGTTTGAATTCTGTGGCCAGGGCGGCGCACCAGGCCTCACCGCGCTCCCCCTGCGGCGAAAGGGTCAGCGAACGTCCGCTCGCTTGCGGGCTTATGGTAATGGTCAGGTCGGGCTTTGGCAAAACGCCCGCGCCCTTCTCTGGCCATTCGAACAGGCACAATGGGTCCCCTTCGAAGTAATCGCGGATACCCATGAACTCCAGCTCTTCCGGATCGACCAGGCGGTACAGGTCGAAATGATAGGCACGCACCTCGCCGATTTCGTAGGGTTCGACCACGGTGAAAGTCGGGCTCTTGACCGCACCGGTGTGGCCCAGGCCACGGATCAGCCCGCGCGAGAGCGTAGTCTTGCCGGCGCCCAGGTCGCCTTCGAGAAAGATCACGCCATGACCGCCGGTCACCTCGGCCAAACGTGCGCCGAATGCCACGGTGGCCGGTTCGTCGGCCAGAAACAAGGTTATACCTGACACGCTGAATGCTCCTCCAACAATTCACGAATGACCGGAACCAGGTCGCTGGCTGCCAGGCCCCTGCCCTTGCCCCCCAGACGCTCGCCGGCGCAGGCATGCAGCCACACACCCAGGCATGCGGCAGCCCAGGCGTCCATCCCCTGGGCCAGCAGGGCCGCCAGCACGCCGGTCAGCACATCGCCCAGGCCCGCGCCGGCCATCGCCGGGTGGCCACGCCCGCACAGGGCCAGCTCGCCGCTCGGCGCGGCCACCAGAGTACCGGCCCCCTTGAGCACGCAGATGCTGGCATGCTTGCGCGCCAGCTTGCGGGCCGCGCCCGGCCGGTCGGCCTGCACCGCCTCGGTGGAAATACCCAACAGGCGAGCGGCCTCGCCCGGGTGCGGGGTGAGGATGCTGCCACTGGGCAGGGCCAGAGGCCGATGCGCCAGCAGGTTCAGGGCGTCGGCGTCCCAGACCTGCGGCAGGTGGGCATTGGCCGCCGCCGACAACAGGCTGCGCCCCCAGGCAGCCTGGCCCAGCCCGGGGCCGACCACCAGCACCGAGGCACGCTCGAGCACGCCCATCAGCTGGTTGGCCGACTCCACCCCTCGCCACATGGTTTCCGGCAGGCGGGTCAGGCCAGCAGCGACATGCTCAGGACGAGTGGCCACGCTCACCAGGCCGGCGCCGCAACGCAAGGCGGCCTCGGCACTGAGCATCACCGCTCCGCCGGTGCCCAGGTCGCCGCCGATCACCAGCACATGGCCGAAATCGCCCTTGTGGGCGTCGGCGCGGCGTGGTGCCAGGTGGGCTGTGTTCACGCTGCTGAGCAGTTGTGGGGCGTTACCGGGGTGTTTGGTCTGGGGCATGGGGTCAAAGGCTCCGATGTCTGGCAGAATTATACGCACCTCCGCCTGTATTGCCTTGTCCATCCATGTCCGCTTGCCTTCCTGACCTTCCCACGCTGGCCCAATCGATCAAGGATTGGGGCCGCGAACTCGGATTCGCCCACGTCGGCATCGCCGGCGTGGCGCTTGGCGAGCATGAACAACACCTGCAACGCTGGCTGGCAGCCGGCTACCAGGGCGAGATGGACTACATGGCCGCCCATGGCAGCAAGCGCGCCCACCCGGATGAGCTGATACCCGGCACCTTGCGGGTGATATCGCTGCGCATGGACTACCTGCCCGGCGACACCCTCATGGCCCAGCGGCTGGCGCAGCCTGAAAAAGCCTATATCTCCCGCTACGCCCTGGGTCGCGACTATCACAAGCTGGTGCGCAAGCGCGTGCAGCACCTGGCCGAACGCATCCAGCAGGCGATCGGCCCCTTCGGTTTTCGCGCCTTCGTCGACAGCGCCCCGGTGCTGGAAAAAGCCATCGCCGAGCAGGCCGGCCTGGGCTGGATCGGCAAGAACACCCTGCTGCTCAACCGCAAGGCGGGCAGCTATTTCTTCCTCGCCGAGCTGTTCGTCGACCTGCCCCTGCCGGTCGACGAGGCCCAGGTGACCGAGCATTGCGGCCGCTGCCAGGCGTGCCTGGACATCTGCCCGACCAAGGCCTTCGTCGGGCCGTACGTACTCGACGCCCGGCGCTGCATTTCCTACCTGACCATCGAACTCAAGCAGGCGATTCCGGTCGAGTTGCGCCCGATGATCGGCAACCGGGTGTTCGGCTGCGACGACTGCCAGATCGTCTGCCCGTGGAACCGCTTTGCCCGGCCGACCCAGGAGAACGACTTCAAGCCGCGCCATGGGCTGGACAACGCAGAACTGGCCGAGCTGTTCCTGTGGGACGAGGCCACCTTCCTTGGCCGAACAGAAGGCTCGCCGCTTCGCCGCGCCGGCTATGAACGGTGGCTGCGCAACTTGGCGGTAGGGCTTGGAAATGCGCCGACCAGCATTCCCGTGGTGGAAGCCTTGCGCGCGCGGCGCGAGCACCCGTCGGAGCTGGTGCGCGAGCATGTGGAGTGGGCGTTGGCGCAGCATGAAAAAACCAGCGTGGCTGAGCCGCCCCCAATCGCCGGCAAGCCGGCTCCCACCAGGCCTGCACCGCCATAGCGGTGGGAGCCGGCTTGCCGGCGATCGAGCCCGAAGGCCGTAGTCACTGCTGGTCGTTGTAGTGGAACTTGGGCATCTCCCAATGGAACCGGATCGCCAGCAGGCGCACCAGGAACCCGCCGAACAAGGTCAGCAGCATGGCCTGCTCGGCCGGCACCTTGAAGTACACGCACCCCAGGTAGAACCAGGCCGCGGCGAACGACACGCTGGCATACAGCTCGCGGCGGAACACCAGGGGAATGTCGTTGCAGAAGATATCCCGCAGGATGCCGCCGAACACCCCGGTGATCACCCCGCTGATCGACGCCACCAGCATGCCCTGGCCCATCTCCAGGGCCGTCATGCAGCCGATCAGGGTGAAGGCCACCAGCCCCAGGGCGTCGAGCACCAGGAATAGCGAGCGCAGGTGGCGCATCAGCGGCGCGATGAAGATGGTCAGCAGCGCCGCGAAGCTGGTCAGCACCAGATACTCGGGATGCTTCACCCAAGTCAATGGGTAATGCCCCAGCAACACGTCGCGCACCGACCCGCCGCCCAAGGCGGTGACGCAGGCGATCAGCACCACGCCGAACCAGTCCATGCCGCGACGGCCTGCCGAAAGCGCGCCGGTCATGGCTTCGGCGGTGATGGCGACGAGATAGAGCATCAACAACATGGTGCGTGTCCGTGGGAAAAAGGCGCGCAGTCTACCCACTCCCGGTGCTTCTAGCCATGTGCCATGCGCACCCGCCGTGGGTTACAGCTTGATGAAGTGCTCGCGGTAGTGGCGCAGCTCGGCGATCGACTCGCGAATGTCGTCCAGGGCCAGGTGGGTCCCGCCCTTCTTGAAGCTGTCACGCACCTGCGGCGCCCAGCGCGCGGCCAGCTCCTTGAGGGTGGAGACGTCCAGGTTGCGATAGTGGAAAAAGCCTTCCAGCTTCGGCATGTGGCGATAGAGGAAACGCCGGTCCTGGCAGATGCTGTTGCCGCAGATCGGCGACTTGCCCTTGGGTACCCACTGCTCGAGGAAGGCCAACGTCTGCGCCTCGGCCTCGGCCATGTCGATACGGCTCTCGCGCACGCGCTGGGTCAGGCCCGAAGCGCCATGGGTGCGGGTGTTCCAATCGTCCATCCGCGCCAGCACCTCGTCGCTGTGGTGGATGGCGATCACCGGGCCTTCGGCCAGGGTGTTCAGCTCGCTGTCGGTAACGATGGTGGCCATCTCGATGATGACGTCGTTGTCCGGATCCAGGCCGGTCATTTCCAGATCGATCCAGATCAGGTTCTGTGGGTTCTGCATGAAAGGGCTCCTCGAATAGGCGGTCATATTAGCCTAGGCGCGGCCCTTCGTGCCGCAAACGCCAGCGCAAGTGTCCGCGCCGGACCGTGCTAAACTGCCAGCCGTTTTCTTCCTGCCCCGCCGATACGGAACATTCATGGCCAAACGCCAGCTCAACCGCCGCCAGAACTGGCGCATCGAAAAAATCCAGGGCGAGCGCGCTGCTCGCGCCGCCAAACGCGAACAACATGCCCTGCAGGAGCTGGAGGGCGGCGACCTGGGCCCTGAACAGCTGGGGTTGGTGATCGCCCATTTCGGTGTGCAGGTGGAGGTCGAAGCCCAGGATGGCGAAGCGGCGGGCCAGGTGTTTCGGTGCCATCTGCGGGCCAACCTGCCGGCTCTGGTCACCGGTGACCGCGTGGTGTGGCGCGCCGGCAACCAAGGCAATGGCGTGATCGTCGCACAGATGCCACGCACGGCCGAACTGTGTCGGCCGAACAACCATGGTCAGCTCAAGCCGGTGGCGGCCAATGTCGATCTGATCGTGATCGTCTTCGCCCCGGCGCCCGAGCCCCAGGCCAACCTGATCGACCGCTATCTGGTGGCCGCCGAGCATGCAGGCATCCGCCCGTTGCTGCTGCTGAACAAGGCCGACCTGATCGATGAGCGCAACGGCCCGACCATCGAGGCCCTGCTGGCGGTCTACCGCGACCTGGGCTACCCGCTGCTGGAGGTTTCGGCTCATCAGGGCGATGGCATGCAACGCCTTCAGCAGATGCTCGATACGCACACCAGCGTGTTCGTCGGCCAGTCGGGCGTGGGCAAGTCGTCGTTGGTCAACAGCCTGCTGCCCGAGGTACAGACCCGTGTGGGCGACCTCTCCGAGTGGTCTGGCCAGGGCACGCACACCACCACCACCGCGCGCCTGTACCACTTCCCCAACGGCGGCGACCTGATCGACTCGCCGGGCATCCGCGAATTCGGCCTGGGCCATGTCAGTCGTGATGACGTCGAAGCCGGGTTCATCGAGTTCCGCGACCTGATCGGCCACTGCCGCTTCCGCGATTGCAAGCATGCCCGAGAGCCTGGGTGCGCCTTGCTCCAGGCCCTGGAGGACGGGCGCGTCACGCCGCAGCGTATGAACAGCTACCGCTCGATCATCGCCAGCTTACCGCAGGATAGCTACTGACGCTGGCGATCCTGGGGCCGCTTTGCGGCCCATCGCGGCGCAAGGCCGCTCCTACAGTGTTGCGCGGCCATCATTCCTGGGCGTCGTCCATCTTCAGGACGCCATCCTCGAAGATGTTCAGCTTCTGGCGCAGCTCCCGCGGCTGCATCGGTACCTGGGCGCTGTCGCCCTGGGCAGGCGCTGCCGGCGCCTGGGCACCCGACGGAGCCGGTTCGGCCGGCGTCTGGGGCGTGCTCTGTTCACCCTCGATGTCGCGTTGGGCCTTCTTGGTCAGGACGATGATGTCGATGCGACGATTCACCGGGTTGAACGGATCGTTGCGGTCGAACAGCGACGATGAGGCATAACCGACCACTCGTGCCACCTGGTCGTCCGGATACCCCCCCGCCACCAACGCCCGGCGCGCCGCGTTGGCACGGCTGGCCGACAGTTCCCAGTTGCCGAACTCCCCGGTGCCGGCATAAGGCTTGGCATCGGTATGGCCACTGATGCTGATCTTGTTCGGCACCGCCTTGATGGTGTCGGCCATGGCCAGCAGGATGTCCTCGAAGTAAGGCTGCAGACGCGCGCTGCCCAGGTCGAACATCGGCCGGTTCTCGGCGTCCATGATCTGGATCCGCAGGCCGTCCTGGGTGATCTCGAACAGGATCTGGTCCTTGAACTTCTGTAGCTGCGGGTTTTCCTCGACCTTGTTCTGCAGCTCCTGCAACAGCAGCTGCAAGCGCTCCTGTTCGACCTGGTCGGCCAAGGTCTCGACTTGGTCCTTGTCCAGCTGGATGCTGGTGTTCGGCGTCGGCTCGGACTTCTCCTCGGGGTTGATGGTCTTCTCCGGCGCCAGCTGCGGCGAGCCGCCGAGGTCGATCACGTAGGGCGTGCCGCTCTCGGAGAAGCCGATCGGGTCCTTGAAGTAACCTGCGATGGCGATTTTCTGCTCGGGCGTAGCCGTGGACAGCAGCCAGAGCACCAGGAAGAACGCCATCATCGCCGTGGCGAAGTCGGCGAAGGCGATCTTCCAGGAGCCGCCGTGGTGGCCGTCGCCATAGCGTTTGACGCGCTTGACGATGATGGGCTGGTTGTTCTCCATGGCTCAGCGACCGCGGACCGCTTGTTCCAGCTCGGCGAAGCTCGGGCGGTGCGACGGGTACAGCACCTTGCGCCCGAACTCCACGGCCAGCGACGGCGGCATGCCCGACGCCGAAGCCACCAGCGAAGCCTTTATCGCCTCGTACACGTTCAGCTCTTCCTTGGCATCGTGGCGCAGGGCGTTGGACAGCGGGCCGAAGAAACCGTAGGCGGCCAGGATACCGAAGAAAGTACCGACCAACGCCGCGCCCACGTGCAGGCCGATGGACTTCTGGTCGCCATCGCCCAGCGAGGCCATGGTCACCACGATGCCCAGCACCGCCGCGACGATACCGAAGCCAGGCATGGCGTCGGCCACGCTGGTGACGGCGTGGGAGGGATGCTCGAGCTCTTCCTTCAGGCTCAGCAGCTCCATGTCGAACAGCCCCTCGAGCTCGTGGGGGGCCATGTTGCCGGTGGACATGATGCGCAGGTAGTCGCAGATGAACGCGGTCATGCGCTCATCACCCAGTACCGCCGGGTACTTGGCGAAGATCGGGCTGGCCGCCGGGTCCTCGATGTCCCCCTCGATGGCCATCATGCCTTCGCGGCGGCTCTTGTTGAGGATCTCGTAGACCAGGCCCAGCACCTCCAGGTAGAAGGTATGGGTGAAACGGGTGCCGAACATCTTCAGCGACTTCTTGATCACATGCATGGTCATGTGACCGGGGTTGGCCTGAAGGAACGCACCGAAGGCCGCACCGCCGATGATCAGCACTTCGAACGGCTGGATCAATGCCGCGATCTTGCCGTGGGAAAGTACGTATCCGCCGAGCACGCTCGCGAATACGACGATGATGCCGATAATTTTAGCCATAGGTTCAGGGCACTTGCTGTCGTGGTCGGGATGAGGGACGGGAGCTTTGAAACTCTTCTTCTACTTATCGGCAGAACTGCGCCAGACTATAGCCACAAATAACGAAAAGCCAGTTTGGACTGATGTCAAAATGCCAATGGACGCTAAGGTGCCAAACCAGATTCCGCGTACGCTCGATGCCTGGGTAAAGCTGCTCGATGGCATCCGCCTGCCGGTGCCCAAGGAGAGCCACGACCGGGTGTTGTCGGCCATCAACGATAGCCGCCGCTCTCTGCGGGACATTGCCGAACTGATGCAAGACAGCCCCGCCCTGGTGCTGTCGGTGATGCGCGAGGCCAACCACCCGGCCAATGCCAGCCAGGCCGAGCCTGCCGAAAGCCTCGAAATCGCCCTCAACCGCCTGGGCCTGGCGCGCAGCGCCAACCTGCTGGCACGCCTGCCCGCGGTGCCGGGCCAGGACATCCCGCCGGTGCTGCGCCAGTTCCTGCTGATCAGCCAGCATGCCGCGCAACAGGCCAGCGGCCTGTTCGCCAGCCGCCTGGCACGGCTGTGGCAGGAGATCCATTGGGGCAGCCTGCTGTTCCTGTCACCGCTGTGGCCTATGGCGCAAGCCTTTCCCAAGCTGCTCGATACCTGGGAGCTGCGGGTCATCCACAAGGGCGAGGACGCCGCCGAAGTCGAGCTCGCGCTGTTCGGCGTACGCATCATGCAACTGTGCCAGGCCGTGGCCGAACACTGGCGGCTGCCGGAATGGGTGACCCAGGGCTATCGCCTGCTGCTCGATGAGCGCGAACAGCTGGCCCAGGTGCTGGCCATCGCCCGCGAGCAGGACAGCTTCACCCAACAGCAGCGCCTGGACGACGAGCCCGGGCTGCGCCGCTGGTTCAACCAGCCGGCCAATACCGTGCTGCTGGCCAACGGCCTGGCGCTGGCCGCCCAGGTGGGCTGGGACAACCCGCACCTGCTGCGCTGGCAACTGCTGACCGCCCTGTACCTGCAGACATCGCTCGACGACGTGCAACAGCAGGTCCACCAGCAGGCCGCCGCCAGCGCCCGCCACCATGCCCGGCATGCCCTGTTCCACCCCGCCGAGGCGCTGATCTGGCCCTGGCAGCAACGCCGGCCGCATCCGGACATGCTCGAACCGCCACCGCCCACCACCCAGGACCTGGCGCGCTGGCGCACGCTGTGTGGCGAGCTGCTGGCCCAGCCCAGCCCGTTCGGCACGAGCCTGCACCTATGCACCCAGGCTCGCGACGCTCTGCTGGCCTGCGGTATGCAACGGGTGATTCTGCTGACCCTGGACAAGGCCACCGAATCCCTGCGCGTGCAACAGACCGCCGGCCTGCCAACGGAGGTCGCGGCCCTGGTACTGCCCCTGGCCGGCAGCAAATTGCTGCAACGCCTGATGACCAAGGCGGCGCAGCTGCGCTTGACACCAGACAACCACGCCCAGTCCTCGGCCTTGCTGCCAGCCCCGCTGTGGGCCGCCATCGGCAGTGAGCATGTGCTGCTGCGTTCGCTGGCGGTCAATGGCCAAACGGTGATGCTGGTGATCGCAGACCAGGGCGGCAAACCGTTGGCCGATGTCACCGTGCAAGCCTTTGGCAAGACCGCGCAATGCACCGAGCGTGCCCTGGCTGCCTTTGCCAACCGCAACGCCTGAGCCTTGCGCTACAATCGCTCCCTCAATTCCACCCTGGAGACCGTGGATGACTGACTTTTCCGGCTTGCCCCTGGTGATCGAACCGGCCGACCTGCTGCCGCGCCTGGGTTCGCCACAGCTGATCGTGGTCGACCTGACCAGCGCCAACCGCTATGGCAGCGGTCATGTCCCCGGCGCGCGCTTCGTCGACCCCAAGCGCACCCAGCTGGGCCAGCCACCGGCGCCAGGCCTGCTGCCGGCGCGCGCCGACCTGGAAAAGCTCTTCGGCGAGCTCGGCCACCGCGACGACGCGGTCTACGTGGTATACGACGACGAGGGCGGCGGCTGGGCCGGGCGCTTCATCTGGTTGCTCGACGTCATCGGCCACAAGGGCTACCACTACCTCAACGGCGGCATTCAGGCCTGGCCGGCTGATAAGCTCTCAACCGATGTACCTGCCAGCGCGGCTGGCCCGGTCAGCCTGCAACTGCATGCAGAGCCCACCGCCACCCGCGAATACCTGCAAAGCCGACTGGGCGCGGCCGACCTGGCCATCTGGGACGCCCGCAGCCCCGGCGAGTACAAGGGCGAGAAAGTCCTGGCAGCCAAAGGCGGGCACATTCCCGGCGCGGTCAACTTCGAGTGGACCGCAGGCATGGACCTGAACGACCATCTGCGCATCCGCCCGGACATGGCCGACATCCTGCAACAACTCGGCATCACCCCGGACAAGGAAGTGATCACTCACTGCCAGACCCACCACCGTTCCGGCTTCACCTACTTGGTGGCCAAAGCCCTCGGCTATCCACGGGTCAAGGCCTATGCCGGCTCCTGGGGCGAGTGGGGCAACCACCCGGACACGCCTGTAGAAGTTTGAATTTCCAAGGAAACCCAATGAAATCCCGCTTGTTCATCATCAGCCAGTACCTGCTGCCGCACCACCTGCTGTCGCGGCTGGCCGGCTGCGTCGCCGAGTGCCGCGCGCGCTGGTTCAAGAATGCCTTCACCGCCTGGTTCGCCAAGCGCTACCAGGTGAACATGTCCGAGGCGCTGGTCGAGGACCTGACCGCCTACGAACACTTCAACGCCTTCTTCACCCGCGCGCTCAAGCCGGGGGCACGCCCACTGGACGAGACCCCGGGCGCCATCCTCTGCCCGGCAGACGGTGCAGTCAGCCAGCTCGGCCCGATCGAGCATGGCCGCATCTTCCAGGCCAAGGGCCATAGCTTCAGCGCCCTCGAGCTGTTGGGCGGCGACCCGCTGATGGCCGCGCCGTTCATGGGCGGAGAGTTCGCCACCATCTACCTGTCTCCCAAGGACTACCACCGCGTGCACATGCCACTGGCCGGCACCCTGCGCGAAATGGTCTACGTGCCGGGCCGACTGTTCTCGGTCAACCAAACCACCGCCGAGAATGTCCCCGAACTGTTCGCCCGTAACGAGCGGGTGGTGTGCCTGTTCGACACCGAGCGCGGGCCGATGGCCGTGGTACTGGTCGGGGCGATGATCGTCGCGTCGATCGAAACGGTGTGGGCCGGCTTGGTCACGCCGCCCAAGCGTGAGGTGAAAACCTTCCGCTACAACGAAGGCAGCCGTGCGCCGATCCATCTGGAAAAGGGCGCGGAATTGGGGCGTTTCAAGCTGGGATCGACCGCCATCGTGCTGTTCGGGCCCGAGCAGGTGAAGTGGGCTGAGAGCCTGGGTGCAGGTTCGGCGGTACGCATGGGTGAGCTGCTGGCACAGCCTGCCCAGGGCTGAGTGCTTGCCGCGAGGGTTTCGGCGCCTGTTAGATCGAGCGCCGCCCGCGCGGCGCTCGATTTCAAGATCGCCGAAGTCCTCCCGCCGAACCTTCAGCTACGGGCATCACGATCGCGCATGCCCAGCAGGTACAGCACACCGTCCAGCCCCAAGGTCGAAATCGCCTGCTTGGCCGACTGGCGCACCAGCGGCTTGGCGCGGAACGCGACGCCCAGGCCGGCCAGGGACAGCATCGGCAGGTCATTGGCGCCATCGCCCACGGCGATGGTCTGCTCCAGCTGCAAGCCCTCTTCACCGGCCAACTGCTGCAGCAGCTCGGCCTTACGCTGGGCATCGACGATCGGCTCGACCGCAACGCCGGTCACCTTGCCATCGACCACTTCCAGTTCGTTGGCAAATACATAGTCGATGCCAAGGCGCGCCTGCACCTGCTTGGCGAAATAGGAAAAACCACCGGAAAGGATGGCCGTCTTGTAGCCCAGGCGCTTGAGCTCGGCGAACAGGTGCTCGGCACCTTCGGTCAGGCGCAGGGACGCGCCGATCTCGTCCAGCACGCCAACATCCAAGCCTTTGAGCAGAGCCATACGCTCCTTGAAGCTGGCGCGGAAATCCAGCTCGCCACGCATGGCGCGCTCGGTGATCGCAGCCACCTGCTCGCCCACCCCGGCAGCCTTGGCCAGCTCGTCGATCACCTCGGCCTCGATCAGTGTCGAATCCATGTCGAACACCGCCAGGCGGCGGTTGCGGCGGAACAGGTCGTCTTTCTGGAAGGCGATGTCGATGTCCAGCGCCTCGGCCAGGGCGAAGAAGTCGGCGCGCAGGGCCTGGGCGTCGCTCGGCTCGCCACGCACGGAAATTTCCAGGCTGGCCTTGCTCTTCTCCATCGGAGCATCCAGCGCCACGCGCGAGGACAGGCGCTCGATACGCTCGATCGTCAGGCCGTACTGGCTGATCACCGCGCTCACCCGCTGCAGCTGCTCGGGCGTCACCTTGCGGCTGAGCAGGGTGACGATATGGCGCGCCTCGCCCTGGCTGTCGGCCCAGTGCTGGTAGTCGGCCTCGGAAATCGGCGTGTAACGGGCTTGCAGGTTCAGCTCGTGGGCCTTGGCCTGCACGCTTTGCAGCAGCTGGGTAGCCACTTCGTTGTCCGGAATGTCGACCAGGATGCCGAAGGACAGGGTACCGTGCATCACCGCCAGGCCGATGTCGAGGATGTTCACACCGCCCTGAACCAGGACGCCGGTAAGGGCCGCAGTGAGACCTGGACGGTCTTCACCAGTGATGTTGATCAGGACGATTTCGCGCAAGACCGGGCTCCGACTTCGATGAAAAATGCGCATTCTACCGATTTTCCGTGATGATCGGGCAGCATCGATACTTTGCCGACAAAACACGGCTCGCTATACTGCGCAACACCTTTTTCGCCATAAAGAGCCGCGCTCTGTGAACCGGCCCACGCCCGTCAAACCTGATAATTTCTTCGTGATGATCTTCCGAGCCCTCAGCCAGCGTCGCGTTCCCCTGGCCCTGCGCATCGCCAGCACCAATATCTTCCTGGTGGCCCTGGCGCTGGTGATCTATGCCTGCGTCATGGGCCTGCAGTTCCGGCAGGCCATGCACGAACAGGCGGACGCCCTCGGCCAGAGCCTGACCATCCAGACCGCCACCTCAGCGACCGAGCTGCTGGTGTCCAACGACATCCTCAGCCTCAACGTGCTCCTGGGCAACCTGGTGAAGAACCCGCTGGTGGCTCATGCGGCCATCTACAGCGTGGACAACCGCATCCTCGCTGAGGCCGGCCAGCGACCGAAGAACAGCCTGCTGGGTGAGGCCGAAGGGCTCTACCAGACCAAGATCACCTTCCAGGATGTGACCGCCGGGCAGTTGCGCATCAGCCTGGACATGACCCAGTTCCGCCAGCCGATGACCATCAGCCTGCAGAGCATGGGCATCCTGGGCGCGATCCTGTTGGCCTTGGCGCTGGCCTTGAGCTTGCGCCTGGGGCGTCACATCTCCACGCCGCTGCTGCAGCTGCGCGTATGGCTGCGTGACCCGCACCACTACACCCCCGGCACCGACCGCCAGGACGAGATCGGCGACCTGGCTCGCCAACTGCACACCCGTCTCGCCCCACCGCCGCCGGAACCTGAGGAAGTGGAAGAGGATGAATTCGACGTGGGCGAGGTGGATGAGCACGCCGCAGCGCCCAAGCCCTCGGCAAAAGCCAAGGCCACGACCAGCGATGACGAAGACGACGATGCCTTCGCCGACCTGATCGACACCGAGCAGAGCCCGGTCAAAGCGGCCGCGGTCGAGTCCGACGAACCGCAATATAGCGCCGTGCTGGCCGTGCAGCTGGGCTCCCAGGAACAGCTGCGCCGCTTGCCGCGCACCCGCCTGACCGAACTGCTGGAGCGCTACCGCGACTGCCTGGAGCAGGCGGCATCGCTGTACGAAGGGGAAACCCACACGCTCAAGGACGGCAGCACGCTGTTGCTGTTCCATAGCCGCGACTGCGGCGAAGACTACCTGACCAACGCCATCTGCTGTGGCGAGCTGCTGCGCGCCTTGGGCCATGCCCTGCAGATCGAGGTGGCCGACAGCGGCATCACCCTGCAGCTGCAACTGGGCCTGACCCTGGGTGACGACCTGCAAGGCCTGGAGCAGGTAGACCTGCTGATGGCGGAAAAGGCCCAGGACGCCCTGGCGCTGTCCCAGCACAGCCGCAACCTGCTGCTGGTGGAACGCAAGATCAGCGACGACGCCCTGATCCGCCAGCGTGCCCGTATCCGTCCTATCGCCAGCCCAGAAGGCGCCTGCTGTGTCGAACGCCTGATGGAGCCCTACCCGTCCATGCTCGAACGCCAGCTGGCCCGCATGCACGAACGCCGGGCTTTGTAGGAGCGGCCTTGCGCCGCGATGGGCCGCGAAGCGGCCCTGCCCCATGCAACCTCGATGCACCTGCGTCAACGAACGAAACGCCTGGTTTACGGCCGCTTCGCGCCCGATCGCGGCGCAAGGCCGCTCCTACAGGGAGAATTGGTCCTAATAAGCCACAAAAAAGCCCGCATCGCTGCGGGCTTTTTTGCGTCTGCCGGTCAGAACCGATAGACCTCCATGTCGGTCCGAATGGGCGAAGCCATGGGGATCTTCGGCTTCTCTGGCCCTTTCTTGACCTGGGTCGGTGCGGACTTCTTTGGCGGTGCTTCCTCGGCGATGGCCGGCTGGTTAGCCAGCGGCTTGACCGCCGCGCTGAGCTGCTCGGCCAGCTTCTGCAGCAATTGCCCCTGGGCCTGCACCTGGGACGACTCAGAGCCCTCGTGCGGTTGCTCCAGGTGCACGATGCGGTTGTCCCGCACCTTGCCGCGGCGATCGAGCAGACGCCATTGGGCATCCAGGATCGCCGGCTGGTTGCGGCCGGAGTCCAGGCGGGTGATCGACAGCAACACCTGCACATCCGGCGAGAAACCGGCGGTGGCCGGTGCCAGGACGACACGCTGGCTGTCCAGGCGCCAGGCGAGCTGACGCACCAGCAGTTGGTCGATGTCCGCCGAAAGGCTGCCCGCCCAACGACCGTCGGTCGCGGACGTCAGGCTGCCGTCAGGCTGACGCTGCAAGAAGGTTTCACGCTGAAGGTAATCGGCTACCGATACCGGGCCGAGTACGACGGCCATGCCGGCACTCTGCGAGGGCTGGCCTGGGTCACCACTGTCCAGCTGATACAAGGCCACCGGCTGATGCATGCTGCATCCGCTCAGTCCCAGCAGACCCGTCATCAACAGCGCAAATGGAAGGCGCAGAAATTTCATTCATCCCATCCAAGCGGTCGCCCCGGGGCAAACCGCAGTGATACTCATGTAGATTCTTGCAGGCACACAGCCACGCCGGCGCCGCAAGGGCACTATCATCCGCGAAATAACCGTCCGACTCCAGCATTTCTGCCTGGAATGACGCTGAAATTGCCGTTCCAGACAGACAGCCGGTTCACTCGGGGCGTTCCACCGCCATGCCATCGACCCGCTGGAAGCCGCGTGGCAGCTTGCTGCCGCGTCGGCCACGCTCACCTTTGTAATGCTCAAGGTCGTCGGGCTTGAGAGACAGAGTACGCTTGCCAGCCTGCAATACAAGCGTCGCACCCTCGCCCACGACGGCCAGATCGGTGACGAACTCTTCCCGGTTGGCGACCCGGTCCCCGGGTACGCCGATGATCTTGTTGCCCTTGCCCTTGCCCAGCTGCGGCAGGTCGCTGACCTTGAAGATCAACAGGCGGCCCTCGGTGGTCACGGCTGCCAGCCAGTCCTGCTCGCGGTCGGCTACAGGTCGCGGAGTCATCACCTTGGCTCCGTTGGGCAGGCTGAGCAGGCCCTTGCCGGCCTTGTTCTTGGCCTGCAGGTCCTCGCCCTTGACCACGAAACCATAGCCGGCATCGGACGCCACCACATAGAGCGCATCGTCCTCAGGCAACAGCACGCACTCGAAGGTCGCCCCTGGCGGCGGCGTCAGGCGCCCGGTCAGGGGCTCGCCCTGGCCGCGTGCCGACGGCAGGCTGTGGGCGGCCAGCGAGTAGCTGCGCCCAGTAGAGTCGATGAATACGGCGAACTGGTTGGAACGACCGGCGGCAGCGCCTTTGAAACCATCCCCGGCCTTGTAGGAAAGCCCGGTGGCGTCGATATCGTGGCCCTTGGCGCAGCGCACCCAGCCTTTTTCCGACAAGACGACGGTGACCGGCTCGGTCGGCATCAGCTCGTTTTCCGATAGGGCCTTGGCCTCGGCACGCTCGACAATCGGCGAACGGCGGTCGTCACCGTAGGTCTCGGCATCCTTGATCAGCTCGCTGCGCACCAGCTTGCGCAGCTTGGCGTCGCTGCCCAGCAGGGCCAGCAGCTTGGCCTGTTCCTTGAGCAGCTCATCCTGCTCGCCGCGGATCTTCATTTCCTCCAGGCGCGCCAGCTGGCGCAGGCGGGTCTCGAGGATGTAGTCGGCCTGGATCTCGGTCAGGTCGAAGCGGGCGATCAGGGCCTGCTTGGGGTGGTCTTCGGTGCGGATGATGTGGATCACTTCATCCAGGTTGAGGAAGGCGGTGAGCAAGCCTTCCAACAAGTGCAGGCGCTTCTCGACCTTGTCCAGGCGGTGCTGCAGGCGGCGGCGCACGGTGCCGATGCGGAACTGCAGCCACTCTTGCAGCAGGGCCCGCAAGTTCTTGAGCTGCGGGCGCCCGTCGAGGCCGATGATGTTGACGTTGACCCGGTAGCTGCTTTCAAGGTCGGTGGTGGCGAACAGGTGTTGCATCAGTTCGTCGGCATCCACGCGGTTGGAGCGCGGGATGATGACGATGCGGCACGGGTTCTCGTGATCGGACTCATCCCGTAGGTCGGCGACCATCGGCAGTTTCTTGGCCTGCATCTGCGCGGCGATCTGCTCCAGCACCTTGGCCCCGGAAACCTGGTGCGGCAACGCGGTGACGACGATGTCGCCATCCTCGACCCGGTATACGGCACGCATGCGGATCGAGCCGCGGCCGCTCTCGTAGAGCTTGAGGATTTCGGCACGCGGCGTGACGATCTCGGCCTCGGTCGGGTAGTCCGGGCCCTGGATGTGCTCGCACAGCTGCTCGATGGTAGCCTTGGGCTCATCCAGCAAGCGCACGCAGGCACTGGCGACTTCCCGCAGGTTGTGCGGCGGCACGTCGGTAGCCATGCCCACGGCGATACCGGTGGTGCCGTTGAGCAGGATGTTCGGCAGGCGCGCTGGCAGCACGGCTGGCTCCTGCAGAGTGCCGTCGAAGTTCGGCACCCAATCGACGGTACCCTGGCCCAGCTCGCTGAGCAGCACCTCGGAATAGCGCGACAGGCGCGCCTCGGTGTAACGCATGGCGGCGAACGACTTCGGATCGTCCGGCGCACCCCAGTTGCCCTGGCCGTCGACCAGGGTGTAGCGATAGCTGAACGGCTGCGCCATCAGCACCATGGCCTCGTAGCAGGCCGAGTCGCCGTGGGGGTGGAACTTGCCGAGCACGTCGCCGACGGTACGCGCCGACTTCTTGTGCTTGGCGTCGGCATCGAGCCCCAACTCGCTCATGGCATAGACGATACGTCGCTGCACCGGCTTCAGGCCGTCGCCGATATGCGGCAGGGCCCGATCCATGATCACGTACATGGAATAGTTGAGGTAGGCCTGTTCGGTGAAGTCAGCCAAGGATCGGCGTTCGACGCCTTCGAGACTGAGTTCCAGTGAGTCGCTCATGCGGGCCTCGTCATTTCAAGTTCTGGCGCAGCAGCAAGGTACCGCCACGCTGGGTAAATTCAAGTTGTTTCAGGGCGCTCATGCCCAGCAGCACCTGCTCGCCATCGAGGCCGGGGACCACCAGTGCGCGCACGTCGCGCAGGTGGATATCGCCCAGCTGCAGCTCGCCCAGGCGGGTGCGGTAGCCTTGGGTGCGGCCGTTGGCGGTGCTGAGGATCACCGGCGCGCCGGGTTGCAGGTCGAGGTCGCGGGCCAGCGACTCGGGGATCGCCACATCGGTCGCCCCGGTGTCGAGCATGAAGCGCACAGCACGGCCGTTGATCGCGCCATTGGCGACGAAATGCCCCTGGCCGTTGCTCAGCAGACGTACCTCGATGAAGCCTTCGCCGTGCGAAGACTGCACCTGGGTATTGGGGTTCCGCTGGCGCTCCTCCCATTGACCGAAAAAGCGCGTGGCGAGGAACATCGCCCCCGCCCAGGCCACCACCAGCAGGACCCGCCCCGCACGCTTGCCTGGCGGTTGGCTCACGGCTTGGCGCTCCAGCCGCCCTCAGGGGCTGCGAAACGCCATACGATCGGGCGCCTCTCGCCGTCGGCACGGTCGCCACTGTTGTTGTCCAGGCCGATCCAGGCACCGGATGCATCGATGACCAGCGCTTCGGCCAAGCCAAATGGCTGATCGTAGCGACGCGAGTCGACCAGTGCATCGGCGGCGAACGACCAGCAGCGCTCGACCTTGCCGCTGTCGGTGTCGCGTCGGCAGATCCGGTAGGCATTGCGCTCGAGGGTGAACAGCTTGCCCTCGTACCAGGCGAGGTCCGAGAAGTCGCGTGACATGGCCTGGGGTTCGGGCATCTGTGGCGGCTGCATCTCGACCCCGGCTTCGCTGAGCAGCACGCAGCTGCGCCCACAGTTCCACACCGACTGCTGGCGCTCGATGGCGACCAGGCCGCGCCGTTCACGCTCGGCGGCCAGCCACAGGCGGTCGCCCGCCGGGTTGATCGCCAGGCCTTCGAACAACGCGTTGAAGTGCAGCAACATGCCACTGGCACGGGCCTGCCGAACCATGGTCGGGTCGATCCGCAGCCATTCAGGCTCACCCTCGACAGGCACTTGCAGCACCGCCGCATGGGCTTCGCTGACCAAGTAGAAATTACCAGCCTGATCGCAGGTGATGCCTTCGAAGTCCAGCTCACCGCCGCGGATGTAGGACACCGCCCAGTTGCGCGACCTGAGCCCCCATGGCAAGCCGCTCTGCGGCACCGGCGGCGGGGTGAAGGTCAGCGGCTGGGCACGCCACACTTCGCCCTGCCGGTCGAGGCGGTAGATGCGATCATCGTCACGGTCGGACACGGTCCACAACGCCCCACGGCACCAGGCCAACCCCGAGAGGTTGCCGCCGCGCATGCCTTCGACCGGGTACTCTGCGCCGAGCTTGAGCTCCGGCCAGCTGCCCGCCTGGCTCGGCAGGGCCAGCAAGGCCAGGCAAACGGCGGCCAGCAGGCGGATCAAACCAGGACCTCGGCGAGGTTACCCTTGGTTTCCAGCCAGCTCTTGCGATCACCGGCGCGCTTCTTGGCCAGCAGCATGTCCATGATCTCGGTGGTGCCCTGCACATCGTCCAGGGTCAGCTGCACCAGGCGCCGGGTGTTCGGGTCCATGGTGGTCTCGCGCAGCTGTGGTGGGTTCATCTCGCCCAGGCCCTTGAATCGGGTGACCTGCGGCTTGCCGCGCTTCTTCTCGGCGACCAGTCGATCGAGGATGCCATCGCGCTCGGCTTCGTCCAGGGCGTAGTAGATCTCCTTGCCCAGGTCGATGCGGTACAGCGGCGGCATGGCCACGTAGACGTGGCCGGCCTCCACCAGCGGTCGGAAATGCTGGACGAACAGCGCGCACAGCAAGGTAGCGATGTGCAGGCCGTCGGAGTCGGCATCAGCCAGGATGCAGATCTTGCCGTAGCGCAGCTGCGAGAGGTCGGCGGCACCAGGGTCCACGCCGATGGCCACGGCGATGTTGTGCACCTCCTGGCTGGCCAGCACCTCGCCACCATCGACTTCCCAGGTGTTGAGGATCTTCCCGCGCAGCGGCAGGATCGCCTGATACTCCTTGTCTCGCGCCTGCTTGGCCGAACCGCCGGCCGAGTCACCCTCGACCAGGAACAGCTCGGCACGCATCGGGTCCTGCCCGGCGCAATCGGCCAGTTTGCCTGGCAGCGCCGGGCCCTGGGTGATGCGCTTGCGCTCGACTTTCTTGCTCGCCTTCAGGCGCCGGCCGGCGTTGCTGATGGCCAGCTCCGCCAGCTGCATGCCCAGTTCCGGGTGGGCGTTGAGCCATAGGCTGAAGGCGTCCTTGACCACGCCGGAGACGAACGCTGCCGCCTCGCGGGACGACAGACGCTCCTTGGTCTGGCCAGAAAATTGCGGCTCCTGCATCTTCATCGACAGCACGAAGGTGATGCGTTCCCATACATCCTCCGGCGCCAGCTTGACGCCCCGGGGCAGCAGGTTGCGGAACTCGCAGAACTCGCGCATCGCATCCAGCAGGCCCTGGCGCAGGCCGTTGACATGGGTGCCGCCCTGGGCGGTGGGGATCAGGTTGACGTAACTCTCCTGGACACTGTCGCCGCCCTCCGGCAGCCATAGCAGGGCCCAGTCCACAGCCTCCTTATTGCCAGCCAGGCTGCCGCAGAACGGCTCGTCGGGCAGGCGCAGGAACTCGCTGACCGAGTCGACCAGGTAGGAGCGCAGGCCGTCTTCGTAGTGCCACTCGACCTTCTCGCCGCTGGCCTTGTCCTCGAAGCTGACCAGCAGGCCCGGGCAGAGCACCGCCTTGGCCTTGAGCACATGCTTGAGGCGGCTGACGGAGAACTTGGCCGAGTCGAAATACTTGGGGTCGGGGCTGAAGTACACGCTGGTGCCGGTGTTGCGCTTGCCCACCGTGCCGACCACCTCCAGCTCGCTGGCCTTGAAGCCATCGGCGAAGGTCATCTGGTATTCGTTGCCATCGCGCTTGACCCGCACGCGGACCTGGGTCGACAGGGCATTGACCACCGAGATGCCGACGCCGTGCAGGCCACCGGAGAACTGGTAGTTCTTGTTGGAGAACTTGCCGCCGGCGTGCAGCTTGGTGAGGATCAGCTCGACCCCGGACACCCCCTCTTCGGGGTGGATATCCACCGGCATGCCGCGACCGTCGTCGCACACTTCCAGGGAATGGTCGGCATGAAGGATCACCTGCACCGAGCGTGCGTGGCCAGCCAGAGCTTCGTCGACACTGTTGTCGATGACTTCCTGGGCCAGGTGGTTCGGCCGGCTGGTGTCGGTGTACATGCCCGGCCGCTTGCGGACCGGGTCAAGGCCCGAGAGGACTTCGATGGCGTCTGCGTTATAGGCGCTAGCGCTGGGATTGGCCATGGGGTCTCGTCGTCAGTCTGGTGAATGCAAAAAAGGTCAAAATACAGAAAAATCGAGCGTCGCATACTGCCCGCGGGCAATGCCGGCGAAGGCCAGCAGGGCCGGCAGACGGTCGGCGAAGCCTTGGAAGCTGTGGTCGCCGCCGGCCTGGATACGCAAGGCACAAGCCTGGTAATAGCGTTCGGCCTGGCGATAGTCCAGGGTTTCGTCGGCAGTCTGCAACCATACCTGGTAGCGGCTGGCGTCCTGGGGCGGCGGCACTTCGAGTTCGGCCAAGGCCTGTACATGGTCCAGGGTCAGTTCCCAGGTTTCGTCGGTGTACAGGTTGCGCTGGGTACCCAGGTAGCCGTCGAACAGGCGGTGCGGCCCGACTGCCGGGTTGATCAGCAGGGCTTTCAGGCCATGGCGCTCGGCCAGGTAGGTGGCATAGTAGCCACCGAGCGAACTCCCCACCAGCAAGGGGGTACCGAGCTCGGCGATGGCGGCTTCCAGCTGGGCGACGGCCTGGCGCGGGTGATGATGCAAGGCCGGCACGCGCAGGCGCCCGGCCAGGCCCAGGGCCTGCATCACCGCCTCGAGCTGGCGCGCCTTCTTCGACAGCGGCGAGCTGTTGAAGCCATGGATATAGAGGATGGAACCCGACATGCTGCCCCTCGGTATCGACTGCTGTGCACCCGTCCATGCGGGCGCGGGACGCGCAGTGTAGCGCGTTCACCGGGTTTTGGCGTCGCATCGGGCTTTTCGCAACAAATTCTTCAAGCGCAAGTAGATCGCTCATGTTCGCGGTTAAAACCACAGATTTGACAGTGAACCTGTGGGAGCGGGTTTACTTGCGAACGGGCCAGGCAGGCATTCACAGGGCCATTCCAAGCTTCAGTATCCCGGGCTGTCGAAGTCCAGCTTCACCGCGAAATCCCGCGCCCGCTCGACACCCGTCTCCACCCGTCCATCGCCATGCAGGCGCAGCCAGCGATAACCCGGCTGCTCCTCGCTGACCTGGAAGTCCTCGCTGCAGGCCGCGAACTGGATGCAGGTCGATGGCGTGGCCAACAGGCGGATGCCATCACGTTGTTCATCCCATGGCTGGTGGACATGCCCCCAGAGCACCGCCTTGACCTGTGGACAACCACGCAGGCGCGCCCACAGTTCATCGGCATTGCGCAGCCCGATCGGGGCGATCCAGGCACAACCGATATCCACCGGCTGATGATGCAGGCACACCAGGCAATGCCGCTCACCGGCAGCGGCCAGGGCTTGGTCCAGAATGGCCAACTGGTCGTCGGCGAGCCAACCATGGGTGGCATCGGGCACGTTCGAATTGAGCATGACGATGCGCCAGGCACCCAGGTCGGTCACCGCCTGAACCAGGTCGCTTCCCTGGGCCACCTCGGCCATCACCCGGGCCTCGTCATGGTTGCCCGGGAGCCAGCGGCTCGGTGTGCCAAGCGAAGCGCTCACTTGCCGAAAAGCTTCGTAGGAGGCAACGCTGCCATCCTGGGAAAGGTCGCCCGTGCACAGCAGCAGGTCGATGCGCGGCTGCTCGCGGCGCACCTGTTCGACCACGTGACGGAGGCTGTCTCGGGTATTCATGCCCAGCAAGGTACCGCCAGGGCTGGCGAACAGGTGGGCATCGGTCAGTTGCACCACATGAAGCGGCGCCGGATCTTTGGCGTGGTTGGGCTGCGGCAAGGGCCGTCTCCTCGAACGGGTTCAGGACGATTATCGGCTGCCTGCACGCGTCGGGCAAAGGGCCTTGCCCGACCTGCATCACATTTCAGCGAACGGCTTCCAGTTCATGACCACAGGCCAGGCAGTGGCTCAGCCATTCGCCCAGGAACAGGTTGAGCTGGGCCTTCTCGTCCGGCTGGTGCATCGCTGCGTTGGGGTACGGGTAGATGCTGCGCAGGCGCCGGGTGTGTTCAGCGCTGACCACCTCGGCCATGCGCGCGTCGTGGTACACCTGCACCTCCAGGTGCGGCACCGGCAGCCACGGCAGGCTGTGCTCCTGGCGCACCCGCAAGGTGGTGGTGTACGGGCAGGCCAGCAGCACATCGAGCACCAGCACGCCGAGCATCTGGTCGCCCTGGGTCATGCCGATGCGGCGCGAGCTCTGGGTGGTGCGCATGTCCGGCAATAGGCGCATCAGGCGGGCATAATTGGCCTCGCAGGCGGCCTGCAGCCCGGCCAGGTCGACCCGGTAGCGCTCGCGCAACAGGTTCACTTCCACATACCTCGCACTTCGTCACGGTTCAGCGCCAGCCATTGCAGGCCGATGATGGTCGCGGCGTTGCAGATGCGCCCATCGCGCACGGCCTGCAAGGCGTCCTCGAAGGCCCAGACGCGTACACGGATGTCCTCGCCCTCCTCCTCCAGACCGTGAAGCCCGCCGGCGCCTTCGCTGCTGCAACGCCCCAGGAACAGGTGCACGTACTCGTCGCTGCCACCGGGGGATGGGAAGTAACGGGTCATCGGCCACAGTGCGCTGAACGTAAGGCCCGCTTCTTCCTCGGCTTCGCGATGGGCGACTTCCTCGGGCTGCTCGTCCTTGTCGATCAGCCCGGCAACCATCTCGATCAGCCAGGGGTTTTCCACCTTGCCCATGGCACCGACGCGGAACTGCTCGATCAGCACCACTTCGTCGCGCAACGGGTCGTACGGCAGCACACAGACTGCGTCGTGGCGCACGAACAGTTCGCGGCTGATCTCACGGCCCAGGCCACCGGCGAACAGTTCGTGGCGCAGGCGCAGCTTGTCGAGCCGGTAGAAGCCCTGGAAGCAATTGGCCCGTTCGACGATCTCGACCGCCTTGGGTTGCGAATTCAACGTGTCTGACATGGAAATCCTCGTTACCTCGTTTACCGCATCGCGCCATCCTACTCTGCGTGCCGCCGTGTTTCACCCCTTTCCGGCGACCGCTCAGGCAGCCGGGACAGAGCCTCTGTACTCTGTTAGCTTAGTGGCGAACCGACGGCTTCGCCGACGGTCAAAGGCCGACTCCCTTTGTTCTGCAAGGATCATCATGACGCTTGTCAAACTGACTTCCGTGGCCGTGCTGGCAATGGCCCTGGGCGCCTGCCAGAGCTTGTTCGAGCCCAACTACCGGGCCCCGCTCGAGGTCAAGCGCGACGCCTGGGAACACGTCAAGCCCGGCTGCAGCGAGAGCGACTGCCCACTGGTGAACATCGACACCATCCACTTCCCGGCCCTGCCCAAGCTCGACGCCATCGTCGAAAAACGCCTGTTGCAGCTGACCGAAGACAACCAGCGCAGCGGCGCGCCCACTTCGTTGCAGGCCTACGAACAGCAGTACCTGGCCAGCGCCGAGAAGCGCAACAGCAGCTACCTGCAAGCCAAGGTACGCGAGCAGCATGACGGGCTGGTGATCATCGAGCTGTCCAGCTACCTGGACAGCGGCGGCGCCCACGGCATGCCCGGGCGCGGTTTCATCAACTACTCACGCAAGCTGGACAAGGTCCTGACCCTGCAGGACATGCTCCTGCCAGGCCAGGAAGACACCTTCTGGAAGACCGTGGAAGAGTCCCACCGCGCCTGGATGATCAGCACCGGCATGGACAAGGACCCGGAGTTCGCCAAGACCTGGCCGTTCCGCAAGTCCCCCCATGTGGCCCTGACCTACGGCGCGGTCGTGGTCAAGTACGAGGTCTATGCCATCGCACCCTATTCCATGGGCCACATCGAGCTGAAGATCCCCTACCCGCGCCTGAACGGCGTGCTCAGGCCTGAGCTGTTTCCCGGCCGCGGCTGAGGCTCAGCAGGCCATGCAGCCCCCCTGCCAGCAGCAGTGCCGGCAGGGTCGCCCCCAGCTCCGGCGCGACATTGGCCATCAGGTGATACGCCGCCACGCCCACCGTCCAAGCCAGCAGTGCCTGCCAGTGTAGCCCGGCCACCAGCGCCGGCAGTTGCCGCCGACGAACGACGAAGTGGTCGACCAGCACCACGCCGAACAGCGGCGCGAACACCGAACCGATCAGCAGCAGGAAGTTCTGGTACTGGGCCAGCGGCGCCAGCAGGGCGACCAGAGTGCACAGCACACCGATGGCCAGGGCCAGGTGCTCGACCCGCAAACGCACCAACAGGCCGGTGGACACCGCCGCCGAGTGGATGTCGGCGAAGGCGTTTTCCGACTCGTCCAGCAAGATAAGCAACAATGGGATGCCCAGCCCGGCACCGGCCAGGGCCAGCAGCAGCGCATTGACTTCACCACTGGGCGCGAAGGCCAGGGTGTAGGCCACGCCCAGGCTCATCAGCCAGGCATTGCCGATGAAAAAGCCCAGTGCCGTGCCGCCGAACACACGGCTGGCACGCTGGCCGAAGCGCGAGTAGTCGGCGATCAGCGGCAACCACGACAGCGGCATGGCAATGACGATGTCGAAACCGACCGCCAGCGACAGCGAACCATCGCCGGCCCGCTGCCACAGCCCGGCCAGGTCGGCCTTGGCGAACAGGTTCCAGGTCAGCCACAGGCAGGCGCCAAGCAGCAGCCAGATCCCCCATTTGCGCAGCACCTTGCGCACGAAGGCCAGCGGCCCGCTGACGGCGAGCAGGGTGGCCAGGGCGCCGAAGCACAGGGTCCAGAGCACCGGGCTGGTCCAGACGCTGCCTTCGCCGAAGGCACGAGCGCCCAGCAGGCTGGCAGCGTCACGCATGACGATAATCTCGAACGAGCCCCAACCCACCAGTTGCAGCAGATTGAGCAGCGCCGGCAGGCGCGCGCCATGGCGGCCCAGGGTCAGGCGCAGGGTGGCCATGGCCGACAGACCCGTGTCGCTGCCGATCACCCCGGCCGCGGCCAGCAGCAGTACACCGACCGCCGTGCCCAGGACGATGGCCAGGATCGCCCCCGCCAGGCCCAGGCCGGGCGCCAGCAGCGCGCCGACCTGCAGGACCATCAGGCCGATGCCGAGAGAGAACCAGAGCGAGAACAGGTCGCGGGCACCGAATTGGCGCTGGCTGTGGGGGACCGGGTGGTCCGGGGAGAAGTGGCTGGGTGTGCTCATGAAGGCGCTCGCCGGGATGTTATTGATGTTCTTGGCGAGGACTTACGTCCTCGTTTCGCGGCACAAGGCCGCTCCTACAGGGACAGCGCAGGGCGTGAACCTTGCGCTGTCCCTGTGGAGCGGCCTTGTGCCGCGAAAGGGCCGCGAAGCGGCCCTCAGCCTGCCTAGACTTTCTTGTACAGCTGGCTGCCTTCCTGGCGGAAGCGCTCGGCCTGCTCACGCATGCCCTCTTCCACCGAGACGTCGGTGGCTTCGATACGCTGGTTGGCAGCGTACTCGCGCACTTCCTGAGTGATCTTCATGGAACAGAACTTCGGCCCGCACATCGAGCAGAAGTGCGCCACCTTGGCCGACTCCTTGGGCAGGGTTTCGTCATGGAACGCACGGGCGGTGTCCGGGTCCAGGCCGAGGTTGAACTGGTCTTCCCAGCGGAACTCGAAGCGCGCCTTGGACAGTGCGTTGTCGCGGATCTGCGCGCCCGGGTGACCCTTGGCAAGGTCTGCGGCGTGCGCGGCGATCTTGTAGGTGATGATGCCGGTCTTGACGTCGTCCTTGTTCGGCAGGCCCAGGTGTTCCTTGGGCGTCACGTAGCAGAGCATGGCGCAGCCGAACCAGCCGATCATCGCCGCACCGATGCCAGAGGTGATGTGGTCGTAGCCCGGCGCGATGTCGGTGGTCAGTGGACCGAGGGTGTAGAACGGCGCCTCGTCGCAGCACTCGAGCTGCTTGTCCATGTTCTCCTTGATCAGCTGCATCGGCACGTGGCCAGGGCCTTCGATCATGCACTGCACGTCGTGCTTCCAGGCGATCTTGGTCAGCTCCCCCAGGGTCTCGAGCTCACCGAACTGGGCCGCATCGTTGGCGTCGGCGATCGAGCCCGGGCGCAGGCCGTCGCCCAGCGAGAAGCTGACGTCGTAGGCCTTCATGATTTCGCAGATCTCGTCGAAATGCGTGTACAGGAAGTTTTCCTTGTGATGCGCCAGGCACCACTTGGCCATGATCGAGCCGCCGCGGCTGACGATGCCGGTCACGCGCTTGGCGGTCAGCGGCACGTAGCGCAACAGCACGCCTGCGTGGATGGTGAAGTAGTCCACGCCCTGCTCAGCCTGTTCGATCAGGGTGTCGCGGAACAGCTCCCAGGTCAGGTCCTCGGCAACCCCGCCGACTTTCTCCAGGGCCTGGTAGATCGGTACGGTACCGATCGGCACCGGCGAGTTGCGGATGATCCACTCGCGGGTCTCGTGGATGTGCTTGCCGGTGGACAGGTCCATGACCGTGTCCGACCCCCAGCGAATGCCCCAGGTCAGCTTGGCCACTTCCTCCTCGATGGAGGAGCCCAGGGCGCTGTTGCCGATGTTGCCGTTGATCTTCACCAGGAAGTTGCGGCCGATGATCATCGGCTCCAGCTCCGGGTGGTTGATGTTGGCCGGAATGATCGCGCGACCACGGGCGATCTCTTCACGGACGAACTCGGGGGTGATTTCCTTCGGAATGCTGGCACCGAAGCTATGGCCCGCATGCTGCTGGTCGAGCAGGCCGGCGGCGCGGGCTTCCTGCAGCTTCATGTTCTCGCGGATGGCCACGTATTCCATCTCGGCGGTGATGATGCCCTGGCGCGCGTAGTGCATCTGGGTGACGTTGGCACCGGGCTTGGCGCGGCGCGGGTTGCGCACGTGGGCGAAGCGCAGCTTGGCCAGGTCGGCATCGTTCAGGCGCTGCTGGCCGAAGTTCGAGCTCAGGCCGTCCAGGCGCACGGTGTCACCGCGAGCCTCGATCCACGCCGAACGGACGTCGCCCAGGCCCTTGCGCACATCGATGACGACGTTCGGGTCGGTGTACGGCCCAGAGGTGTCATAGACCAGCACCGGGGCGTTCTGCTCGCCGCCAAAATCGGTGGGGGTGTCATGCAGGCTGATTTCACGCATCGGCACGCGGATGTCGGGGCGCGAACCTTCGACATAGACCTTGCGCGAACGGGGGAACGGTTGCACGGACTGCTGGTCGACTTGCGCCGACTCGCTGAGGTGGATCGATTTTTCTTGTTTGCTCATCACAGGCTCTCCAGACAGCGTGGAATGTCGGGGAGAACCTGAAGGGGGCGCGGATTGCACCTGGGACGGTGCTGGTGCCGGATACACGGAGGTGCCTTGAGCGTGAGCTTCGACAATCCCGGACCTGGCACAAGATCTCGCCGGGAAAGCGAGCAATCTTGTTCCCTACGCAGGCGCTAACCTGATCAGGTTCAACGGGATCCGGAACTATCCGATCTCAGCCTTCGATTCAAGGCACCCCGACAAGAACATGCGCAGTCTAGACTCAAGTGGCCAGCAAAGCCAAGCGGGTAAATGCCAGGATGATGAAAGGCACCGGGACGATTGTTGGCCGAGGCACGGGGCACTACACTGGGCCATCGTTCGATACTCAACAGTTCAGTAATTAAATTTCGTACAAGGATTGCCCTATGCTGCGCAAACTCTCACTGGCGATTGCCGTGTCTTGTGCGTCCAACGGAGTGGTCTGGGCAGTGGATGTGCCCACGACGGTGAAGACCGACCTGATCAGCGTCTACCAGGAAGCGGTCGACAACAACGCCGACCTTGCCGCCGCCCGCGCCGACTATGGCGCCCGCCGCGAAGTGGTGCCCCAGGCCCGTGCCGGCCTGCTGCCGAACCTGTCGGCCGGCGCCGAGATGATGAACACCCGCACCAAGTTCGATGAACCTTCGGTCACCTCCAACCGCAGCGGCAACTCGTGGAACGCAACCCTGGCGCAGCCGATCTTCCGCGCCGACCGCTGGTTCCAGCTACAGGCTGCCGAGGCGGTCAACGAGCAGGCCGCCCTGGAGCTTTCCGCGACCGAACAGAACCTGATCCTGCAAACCGCCGAAAACTATTTCGCGGTGCTGCGCGCTCAGGACAACCTGGCTTCGACCAAAGCCGAGGAAGCCGCCTTCAAACGCCAGCTGGACCAGTCCAACGAACGCTTCGACGTCGGCCTCTCGGACAAGACCGACGTGCTGCAGTCACAGGCCAGCTACGACACCGCCCGGGCCAACCGGATCATCGCCGAGCGCCAGGTCCAGGACGCCTTCGAGGCCCTGGTGACCCTGACCAACCGCGAGTACGGTTCGCTCCAGGGCGTGGTCCACACCCTGCCGGTGCAAGTGCCAACGCCCAACGATGCCAAGGCCTGGGTCGAGACTGCGGCACGGCAGAACCTCAACCTGCTGGCCACCAATCATGCCGTCACGGCGGCCGAGGAGACCCTGCGCCAACGCAAGGCCGGCCACGCGCCGACCCTGGATGCGGTGGCCCGCTACCAGAAGGGCGACAACGACAGCCTGGGGTTCTCCAACCCGCAGCCCGGCGTGCGCTACAGCGGCGATGTCGAGCAGACCAGTATCGGCCTGCAGCTGAACATCCCGATCTACAGCGGCGGCCTGACCAGCTCCCAGGTGCGCGAGGCCTACCAGCGCCTGAGCCAGAGCGAGCAGCAACGTGAAAGCCTGCGCCGCCAGGTGGTGGAAAACACCCGCAACCTGCACCGGGCGGTGAACACCGACGTGGAGCAGGTGCAGGCACGCAAGCAGTCGATCATCTCCAACCAGAGTGCCCTGGAGGCCACCGAGATCGGCTACCAGGTCGGTACCCGCAACATCGTCGATGTGCTCGACGCCCAGCGCCAGCTGTACACCTCGGTGCGCGACTACAACAACAGCCGCTACGACTACATCCTCGACAACCTGCGCCTGAAACAGGCCGCCGGCACCCTCAGCCCGCAGGACCTGCAGGACCTGGGGCGCTACCTGAAAGCCGACTACAACCCGGACAAGGACTTCCTGCCGCCGGACCTGGCCGCGGCGGCGGCCAAGAACTTCGAACGCAGGCCTTGAGCGGGCCAGGTGTGAGGTGAGCAGTGCCGGTGAGATCGAGCGCCCGCGCGGCGCGCGATCTCACCGGCACCGAATCAACTCCGGCGAACGCTTACAACCATTTCCCCAGCCCATCCAGCAACCGCTGCAACGCCCCCTGGTTGGCCTGCATCACCGCCCTGCCCGCCTCGCCCATGCGCCGGGCATCCTGAGGCAGCTCGACCAACCGACGCACCGCCCCGGCCAGGCCGCTGGCATCGTCCACCTCCTGCAACGCCCCCGCCTCGCGCAGCATCGCGCTGATTTCCAGGAAGTTGAACACGTGCGGCCCCGTCAGTACCGGTAGCGCCAGTGCCGCCGGCTCCAGCGGGTTGTGCCCGCCGGTAGGCACCAGGCTGCCGCCCACGAAGGCAATGTCGGCCAGGGCATAGAGGAACAGCAGTTCACCCATGGTATCGCCGAGCAAGACCTGGGTCTGGGCCTGCACCGGCATGCCGGAAGAACGGCGCACGGTGGCGAACTGTGCGTCACATAAGGCATGCACCGCATCGAACCGCTCGGGATGGCGCGGCACCAGCACCAATAGTGCATCGCCATGAACCTGCAGCAATTGCCGATGTGCCTCGAGGATCAATTCATCCTCACCCTCGTGGGTGCTGGCGGCGATCCACACCGGGCGCTGCCCGGCGCCCCATTGCTCACGCAGGTCACGCGCGCGAGGCTGCAATTGCGCGTCGACCTTCAGGTCGAACTTGATCGAACCGGTCACCTGCACACACTCAGGCCGCGCGCCCAGACTGCGGAAACGCTGCGCCTCGGTCTCGGTCTGCACCGCGATCAGGCTCATCTCGGTCAGCATCGGCCGGGTCAGGCCGGCGAAACGTGCATAGCCACGGGCCGAGCGTTCGGACAGCCGCGCATTGGCCAGGGCCACAGGAATGCCGCGTTTGGCGCACTGGTGGATATGGTTGGGCCACAGCTCGGTCTCCATGATGATGCCCAGCCGCGGCCGGACATGATCGAGAAAGCGCCCCGCCGCCCAAGGCAGGTCATAAGGCAGGTAGCAATGCTGGAGTCGCGGCTCGTCGGCGAACATCGCGCGGATCCGCTCCGAACCGGTGGGCGTCATACAGGTCAGGGTAATCGGAAGGTCCGGGTAGGCCTTGAGCAAGGCACGGATCATCGGCGCGGCAGCGATGCTTTCGCCCACCGACACCGCGTGCACCCAGATGCCGCCCTGGCGCATCGGTGCCAGCTTGCAAGCGAAGCGCTCGGCGATGCGCTGGCCATAGGCCGGCGCCTTGCGCGCACGCAGGTACAGGCGCAGCGCAACCAGTGGCAGGCCCAGGTGGAAAAGCAAGGTATAGAGGGTTCTGTTCATGGCGACGCAGTGTACTAGGAACTGTACGAAAAGGCCTGCCGGTACCACAACTCAGCCAATGACCCGCAGGTGCACGGCAAAGCGTTCCGCCAGCCATTGCGCCGCCGGCCCCAGGGGCTGGTCGCGGCGCCAGGCCAGTTCGACGACCAGCGCGGGCGGGCACCACTCGCTGTCGAGTTCGACCATCTGCGCCTGGTAGGTCGGGTACTGCACCACATGCCTTGGCAGCCAGGCCCAACCCAGCCCACGCATCAGCAGCTCGGCCATGGCGTAGAAGCTGTCGGCGCGCCACACCTGCGGGCTGATCGCCTCCCCCCCGGGATAGCCGCTTTGCTGCGGCGTGATCAACAACTGCCGGTGACGGGCCAATTGCTGGCGCGTCACCTGCCGCTCGCCCGCCAGCGGATGGTCCACACCACATACGGTGACCATCTCCACGCGGCCCAGAGCGCGGCGTTCCAGCGACGCGGGAATGCGCTCGTGATGAAAGAACAACCCCAGGTCGGCACGACGCTCCACCAACTTGCGCGCCACATCGCCCTGGGCGCCGCTGGTCACCTGTACCTCCAGGAGTGGAAAGCGGCTGGCCAACTCGTCCAGGCTGTCGATCACCGGCAGGTAGCACATGGCTTCGTCCTGAGCCACCCGCAACAAGGCTTCCTGGCCACGCATCAAGGCCATGGCACGGCCATCCAGGCGCTCGCACTGGCGTAGCAACTCGCGGGCATCCTCGAGCAGGGCCGCCCCGCTTTCGGTCAGGCGCGGCTGGCGGCCGCTGCTGCGCTCGAACAAGGTCACGCCCAGGTCAGCCTCCAGCAGCGCGATGGCATTGCTGACCGCCGACTGCGCCTTGTGCTGCTCCCGGGCGACGGCGGAAAACGAACGCAGTTCGGTGACCCGCAGGAAGGTGCGCAATTGATCGAGATCCCATTGTTGGGCCATGCAACCTATCTCCATAGCAGATAGGTAATGACTTTACCCCATCCGACGAAAGTCTAGAATGCCCACCCAGCAACGGAGAATCCCGATCATGAATGCCTACACCTACCTGGCCATCGCCATCTGCGCCGAAGTCATCGCCACCGCCTCCATGAAGGCGGTCAAAGGCTTGAGCACGCCATTGCCGCTGCTGTTGATGGTCTGTGGCTATGCCGTGGCGTTCTGGATGCTGACGCTGGTGGTGCGCAGCATTCCGGTAGGTATCGCCTACGCCATCTGGTCAGGCCTGGGCATCGTGCTGATCAGTGTCGCCGCCCTGGTGATCTACGGGCAGAAACTGGATGTACCGGCCATGCTGGGGATGGCCATGATCGTCGGTGGCGTGGTGGTGATCCAGCTGTTCTCCAAGACTGCCGGCCACTGAGCCCACCAGCTGTAGCCCCGCTGTGGCCCATCGCCGGCAAGCCGGCTCCCACAGGGATTTCGCAAGTCTTGAGAGCGGCGCAATCTCGGCGGGAGGCTGGCGACAGCCTGCGATGAGGCCCGCGCGCGCCCACAGCCTGTATACTGGGCAACTGTCCCAGTTCTAGAGGTGCCCGCATGCCATCTGCCATTTCCACTGACGTGCTGATCGTCGGCGCCGGGGTCGCTGGCCTCTGGCTCAACGCAAGGCTGCGGCGCCTGGGGTATTCGACGGTGCTGGTGGAGCGCGCCAGCCTCGGTGGCGAGCAGACCATCAAGTCCCAGGGCATCATCCATGGCGGCACCAAGTACGCCCTGCATGGGGCCCTGACCGGCGCCTCCGAGGCCATCGCCGATATGCCGCGCCGTTGGCGCGAAGCCTTGACCGGCAATGGCGAACTCGACCTTGGCAAGACCCGCCTGCTGTCCGAGGCCCACTACCTGTGGTCCCCGGGCACCCTGGCAGGCAACCTCACCAGCTTCTTCGCCAGCAAGGCGGTGCGTGGAAGGGTCGATCAGGTCAAGGGCGAGCAACTGCCCCCTGCCCTGCAGGACCGCGCGTTCAAGGGCAAGGTGTATCGCCTCGCCGAACTGGTCATCGACGTGCCGAGCCTGCTCGCCAACCTGGCCGAGCTGGCCGGTGACAGCCTGCTGGCCGGCGAACGGGTCGAGCCACTGCGCGAGGGCGACGAACTGATCGGTTTGCGCGTGGATGGTCGTGAAATACGCGCCCAGCGTATCGTGCTCAGCGCCGGTGCCGGCACCGAAGGCCTGCTCCACGCGCTTGGGCTGGAGCAGCCGGCCATGCAGCGTCGACCGCTGCACATGGTCATGGCCAAGGGGCCGAACCTCAAGCCACTGTATGCCCATTGCCTGGGCGGCGGGCCCAAGCCGAGGGTCACCGTCACCACCCACCCGGCCCGCGACGGCCAATGGGTCTGGTACCTCGGTGGCGACCTCGCCGAGGCCGACGGCGTGGCACGGGAACCCGCCGCACAGATCGCCGCGGCGCAGAAGGAAATCGCTAGCCTGCTGCCTTGGGTCGACCAGAGCCAGGTGCGCTGGGCCACTTTGCGGGTCGACCGCGCCGAGCCTGCGCAGTCGGGGTTGGTCCGCCCGGACAACGCCTTCCTCACGCAGCAGCAGCGGCTGCTGGTGGGCTGGCCGACCAAGCTGGCCCTGGCACCCGACTTTGCCGACCGCGTGCTGGCGAGCCTGGAGCACGACGGCATCCGCCCCGCCGCGCAACCTGACCTGGCCGAGCTGCCTCGCCCCACCCTGGGCGTCCCTGCCTGGGAGCAATTGCTGCCATGAGCCTGCCGACCCTGCACGACTTCCTCCGCCCCTTGGGCAGCACCGGCCTGAAGGTCTCTCCGCTGGGCCTGGGCACGGTCAAGCTCGGCCGCGACCAGGGCGTCAAGTACCCCAATGGCTTCACCATCCCAGGCGATGACGAAGCGCGCCTGCTCCTGGCCCAGGCCCACGAGCTGGGCATCAACCTGATCGACACCGCGCCGGCCTACGGCCGCAGCGAGGAACGCCTGGGCCCGTTGCTGCGCGGCCAGCGTGACCAATGGGTGATCGTCAGCAAGGTGGGCGAAGAGTTCGACAATGGTCAGTCGCACTTCGACTTCAGCGCCGCCCATACTCGCCTGTCGGTGGAGCGCAGCCTGCGCCGCCTGGAAACCGACCGTATCGAGCTGGTGCTGGTGCATTCCGACGGCAACGACGTGCAGATCCTGGAGCAGCAAGGCGTCTACCAGACCCTGGCCGAACTCAAGCAGGAAGGCAAGATCCTCGGCTACGGCCTGTCAGGCAAGACCGTGGCAGGTGGCCTCAAGGCCCTGGAGCAAGGCGATTGCGCCATGGTCACCTACAACCTCAACGAACAGGCGGAGCGCCCGGTACTGGACTACGCTGCCGAACACGGCAAAGCCATCCTGGTGAAGAAGGCCCTGGCCAGCGGGCATATCTGCCTGGCGCCGGGGGTCGACCCGGTGCAGGCCAGTTTCGAGCTGCTGTTCGCCCACCCCGGGGTAAGCAGTGCTATCGTCGGCACCATCAACCCGTTGCACCTGGCCCATAACGTGGCCACCGTCGCCCGAATCCTGGGCCAGCCTTGAGTCGCCCTGACGGGCGCCCAACGCAAGGAGGAGCCTCGTGCCGCGAACGCTGATCCGCAAGAACCCGAGCAACTTCAAGACCCTGCCGCTGCACGTCGAAGCCACACCCGACGGCCTGACCTACCAGAGCATCGGCATGCCGTTGAACTTCGGCCAGGTACAGCAGCGGCGCAAGGCCATCGAGCTGGCCGACCACGAACGCTTCGTGGTCGAGCTGGCCAACCTGGGGGTTTCGGTGCGCCTGACACTGCATTGGCAGCACCGGGACTACTGGGTGCTGGTGCGCCAGCGCCGGCAGGACCGCGGCGACGTGGTGCTCAAGCTGATCTCAGGCTACGTGCCCGCTCAGGAAATCAACCTGCCCCTGCACACCGCCATCCAGGAAGTGGCCGAGGAATGCCTGCTGGAAACCCCGGAAGGCTGGCTCGGCGGGCGCTTCAGCGACACCTGGCTGCCCGCGCCCTATGCCGACGCGCTGCATTATCGCGAAGCCCTGCCGTTCGTGCTCACGCCCGAGTCCGGCGCGGCGCGCCCGGTGCATTGCGGCAACCTGATGCTGCTGGAGCGGCCACGTGCCTATGTGCACCTGCCTACCGCGTCGTTGCAGTTGATCTACGACCTGCGCCTGCAGGTACCCCGGGAAGCCAAGTCGCTCAGCCTTTTCCACGTGGACGAGCGGCTCGAAGGCGACCAGCTGGTGGCACGGCTCAATCGCAAGCGGCCGGACCTGTATCTGATGCCGCTGGTCGATGGCCAGCCGACAGCCGAACTCTATACCTTGAAGAAGGACGAACTGGTGCCAGCCAGTACACGAGGCCTGTACCTGGCGGAGAGCTTTGCCCGGCAGGACGGCTGGGTGGTCGGGGATGAGCGGATTCGCTGGAAGAACTGGATCAGGCAGCAGGGGCTGGAAGAACACCGGCCGCAGCCGGCCTCGCACCTGCAGCGCTTTGGTGACAAGGCCCGGGCGTTGTTGCAGCGCGCGTTGCACCACAAATGATGCCCGGGGGCTGCGCAGCAGCCCCACGGGTGGATCAGTGCTTGCGGATCTTCTCGACGATCGCCGTGGTCGAGCTGTTCTCCACCAGCCCCAGCACCTTCACGGTGCCGCCGTAGGCCTTGACGATATCGGCCCCCACCACCTGATCGATGCCGTAGTCCCCACCCTTGACCAGCACATCCGGCTTGACCTGGCTGAGCAGGTTCTCCGGCGTGCCTTCGGGGAAGCTGATGACCCAGTCCACCGCGCCCAGGCCAGCCAGCACGGCCATACGCCGGTCGACGCTGTTGATCGGCCGACCTGGGCCCTTGAGCCGGCTGACCGAGGCATCGTCGTTGACCGCCACGATCAGACGATCGCCCTGGGCCCGCGCTTGCTCCAGGTAGGTCACGTGGCCGGCATGGAGAATGTCGAAGCAACCGTTGGTGAAGACGATCTTCTCGTTGTGCGCCCGGGCATCATCGATTGCCAGCAGCAGTTGCTCGAGGGCCAGCACGCCGCGCTCGGAGCCTTCCTCGCGCTGGATCGCGCGGCGCAGTTCAGGGGCGCTGATAGCTGCTGTACCCAACTTGCCGACCACGATGCCTGCGGCGAGGTTGGCCAGGGCCACCGCGTGGGGCAGGTCCTCGCCGGCTGCAATGGCCGCCGCCAGGGTGGAAATCACGGTATCGCCCGCACCGGTGACATCGAACACTTCGCGGGCACGCGCCGGCAGGTGCAACGCCGGGTGGCCGGTGCGCAGCAGGGTCATGCCGTGTTCGCCACGGGTCACCAGCAGCGCGCCCAGGTCAAGCTCCTGCAGCAATTGCAGGCCCTTGGCGACCAGCTCGCCCTCATCGGCGCAACGGCCGACGATGGTCTCGAACTCGCTGAGGTTCGGGGTGATCAGACTGGCGCCGCGGTAGATGGAGAAATCCTTGCCCTTGGGGTCGGCCAGAACCGGGATGCCCTTGGCACGTGCAGCCTGGATCAGGCTCTGGTGGTTCTTGAGCGCGCCCTTGCCGTAATCCGACAGCACCAGCACCTTGATGCCTTCGAGCAGGCCATCGACCTCCTCGCCCAGTGACAGCGGGTCGGTGGCGAACGGCTCTTCGAAATCGATGCGCAGCAATTGTTGGTGACGGCTCATGACCCGCAGCTTGACGATGGTCGGCTGGTGGGCAATGCGCTGGAACACCGAGCGCACACCCGCTGCGTGCAGGCTGTTGGCGAGGCTGTCGGCAGCCTCGTCCTGGCCGGTCACGCCAACCAACGAGGCTGGCGCGCCCAGGGCGGCGATGTTCAATGCGACGTTGGCCGCGCCACCGGGGCGATCCTCGATCTGCTCGACCTTGACCACCGGCACCGGGGCTTCGGGAGAGATCCGCGAGGTACCGCCATGCCAGTAGCGGTCGAGCATGACATCGCCGACCACCAGAACCGGGGCTTGATCGAAACGCGGCATGGACAACTTCATGGGCAACCCATATGAAAATAGTGAACAGGGGCAGGATATTAGCACAGGGTCGGTGACGGCTTTACGGCCAGTGTCGATCTGTACGTTACCGATGATGATCGGGGCCGACTCGGCCCCGACCCAGGGGATATCAGGTGATGTCGGCCTTTTCCGGCGCGTCCAGCCCCATGGCATGCAGGCGGGCATAATGGCCATTTGCCTGGAGCAGCTCGGCATGGGTGCCGCGCTCGACCAGCCGGCCCTGGTCCATGACCAGGATCAGGTCGGCCTTCTCGATGGTCGACAGGCGGTGGGCGATCACCAGGGTGGTACGTCCCTGCATCACGTGGTCCAGGGCAGCCTGGATGTGGCGCTCGGACTCGGTATCCAGGGCCGAGGTCGCCTCGTCGAGGATCAGCAGCGGTGCGTTCTTCAGCAGGGCACGGGCGATCGCCAGGCGCTGGCGCTGGCCGCCGGAGAGCAACACACCGTTTTCGCCGACCTCGGTGTCGAAGCCCTTGGGCAACTGGTCGACGAACTCCTTGGCATAAGCATCGGCGGCGGCGGCCTCGATGTCCGCGCGCGGCGCACCGGCCAGGTCGCCGTAGGCGATGTTGTTGGCCACCGTGTCGTTGAACAGCGTGACGTGCTGGGTCACCTGGGCCACATGGCGGCGCAGGTTGCGCAAGCGATACTGCTCGATCTCCACACCGTCGAGCAGGATCTGCCCGTTGGTGTGGTGGTAGAAGCGCGGGATCAGCGAGGCCAGGGTGGACTTGCCGCTGCCGGAGCGCCCTACCAGGGCGATCATCTGCCCAGGCTCGGCAGTGAAGCTGATATCGCTGAGCACCTGGCGGTCGGTACCGGGGTAGCTGAAGCTGAGGTTGCGCACCTCCAGGCGACCTTCCACACGGTCTTTTTCCACGGTGCCGGTGTCCACTTCGGGCTGCTCGTCCAGTTGCTCGAAGATGCTCTCGGCGCCCGCCAGGCCCTTTTGAATGGTCGAGCTGACTTCCGAAAGCTGGCGGATCGGCTTGGGCAGCAGGCCTGCGGCCGTGATATAGGCCACCAGGTCACCCGCCGAGGCATCGCCACGCAGGAACAGCACCAGGAACATCAGCGATGCCATGGCGCTATAGATCACCAACTGCAGCAATGGCGTGTACAGCGCGCCGGTCTTGGTCATGCGCAGCTGCTTCTCGGTGTTGCCCTGGCTGGCGTCGTGGAAGCGCCGCTCCTCGTAGGCTTCGCCACCGAAGCTGCGCACCACGCGGTAGCCCTGGATGGTCTCGGACGCCACATGGGTGACATCCCCCATCGCGACCTGGATCTTCTTGCTCTGCTTGCGGAATTTCTTGCTGGCGGTACTCACCATCAGCGCGATCACCGGCAGGATGGCAACCATCACCAGGGTCAGCTTCCAGTTCATCCACAACAGGTAGGCGAACAGGAAGACCACGGTCAGGCCTTCACGGATCACCACCTTGATGGCATCGGTCGCCGCACCGGTGACCATGGTCACGTTGAAGGTGATGCGCGAGATCAGGTGGCCGGAGTTATGGTTGTCGAAGTAGCGGTTGGGCAGCACCAGCAACTTGTTGAACAATTGCACCCGCAGGTCATGTACCAGCCCCAGGGAGACCTTGGCCAGGTAGTAGTTGCCCAGGAACGACCCCAGCCCCTGCCAGGCCGCGATCAGGATGATCAGCAGCGGCACGGCCTGCAGCAGTTGCAGGTCGCGCAGGTAGGGGACATTGGGGAACAGCACCGCTTGCGGATTGCTCAGCCCATCGACGAAGTATTTCAAGATCCCGGCCAGCATCGGCTGGGTCGAGGCAAAGATCACGAAACCCACGATGCTCAGCAGGAAGATGCCGATATAGGGTTTGACATAGCTCAGCAGCCGGAAATAGATCTTCAGGCTGGAGGTGTGCTCCGCCGGTAGCGGTGTTTCGGCCATCATCGAGCTCGCTGTTCAGGTTGAACCGGGCATTTTACCACAGGCATCGTTTTCGGCACGCACCCAGGGCAGCAGCATGGCCAGGCCCACCGGCAACCAACTGATGAACCATTCGGCACGCGGGGTATCGGTGAGGCTGGCGGCATCGAATTGCATGGCAAGCGTGGAGAAGATCCAGTAGCCGAGCAGCACCTTGCCGAACAGCGTGCCACGGGCGCGCAGGATCTCGCCTAGGGCGAACAACCACACCGCTACCCACAGCCCCCAAAAGAATCCAAACCCGTCATCATGGTGTTGACGCTTTATTTTCGGCATTATGGCCGGTCATTTTTGCTTGCCAGACGACAAGGCCCTACCCATGCAATGCTCCCGGCTCTCCCAGGTCGACTTCGATCAGCTGACACTCGGCGCCAAGGTTCTAGAGGCAGATAGCCACGGTGCCAAAGTCTACCTGCTCGGGGATGGAAATATCCTCAAGGTTTTTCGTCGCAAGCGTCTGATTTCATCTGCGCTGTTGCGCCCCTACTCACGGCGCTTCATCGATAACGCTGCGCGCCTGGCGCAGATGGGGATCCCGACGCTGGAAGTGATCAGCCATCACAAGCTCGACCTACCGGGCCGTACGGCCGTGCTCTATCGACCGTTGCCGGGCCAGACGCTGCTGCAACTGTCGCGCGAACCGGGGTTCAGCTGGGATGTCCTGCTGCCGCAGCTGGTCGAGCTGATCCGCCAATTGCACCGTTCGGGTATCTACTTTCGCTCGCTGCACCTGGGCAACGTGGTGATGACGCCTGACCAGCGCCTGGGCCTGATCGACGTCGCGGACATGCGCTTCCTGCGCGCCCCGCTGCCGGCGCGGATGGTGCGCCGGAATGTGCAGCACATGGCGCGCTATATCGAGCGCGAGAATCTCGCCAACCAGTTCCCGCTGGCGGCCTTGGAGGCCGCCCTGCTTCGAGATTAGCGCCCCAACAGGCTGGCGACCCCGGCCAGGAACGCTTGCCAGCTCTGCTCCGGCGCCAGGGAGCGCCGCTGGGCTGCCGCCGTGGCCTGGGTATCGAGGCTGGCGCAGCGTGCGATGGCCTGGCTCCAGGCCTCGACGTCAGCGACCGGCAGGTAGCAGTCGGCTTCACCCAGTTGCTCGCGAAACACCGCAAGATCGCTGCAGATCACCGGAATATCTGCCAGCACAGCCTCTTGCAACACCAGCCCCAGCCCCTCGGAGCGCGAAGGCAGCAGCAAGCCATCGAAGGCACGGTACAGTTGGGAAAGGTCTGGCCGGTAACCGCACAGCCGCACGCAGCCATCGAGCCCCAGCGCCTCGATCCGCGCCGCGAGACGATCGCGCAACTCACCATCGCCGAAGATCATCAAGTGCAGGTTGGGCTGCTGCTCGCGCGCCCTGGCGAAGGCCTCGATCAGCATTTCGAAGCCTTTGCTTTCCACCAACCGGCCCACGGCGCACAGCACGCGGCCTTCGCCTTGGGCAGGGAGGCCAAGCGTCTGCCGGGCGGCATTGCGTGCAAGCAGCTGGCCGCAGAACACGGCCGGGTCCATGGCGATGCGCAGGGTGCGCACCGGCAGGCCGAGGTCCTGCTCGAGCGAGCGGGCCAGTGTACCGGACACCGCAGCGATGGACAGGCGTTCACGAGGCACACTGCGCAACAGGCTTACGTCACTGCCGCGCAGCCGGGTGGAGCCATGGAACAGGACCGCCGCGCGAACACCGGGCAACTGGCGCAGCAGCGGCAGCATCAAGCGCGCGACACCCAGGCCATCGAGCAGCAGCACGTCAGGCTGCGCCTGGCGTAAGGCCGCGCGCAGGCGCAGGCGCAACCAGGGCACCATTAGGCGCTCCGGCAGGCGGCCCTTGAGTGCCCGTTGCGGCAGGTTCCAGAGGTGGGTTTCACCCAGCCCGCCACACCCCTGCTCACCGAGCAGCAGCCAATTGCTCACGCGCACATCGGCCGGGGCATGCCCCAGCACCTGCCGGTGAACCGTGTGGATGGACGTATATTGCGCACCACCCGACCACATCACATTGACGATGTTCATCGGGTTACGCCCCTCCGGAAAATGAATGGGCCATCAGGCACGCCGCTTCAACCGACAAGGAAACCGATCCCCGTGCCGACCACCAGCCCCACCAACAGCGTCAGCATCAGTTTCTGGCGGTCCCGCTTGCGTCGCCTGGCCTTGCGCTGGACTTCCTCGGGCAAGGTCACGTGGTTGCCGAAGCCCGTGTGCAGCACCGCGTCCCCTTCCAGGGTGACCGCGCCCAGGTTCAGCTCGGCGTACCGGCGCGACAACGCCTTCTCACCAGAATAGGCGGCAAACGGCGCACAACGTTGGTAGTCGCTCAGGCGGCGCAGGCCTGGGTTGAGCGAGAAGGCTTGCCACTCGGCCTTGTCGGATAACAGCGGGTAGCACGGCACGCCTGCGATCACTTGGCGCTCGCCCAAATGGATATACGGGCTATGGACCGCCAGGTCGTGGGCATGGCTGCGCAGCCAGACCTGCAACAGGTTCGGGCTGACCTCCAGGATTGCACGGGAGTCCTCGACGAACCCCTGGCGGTAGAAGCGCCAGTCGTCCTCGCAATGGAAGATGTACGGCGTCTTCACCTGGCTGTAGGCCAAGTCGATGGAGGGCAGTTGGCCCAGCTTGGGCCGATTGACGAATACCGTGCAGTGAGGCTTCCAGTGCACAGGTACTGCATCGTGGACCGCATCGTCCCCGGAGTCTTCGGTGATGAAGACTTCGCGGATCGGCGCGGTGTTGTATCGGTCGAAACTCTCGAGCGTTTCCTTGAGCAGGTCGAAACGCCCGCAACTGGTCACGACCACGGTGATATCACTGTTCTCAGAGAAGCGCACGGGGCTCCCTCCACCTTTGGACTGTCAACGACTCACGCATTCCCTGCGACAGGAGCGCCATTGCTCAGAACCCCAGCCTCAGGCGCAGTCGCTGCCAGGCACTCAGCGGTGGCTGCGGCCGCAGCGGGGGTTCCATGTGTTCGACGATGCTACGGCCAACCTGGGCGAAGCTGAAGCGCGAAACCGCCAGCTCCCGACCGTTGGCAGCGATGCGCGCAGCCAACGCTGGGTCCTGCCGCAGCGTGCGCAGTTTTTCCTGTAGCGTCGGGACGCTGTCGTACAGCACCACGTTGTGCATGTCCTCAAGGCCCAGGGCGCGGTTTTCCGACTCACCCTGGTCGTAGGCCAGCAGCACGCAGCCGCAGGCCATGGCCTCGAAGTTCTTGATCATGTATTCGCCCATGCCCACATCGGCGCTGACGAAGAAACGGATGCGGTTGAGCGTGTTGCAGTAGTCCTCGCCCGACTTGGTACGAGTGACCACCAGGTTTTCCACCTGGCCGAGCTCATCGAGCAAGGCCTTTCGGCCGCTGTAGGCCACGCTGCCGGTGCTGCCGACGAAGGCCAGCTCGATATCACGCTCGCGCCCCTGGTCGGTGAGCAGCTGTTCGTCATAGCCTTTGGGCACGAACACCGCGTCGAAACCTTCCTGGCGCAAGCGTTCACTGACCATGTAGCCGGAACTGATCACCCGCGCCCACGGCAGGTGGCGGTAATGCGCACTGAACTTGCCAGTGTACTTGCAGGGGATGTAGTTCTGGTAGGCATCGTGCTCGAGGATCACCAGGTTGGGCACAGTGCGAATGAAACCGACCTGGCGGATCTCCTGCTTGAAACGCAGAAAGAACACGATCCGGTCATAGCGGCTGACATCGACTTCACGCTTGAAGTAGCGGCGCAGGTTGCGCTGGTCCTCGCTGGTCAGCCAGCGCAGGTCACAGTCGCAATGGGCGGCGACGCCATCGTACAGGCGGTCCAGGATCGCCCGCTGCTCCTTCTGCACCAGAAATAGGACTTTCATTGCTTTCCTTGGGCTCTGTGCGCCATCAATCATTCGTCACGCTCGCACGGGCGATGCCAGAACAGTTCGTGGCGGCGGACCGCCTTGCGGAAGAATTCGTTTTCGCCATACACCGAAGGCTTGCGCCCGGCCAGCCAGTGCTGCAGCACCCGGCGCAAGCGGCGCTTGAACGGCGCAGGCGGCTGCAAGTCATGCATCATGCCCAACGCCATGGCTTTGTCGCGCTGGGTGGCAAGGTCCAGGACCCGGCAATAGGGCACCCAGGCCTGTTCAGCGCTCAACTGTGGAGGCAAGGCCACGCCATCGCCGCTGTCGCCCATGGGCCAGCGGTCGTTGTCGTGCAAATGGTTCGCGTAGTACAGCTGTGTCTCAGGCTGCCAGTCCAGGCCTTGCAAGGCTTCGTGCACCGCGGCCTGGGCACAGATGTGGTCCGGGTGCGGGTCGAGTTGCGGGTGCGGCATCACCAGCACCTGCGGCCGGGCCTGCTGCAGCAAGGTGCGCAGATCAGCCAGCAAGTTGTTCCAGGTAGGGGCGCCATCGGCATCGCCCGGCAAGGTGAAGGCATTCAGGCGGCGGAACGGGCGGGTATCGGCCAGCTCAGCCTCGCGCGAACCTACCGGTTGGTCTGGCGTCGCCTGCATCGCAGGCAGTTGCAGGCAGAAATAGCCCAGCTGGACACAATGTGCCTCGGGCACCCCGGCCCAACGTGGCACGGTAATACTGTCCCAGGCGCGCAGACGGCCCTTGAGGCGCGCCGCCTCGGCCTTGGGCAGGCCCATCTGCTGATAATGCTCGGCCTCGATCTCGCCGGCGGTCAGGGTGACGACCCAGGCTTCATCGGCCTGGCTGTAGAGGCCATAGGCAGCCAGCTCGGCGTCGTCGGCATGGGGGGCGATGACCATGACCCGGCGCCGATCGAGCTCGACCGGTGGGGTTATCCACAGCCGCGGCGTACCCACCAATCGACAATACCGGCCACTCAGGCGCAACGCCCCGGCCATCAGCGGCGCAGCGAAGCCGGTGAGGTTGAGAAAGCGCACGCCATCCACGCCACGCTCGAAGGCCTGACGGTCCTGCTCCGCTTCGCCCTGCAGCTCCACGCGCGGGTCGAGCCAGCGCCCCAGCCAGCTGCTTTTCAGCCGCACTTCGAGAATCAGCGTTTCATCCCCGGCCAAGGCCGCGTCGGCCTGCAGCACGCCCTCGCGAAGGCTGGCGGCAACCTGGCGAGCCTGCTCACCGAAACGGTAGGCGTAGTCCTCGGCGGGCGAATAGAACAGGTGGTCGGCGAACCAAGCCTCGTGCGCCACCCACAGCAGCGGCAACAGCACCAGCGGCAACCACCACCAGGTGACGACCCCCAGTGCAGCCAACGCGATCAGGCCTGCCAGCAGGCCCACGCGCTTATTGCGCCGGTGGCGCTTGAGCAACTGCTGCTTGCGGCTCACGACTGGAACACCGGCACGGGGTTGCACCAACGGTCCTTGTATTCACGATCGGCACGACCGAAGGAGAACCGCAGCGGCTTGTTGCGCGCCCGGGCATCTTCCCAGGCGGCCTGGGTATTGAGGAAGCTCAACACGCTGCCAGGGCTGAAGGCCTTTGTCTCGGGGTCCACGCCGCCGTTGACGTACTCGACGCTGACCCACTCCGGCGCCTCGACCCGGTACACCAGCTGGATGGCGATAGGGGCCCCGTCGAGCAGCAGCACCGAGCCGATCAACAGCTCGCGCAGGCGCTCCAGCACATCGGCCATGCGTGCCGCGCCGGTGGCCGGGAAGCCCCAGCGGCGCTGGAACAGGTCGCAGTACATGGTTGCGATTTCACTGGCGGAGAACTCACTGATCGGCCGCACCACACCGCCCGCCTCTTCCAGCAGGCGCAACTCGCGGCGCTGGTTGTAGCGAAACTTCTTGGACAGGTCTTCGTGGGCACGCGCCATGGCCAGTTGCTCGGCCTGCGCCTTGAGCCCCGTGAATCTACCCTGGTTCAGCTCCGACAGGTAACGCGCGGCATGGCGCAGCGGCGCCCCGGCATCACCGGCGGCCGGTAGGATGATCTCGGCATTGCCGAGGTCGAACAGGCCTTTCTTGCCGTGACGCTTGAGCACGTCCTTGGACAGTGCCAGATGCCGGCCCCAGGTAGGAATGGCCGCCTTGACTTCGCCATCAACCTCCCAGCCCAGATAACGCACCGGAATCTGCGCCAGGTCGGCCAATTGCTCGATCACCAACGGATGGGTCGCGACGCTGCCGCCGAAACGTTGCCAGGCAGCGGCATAGGTGGCTGCATCGACAGGCGCCCAACCGCGCTCGCGAAAGGCCCGGATATGATTGAGCATCACGCCTCCGCTACCAATGCGCGTACCTGGGGCAACGCCCAGAAGGCATCGCGCACGGCCTGGTCGGAGAAGCGCTGGTGCAGCCGTTGCAGCATATGTTCGGCGCATGCCTGGCGCTGCGATGCGTCCAGCCCCGCCATGTGTTTGAGGCCCTGGGCCAGTTGGCCGGCATCACCCAACGGGAACAGCACGCCCACGCCTTCGACCACTTCCTGGGCACCGCCACAGGCAGTGGCGAGCAAGGGCACGCCCGCGACCATGGCCTCCAGCAGGACCATGCCGAACGGCTCGTGGTCCGAGCTCAGGGCGAACACGTCGAAGGCCTGGAAATAGCGACGGGCATCGGGTACCTGGCCGAGGAAGTCGACCTGCCCGGCAATGCCCAGCGCCATGGCCTGGGCCTTGAGCGCCTCTTCCAGACGGCCCTTGCCCAGGATCGCCAGGCGGGCACCGGCGGGCAGGCCCGGCAGTGCCTCGGCGAAACCACGCAGCAGGGTGGCCTGGTCCTTGTCCGGGTGCAGGCGCCCGACATTGCCGACGATCCAGGCTTGCGGGTCGAGCCCCAGGGCCCTACGCGCTTCTTCGCGGGGCAACAGGCTGGCCTGCAGCGCCTGTACGTCGATGCGGTTGTACAAGGTCTGGATACGCTCGGCCGGCCACTGCACCAGGCAGCGGCGCATGTCGTCGCGCACCGCGTCCGAGACGCCCAACAGGCTCAAGCGCTTGCGAAACAAGTTGGCGAACAAGCGTCGGCCACTGCGCTGGTAGTCGCCGAACGCATGGTGCACGCCGATCACCGGCAGGCCGGTGCCCAGCAGCGCCACGTAGATCGGCTTGAAGCGGTGGGCGATGCAGAAGCTGAAATCGCGCGCGCCTGCGACCTTGCGCAGGGCCGCGATGGCCCCGAGCTTCAGGCCGCGCACGGCCTTGGAGCTGAACTCCAGGAACAGCACCTCGTCCGAAGCGCAGCCAGCCGCGACCTCGGGGTCGGCCTTGCCGGTCAGGAAGACCGTGGTGACCTGGTAGCCGCGGCCCTGGAACAGGCTGGCGTATTGACGGGCGCAATCCAGGAACGGCCCGTCATAGCCATGGCAGAACTGCAGGACGCGCCGTTCAGAGCGGTTGGTCATAAGGCGCTGCGCCATCCTTGACCACCAGGATGTCTTCCATGATCAGGTACTGCAGGTCCGAGCCGAAGAACATGTTCAGGGCATCGGTCGGCGAGCAGATCATGGGTTCGCCACGGCGATTGAGCGAGGTGTTCAGCGACACGCCGTTGCCGGTCAGGTCTTCGAGGGCCTTCATCATGTCGTAGTAGCGCGGGTTGTACTCGCGCTTGAGCACCTGGGCGCGGGAAGTGCCGTCCTCGTGGACCACTTCAGGCACGCGGGTCTTCCATTCCTCGGCCACCTCGAAGGTGAAGGTCATGAACGGCGCCGGGTGGTCGACCTTGATCATCTGCGGAGCGACGGTGTCGAGCATCGACGGGCAGAAGGGTCTCCAGCGCTCACGGAACTTGATCTGCTCGTTGATCCGGTCAGCCACGCCCGGCACGCTCGGGCAACCGATGATGGAGCGACCGCCCAAGGCGCGCGGGCCGAACTCCATACGGCCCTGGAACCAGGCCACCGGGTTGCCATCGACCATGATCCTGGCGATGCGCTGAGGCATGTCGTCGAGCTTGCGCCACTTGGGCGCGTTCGGGTGGCGGGCGCAGGCGGCGATCACGTCTTCGTTGGAGTACGCAGGGCCGAGATAGACGTGCTCCATCTTCTCGACCGGTACACCACGGGCGTGGGAAACATAGGCCGCGGCGCCGACCGCGGTACCGGCGTCACCGGACGCCGGCTGCACGAACAGCTCCTTGACGTCCGGGCGGGCGATGATCTTCTGGTTGAGCTTGACGTTCAGCGCGCAGCCGCCGGCGAAGGCCAGCTTGCCGGTCTGCTTGAGGATATCGCCCAGGTAATGGTCGATCATCTGCAGGGCGAGCTTCTCGAACAGCGCCTGCATGCTCGCCGCGTAGTGGATGTACGGCTCATCGGCGATGTCGCCTTCACGCTTGGGCCCCAGCCACTCGATCAGCTTGGGCGAGAAGTAGAAGCCCTTGCCCTTCTCTTTATAGCGACGCAGACCGATGACATTGGCGTATTCGGTGTTGATCACCAGCTCGCCGTTCTCGAAGCTGGCCAGGCGGGAGAAGTCATACTTGCTGGCATCGCCGTACGGGGCCATGCCCATGACCTTGAACTCGCCGTCGAGCATTTCGAAGCCGAGGAACTCGGTGATCGCGCCATACAGGCCGCCCAGGGAGTCCGGGTCGTAGAACTCCTTGATCTTGTGGATCTTGCCGTTCTCGCCGTAGCCGAAGAAGGTGGTGGCGTACTCACCCTTGCCGTCGATGCCGAGGATCGCGGTCTTTTCCTTGAAGCCCGAGCAGTGGTAGGCGCTCGAGGCGTGGGCCAAGTGGTGTTCGACCGGCTCGATCTTGATCTTCTTCGGGTCGAAGCCCAGCTGCTCCAGGCACCAGACGATCTTCTTGCGGTAGCGCTTGTAGCGACGGTTGCCCATCAGGATCGCGTCGAGAGCGCGGTCCGGGGCGTACCAGTAGCGCTTGGCATAGTGCCAGCGTGCCTTGCCGAACAGGCTGATGGGGGCGAAGGGAATGGCCACCACGTCGACGTCGGACGGTTTGATACCGGCCTGCTCCAGGCAGAACTTCGCCGACTCGTAGGGCATGCGGTTCTTCGCATGCTTGTCACGCACGAAGCGCTCTTCTTCGGCGGCGGCAACCAGTTTGCCGTCGATGTACAGGGCCGCGGAAGGGTCATGGCTAAGGGCGCCGGACAGGCCAAGAATCGTCAATGCCAAGGGTCTAGCCTCTTCATTCGGTAGAGATGCGCCGACGGCCTCATGGGCGGACGGCGGCTAAAGGGCGGGATTATAACGCAAACATATGCGCAACGCGGCAACCTGTACCGGCCTCATCGCCGGCACAGGAATCAAGATTATTCGGCGATCAGCCAGTCCAGGCGGAAGCTGCCGGCGGTCTGTGCCAGCTCCTTGGCCAGCCAGGGCAGCAGTTCCTTGAGTTCATCCTCCAACCCCCACGGCGGGTTGGCGATGGCCAGGCCCGAACCGTTCAGCCCCTGCGGGCTGTCCTGATGGTGCACGTACAGCTCGACGCGCAGCAGCTTGGGGGCACCAGTGCTGGTCAGGTCCTGGTAGAAGCGGGTCAGTGAACGCTGGTCCTTGATCGGGTACCAGATCGCCGCGACGGTCTGGCGCATGCGGCCGATCGCTTCTTTCATCGCCACGGTGCAGCGTTTGAGCTCATCGGCCTGCTCGAAGGGCGGGTCGATCAACATCACGGCGCGCTTTTCCTGTACTGGCAGCAAGGCCCGGGGAACATGCCAACCCTCGCCCAGGTGCACGATCACTCGCGGATCCTTCTTCATGTTGTCCTTGAGCAGCGGGCCGTCCTCGGGGTGCTTCTCGTTGAGCAGCGCGCGATCCTGCTGGCGCATCAGGCGCCGCGCCAGCTCCGGGGAGCCCGGGTAGTAGCGCAGCTCGCCGTCGGGGTTCATGCGCTTGATGATGCGCAGGTAATCGGCGGTGACGGCCGGCAGGTCATCGCGGTTCCACAGGCGGGCGACGCCTTCGAGGTATTCACCGGTACGGGTCGCCTGGTCACCCTGCAGGTCATACAGGCCAAGGCCGGCGTGGGTGTCGATATAGGCGAAGGGCTGTTCCTTGCGCGACATCAAGGCGATGAGGCGGGTCAGCACGATGTGCTTGAGGACGTCGGCGTGGTTGCCGGCGTGGAAGGCGTGACGATAGTTCATGGCGACTCCTGCGGGGATGGCAAGTTTACCTTGTCATGCAGGTGGCGTCAGGCCTGGATGTCAGAGTTGGCCTCATCGCCGGCAAGCCGGCCCCCACAGAAACCCTGGAACCTTCAGGCCAGTGCTTGCTGTGGGAGCCGGCTTGCCGGCGATGGGGCCGACTCCTATTCGACAGGTATTACTTGTCAGCGTGATACGCCGCGTCAGCCTTCTCGAAGCGCGAGACCATGCTGGTCGACGGACGGCCCAGCTTGCTCACCACGACGATGGCGATGCTGGCGAACAGGAAGCCCGGGATGATCTCGTACAGGCCCAGGCCAACGTAGTTCTTCCACAGGATCACGGTCAGCGCACCGACCACGATACCGGCCAGGGCGCCGTTGCGGGTCATGCCCTTCCACAGTACCGAGATCAGCACCACCGGTCCGAAGGCGGCACCGAAGCCGGCCCAGGCATAGGCCACCAGGCCCAGCACGCGGTTTTCCGGGTTGGCGGCCATGGCGATGGCGATCAGCGCCACGGCCAGGACCATCAGACGACCGACCCAGACCAGCTCACGCTGGGAAGCGCCCTTGCGCAGGAAGGCCTTGTAGAAGTCTTCGGTCAGGGCGCTGGAACACACCAACAGCTGGCAGCTCAAGGTGCTCATCACCGCAGCCAGGATGGCCGACAGCAGCACACCGGCGATCCAGGGGTTGAACAGGATCTTGGCCAGCTCGATGAACACACGCTCGTGGTTCTCGGTGACAGGGCCTGCTACCTCGGGGTGCGCCGAGAAGTAGGCAATGCCGAAGAAGCCTACGGCACAGGTACCGGCCAGGCACAGGATCATCCAGGTCATGGAGATACGGCGAGCCTTGGCGATGGATTTAACCGAGTCAGCGGCCATGAAGCGCGCCAGGATGTGCGGCTGGCCGAAGTAGCCCAGGCCCCAGCCCATCAGCGAGACGATGCCGATGAAGGTCGCGCCCTTGAACATGTCGAAGTTCGTCGGATCTTGCAGCTCGATGGCCTGGAACGTCGCATCGAAGCCGCCAGTAGAGATCAGCACGATGACCGGTGTGAGGATCAGCGCGAAGATCATCAGCGAAGCCTGCACGGTGTCGGTCCAGCTCACGGCCAGGAAGCCACCGATGAAGGTATAGGCGATGGTCGCTGCGGCACCGGCCCACAGGGCGGTCTCGTACGACATGCCAAAGGTGCTTTCGAACAGGCGGGCGCCGGCGACGATGCCGGAGGCGCAATAGATGGTGAAGAACACCAGGATGACGATGGCCGAGATGATCCGCAGCAGGCCCGACTGGTCTTCGAAGCGGCTGGAGAAGTAGTCCGGCAGGGTCAACGCGTCGCCGTTGTGTTCGGTCTGCACACGCAGGCGGCCAGCGACGAACAGCCAGTTGAGATAGGCGCCGACAGTCAGGCCGATGGCGATCCAGGCCTCGGACAGACCCGCGAAATAGATGGCCCCAGGCAGGCCCATCAACAACCAGCCGCTCATGTCGGAGGCACCGGCGGAAAGCGCGGTCACCACGCTGCCGAGGCTACGGCCGCCGAGAATGTAGTCGGAGAGGTTCTTGGTGGAGCGATAGGCGGCGAAGCCGATCAGCACCATTACTGCGATATAGATCACGAAAGTGATCGTCAATGGATTGCCCATGGTTGTGCCCTGGCATTTGTTTTTATGTTTAGCGACCGCCCGGACGGCGGTTGCACCTAGGCGACGAATCCTATGCAACAACGCGAATCAGGTGCAACCATTTTTCAATGGCAAGTTGCACCCATTCGGGCATTTTCAGAAAAATCCTGCTTTTTGTATCTTTTTGGAGCATAGACAATGGTTTTCAGAAGAAAACGCACCAAGAACGTGCCTTTTCGTCGCGTAAGAAAAGCCTCCAGACGAGTTGCACCTTTTCAACATAAAAATCGGGTTGCACCCGGTTGCACCTGATTTGTCCTACAGCTAATCTTGCGTCCAGCTTAGGCCACACCCGTGGCAATAACGAGGATAAAAAATGGCGACGACCACCCTTGGGGTCAAACTCGACGACCCGACCCGTGAGCGACTCAAAGCAGCTGCGCAGTCCATCGACCGCACGCCGCACTGGTTGATCAAGCAAGCGATCTTCAACTACCTGGAGAAGCTCGAGGGTGGCGCCACCCTGAATGAACTGAGCGGCCACGGCAGCACCGCTGGCGATGACGCCGGCGAAGTCCAGCCCGACCACAGCCACCAGTGCTTCCTGGAGTTCGCCGAGAGCATCCTGCCGCAATCGGTGCTGCGCTCGGCCATCACCGCCGCCTACCGCCGCCCCGAGCCGGAAGTGGTACCGATGCTGCTCGAGCAGGCTCGCCTGTCGGTCGAGCAGGCAGATGCCACCAACAAGCTGGCCGCCGGTATCGCCGAGAAACTGCGCAACCAGAAGAGCACCGGTGGTCGTGCCGGTATCGTCCAAGGCCTGCTGCAGGAATTCTCCTTGTCGTCCCAGGAAGGCGTGGCCCTGATGTGCCTGGCCGAGGCCCTGCTGCGCATCCCCGACAAGGGTACCCGCGATGCGCTGATCCGCGACAAGATCAGCACCGGCAACTGGCAGCCGCACCTGGGCAACAGCCCGTCGCTGTTCGTCAACGCCGCCACCTGGGGCCTGCTGTTGACCGGCAAGCTGGTCTCCACTCACAACGAATCCGGCCTGACCTCCTCGCTCACCCGCATCATCGGCAAGAGCGGCGAGCCGATGATCCGCAAGGGTGTCGACATGGCCATGCGCCTGATGGGCGAACAGTTCGTCACCGGCGAGACCATCGCCGAAGCCCTGGCCAACGCCAGCCGCTTCGAGTCCAAGGGCTTCCGCTACTCCTACGACATGCTCGGCGAGGCTGCCCTGACCGAACATGACGCGCAGAAGTACCTGGCCTCCTACGAGCAGGCGATCCACTCGATCGGCAAGGCTTCCCACGGTCGTGGCATCTATGAAGGCCCAGGCATCTCCATCAAGCTGTCGGCCCTGCACCCGCGTTACAGCCGCGCCCAGTACGAGCGCGTGATGGAAGAGCTGTATCCGCGCCTGCTGTCGCTGACCCTGCTGGCCAAGCAATACGACATCGGCCTGAACATCGACGCCGAGGAAGCCGACCGCCTGGAGCTGTCCCTGGACCTGCTCGAGCGCCTGTGCTTCGAGCCGTCGCTGGCCGGCTGGAACGGCATCGGCTTCGTCATCCAGGCCTACCAGAAGCGTTGCCCGTACGTGATCGACTATGTCATCGACCTGGCCAAGCGCAGCCGCCACCGCCTGATGATCCGCCTGGTGAAAGGCGCGTACTGGGACAGCGAGATCAAGCGCGCCCAGGTCGAAGGCCTGGAAGGCTACCCGGTCTATACCCGCAAGGTGTACACCGACGTGTCCTACATCGCCTGCGCACGCAAGCTGTTGTCGGTACCCGAAGCCATCTACCCGCAGTTCGCCACCCACAACGCCCACACCCTGTCGGCCATCTACCACATCGCCGGCCAGAACTACTACCCGGGCCAGTACGAGTTCCAGTGCCTGCACGGCATGGGCGAGCCGCTGTACGAGCAGGTGGTGGGCAAGGTTTCCGAAGGCAAGCTGAACCGTCCGTGCCGCGTCTATGCACCGGTCGGTACCCATGAAACCCTGCTGGCCTACCTGGTCCGCCGTCTGCTGGAAAACGGCGCCAACACCTCGTTCGTCAACCGCATCGCCGACCACTCGATCTCCATCCAGGAACTGGTCGCCGACCCGGTTGCCAGCATCGAGCGCATGGCTACCCAGGAAGGCCAGATCGGCCTGCCGCACCCGCGCATCCCGCTGCCACGCGACCTCTATGGCAACGAGCGGGCCAACTCGGCCGGTATCGACATGGCCAACGAGCATCGCCTGGCGTCGCTGTCCTGCGCCCTGCTGGCCACCGCCCACAACGACTGGAAGGCTGCCCCGCTGCTGGCCTGCGCCGCCAGCGAGCAGCCGGCCGCGCCGGTGCTCAACCCGTCGGACCACCGCGATGTGGTGGGCCACGTGCAGGAAGCGACCGTCGCCGATGTCGACAATGCCATCCAGTGCGCGCTCAATGCCGCGCCGATCTGGCAGGCCACACCGCCGGCCGAACGCGCCGCGATCCTCGAGCGCACCGCCGACCTGATGGAAGCCGAGATCCAGCCACTGATGGGCCTGCTGGTGCGCGAAGCCGGCAAGACCTTCGCCAACGCCATCGCCGAAGTGCGCGAGGCCGTGGACTTCCTGCGCTACTACGCCGTCCAGGCACGCAACGACTTCAGCAATGACGCCCACCGCCCGCTGGGCCCGGTGGTGTGCATCAGCCCGTGGAACTTCCCGCTGGCGATCTTCACCGGCCAGGTGGCTGCCGCCCTGGCCGCCGGTAACCCGGTACTGGCCAAACCGGCCGAACAGACCCCACTGGTCGCCGCCCAGGCCGTGCGCCTGCTGCTCGAAGCCGGCATCCCTGAAGGCGTGCTGCAACTGCTGCCTGGCCGCGGCGAGACCGTCGGTGCCGGCCTGGTCGGCGACGAGCGCGTCAAAGGCGTGATGTTCACCGGCTCCACCGAAGTGGCGCGCCTGCTGCAACGCAATATCGCCGGTCGCCTGGATGCCCAGGGCCGCCCGATCCCGCTGATCGCCGAGACCGGCGGTCAGAACGCCATGATCGTCGACTCCTCGGCGCTGACCGAGCAGGTGGTGATCGACGTGGTGTCCTCGGCCTTCGACAGCGCCGGCCAACGTTGCTCGGCCCTGCGCGTGCTGTGCCTGCAGGAAGACTCCGCCGACCGCGTGATCGAGATGCTCAAGGGCGCCATGGCCGAAAGCCGCCTGGGCAACCCAGAGCGCCTGTCCGTGGACATCGGCCCGGTGATCGATGCTGAGGCCAAGGCCGGTATCGAGAAGCACATCCAGGGCATGCGCGAGAAAGGCCGTGCGGTCTATCAGGTAGCCATCGCCAACAGCGAGGAATGCAAGCGCGGCACCTTCGTCATGCCGACCCTGATCGAGCTGGAGAGCTTCGACGAGCTCAAGCGCGAGATCTTCGGCCCGGTGCTGCACGTGGTGCGCTACAACCGCAAGGACCTCGACCAGCTGATCGAGCAGATCAACGCCTCCGGCTACGGCTTGACCCTGGGCGTGCATACCCGCATCGACGAGACAATCGCCAAGGTGGTGGATAACGTCAATGCCGGCAACATGTACGTGAACCGCAACATCGTCGGTGCAGTGGTGGGCGTGCAGCCGTTCGGTGGTGAAGGCCTGTCCGGCACCGGCCCGAAAGCCGGTGGCCCGCTGTACCTCTACCGCCTGCTGTCGACCCGCCCGGCCGACGCCATCGCCCGCCACTTCCAGCGCGCCGATGGTGAAAGCAAGGTCGACAGTGCCCTGCGCGACCAGTTGATCAAGCCGCTGCACGCCCTCAAGACCTGGGCTGGCAGCAACCAGCCCGAGCTGGCCACGCTGTGCGAGCAATTCGCCGAGCAGTCCCAGAGTGGCATCACCCGCGTACTGCCAGGCCCGACCGGCGAGCGCAACACCTACACCGTACTGCCGCGTGAGCACGTGCTGTGCCTGGCCGACAACGAGGCCGACCTGCTGGCCCAGTTCGCCGCCGTGCTGGCCGTGGGCAGCTCGGCAGTATGGACCGACGGCGAGCCGGCCAAGAGCCTGCGCGCCCGCCTGCCCAAGGAGTTGCAGGCCAAGGTCAAGCTGGTGGCCGACTGGCAGAAGGACGAAGTGGCCTTCGACGCGGTCATCCACCACGGCGACTCCGACCAGCTGCGCAGCGTCTGCGAGCAGGTGGCCAAGCGCGCCGGTGCCATCGTCGGTGTGCATGGGCTGTCCAGTGGCGATCACCAGATCGCCCTGGAGCGCCTGGTGATCGAGCGGGCAGTGAGCGTGAATACCGCTGCGGCGGGTGGTAACGCCAGCCTGATGACCATCGGCTGATAGTAGCGAGCGAAGAAAAAGGGAGAGCCTTGGCTCTCCCTTTTTCATGATCAGGACCTAGAAGTCGATGTGGTCTAAAGCTGCATCTGGATCGATGCCTGGCATGAACACCGGGTCGCTTTCGCTTGTCGGAGCGGCACCGGGACGATACCGTGCCAGTTGATTCCTGCCCGGCCCCCTGACCGGGCTGAAGCGCTGGAGGCAAAAGGTAGGTCATGAACGGAAAGCGAATCGTCTGGTACTGCTGGGGTGTGTTCGATGCGCTGCTGGTGGCGCAGCATGTGATCACAACTATCGCCAATGGCGGGGTCCCCTTCATCAGCGGTCTGCTGCAAATTTCCGCCGTCATGGACTCGCAGGGCGGGTGGTTTACCCTGTACTTTCTGGTGCGCTGGGCATTGCTGCTCTCGATCTTGGTCAGCTGCGGGCTGTTCCTGGCCCAACGCGATAGCGTGAAATGGCTGGTGTGGTTGCAATCGCCCGCGCGAGTGTTGTTTTTCATACCCTCGGTATCATTGATCTCCCTCTACCCGGGCTACACCCCCTCAGGCAGCCCGGTGCTGTTCTTGGCGGTGGTCGTGGCGTGTGAAGTGTTGAAGCTCTGGTCGCTCTGGTTCTTCGGGACACGAAAGGTCGCGCGCGCTGTGCCTGTGGGCGATCGCCCCCCCTTCTAATGCTGCGCTGCGGGCAGAGAACAAGTGGCTAGCGCCGCCTCTGTGGGAGATTCTATGGTGCTGGACAAGCTCAATTGCATTCGCAATACGGCCCGGGCTCCGCTTGCTTCGTGGGAGATTACCCAGCCCTTCGGGCTGCGCTGTCGCGCAGAGAACAAGCGGCCAATGCCGCCCCTGTGGGAGCGGCGGTGCGGCGGTCCGACTTGTCCCGCGATCAAGGGCGAAGCCCTTGCCAGGCGACGGTGATATCGGGCCCGGCCTAATCGCGGGACAAGCCCGCTCCCACAGGGTGCCGCAAATCAAATGGTCATGCGTTGTTCTATGAGAGCTGGCGGAGCCTGCGATGGGCCGCAAAGCGACCCCTTGAGTCTGGAGGGGCTCCACCGTTCGAGGGCTTGGGGCTGCTTTGCAGCCCATCGCAGGCTCCGCCAGCTCCCACCGAGATTGCGCCGCTCTCAAGACTTACGAAATCCCTGCGCGGCGGTCCGATTTACCCGGGCCAGTACAGGCATCGATCAGCGTCGAGCTAGCGACACGAACGGACTCACCGCGAAATCAAATCGAGCGGCCACAACATGCCGCCAATACGAACAGGGCCATGAGAATCCATACCAGGTTGGCAACCGTCAGCGTCGCGTTGCCACGCCCCAATGAATCGCCCTGTGACACGTTGATCACCTGCTGAACTTTGACCATGGCCACCAAGGGAAGGCTCAGGCAAAGCAGAACCGACACCGCCACGGCGAACACGTATCGCACGGTCGCGGGCGTCACACCGGCCTCTTGCACCTGCATCCCGAGAAGAACCCAGGCGCAGAACAAGGCAACGTGAGGCAGCCATAGCATCAAGGTAATCCCCAATGGCGACCAGTCTACCGATCGCCCCGCGTCGCGCTCATACCGCGCTACCCGCGTAAGCAACGGGTACAGCAGCAGCCCACCGAACAGGCAAAGCAACAGCGGGACCAGCCGGACACCCTGCTCCTGTCGGTACAACAACCATTGCCGGTAGTACCAGTACGTCATGTAGCTGCCCATGGAGAGCATTATCATCAGGATGAGCTTGGGAATGGCGACTACCTGAAAACGCGGAAGCGGCTCAGCCGGGGTCGAGGCCGAGAGGGATTCCATAGAAACACTTGTGTTGGGCATGACAACGACCTTCGTTCAAGAAAGCCGTCATCAAAAACGATGCGTAAAAGTCGTGCAGCAAGACCGTTCCCAAACCTGCATCGGACCGTTCGCAAAAAAAATTGACGGAATGTAACTTCACCCGTGTCGCTCTATCACAGCTGATGGCGATCCCCGCCGCGACCACCGCGATCCCAGTGAGGCTGCCGGTTCGCCTTGGAAACGAGGTCGGCTGCGCGTTAATTCCTGACCGACAAGTACCGGGCTGCCATAATGTCCAGACATCGCCCCAGGCCAAGCCCCTAGCCGCCAAGGCAATGTATGAGGGTGGTTCTAGGGGGAGCCACCGCGCACCGGAGGTTCCCGCATGTTCGATTCCAGCGCCCTGCTGCATCAACGCTTCAAAGCGCTGCGCAGCTCGGCCGAGATGTTTTCCCTGCGCCATGTGAAGCAGTCGCACCAGAGCCTGTCGGTGCGCCGCAATGTGGCCGAACCGCCCTCTTTCAGCCAGGACGAAGGCGCGATGCTCACCGTGCGCGTCAATGGCGTCGAGGCCTATGCCGCCACCGCCGACCTGTCCCAGGCCGGGCTGCAGCAAGCCCTGGAGCAGGCCGAAGCCCTGGCCCGCACCATCGCTGCCCACAGTTTGCTTGATCTACGCGACCAGCCGGTGACAAGCCGGCGTCACGACCATGTCTCGCCCAACTTCGACCAGCCCCTGCCAAGCCTGGCCGAGTGCCTCGAGCTTCTCGCCAGCGAATCGGCCAGCGTACCCAGGGACAGCCGCCTGGTGGACTGGCAGGCGAGCCTGGGCACCAGCCTGGTCGAGCAGACCTACCTGAACTCGGCCGGTGCCGAACTGCGCCATGCCCAACGCTTCCTGTTCCCCGGCCTGAGCGTGACCGCCAGCGATGGCCTGGACAGTCAATGCCGCAGCCTGGGCCGGGAGAACTTCGGCCAGCAGGGCGGCTTCGAGGTCATCGAGCGCTGCGGCCTGGTCGGTGCCGCCCGCCGCATCGCAGACCAAGCCCTGCAATTGCTGCTGGCACCCAATACCCCCAGCGGCCCTCGCGACCTGCTGCTGATGCCCGACCAAATGATGCTGCAGATCCACGAATCCATCGGCCACCCGCTGGAGATGGACCGCATCCTGGGCGACGAACGCAACTACGCCGGCACCAGCTTCGTCAAGGCGAGCGACTTCGGTCACTTGCAATACGGCTCGACGCTGCTCAACGTGACCTTCGACCCCACCATCGGCGAAGAATTGGCCAGCTATGCCTTCGATGACGATGGCACCCAGGCGAGCAAGCAGTACCTGATCCGCGACGGCCTGTTGCTGCGCCCCCTGGGCGGGGCGTTGTCGCAATACCGCTCGGGCCTGGAGGGCGTGGCCAACAGCCGGGCCTGCGGCTGGAACCGTGCCCCCATCGACCGCATGGCCAACCTCAATATCGAACCCGGCGACCGGACGCTCGCGCAATTGGTCGCCGGTATCGAGCGCGGCATCCTGATGCGCACCAACCGCTCCTGGTCCATCGACGATGCGCGCAACAAGTTCCAGTTCGGCTGCGAGTGGGGTCAGCTGATCGAAGATGGCGAGCTCAAGGGGGTGGTAAAGAACCCTAACTATCGCGGCATTTCCGCCGACTTCTGGCGCAACCTGTCCGCAGTGGGTGACCACAGCACCTTCCAGGTGCTCGGCACGCCCAATTGCGGCAAGGGCGAACCCAACCAGGTAGTACGGGTCGGCCACGCCTCGCCGGCCTGCGTGTTCCGCCAGATCGACGTATTCGGAGGGGACGCCTGATGGCCCGCTACCAACAACGTTTCGAAGACCTGCTCGGCACCCTGCGCAGTGCCATCGAGCCTGGGGAGCATTTCACTCTCGGTTACAGTGCCGAGCACTCGCAGTTCGTACGCCTGAACCATGCCAAGGTGCGCCAGGCTGGCCTGGTCAGCCAGGCCAGCGTCCAACTGCGACTGGTGCGCGATGGCCGCCAGGCGCAGCAGCAGGTCACTCTGGGCGACGACGCCACCCTCGACAGCCAACGCCTGCGCGACGGTCTCGCACAGTTGCGCCAGACCTTGCCGCTGCTCCCGGCCGACCCTTACCTGAGGCTCGATGAAAGCGCCTGGCACAGCCACAGCCTGCTGCAGGAGCCGCTACCGGAACTGAGCGAAGTGCTGGCACTGGTCGAGCGCGAGGCCGGCGACCTGGACTTGGTCGGGATCTATGCCGCAGGCCCCATCTGCCACGGCTTTGCCAGCTCATTCGGAGCCTTCGGCTGGCACCAGGCCAACAGCTTCAACTTCGACTGGAGCCTGTTCCATGCCAACGGCCAGGCAGTCAAGGCCAACTATGCAGGCCAGGCCTGGAATGCTGAACACTTCGTCGCACGTCTACGCCAGGCCCGTGAGCAACTGGCATTCCTGGGGCGCCCGGCCATCACCCTCAAGCCCGGCCGCTACCGGGCCTACCTGGCCCCAGCGGCCATGGACGAGATCGCCGGCATGCTCTGCTGGGGCGGCTTTTCCGCCCAAGCGCTGGCCACCGGTAACAGCGCGCTGCAGCGCCTGTACAACGGCGATGCCTGCCTCAGCCCACTGGTCAGCTTCGACGAACAGGTCAGCGGTTCGCTGAGCCCGCCGTTTTCCGATGAGGGCTCGCCTCGCCAGGACCTGCGTCTGATCAGCGAGGGCCGCGCTCTGGAGCGCCTGGTCAGCGCACGCAGCGCTGTCGAGTTCGAACTGCAGGCCAACGGCGCCGACGGCTACGAGTCGCCTTGTGCGCTGAGCCTGGCGCCGGGGCAGCTGGCATCGGCGCAGGTCCTCGAGCGGCTGGGCACGGGCCTGTACATCAGCAACCTCTGGTACCTGAACTACTCCGACCTGCCGGCCGCGCGCATGACCGGGCTGACCCGTTTCGCCACTTTCTGGGTCGAGGAAGGTCGTATCCAGGGGCCGGTGAGCACCATGCGCTTCGATGACAGCCTGTACACCCTGCTGGGCAGCCAGCTGGAAGACCTGACCCGTGAGCGGGAGTTGATCCTGTCGACCAGCACCTATGGCCAACGCAGCACTGGATCGAGTCATTTACCGGGGGCGTTGGTCAAAGCCCTGACACTGACATTGTGATTGGATTGTCCGGCCCTTTCGCGGGTTCACCCGCGAAAGGGCCGGATCCTGACAACCGAGGACGTCATGCCCGAACGCGCCCCGCTGGACCCTGTCACCGCCCGCTGGATCCCCTGGGTGGTGGCGATCGCTTTCTTCATGCAGTCCCTGGACGGCACCATCCTCAATACCGCCCTGCCCGCCATGGCCCGCTCCCTGGCCGAAGACCCGCTGCGCATGCAGGGCGTGATCATCGCCTACATGCTCACCGTCGCCTTGTTGATCCCTGCCTCGGGCTGGATCGCCGACCGTTTCGGCACCAAGCGCATCTTCTTCAGCGCCATCATCCTCTTCAGCCTCGGCTCGCTGCTGTGCGCCATGGCCAACAGCCTGACCTTCCTGATCCTTGCCCGGGTCATCCAAGGCCTGGGCGGCGCCCTGATGTTGCCGGTCGGCCGGCTGGTCGTGCTGCGCGCCTACCCACGCTCGGAGCTGGTTCGAATCATGAGCTTCGTCACCATCCCCGGCCTGCTCGGCCCCCTGCTGGGCCCGACGCTGGGCGGTTGGCTGGTGGAAATCCTCAGCTGGCACTGGATCTTCCTGATCAACCTGCCCGTCGGCGCACTGGGTTGTTATGCCGTGTGGAAGTTCATCCCCGACCTGCGCGGCGTCGAACGCACCACGTTCGACGGCCCTGGTTTCATCCTGTTCGGCGCGGCGATGGTGCTGATCACCATCGCCATGGAGGGCCTGGGCGAGCTGCACCTGCCACACCTGCGGGTCATGCTCCTGCTGTTCGCCGGCCTGGCGTGCCTGGCCGCGTACTGGCTGCGCGCCGGGCGCGACCCGGAGCCGCTGTTCCCGCCCAGCCTGTTCCGCGTGCGCACCTTCGCTATCGGTATCCTGGGCAACCTGTTCGCGCGCCTGGGCAGCGGCGCCCTGCCTTTCCTCGTGCCGCTGCTGTTGCAGGTGGCGCTGGGTTACTCACCGGCCGAAGCCGGCATGAGCATGATCCCGCTGGCGGCGGCGGCGATGCTGGCCAAATCCATCGCCAGGCCGCTGATCGAGCGCTTCGGCTACCGCATCATCCTCACCGGCAACACCCTGCTACTCGGTGCGCTGTTGGCCAGCCTGGGGCTGGTGGACGAACGGACGCCCTATGCCCTGCTGTTGGTACAACTGGCCCTGCTCGGGGCGGTCAACTCGATGCAGTTCACGGCCATGAACACCGTGACCCTGATCGACCTGGACGACGCCCACGCCAGCAGCGGCAACAGCTTGTTGTCGGTGGTCGCGCAACTGTCCCTGAGCCTGGGGGTGGCCTGCGCCGGCGCCCTGCTCGGCGGCTTCAGCGCAGCCGGCAGCGCCGAGGGCGTGGAAAGCACCCTGGGCGCCTTCCAACTGACCTTCCTGACCATAGGCCTGATGGCGATGCTGGCGGCGGCGATCTTCCTGCAGCTCGCGCCGACGGACGGAAGGCGTGCCCGTCGTCAGGAAGCACACATGGAGTCGTAGGGCGAATGGCCACGAGGCTGGTAGACTGTTCGGCATTTTTCGCTTCGCAACGCAGGCCCGCCTCGTGACCACCGACTCCACCGCCTTCGCCACCCTGCCGCTGTCCGCTGCCATGCTGGCCAACCTGGACGCCCTCGGCTACACCTCGATGACGCCGATCCAGGCCCAGAGCCTGCCGGTCATCCTCAAGGGCCAGGACCTGATCGCCCAGGCCAAGACCGGCAGCGGCAAGACCGCCGCCTTCGGCATCGGCCTGCTCAACCCGATCAACCCGCGCTACTTCGGCTGCCAGGCCCTGGTGCTGTGCCCCACCCGCGAGCTCGCCGACCAGGTGGCCAAGGAATTGCGTCGCCTGGCCCGGGCCGAGGACAACATCAAGATCCTCACCCTCTGCGGCGGCGTGTCCCTCGGCCCGCAGATTGCCTCGCTGGAGCATGGCGCGCACATCATCGTCGGCACTCCGGGTCGGGTGCAGCAGCACCTGGACAAGGGCACCCTGGTGCTCGACGGGCTCAATACCCTGGTGCTGGACGAAGCCGACCGCATGCTCGACATGGGCTTCTTCGACGCCATCGCCAGCATCATCGGCAAGACCCCGTCGCGCCGCCAGACCCTGCTGTTCTCGGCCACCTACCCGGCCGGCATCGAGCAACTGGCCGCCGATTTCATGCGCACGCCACAGCAGGTGAAGGTCGAAAGCCTGCACGCCGACAACCAGATCGAGCAGCGCTTCATCGAGATCGACCCGCAGCAACGCCTGGAAGCTGTCACCCGCGTGCTGGGCCATTACCGCCCACAATCGTGCGTGGCGTTCTGCTTCACCAAGCAGCAGTGCGAGGACCTGGTCGCCCACCTGACCGCCAAGGGCATCGTCGCCCAGGCCCTGCACGGCGACCTGGAGCAGCGCGACCGCGACCAGGTGCTGACGATGTTCGCCAACCGCAGCAGCTCGGTATTGGTTGCCACCGACGTGGCCGCCCGGGGCCTGGACATCGATGGCCTGGACATGGTCATCAACGTCGAACTGGCGCGTGATGCCGAGATCCATGTGCACCGCGTCGGCCGTACGGGCCGCGCTGGCGAGAAAGGCATCGCCATCAGCCTGGTTGCGCCCGCCGAAGGCCACCGTGCCCAGGCCATCGAAGACCTGCAGAAACGCCCGCTGCGCTGGGAGCAGCTCGACAGCCTGAAAAGCAAAGGGGGCGAGCCCCTGCTGCCGGCGATGACCACCCTGTGCATCGCCGCCGGCCGAAAGGACAAGCTGCGCCCAGGCGATATCCTCGGCGCGCTGACCGGCGATGCCGGTATCCCCGGCAAACAGGTGGGCAAGATCGCCATCTTCGACTTCCAGGCGTTCGTGGCCGTGGAGCGCGCGGTGGCCAAGCAGGCCATGCAGCGGCTCAACAGCGGCAAGATCAAGGGCCGGTCCCTGAAAGTCCGCATCATCTGAAAGCAACGCATGTCTTCTGTGGGAGCGGGCTCGTCCCGCGATAGCGTCAGCTCAGGCCACTGAGTCATCCCTGCCGAGAGGCCATCGCGGGACAAGCCCGCTCCCACAGGTTCAGCGCTTCATCTTCGAGTCCAGACAGGTTTACACCGTGCATTCCACCGACGTGATCATCCTCGGCGCTGGCGCCGCCGGCCTGATGTGCGCCCAGCTCACCGCCCGCCGCGGCCGCCGCGTGCTGGTGCTCGACCATGCCAACAAGCCAGGCAAGAAAATTCTCATGTCCGGTGGCGGTCGCTGCAACTTCACCAACCTGTACACCGAGCCGGCCAACTTCCTCTCGCATAACCCGCATTTCTGCAAGTCGGCCCTGGCCCGCTACACCCAGTGGGACTTCATCGAGCTGGTGGCCAAGCACGCCGTGCCCTACCACGAGAAGAAGCTCGGCCAGCTGTTCTGCGACAACAAGGCCAGCGACATCCTCGACATGCTGCTGGCCGAGTGCGACGAGGCCGGCGCCGAGATCCGCATGCACACCAGCATCGAACAGATCGAAAAGACCCAGAGCGGCTACCTGCTGCAGACCAGCGCCGGTCAGTTCGCCTGCCAGTCCCTGGTGATCGCCACCGGCGGCCTGTCGATTCCGACCCTGGGCGCCACCGGTTTTGGCTACCAGGTGGCGCGCCAGTTCGGCCACAGCCTGCTGCCCACGCGTGCCGGCCTGGTGCCGTTCACCATCACCGAGCCTCAACTCAAGGCACTGTGCACCGAGCTTTCCGGTACCTCGCTGGACTGCATCGCCAGCTGCAACGGCACCAGCTTCCGGGAAAACCTGCTGTTCACCCACCGCGGCCTGAGCGGCCCGGCGATCCTGCAGATCTCCTCGTTCTGGGAGGCCGGCGACACGGTCGAACTCAACCTGCTGCCGGACCGCGATGCACTGGCCTGGCTGCAGCAGGTCCAGGCCGAGCGCGCCAATGCCGAGCTCAAGACCGTGCTAGCCGAGGTGTTCACCCGCAAACTGGCCAACCTGTTGGCCGAGCAGTGGTTCGTCTCCAAACCGATGAAGCAGTACACCCCGGCCGAACTGGCCGAGGTCGCCGAAAGACTGTCGGCCTGGCAGGTGGTGCCGGCCGGTACCGAGGGCTACCGCACCGCCGAGGTGACCCTGGGCGGCGTGGATACCCGCGAGGTCTCGTCCAAGACCATGGAATCGCTCAAGAGCCCGGGGCTGTATTTCATCGGCGAGGTGCTGGACGTGACCGGCCACCTGGGTGGTTTCAACTTCCAATGGGCCTGGGCTTCGGCCAACGCCGCGGCGCAGTTCGTGTAGAGTAGAATCCTTTCAGCAGCACGGAACGCTTCTTGCTGGTCCGTGTGGCAATGCCGGCATCGTATTGGGGCTGCTACGCAGCCCATCGCGGGACAAGCCCGCTCCTACAGGGGTTACGCACACCCCTTTGGTAGGGCTTGTCCCGCGATGGGGCACGCAGCGGCCCCATGATGGATGGCATGAAAGGTATTCATTCGATCACTGCCAGCAGGCCATCATGTCATCGAGCTCGTTCCGCCATTCATTGCGTCGCCTTTGGGGCCAAGACAAGTTCAGCTACAGCATCCGGGTAACGATCGCCCTGACCGGCAGCATGGCCCTGTGCTGGTACCAGGACGAAATGGCCCTGTTGATCCCGCTGTTCCTGGGCATCATCGCCAGCGCCCTGGCCGAGACCGACGACAGCTGGCAAGGCCGCCTGAGTGCGCTGGCCGTGACCCTGGTGTGCTTCGCCATCGCCGCGCTGTCAGTGGAGCTGTTGTTCCCCTACCCCTGGTTGTTCGCCGGCGCGCTGGCCCTGGCCACCTTCGGCCTGACCATGCTTGGCGCCCTGGGAGAGCGCTACGGCGCCATCGCCTCGGCCACGCTGATCCTGTCGGTGTACACCATGATCGGCGTGGACCAGCGCGGCGGCCAGGTCAGCGACTTCTGGCACGAACCCCTGCTGCTGGTGGCGGGCGCGGCCTGGTACGGCCTGCTGTCGGTGCTGTGGCAGGCCCTGTTTTCCAATCAGCCGGTGCAACAGAGCCTGGCCAAGCTGTTCCTCGAACTCGGCCGCTACCTCAAGCTCAAGGCCAACCTGTTCGAGCCGATCCGCAACCTGGACCTCGAGGCCCGGCGCCTGGAGCTGGCCCAGCAGAACGGCAAGGTGGTGGCGGCCCTGAATGCGGCCAAGGAGATCATTCTGCACCGGGTCGGCAACAGCCAGCCGAATTCCAAGGTCAGCCGCTACCTCAAGCTGTACTTCCTGGCCCAGGACATCCATGAGCGGGTCAGCGCTTCGCACTATCCCTACAACGCCTTGGCCGAGGCGTTCTTCCACAGCGATGTGATGTTCCGCTGCCAGCGCCTGCTGCGCCAGCAGGGCTCGGCCTGCCAGCAATTGTCGCAGTCGATCCGCCTGCGCCAGCCGTTCGTCTATGGCACAGGTTTCGCTGAAGCGCTGGAAGACCTCAATGCCTCGCTGGAGCACCTGCGCATCCAGAGCAACCCGGCCTGGCGCAGCCTGCTGCGCTCCTTGCGGGCATTGGCCGGCAACCTGGCGACCCTCGACCGCCTGCTGGGCGCCGCCAGCAACCCGGACAGCCTGGCCGACACCGGCGACAGCAGCCTGCTGGACCGCTCACCGCGCAACCTCGAGGACGTCTGGAGCCGCCTGCGCACCCAGCTGACACCGACCTCGTTGCTGTTCCGCCATGCCCTGCGCCTGTCCCTGGCACTGTCGGTGGGCTACGGCATGGTGCACCTGATCCACCCGACCCAGGGCTACTGGATCATCCTCACCACCCTGTTCGTCTGCCAGCCCAACTACGGCGCCACTCGGCGCAAGCTGGTGCAGCGTATCCTGGGTACTGCCATCGGCCTGACCGTGGGTTGGGCACTGTTCGACCTGTTCCCCAGCCCGATCATCCAGTCCATGTTCGCGGTGGTCGCCGGGGTGGTGTTCTTCGTCAACCGCACCACCCGCTACACCCTGGCCACCGCCGCGATCACGCTGATGGTGCTGTTCTGCTTCAATCAGATCGGTGATGGGTACGGCCTGTTCCTGCCGCGTTTGTTCGATACCCTCGTGGGCAGCCTGATCGCGATTCTGGCGGTGTTCCTGTTCCTGCCCGACTGGCAGGGGCGGCGCCTGAACAAGGTGCTCGCCAATACCCTCACCTGCGCCAGTGCCTATCTGCGCCAGATCATGCAGCAGTATGCCCATGGCAAGCGCGACGACTTGGCCTACCGCCTGGCCCGCCGCAATGCCCACAACGCCGATGCGGCTCTGTCGACCACGCTGGCCAACATGCTCATGGAGCCTGGGCATTTCCGCAAGGAAGCCGATGTGGGCTTCCGCTTCCTGGTGCTCTCCCATACCCTGCTCAGCTACCTCTCCGGGCTCGGCGCGCACCGCGACACGGCGCTACCGCCGGAGGTCCATGAGCAGTTGATCGATGGCGCCGGACAAAGCCTGGCCAACAGCCTCGATGAGATCGCCAATGGCCTGGCCGCGCGCCTGCCCGTGGCCATTCACAGCGATGCCGAGGAAGCCCTGGCCGGCGCGTTGGAGCAAATGCCCGAGGAACTGGATGAACACCAGCGCCTGGTGCAGACGCAACTGGCGCTGATCTGCCGCCAGCTTGGGCCGCTGCGCACCCTGGCGGCACACCTGATCAAGGAAAACCCGCCGCACTGACCCTGCGCGGTGGTTTGGCAGCGGGGTTCACCTGCGAAAGCGTCGCATGTCAGAAACCCATGCTGACGCAACAGCCGGGCATAGCTGCCATCGGCAATGGCGCGGTCGAATCGCTCGATGATCTGTCGATGTTCGGGATGCTTGAGGCTGACCAGGATATGCAGGTTGTTCTCTCCCAGCGCGGGCTCCACGAAGGTCACGGCTTCACGCACCTCCCTCGTCTACAAAGCCCTCTCGGTCGGCAGCCGACAAATGATATCAAATAGCCTCTATTTTGGCCGAATGTTGCGGAGCCTGTTTTTGGGCAATGTCCGACTCGTCGCCGGAGCCTGGATTTGCGATGATCGACCGCCCCTTCAAAGAGTTCATACCCATGTCCATCGAGTGGATCTGCAAGCACCATACCGACCTTGGCAAGGAGCAGCTCTATGCCATCCTGCAACTGCGCACCGAAGTCTTCGTGGTGGAGCAGCAATGCGCCTACCAGGAGGTCGACGGCCAGGACCTTTGCGGGGATACGCTGCACCTGATGGGATGGGAGCAGGACCGTTTGGTGGCCTACCTGCGCCTGCTCGACCCTCAATCCCAAGGCGGCGATGTGGTCATTGGCCGGGTGGTGACCGCCCCCGCCGCGCGCGGTGGCGGCCTGGGCCATCAGTTGTTGCTCAAGGGCCTGGAGTGCGCCGAGCACTGCTGGCCGGGAACACCGATCTATCTGTCAGCCCAGGCACATCTACAGGCCTACTATGCGCGGCATGGGTTCGAAGTGGCGGGGGAGCAGTACCTGGAGGATGGCATCCCGCATATCGGTATGCGCAAGGCTTGAGATAAGAGGGCATAGAGCAGCCGGAGCGCTCAGGTCATGGATACCCCAGCACGTCCCTGATCTGGCGCAGGTGCTGGATGATCCACTGCTTGTCGATGGCCCCCCAATCATGGATACGGTAGTGCCCGGCGTGATTGCGCGCCCCCGCCTGCTGCTCGAACTCGCAGACGATGTCCAGGTCGGCCAGGGCGGCGATGGTGTCCTGGGCGGTGCGCCTGGGCATGCCGGTGGCCGCCATCAGCGCCGGCACGCTGGTGGCAGTCTGGCTGTCGATCAGCCAGGCCACGTAGAGCCGGCGGTAGAAACTGCTCTTGGTCTTGCTCACATCCATGCTGCTCGATCCTCAGGTGATGCCCGGTAGCTCCCGGTAGGTCAGGTAGATGCGCAGGTCGAACTCCAGTTGATGGTAGTCCGGCTCCATGTGCTGGCAGAGTTGGTAGAACGCCTTGTTGTGGTCACGCTCGCGCAGGTGTGCCAGTTCGTGCACCACGATCATGCGCAGGAACTGCGGCGCGGCCTCCTTGAACAACGAAGCGATGCGGATTTCCTTCTTGGCTTTGAGCTTGCCGCCCTGCACCCGCGAGACCGCAGTATTCAGGCCCAGGGCACGGTGGGTCAGGTCCAGGCGGTTGTCGAACAGTACCTTGTCCAGGTTTGGCGCACTGCGCAGGTACTGCTGCTTGAGATCCTGGGCGTAGCCGTACAGGGCCTTGTCGTTCTGCACGTCGTGACGATCAGGGTAGCGTTTGCGCAGGTAGTCACCCAGGCGGTCGGTGGCGATCATCTGGCGCACCTGCTCTTGCAGGTGGGGAGGGTAGGCTTGCAGGTAGCGTAATGTGGTCATGGCACGGCGTTCAACGAAACGAATCGCGGGACAAGCCCGCTCCCACAGGGTTCGGCGTGCGCAACCCCTGTGGGAGCGGGCTTGCCCCGCGATGGGGCTGCGCAGCAGCCCCAATGGACGCCAGATCAGTTGACCTTGGCAGCCAACTCGCCCTTGGCGTAACGCTGGAACATGCCTTCCAGGGAGATCGGCTTGATCTTGGAGGCATTGCCGGCAGTGCCGAAGGCTTCATAACGGGCGATGCAGACGTCACGCATGGCCTTGACGGTCTCGGCGAAGAACTTGCGTGGGTCGAACTCGCTCGGGTGCTGGGCCATGTAGCGGCGGATGGCACCGGTGGACGCCAGGCGCAGGTCGGTGTCGATGTTGACCTTGCGCACGCCGTACTTGATACCTTCGACGATTTCCTCGACCGGCACGCCGTAGGTTTCCTTGATGTCACCGCCGTATTCGTTGATGACCTTCAGCCATTCCTGAGGCACCGAGGAGGAGCCGTGCATCACCAGGTGGGTGTTGGGGATGCGCTTGTGGATTTCCTTGATGCGGTCGATCGCCAGGATGTCGCCGGTTGGCGGCTTGGTGAACTTGTACGCGCCGTGGCTGGTGCCAATGGCGATGGCCAGGGCATCGACCTGGGTCTTCTTGACGAAGTCGGCAGCTTCTTCCGGGTCGGTCAGCATCTGGCTGTGGTCCAGGGTGCCTTCGGCGCCGATGCCGTCTTCCTCACCGGCCTGGCCGGTTTCCAGGCTGCCCAGGCAACCCAGCTCGCCTTCCACCGACACGCCACAGGCGTGGGCGAACGCCACGGTCTGCTGGGTGACGCGCACGTTGTACTCGTAGTCGGACGGGGTCTTGCCGTCTTCCTTGAGCGAGCCGTCCATCATCACCGAGCTGAAACCCAGCTGGATGGAGCGCTGGCATACGTCAGGGCTGGTGCCGTGGTCCTGGTGCATGCACACCGGGATGTGCGGGAACTCTTCGATCGCTGCCAGGATCAGGTGACGCAGGAAGGGGGCACCGGCGTACTTGCGGGCACCGGCCGAGGCCTGGACGATGACCGGAGAGTCGGTCTTGTCGGCGGCTTCCATGATGGCGCGCATCTGCTCGAGGTTGTTGACGTTGAAAGCCGGAACGCCGTAGCCGAACTCGGCGGCGTGGTCCAGCATCTGGCGCATGCTAATGAGTGCCATTGTGTATCTCTCTCCCGACAAGCGTCGTTGTTTCGTGCAAGCCTGCCGCAGGGGCGGTTGCTGTTCAAGTAGTGTGGGCCGCCTCGCGGCCCGGCCAGTCACGGTGCCTTGCAGCCCCGCCCAATCAGGTCGTTGGTTGCGACCCAGTACACCAGGCCTTCATCGCCCTTGGTGTGCAAGGCCAGCACGCCATCGCTGTAGAGCGCACCCGAGGCGCCCGGCTCGGACTTGAGCCGGTAGACCTGGTCGCCGCCGCCCAGACGCACGTCGACCGACTCCTGGGTGGCATCGGCGAAGCGCCAGAGCACTTCGGCCTGTGTGTCGCAGACCCAGCGGGTCCAATTGTCCGCCGGGGCGGGTTGCGGCGATTGCAGCAGTGAGCATCCTGCCAGGGTCGCCAGAGCCATCGAGGCCAGTAGCGCTTTCATTCAATTCCCTCGATTGGGGCTGCTGCGCAGCCCTTCGCAGCTTCGCCAGCGCCCACAGGGAAAATGTGTACCCCGTGGGAGCTGGCGAAGCCTGCGATGGGCCGCACAGCGGCCCCCTGTTCAAGACCACAAAACAGCCCGCAGGTTGCCTGCCCTCCGATCAAGGGCACCCCGGCGCCTTGCGCTGGTGTTCGTCGTCGTACTTTTCCAGGCCTTCCGGGCCCATGCGCTTGTTGATCACCGGGGCCGTCTCCGCCTGCCACTGGGACTGGTAGCAACCGCCCTTGGGCGGCTGCGACGGCTCGCTGTCCGCGCCCTTGCCGGAGCAAGCGCCCAACAGCAGGGCCAGGATCATCACAGGCAATTGCTTGACCATCAGGTCGCTCCCTTTGCCAGGCGCCGTCATGCTCAGGCCTTGGCCCGTTCTTCCAGGATAGCAACGGCAGGCAGGACCTTGCCCTCGACGAACTCGAGGAATGCGCCGCCACCGGTAGAAATGTAGGAGATATCAGCGCCGACGCCATACTTGTCGATGGCCGCCAGGGTGTCACCACCACCGGCGATGGAGAAGGCGGCGCTATCGGCAATGGCCTTGGCCAGCACCTTGGTGCCGTTGCCGAACTGGTCGAATTCGAACACGCCGACCGGGCCGTTCCACAGGATGGTCTTGGACGACTTGAGCAGCTCGGCGAACTGTTCGGCGGTCTTCGGGCCGATGTCCAGGATCATGTCGTCATCGGCCACATCGGCGATGGACTTGACGGTGGCTTCGGCGCTCTCGGCGAATTCCTTGGCCACCACCACGTCCACCGGCAGCGGTACGCTGACCTTGGCGGCGATGGCCTTGGCGGTCTCGACCAGGTCAGGTTCGTACAGCGACTTGCCGACCTTGTGGCCGGCCGCGGCGAGGAAGGTGTTGGCGATGCCGCCACCGACGATCAGCTGGTCACAGACGGTGCTCAAGCTGTTCAGCACGTCCAGCTTGGTGGACACCTTGGAGCCGGCGACGATGGCGGCCATCGGCTTGGCCGGGGCCTTCAAGGCCTTGCCCAGGGCGTCCAGCTCGGCGGCCAGCAGCGGGCCGGCCGCAGCGACCTTGGCGAACTTGGCCACACCATGGGTGGAACCCTCGGCGCGGTGGGCGGTGCCGAAGGCGTCCATGACGAACACGTCGCACAGGGCAGCGTATTTCTGCGCCAGTTCGTCAGCGTTCTTCTTCTCGCCCTTGTTGAAGCGAACGTTCTCGAACAGCACCAGGTCACCGGCCTTGACCTCGACACCGTCGAGGTAATCGGCAACCAGCGGCACGTCGCGGCCCAGGGCCTTGCTCAGGTAGTCGGCAACCGGCTTGAGGCTGTTCTCGGCGGAGAACTCACCTTCGGTCGGGCGCCCCAGGTGCGAGCAGACCATCACGGCCGCGCCCTTCTCCAGGGCCAGCTTGATGGTCGGCAGCGCAGCCAGGATACGCGCATCGCTGGCTACCACACCGTCCTTCACAGGGACGTTGAGGTCTTCGCGGATCAGTACGCGCTTACCTTGCAGGTCGAGGTCGGTCATCTTCAACACGGTCATGAATGCAGTCCTTCAGGGCTGTTTGGTGCGGGTTTGGTGGACGACGCGCAGGAAGTGACCCGCGACGTCGAGCATACGGTTGGCGAACCCCCATTCGTTGTCGAACCAGGCCAGCAGGTTCACCAGGCGGGGGCCGGAAACACGGGTCTGGCTGGCATCGACGATGGCCGAATGCGGGTCATGGTTGAAATCACAGCTGGCATGGGGCAGCTCGGTGTAGGCCAGCAGCCCCTTGAGCGGGCCGTCCAGGGCAGCCTCGCGCAACACCCGGTTGACCTCGGCCGCGCTGGTGTCGCGGGCGGTCTGCAGGGTGATGTCCAGGCACGACACGTTGACGGTCGGCACGCGTACCGCTTTGGCCTGGATTCGCCCGGCAAGTTCCGGCAGCAGCCGCTCGATGCCACGCGCCAGACCAGTGGACACCGGGATCACCGACTGGAAGGCCGAACGGGTGCGGCGCAGGTCCTCGTGGTGGTAGGCGTCGATCACGGGCTGGTCGTTCATCGCCGAGTGGATGGTGGTGATCGAGACATACTCGATGCCGAACGCCTGGTCCAGCACGCGCAGCAGCGGCACGCCGCAATTGGTGGTGCAGGAGGCATTGGACACCAGGCGCTCTTGGCCACCGAGGCAATCCTGGTTGATGCCGTAGACCACCGTAGCGTCCACATCCGCCTCACTGGCCATCGGCTGGGAGAACAGCACCCGCGGCGCGCCGGCATCGAGGAAGCGCTGGCCATCGGCACGGGTGTTATAGGCACCGGAGCATTCCAGCACCAAGTCCACGCCCAGGGCGCCCCAGTCGATGCCTTCCGGGGTGGCGCTGCGCAGGACCTTCACGCAGTCGCCGTTGATGTGCAGGCAATCGCCATCGACCCTCACCTGGCCGGGGAAACGCCCGTGGGTGGAGTCGAAGCGGGTCAGGTATTCGAGGCTGGCCTGGTCGGCCAGGTCGTTCAACGCAACGATTTCGAAACCGGCGTCCGCCCCACGCTCGAACAAAGCGCGCAAGACACAGCGACCGATACGGCCATAACCGTTGAGTGCAACTTTGTAGGGACGCGGATGGGGCATAGGTGGCTCTTGAACTCCGGCGGTTGAACGGGGCCGCTGGGCGGCCCATTCGCGACACAAGGCCGCTCCTACAGGGGACGACATGCGCAATACCCTGTAGGAGCGGCCTTGCGCCGCGAACGAGGGCCAAGGGCCCTCGCTTTGCCTGTATCAGTCTTCCAGCAGCTCTTCGGCGGTACCCAGGATGTTCTCCAGGGTGAAGCCGAATTCTTCGAACAGTGCCGAAGCCGGCGCCGACTCACCGTAGGTGGTCATGCCGATGACGCGGCCTTCCAGGCCCACGTACTTGTACCAGAAGTCGGCATGGGCAGCTTCGATGGCGATACGCGCGCCCACTTCCAGCGGCAGCACCGACTGCTTGTAGGCAGCATCCTGGGCATCGAACACGCTGGTGCACGGCATGGAGACCACACGAACCTTGCGGCCCTGCTCGGTCAGCTTGGCATGCGCCTGGACCGCCAGGCCCACTTCCGAACCGGTGGCGATCAGGATCAGCTCAGGCTCGCCGGCACAGTCCTTGAGGATGTAGCCGCCGCGGCTGATGTCGGCGATCTGCTGGGCGTCGCGCTCCTGGTGCTGCAGGTTCTGGCGCGAGAAGATCAGCGCCGACGGGCCGTCCTTGCGCTCCAGGGCGTTCTTCCAGGACACGGCCGACTCGACCGCATCGGCCGGGCGCCAGGTGTCCAGGTTCGGGGTGCTGCGCAGGGCGGTCAGCTGCTCGATCGGCTGGTGGGTCGGGCCGTCTTCGCCCAGGCCGATGGAGTCGTGGGTGTAGACGTGGATCACGCGCTGCTTCATCAGCGCCGACATGCGCACCGCGTTGCGCGCGTATTCCATGAACATCAGGAAGGTCGCGCCATATGGCACCAGGCCGCCGTGCAGGGCGACGCCGTTCATGATGGCGGTCATGCCGAATTCGCGCACACCGTAGAACACGTAGTTGCCGCTGGCATCGTCGGCGCTGACCCCCTTGCAGCCCTTCCACAGGGTCAGGTTGGAACCGGCCAGGTCGGCGGAGCCGCCGAGGAACTCGGGCAGCAGCGGGCCGAAGGCGTTCAGGGCGTTCTGGCTGGCCTTGCGGCTGGCGATGGTTTCGCCCTTGGCGGCCACTTCGTTGATGTAGGCCTGGGCCTTCTCGGCGAAGTCGGCCGGCAGCTCGCCGCTTTCACGGCGCTTGAACTCGGCAGCCAACTCCGGGTAGGCCTTGGCGTAGGCGTCGAAGCGCTGGTTCCACTCGGCCTCGAGCTTGGCGCCGGCGGCCTTGGCATCCCACTCTGCGTAGATCTCGGCAGGAATTTCGAACGGACCGTGGTTCCAGTTCAGCTCCTTGCGCGCCAGGGCGATTTCGTCGTTGCCCAGCGGTGCGCCGTGGCAGTCTTCCTTGCCCTGCTTGTTCGGCGAGCCGAAGCCGATGATGGTCTTGCAGCAGATCAGGGTCGGGCGGTCGCTCTTGCGGGCGGTCTCGATGGCCGTCTTGATCTCGTCGGCGTCATGGCCGTTGACGTTGCGGATCACCTGCCAGTTGTACGCCTCGAAGCGCGCCGGGGTGTTGTCGGTGAACCAGCCATGCACTTCACCGTCGATGGAGATGCCGTTGTCGTCGTAGAAGGCGATCAGCTTGTTCAGGCCCAGGGTGCCGGCCAGGGAGGCGACTTCGTGGGAGATGCCTTCCATCATGCAGCCGTCGCCGAGGAACACGTAGGTGTTGTGGTCGACGATGGTGTGACCTTCACGGTTGAACTGGGCGGCCAGCACTTTTTCCGCCAGGGCGAAGCCCACGGCGTTGGCGATGCCCTGGCCCAACGGGCCGGTGGTGGTTTCCACGCCTGCGGTGTAGCCGTATTCCGGGTGGCCCGGGGTGCGGCTGTGCAACTGGCGGAAGGCCTTGAGGTCATCGATCGACAGGTCGTAGCCGGTCAGGTGCAGCAGCGAATAGATGAGCATCGAGCCGTGGCCGTTGGACAGCACGAAGCGGTCGCGGTCGGCGAATTTCGGGTTGCTCGGGTTGTGCTTCAGGTAGTCGCGCCAAAGCACTTCGGCGATATCCGCCATGCCCATGGGGGCACCTGGGTGGCCGCTGTTGGCCTTTTGCACGGCATCCATGCTGAGGGCACGAATGGCGTTGGCACGTTCACGACGGCTGGGCATCGCTGAGTCTCCTGGGGCTTGAAAAGGTGGTGAAACGAAAAAAGGCCGCCATTTTCGCCCACAGGCGGGGCCGGGGGCAATGACGGATGGTCGCAGTTGGGTATTTTTCCTATGTTTGTGGCGTAAATCGGGACAAACCTGATGTCGCTGCCGGCCTGTTCACGGGTAATCCCGCGCCGACAGCACGGTCTCCAGCTTGTGGGAGCGGGGTTGCCCGCGAACCGGCTCCCTCTCCGCCCGTCATTCAATATCAAAACTTTTTGATATTGACCTTGCAGGGGCAACGATGCCTGTCTAGACTGCCGCACCATGAACCTGCGTGCGCAACCGATCCCCCCGCAAAGCGAAACCCTGGCAGCCCTGTGCAAGGCCAGTGGCGACGCCTTGCGCCTGAACGTATTGCGCGCCCTGGCCAGCGATTCCTTCGGGGTGCTGGAGCTGGCGCAGATCTTCGACGTCGGCCAGTCCGGCATGAGCCATCATCTCAAAGTGCTGGCCCAGGCCGAGCTGGTGGCCACCCGCCGCGAGGGCAACGCGATCTTCTATCGCCGTGCCCTGCCCGACAGCCTGCGCCTGGGCGGCCGCCTGCACGCAGCACTGCTCGAGGAAGTCGACGGGCTGGCCCTGCCGCAGGATGTGCAGGCCCGGATCGCCCAGGTGCAACAGCGCCGGGCGGCCACCAGCCAGGACTTCTTCCTGCGCGTGGAAGAAAAATTCCGCGCCCAGCAGGACCTGATCGCTGGCCTGCCGCAATACCGTGAAAGCCTCCTCGCCCTGCTCGACAACCTGAGCTTCGGCACCGAGGCCACGGCACTGGAAGTCGGCCCGGGTGATGGCGGTTTCCTGCCGGACCTGGCGCGGCGCTTCACCCAGGTCACGGCCATGGACAACAGCCCGACCATGCTCGAGCTGGCCCGCCAGGTCTGCCAGCGCGAAGGCCTGGACAACGTAAACCTGCAGTTGGCCGATGCACTGGGTGCAACGGATGTGGAAGCCGACTGCGTTGTGCTGAACATGGTGCTGCACCACTTCAGCGACCCGGCCCTGGCCCTGCGCCTGCTGGCCAAACGGGTGAAAGCGGGCGGTAGCCTGCTGGTCACCGAGCTGTGCAGCCATGACCAGGGGTGGGCGCGGGAAGCCTGCGGCGACCTCTGGCTGGGCTTCGAGCAGGACGACCTGGCCCGTTGGGCCCGGGTAGCGGGACTGGTTCCCGGGGACAGCCTCTATGTGGGCTTGCGTAACGGTTTCCAGATTCAGGTCCGCCATTTCCAGCGGACGACTGGCGACACTCACCATCGGTAAATTTTAGGAACCCGTCGAGATGAGCGAATACTCCCTTTTCACTTCCGAGTCCGTGTCCGAAGGGCATCCGGACAAGATCGCCGACCAGATTTCGGATGCGGTCCTTGATGCAATCATCGCCCAGGACAAGTACGCCCGCGTGGCCTGCGAAACCCTGGTCAAGACCGGTGTCGCCATCATTGCCGGCGAAGTGACCACTTCGGCCTGGGTCGACCTGGAAGAACTGGTGCGCAAGGTCATCATCGACATCGGCTACGACAGCTCCGACGTTGGTTTCGACGGCGCCACCTGCGCCGTGATGAACATCATCGGCAAGCAGTCGGTGGACATCGCTCAGGGCGTCGACCGCTCCAAGCCGGAAGACCAGGGCGCGGGCGACCAGGGCCTGATGTTCGGCTACGCCAGCAACGAGACCGACGTGCTGATGCCGGCCCCGATCTGCTTCTCCCACCGCCTGGTCGAGCGCCAGGCCGAGGCGCGCAAGTCCGGCCTGCTGCCGTGGCTGCGCCCGGACGCCAAGTCCCAGGTCACCTGCCGCTACGAGAACGGCAAGGTCGTCGGCATCGACGCCGTGGTCCTGTCGACCCAGCACAACCCGGAAGTGTCCTACAAGGACCTGCGTGAAGCCGTCATGGAGCTGATCGTCAAGCACACCCTGCCGGCCGAGCTGCTGCACAAGGACACCCAGTTCCACATCAACCCGACCGGCAACTTCATCATCGGTGGCCCGGTGGGCGACTGCGGCCTGACCGGGCGCAAGATCATCGTCGACTCCTACGGCGGCATGGCCCGCCACGGCGGCGGCGCCTTCTCCGGCAAGGACCCGTCCAAGGTCGACCGTTCGGCAGCCTATGCCGGCCGCTACGTGGCCAAGAACATCGTTGCCGCGGGCCTGGCCGAGCGTTGCGAGATCCAGGTGTCCTACGCCATCGGCGTGGCCCAGCCGACCTCCATCTCGATCAACACCTTCGGCACCGGCAAGATCGCCGACGAGAAGATCGTGCAGTTGGTCCGCGAGTGCTTCGACCTGCGTCCGTACGCCATCACCACCATGCTCGACCTGCTCCACCCGATGTACCAGGAGACCGCTGCCTACGGCCACTTCGGCCGCATTCCGCAGCAGAAGACCGTCGGCGACGACACCTTCACCACCTTCACCTGGGAACGCACCGACCGCGCCGAGACCCTGCGCAACGCAGCTGGCCTGTAAGCGTCTCGCTTGCGCTGCCTGTGACGAGCCCCCGCCGAGCGATCGGCGGGGGCTTTTTTCATCCTGCATCGCCTGTTCCGCTCCAATCGCCGGCAAGCCGGCTCCCACAGGTATGGCGATGTCTTTGGGACCGCGCAGGGCAGGTAGGAGCCGGCTTGCCGACGATGCTCCACGCACGCGCCCCATCCGCCACACCACCCACAGAGCGACGAAACATCGTCTGACACCTTGATCGGGCACGCCCGATGGCAGCGGCCTAGGCTGAGCATTCGACTACGCCACGCACGGATGCCGGCCATGCGCTTCATGCTGTTCTTGCCCCTGTTGTTGTGTTCTTTCGCCCTCTGGGCCAATGCCTCCCCCTGCCCCGACTGGCCTGCGCAGCGCGCCAACGAAGAGGCTGCGCAGCTGGGCGAGGCCCTCGCCCGCTGGGACGATCACTACCACCGCCAGGGCATCTCCCTGGTCGCCGATGAAATCTACGACCAGAGCCTCCAACGCCTGCGCCAGCTCCAGGCCTGCTTCGGCCTGCCTCAAGCGCACGCCCCGTTGTCTGGCGCCGGCGGCCCTGTTGCCCACCCGGTCGCACATACAGGCGTGGCCAAGCTGGAGGACGAGCGCGCTGTGGCCCGCTGGCTCGATGGCAAGCGCAACGTCTGGATACAACCGAAGGTGGATGGCGTCGCCGCAACCCTGGTGTACCGATCCGGCCAGCTGGTGCAGGTGCTCAGCCGCGGCGACGGTGTGCGAGGCCACGACTGGAGCCGGCACATCGCACAGCTAACCGGCCTGCCGCGCCACCTGCCCGAGCCATTGGACCTGGTGCTGCAAGGTGAACTGTACTGGCGCCTCGAGCAACACGTTCAAGCCAAGGCAGGCGGCGCCAATGCCCGAAGCACCATCGCCGGGCTGATGGCGAGGAAGCAGTTGACCGCTGCCCAAGGCGCAGGCGTCGGCGTGTTCGTCTGGGACTGGCCGAGCGGGCCGAGCAACCAGGACGAACGCCTGGCTCGGCTGGCCGAACTCGGGTTCCCCGACAGCCAGCGCTACAGCGTCGCCATCGACGACATGGCGCAGGCCACCCATTGGCGCCAGCATTGGTACCGCTCGCCCCTGCCCTTCGCCACCGACGGCGTGATCCTGCGCCAGGACAGCCGCCCACCGGCCCGCCGCTGGCGCGCCAAGCCGCCCTACTGGATCGCAGCCTGGAAGTACCCCTTCCAGCAGGCATTGGCCGAAGTGCGAGACGTGCGCTTCAAGGTCGGGCGAACCGGGCGCATCACACCCTTGCTGCACCTGAGCCCGGTGATGCTGGATGAACGCCGGATCAGTGTGGTCAGCGTTGGGTCACTGGCACGCTGGCAAGCGTTGGACATCCGCCCCGGCGACCAGGTGGCGATCACCCTGGCAGGCCTCACCGTGCCCAGGTTCGAAGGCGTGGTGCACCGCAGCACTGATCGCCCGCCCGTCCTGGCGCCGGACCCCAGCCAACATCATGCGCTCAGTTGCTGGCGGCCAGACGCACCGTGCAAGCAACAATTCCTCGCCCGCCTGGCCTGGCTAGGTGGGCGCCAGGGGCTGCAGATGCCGGGTGTAGGGCCCGCGACCTGGGCGCAGTTGGTCGAGCATGGCGTCATCAGCGACCTGCATGCCTGGCTCGGTCTGGAGCGCGAGGACCTGCTGGGTATACCGGGCATCAGCACGGCACGTGCGGAGCAGTTGCTGAAGGCCTTCTCGCAAGCAAGGCGCCAGCCTTTCGAGCGCTGGCTTCGAGGCTTGGGCGCGCCGGTGCCCAGCAGCCTGCAACTTGCGCCCGACTGGGCGAGCCTGGCAGCCCGAAGCGTCGAACAATGGCGTGCCGAGCCCGGTATCGGCCCTGGGCGAGCAGCACAACTGGTGGCATTTTTCACTGATGAATCGGTTGGCCGGGTGGCCGAACAATTGCGAGCCCAGGCAATCGAGGGTTTCTAAATTCCTCGGATCAGGGCAGCATTTCCCTTTTCCGTTGCCCTGCCATCGAATGGAGTCCCCGATGAAACTGCTTTCGTCCCTTGCCCTGACCGCCTTGCTCGGCCTGGCTGCCGGCCCCCTGCTGGCCGTTGAAGAGCAACCTGGGCTGACCGGTTGCGCGGCCAAGCGCCAGGCCATCAGCGAACAGATCGAACAGGCCCGCGCCAACGGCAACGCCGAGCAACAGACCGGCCTGGAAAAGGCCCTCGACGAAGTCACCGAACACTGCACCGACGCCAACCTGCGCAAGGAGCGCGAACAGAAGGTGCTCGACGCCCGTCACGAAGTGAACCAGCGCACCAAGGACTTGGACAAGGCGATGAAGAAGGGCGACGCCGAGAAGATCAACAAGCGCAAGGAAAAACTCGCCGAGGCCAAGAAAGAATTGCAGGAAGCCGTTGACAGGCTGGAGCGCTGATACCGCGGTAGTCGTAGGAATTTTCTGAAAACGATGCGGTAGTTCCGATCGGAGTTCACCTGGCAGCAGGAATGTAGGCACTATTCCCTACATTCTCTGTTGCTATTACTTCGAAAGGAAACCGCCATGAAACGACGCTCCTCCTTGGCGCTGATGATTGCCCTCGGCTTGGCCGCAGGCTCGCTGCAAGCGGCGCAGCCCAGCCCAGGCCTGACCGGCTGCGCGGCCAAGCGCAGCGCCATCGAGAACCAGCTCGAGTACGCCAGGCAGCACAACAACTGGGGCGAAATCCGTGGCCTGGAAAAAGCCCTGAAGGAAAACACCGAGCACTGCACCGACGCCGGCCTGCGCCAAGAGCGCCTGGCCAAGATCGAGAAAGCCAAGGCCGAGATCGCCGAGCGCCAGGCCGACCTCCGCGAAGCCAAGGCCAAGGGCGATGCCGACAAGATCGCCAAGCGCGAGCGCAAGCTTGCAGAATCCGAAGCCGAGCTGAAACAAGCCGAGCTCGAGCTCGACAAGTGATCCTGTCAGGGGCTGCTGCGCAGCCCTTTCGCGGTCTCAGTGGTTACGAAACTCCGTATGGCACGCCTTGCAAGCCGCCTCCACCTTGTCCATCGGCGCCTTCAACCGCGCTACGTCGAGCGGCTGTTCACGGGTAGCGCCCACCAATTCCCCCGTCACCCCCTCCAGTTGCCGCGCCAAGTCATGAAAACGCGCCTGACGCTCCCACACGTCGGGTCGCGCACTGCTGTCGCCTTCATCCTTGACCTGTGGAAAATGCTGCCAGGGTGCATGAGCCAGGCCATCGAGCTTCACGGCCCCTTCAGCGAAACGGGCACCGTCGAACGGCAGGCGCCCACGCAGCATACCGCCCATGTCCTCGCTGGTCTTGAGCATCTGCTTGAAGATCGCCTTGCGCTGGCCCAGGGGTGAGTTAGGATCGACACGGTCGCAGGCCGCCAGGGTCAGGCCAGCCAACAGCAGAACGGTGAAACATTTCAACATCACGGTCACATTGGCATAGGGAAAGGGCCAACAGTATCCTCGTCTGCTCGACAAAGACCAATACCCCTACGAAAACCATGGGTAGCCCACACCCGGCCACCCACTCAAGGATTCGACCATGACATCTGCTCTGCGCCACCTCGCCTGGGCGCTCCCTGCCCTGGCCCTGCTGGCCGGCTGCAATGGCGGCGAGAACGCCAAGCCCGAACCCCATGCCGTGGCGACCTATGCCTCGGCCACCTGGCAAGAGCTGCCGACCGTCAGCGACAGCGACCTGTTGGCGGGCTTCCAAGCCTGGCGCAATGGCTGCGAGAAGCTCAAGCGTGACCCGATCTGGGCCACCACCTGCGAGGCCGCCGCGCGCATGCCGGACGACGCCGCCCAGGTACGCGCCTTCCTGCAACAGAACCTGCAGGTCTACGGCTTGCGCTCGGCCGAGAACAACGCCAACGGCCTGATCACCGGTTACTACGAACCGGTCTACCCAGGCAGCCTGGAGCACACCGAAACCGCCCATGTGCCGGTCTATGGCGTGCCCGAGGACATGATCGTGGTCGACCTGGCCAGCGTCTACCCGGAGCTCAAGGGCAAGCGCCTGCGCGGGCGTATCGAAGGGCGGGTGCTCAAGCCCTACGACACTGCCGAGGTGATCTACCGCGACGGCGCCAAGGCACCGGTACTGGCCTGGCTGACCGACCCGATGGACCTGCAGTTCCTGCAGATCCAGGGCTCGGGGCGCATCCAGCTCGAAGATGGTCGTCAACTGCGCGTCGGCTATGCCGACCAGAACGGCCACCCGTACCGCCCCATCGGGCGCTGGCTGGTCGAACAGGGGCAACTCAAGAAAGAAGACGTGACCATGGGCAGCATCCATGCCTGGGCCCAGGCCAACCCACAGCGCGTGCCGGAACTGCTGGCCAGCAATCCGAGCTACGTATTCTTCAGCACCCGACCGGACAGCAACGAAGGCCCACGTGGCTCCCTGAACGTGCCGCTCACGGCCGGGTACAGCGTGGCCATCGACCGCAAGGTGATTCCACTGGGCAGCTTGCTGTGGCTGTCGACGACCCGCCCCGATGGCACACCGGTAGCGCGCCCAGTGGGCGCACAGGACACCGGCGGTGCGATCACCGGCGAGGTGCGTGCGGACCTGTTCTGGGGCACCGGCCCCGAGGCCGGCGAGCTGGCGGGCAACATGAAGCAGCAAGGGCAGATCTGGCTGCTGTGGCCCAAGGGCGCGCCGCTGCCCGACGTGCCGAAAGTGCCTTGACCTCATCGGCCCAATCGCCGGCAAGCCGGCTCCCACCAGGCCAGCGCTGCTCTCACAAGCGCTGCTCTATTGTGGGAGCCGGCTTGCCGGCGATTGGCCTTCCAGTCAGATCGAGACCACGAACAACGCCACGATCATCGCCAGCCCGGCGAACCAGACCAGCGAACGCAGGATCGCCAGGTCAGCCAGGTAGCAGATGATGTAGAGCAGGCGGCTGGTGATATACAGCACCGCCAGCACATCCTGGGTCACCTGCTCGGCATTGCCGACGATGTCGGCCACCAGCACTGCCGCAGCGAATGCCGGAAACGCCTCGTAACCGTTCTGCTGCGCTGCGTGGGCGCGCCGTGGCAGGCCCGAGAGGGTGTCGAGAAACGCACGTGGGTCATGGTTGTCGCGCAGGCCGAAGCGGCCACTGCTCAGCTTGGCCGTCAACCCGCACAGCGGTGGCAGGATGAGGGCGATCAGGATGCACCACAGGGCTACGGTCATGGACAGGACTCCTTGTTCAAATCGTTGGTCAGAGCTTCATCACCAGCATGCCTGCCAGGACCAGCCCGCAAGCTAGGAGTCTTGGCCCGCCAAAAGGTTCTTTGAGGTAGCGCATGCCCATGAGCACCACCAGGATCACGCTCAGCTCACGCAACGCCGCCGCCTCGGCGATCGAGCCCAGGTGCATGGCCCACAGCACCAGGGCGTAGCTCAACAATACGCACAACCCTACCGCCAGCCCCAGGCGCCACTGCGTCCGCCAGAACAACGCGAACGGCGCTCGCCGTGCCACACAGGCCAGCAACGGGAACGGCCAGGCGCTGAGCAACGTCAGCCAGACCAGGTAGTCCATCGGCTTGCCCCACAGCTGCACCGCCTTGCCGTCGAACCAGGTGTAGCAACCGATGCACAGGCCGATCAGCGCCACCACCGGCAGCATCGACCAGGGCAGCCGGTCACCCCCGCCGCCCTGCCACAACAGGCACGCCATGCCACAGGGGATCAGCAGGATGCCGATGATCTGCTTGTCGCTCAGCGCCTCGCCGGCGAAAGCCAGGGTCAGCCCCAGCACCACCAGCGGCGACAAGCCCCGCATCAGAGGATAGACCAGCCCCAGGTCACCGACCCGGTAGGCCTGGATCAGCAGGAAACGGTACAACTGCTCGGCCAGGGCCGAAGCCAGCAACCAGGGCCAGATCTCCCCGGGTGGAAAGTCGACGAAGGCCACTGCCAATACGGCGAAAACCAGGGCCACCAGGTCCATGCTGGCGATCACCAGCAAGCGCTCGCCACTGAATTTGATCAGGGTATTCCAGGTCGCGTGCAGCAGGGCGGCGACCAACACCAGCGAAGTTGCCAACACGCCTTGTTGTCCTTACTACGTTTTATGGTTGTGAATATAGGGGGTCGAAGTGCAGGGCGGTAGAGCTTCATTGCGCTCGATCCCAGCCGCACCACAAATCCTCAGCCAAGCAGAACGATTCCGACAATTCTGGTCAAATCCTGTGTCCCGAACCCCTCGTCAAGTCATCGAACAACTGCCCGAGCGATTCGGGCCACGACTTGGAAGCCACTGTTACAGGATTTGGGATGCTTGAACTTGTTGCTGCGTTTATTTGCCTGACTACCCTCCTCACCTACGTCAACTACCGCTTCATCGGCCTGCCGCCGGCCATCGGCGTGATGGTCACCGCGCTGTTGTTCTCCTTGATATTGCAGGGCTTGAGCCTGATCGGCTTCCCTGGCCTGGAGGCCCGCGTCGAAGGCCTGATGAACCAGATCGACTTCAACGACCTGTTGATGCACTGGATGTTGTCGTTCCTGCTGTTCGCCGGCGCCCTGCATGTCAACCTCGCCGACCTGCGCAGCTACCGCTGGCCGATTGGCCTGCTGGCCACCCTGGGCGTGCTGATCGCCACCGTGGTGATCGGTTTCCTCGCGCATTGGGTCTTCGCCCTGTTCGGCTGGGACGTGCCACTGATCTACTGCCTGCTGTTCGGCGCGCTGATCTCGCCCACCGACCCGATCGCCGTGCTCGGTGCGCTGCGTACCGCCAACGCGTCCAAGCCCTTGAAGACCACCATCGTCGGCGAGTCGCTGTTCAATGACGGCACGGCAGTGGTGGTGTTCACCGTGCTGCTCGGCATTGTCCAGCTCGGCGAGGCGCCCAGCTTCGCCGACACGGCCGTGCTGTTCGCCCGCGAAGCCATCGGCGGCGTCGTCTTCGGTGGCGTGATCGGCTATGCCACCTACCGCATGATCAAGAGCGTCGAGCAGTACCAGGTCGAGGTCATGCTGACCTTGGCGCTGGTCATCGGCGGGTCGGCCATGTGCTACGAGCTGCACGTGTCGGCGCCGATCGCCATGGTGGTGGCCGGCCTGATCATCGGCAACCTGGGGCGCAACCTGGCGATGAACGACATGACCCGACGCTACATGGACGGCTTCTGGGAACTGATCGACGACATGCTCAATGCTTTGCTGTTCGCCCTGATCGGCCTGGAGCTGTTGCTGCTGCCGTTCAACTGGCTGCACCTGGCCGCCGGCAGCGTGCTGGCCGTGGCGGTGCTGCTGTCGCGGCTGCTCACCGTGGCCCCGGCCATCGTCCTGCTGCGCCGCTGGCGCAGCGTGCCCAAGGGCACCGTGCGCGTACTGACCTGGGGCGGCCTGCGCGGTGGCGTGTCGGTGGCCCTGGCGCTGTCGCTGCCCAGTGGGCCTGAGCGCGACCTGTTGCTATCGATCACCTATATCGTGGTGCTGTCGTCGATCCTGGTGCAGGGGTTGAGCATCGGGCGGGTGGTGCGCGGGGTAACCGCGCAGCCTTGAAGTTTTTGGGGCCGCTTTGCGGCCCTTTCGCGGCACAAGGCCGCTCCCACAGACGGGGCGCGCAAGCGTCATTCCACCGCGGTGTCGGGGAACTGGTCCTGGATGTACTTGATCTCGGTTCGCCCATGCGGGGCCGGCAGGCCGTCCTCGCCCAGGTTGACGAAGACCATCTTGTCCACCGTCAGGATGCTCTTGCGGGTGATCTTGTTGCGCACTTCGCACTTGAGGGTGATGGAGGTGCGGCCGAACTCGGTGGCAGTGATGCCCAGCTCGATGATGTCGCCCTGGCGCGAGGCGCTGACGAAGTTGATCTCCGACATGTACTTGGTCACCACGCGCTGGTTGCCCAGCTGGACGATGGCGTAGATCGCCGCCTCTTCGTCGATCCAGCGCAACAGGCTGCCGCCGAACAGCGTGCCGTTGGGGTTGAGGTCTTCGGGTTTTACCCATTTGCGGGTGTGGAAATTCATCGGGACTCCTGACCTGCTTGGCTGACGTGCGGTAATGATGGCAGAGCCTTCGGCAGTGCTCCATTGAACATCGACTATCGTCTCGATTAATCGACAGAAAACCTTGGGCGTGGCCCGGTGCCACGGCTATAATCCCTGCCGATTCACATGGCCACCCGCCGCGGGGGTCATCCCGCCACCCAGCCGAGGGGCGCTGCAGCAGGTTCGACCTGTCAGGCTCGGTTGGGGCGTTGTCCGCACCGCGGACGCTTAACGCACAACGGCGCCCATTCGCACACTACGAATGGAGGCTCTCGATGAGCGCTGTAAACACGCCTGCAGGTTTTTCCGACTTCAAGGTCGCCGACATTTCCCTGGCCGACTGGGGCCGCAAGGAAGTCATCATCGCCGAATCGGAAATGCCCGCACTGATGGGCCTGCGCCGCAAGTACCAGGCTGAACAACCGCTCAAGGGCGCGAAGATCCTGGGCTGCATCCACATGACCATCCAGACCGCCGTGCTGATCGAAACCCTGGTCGCCCTGGGTGCCGAAGTACGCTGGTCGTCGTGCAACATCTTCTCCACCCAAGACCAGGCCGCCGCCGCCATCGCGGCCGCCGGCATTCCGGTATTCGCCTGGAAGGGCGAGACCGAGCAGGAGTACGAGTGGTGCATCGAGCAGACCATCCTCAAGGATGGCCAGCCATGGGACGCCAACATGGTGCTGGACGATGGCGGCGACCTGACCGAGATCCTGCACAAGAAATACCCTGCGATGCTGGAGAAGATCCACGGCATCACCGAAGAGACCACCACCGGCGTACACCGCTTGCTGGACATGCTGGCCAAGGGCGAGCTGAAAGTCCCGGCGATCAACGTCAACGACTCGGTCACCAAGAGCAAGAACGACAACAAGTACGGCTGCCGCCACAGCCTCAACGACGCCATCAAGCGCGGCACCGACCACCTGCTGTCGGGCAAGCAGGCGCTGGTGATCGGCTATGGCGACGTGGGCAAGGGCTCGGCCCAGTCCCTGCGCCAGGAAGGCATGATCGTCAAGGTCACCGAAGTTGACCCGATCTGCGCCATGCAGGCCTGCATGGACGGCTTCGAAGTGGTCTCGCCGTTCAAGGACGGTATCAACACCGGCACCGAAGACGGCATCAACCGTGACCTGCTCGGCCGCATCGACCTGATCGTCACCACCACCGGTAACGTCAACGTCTGCGACGCCAACATGCTCAAGGCCCTGAAGAAGCGCGCCGTGGTCTGCAACATCGGCCACTTCGACAACGAAATCGACACCGCCTTCATGCGCAAGAACTGGGCATGGGAAGAGGTCAAGCCGCAGGTCCACAAGATCCACCGCACCGGCGCCGGCACCTTCGACCCGCAGAACGACGACTACCTGATCCTGCTGGCCGAAGGCCGCCTGGTGAACCTGGGCAATGCCACCGGCCACCCAAGCCGCATCATGGACGGCTCGTTCGCCAACCAAGTGCTGGCACAGATCTTCCTGTTCCAGCAGAAGTTCGCCGAGCTGCCAGCCGCGCAGAAGGCCGAGCGCCTGACCGTGGAAGTGCTGCCGAAGAAACTCGACGAAGAAGTGGCCCTGGAAATGGTCCGCGGCTTCGGCGGTGTGGTCACCCAGCTGACCCCGCAGCAGGCCGAATATATCGGCGTCACCGTCGAAGGCCCGTTCAAGCCAGACACCTACCGCTACTAAGCGGCGCTACGAGTGCCAGGCGGCGACAACCGGCCTGGCGCTCGCAGCCTGTAGATCTTGATGGATGCCCAAGCCAGGCCGGCCCCCACCGCCCTGGCTTTTACTTGCAGCTTGCGGCTTGTCGCTTGCAGCTGAGGAATAAGAGATGTCACAAGAACGCCGCTACAGCTTCGAATTCTTCCCCACCAAGACCGATGCCGGCCATGAAAAGCTGATGGCCGTGGCCCGCCAGCTGGCTGGCTACAACCCGGACTTCTTCTCCTGCACCTACGGCGCCGGCGGTTCGACCCGCGACCGCACCCTCAACACGGTGCTGCAGCTGGAAAGCGAGGTGAAGATCCCGGCCGCACCGCACTTGTCCTGCGTCGGCGACAGCAAGGATGAACTGCGCACCCTGATCAACCAGTACAAGGCCGCCGGGATCAAGCGCATCGTCGCCCTGCGTGGTGACCTGCCGTCCGGCATGGGCATGGCCTATGGCGAGCTGCGCTACGCCAGCGACCTGGTCGAATTCATTCGCCAGGAAAGCGGTGATCACTTCCACCTGGAAGTGGCCGCCTACCCGGAAATGCACCCGCAGGCGCGCAACTTCGAAAGCGACCTGGCCAACTTCGTGCACAAGGTCAAGGCCGGTGCCGACAGCGCCATCACCCAGTACTTCTTCAACGCCGACAGCTACTTCTACTTCGTCGAGCGCGCCCGCAAGATGGGTGTGGATATCCCGGTGGTGCCCGGCATCATGCCGATCACCAACTACAGCAAGCTGGCGCGCTTCTCCGACGCCTGCGGCGCCGAGATTCCACGCTGGATCCGCAAGCAGCTGGAAGCCTACGGCGACGACACTGCCAGCATCCAGGCGTTCGGCGAGGAGGTGATCACCCGCATGTGCGAACAACTGCTGCAAGGCGGCGCACCGGGCCTGCATTTCTACACCCTGAACCAGGCCGAGCCCAGCCTGGCGATCTGGAACAACCTCAAGCTACCGCGCTGACACATTTCGGCAATAAGTGCTTAAGGAAGAGTTAAGGCTTTGGCATTAGGCTAAAGCCTTATTTCTTTCTGCAGCCCGATAAGTTACCGAACGATGCAGCCGTCTTCCGCTTCGAATCCACAACTCATCTACCTGGCATTCGGTCGCTCGACCTACCATCAGGAAGCCTGTTTCAGCATCGTCAGCGCCCTCGCACAGTTACACAAGGCGCCCGGCCAGGCACTGGATATCCAGGTCTATACCGACGACCCGGCCCCTTACGCGAAGCTGCCCGTCACGCTGCACCTGCTGGATGAAGCCACCCGGACGGCCTGGAACCAGCCCCATGGCTATCACTTTCGCAGCAAGCACGTGCTGTTGCGCCAGGTCCTGCAGCAATATCCCGTGGCCGCCTTGATCGACACCGATACCTTCTTCCGCGAGTCGCCTTTGCAGCTGTTCCAGCGGATCGCCCCCGGCAGCCTGCTGTGCAATGCCATCGGCGGGCGCTACGACGCCAACCGGCAATGCCAGCTGTACAGCAAGCTGCAGGGCATCCTTCAGGATCGTGGCCTGGCAGATGGGCGGATGGGCCTGCTCAATTCCGGGGTCATCGGCCTGCATGCCATCGATGCCTCGGTTCTCGACCAGTCCATCGCCTTGATGGATGAATTCCACCCCCAGGTGCCCAACGCCTATACCCTCGAGGAGTTCTGCCTGGCCGTGGCCGCGTACCGTACCCTGGCGGTGGCCGCGTGCACCGACGTCATCCATCACTATTGGAGCCGCAAGGCCCTGTTTCGCGCCAAGGTCCAAGCCTGGCTGGGCAAGCATGGCCAGGATCCGCTCAGCGAGGCGGCGCTGGCCGACGTGGCGCTGGTCAACGACCAACTGCCGCGCCCGCCTACCCTGCATCGCCTGCGCTGCAAGGCCCTGAGCCTGACGCTCCCCAGTCACCAGCGCCAGTTTGCCCGTGAACTGCTCTACGGCTGCTACCCCTACGACAACGAGTTCGACCGGGCCTGCGCACCCGCCTGGTGGGACAAGGCACTGGAGAACTTCCAGGGCATGCATGGCCGCAAGGACCCCGAACAACTGGCGCGGCTGTTGCGCCAGCCCGGCCTGCGCCTGTCCCTGGGCAGCAGGCACAAGGAAGTGCAAGCCCACCTGCTCGGACCTTCCGGAGCCTGACCGCAACGGCTACTGGCGTTGGGCGCGCATTGCACGTACCCTGCCGCCATGCCCAATTTCCTGCGCCTGACCTGCATCCTGCTGCTCGCCTGCCTGAGCCCGCTGGCCCAGGCAGAGCGTTTGCGCCTGGTCAGTGACGACTGGGCGCCCTACATCTATTGGCACGATGGTCACCTCAAGGGCATCGACTACGAAGTCACCAACGAAGTACTCAAGCGCCTGGGTATCGATGTCGACTGGCAATTGCTGCCTTGGAGGCGCTGCCTGGCCATGGTCGAGCAAGGCCTGGCCGATGGGGTGCTGGACATCTTCCAGCTCGAGTCACGCGAACCCTTCATGGTCTACCCGGAGGAGCCCCTTTCGCACGTGCAGTTCGTGTTGTTCCAGTCGACCGCCCAGCACCGTGCAATAGAACGTCTGGAAGACCTCGCAGGCCTGACCGTGGGGACCTCGCCCGGCTACACGTACAACCCGGCCTTCAATACGTCACCGCTGTTCCAGCGGGAATCGGCCCCGACCCACGAGGCGAATTTCGGCAAGCTGATGCTCGGGCGCATCGACCTGCTGGTGACCGACCGCCGCGCAGGCCGCTACTTGCGCAGGCACCTGGGCCTGGAGCAACAGGTCGAGGAGCTGCCCCTGGTGATCAGCCGCCATGCCCAATATTTGGGCCTTGCCCGCAAGCCAGGGCGCGAACGCCTGGCCACGGTCTTCGCCGACGAGCTGCGCCGCTTCAAGCAGGAGCCGGCCTATGCGGCGATCAGTGCTCGCTATGAAAGCGACCAGGGAAATATTCCTGACGCCGTTGAGCAGCACGAACGCAGCACGGCGCGCTAGCTCTGTTATACTCGGGCCTTCCCGCCCGGCTCACGCCCGGACGCTCGGCCTCGCAACAGGCATCTCGACCGTCGCCCACGCACCCCCAGTGCTTCCCCGACGCTTCCAGGATGCGCAGTGAACGCCCAGCTGGACCGGACGCGATCGCATCCCGCCGATGCCCGTCGCGCCAGGCAGATCATCCCATCGGGCCCAGCCCCCACGAGAACAGGATTGCCCATGTCCTTTGCTTCCCTCGGTCTCTCCGAGGCTCTTGTCCGCGCTATCGAGGCAGCGGGCTATACCCAGCCCACCCCAGTGCAACAGCGGGCGATTCCCGCCGTGTTGCAAGGTCGCGACCTGATGGTCGCTGCCCAGACCGGTACTGGTAAAACCGGCGGCTTCGCCCTGCCGATTCTCGAGCGCCTGTTCCCGGGCGGCCACCCAGACAAGTCCCAGCGCCACGGCCCACGCCAACCCCGCGTACTGGTGCTCACGCCCACCCGCGAGCTGGCCGCTCAGGTTCATGACAGCTTCAAGGTCTATGCCCGCGACTTGCACCTGGTCAGCGCCTGTATCTTCGGTGGCGTCGGCATGAACCCGCAGGTCCAGGCCATGGCCAAGGGTGTGGACGTGCTGGTGGCCTGCCCCGGCCGTCTGCTCGACCTGGCCGGCCAAGGCAGCGTGGACCTCTCCCATGTCGAGATCCTGGTCCTCGACGAAGCCGACCGCATGCTAGACATGGGCTTCATCCACGACGTCAAGAAGGTCCTTGCGCGCCTGCCGGCCAAGCGCCAGAACTTGCTGTTCTCGGCGACCTTCTCCAAGGACATCACCGACCTCGCCGACAAGCTGCTGCACAACCCCGAGCGCATCGAGGTCACGCCGCCGAACACTACGGTCGAGCGGATCGAGCAGCGCGTCTACCGCTTGCCGGCCAGCCATAAACGCGCCCTGCTGGCGCACCTGATCACCCTGGGTGCCTGGGAACAGGTGCTGGTGTTCACCCGCACCAAGCACGGCGCCAACCGCCTGGCCGAGTACCTGGAAAAGCACGGCCTGAGCGCCGCCGCGATCCATGGCAACAAGAGCCAGAATGCCCGGACCAAGGCCTTGGCCGATTTCAAGGCCAATACCGTACGTGTGCTGGTGGCCACCGATATCGCCGCACGTGGCCTGGATATCGATCAACTGCCTCATGTGGTCAACTTCGAGTTGCCGAACGTGGAGGAAGACTACGTCCACCGTATCGGCCGTACCGGTCGTGCCGGCCGCTCGGGCGAGGCGATCTCGATGGTCGCGCCGGATGAAGAGAAACTGCTCAAGAGCATCGAGCGGGTCACCAAACAGAAGATTCCGGACGGCGACCTGATGGGCTTCGACCCAAGCCAGGTAGAGGCCGAGAAGCCTGAAGTACGCGAACGCCCGCAGAACAATGGCCGTGGCGGGCGCAACCAGCCGCGCGCCGAAGGCGGCAAGGACGGCAGCGGCGGGCGCAAGGACAAAGGCAAGGACAAAGGCAAGGCCAAGCAGCAGGCTGCCGAGAAGCCTGCCGACAAGGAAAAGGCCGGCGACAAGGCACAGCAGCAGCGCAAACCGCGCAACAAGAAGCCGCGCCAGCAGCAGGCCTCCCAGGGCCAGGCCGGCATCCCGCCGGTTCCGGCCGATCGTGACCCGGAAGAGTTCCTGGACGATGAGATCGACAATTTCGGCAACCGCGCCGACTATGTCAGCCCGTACCAGAACACCAAGAACCAAGGCCGCAACCGCCGCCCAGGCGGCAATGGCGGCCAGGGGCAGGCCCAGGGCCAAGGCCAGCGCAATGGCGGCGGCCAGGGGCGTGGCAATGGCGGTCAACGCCAGGGGCAGGGTTCCGGCGAGAAACGCGCCCGCAACAGCAACAACGGCGGTGCGCGCCGTGACAACAATGGCGGCGGTCGCAACCGCTCCGGCGGTCGTGACGACCTTTCCCGCCAGGAACCGGCAGTGCGCAACCCGCGCGAAACCCACCAGCCAGTGATCATCCGCAAGGAGTCCAAGCTCGACCGTTATCCGACGCCCGAGCAGCTGGATGACCTGCCCAGCCGCCCACGCGGTGAGCGCCCCGCGCTGTTGACTCGCAAGGGCTGACAACCGGGTATGTTGCGCCTTTCGCTGCCAGCTCAGCGAAAGGCGCAATACCGGCAGTTGCCGAATCAAGCCACGCGAAAGTTTAGTAACCGACGCGCCTCAGTATTCTTACCGCCTCCAGTAGTACGAATCCAATAACGCCACGGATTTTGGTGGTCTGCACGTATGTTGCGCAAAACTGTTAGTTCAGCCAGTTTTTAAAACTATTGCCCATCTGAACACTGAAGAGCCATAACGTAATAAGTGGCTCAACATGAATACTTTTACACCGACTCCAAAATCCAATAAAACCGAGTCCTCGGCCGGCACAACTACCGCAACACCGGTCATTACCAGCCTTTCGCTAAGGCGGGGTGCAAAGAATGATGTCCGAGGAAGCACATCCGTAACCCAAGGTGTGATCGAAGCCTTCTCCAATGGTACTTGGAAAGGGATTGCCGACGTAAAAGCCGATGGACGCTTTCATAATCCCGACTTGCCAGATAGCTACCTGCTGACCGCTGATACCGTACACGTGCGCGTCAACAGTTCGGGGCTCTCCCATCCCGTCACAGCGACGGATAGCTTTGTCCATCCGCGGTCCATCTACATAGGCCCAACGGCGGCCAAAGCCAACGACCAAGCGTTTTACCAATGGAGTCTACAGTGGGCCGACTATCAACCCACCGGCTATAAATTGCCTGCCGGCAAAAGCGCCTCCCTCTGGCTTGAAGGGGACGATGAAGATGTGACAGTCCTGATAGGCGTACAAGGGCTGGCTGAGCAATCGAACCGCGCGATACAAACCCCAAACATGCGCGAGGTTCGCTTACAACGCGGTGACAACCGGCTGCGGCCCGATCTCGTCGGCGGCGTGATCCATATTCGCAATACGGGTAAGTCCGGCTGCCGCGTTATTCTCGACGGCGCCTTCCAGCCCATTCCTTACTACATCCTTGGGCAGACTCCGCCGAACGACTGGCATCGCATGCTCGATAAAAGCGATCACCAAACAGAAGTCCAGCTCGTCGGCGACCGAGTGGTCATATCCGCCTACGCCGATACCTACCGGTTATTCGCGCACCCCGATGTTGGAGAGATTGTCAGGTCCCATGAAGAAGTCTTGAAAATCGAAGCGATTGCCGCCGGTCTGGACGGGTCTTCACCGAGGCATACGCGAAGCAATTTATGGATTCATGCCGTAGAAAGCGTATCCAGTAGTTCGCCCTATGCCACCACGGGCTACATTGGCCTGCCCCACAGTCGTAGCCAAGGCAGCTCGTACATGAATGCATTGTTGGGCGGGCGTGCACATGAGCTGTGGGTCACCCTGCATGAGTACGGCCATCATTTTCAAAACCGGACGAACACATTGGCGCCGTTGTTCGACGAAAACTCAGTGAACATCTATGCCCTCGCGGTCGGGCGTATCCATTCGAACGATTACAGCGAAGAATTTCCCAAACGTTGGCCGGGGCTGAAGGCATGGCTGGCCAAGCCACGCGATCAAAAACATTATCCGGAGTCTCCAGATACGCACGCTATCTTCGAACAGCTCAGAAAAGGATTCGGCAACCATTACCTGCCCGCCTGGGACCGCTTTGCCAGGGAGAACCCTATCAACGGTAATGACCTTGTCAACTTCACCGCCTCGCTATGCAAGGTGGCCAACTGCAACCTGGCGGATTTCTTTGCCGACTGGGGTGTCATCAAGGAGGGTGATGCCACCTGGCGCGCGTTACATGCCCTGCGACTGCCAGCAGCACCTGCGGGGCTGATTCATCAAGTTCCGTACACATAAGCATAGGGGCCGCTACGCGGCCCTCTCGCGGCACAAGGCCGCGAAAGGGCTGCGCAGCAGCCCCCCGCTTTCAAACCGTTCGAATTACTTCTGCTTCACACCTTCGACACTGATATCCAGGTCCAGGGTCTGGGAGGTCGCGCCTGGGCCCTTGATGCCGAAGTCGTTCAGGTTCAGCGTGGTGGTGGCATTGAAGCCAGCGCGCTCGCCGCCCCATGGGTCCTTGCCTTCACCGTTGAAGGTAGCCTTGAAGGTGACTGGCTTGGTCACACCGTGCATGGTCAGGTCGCCGGTCACATCGGCAGTCTTGTCGCCGGTCTTCTTCACGCTGGTGGAGACGAACTTGGCTTCTGGATACTTCTTCACATCCAGGAAGTCCGCACTGGCGATGTGCTTGTCACGCTCGGCGTGGTTCGACCACAGGCTCGCAGTCTTCAGTTCGACGTTGATCTTGCTGTCTTCCGGCTTGGCGCTGTCCCAGGTGAAGTTACCGTCGAAGTCCTTGAAGGTGCCATGGATGAAGCTATAGCCCAGGTGGCTGATCTTCCAGTCGACGAACGCGTGCTGGCCTTCCTTGTCGATCTTGTACTCGGCGGCCATGGCCTGGCCAGCGGAGAGCAGTGCGGTACCGAGCGCCAGAGCGGCAAAAGTCTTTTTGAACATCCTTACTTCCTTCCTATGCAATTGAGGTAGAGAGTCAAGCTTTGCGGCCCAGCATGCGGGCCAGGGTCGCGTCACGGTCGATGAAGTGGTGTTTCAGTGCTGCCAAGGCATGCAGGATGGCGAAAATCACCAGCCCCCAGGCCAGGTAGAGGTGGATGACCCCAGCAACATCAGCCTGGTCGGGCAGATCGCTGACAAGCGCCGGAACCTCGAACAAGCCGAATACCGGGATGCCCACGCCGTCGGCGGTGGAGATCAGGTAACCTGCGATCATCACGCCGAACAGGCCAAGGTAGAGCAACGCATGCCCCAGCTTGGCGGCCAGGCGGGTGAATGCCCCGTGGCTGGCCGGCGCCGGCGGTGGCGGGCTGACGAAGCGCCAGATCACACGCAACAACATCACCCCCAGCAGCACCAGGCCGATGCTTTTATGCAGGTCGGGCGCGGACTTGCGCCACGGGCTGTAGTAGTCGAGGCCGACCATCCACAGGCCCAGGCCGAACAGCCCGAAGACTGCCAGGGCCACGCCCCAATGCATCACGATGCTGACCAGGCCATAACGAGAGGATGAATTGCGCAGTTGCATGTTGGTGTGTTTCCCCGTGAAAGCTGGTGCACAGACTAGCGCATAACGTATCGAAAAAAAGCGGAAAAACTTGCTTCGGATGATCGAAAAATTAGATATGTATTGTGAAACCTTCCCATTAAGGAAACATTAACGATAGTCGCTCACAGCGCTACTGCCAGTGCGGGCCCCATCGCGGTCCGACTTGCCTCACGATTGGGGCCCGCACTGGCTACGACAAGATTCAGCCAGCCTTGGCCTTGGGCTCTGCCGCCGCCTCAGGCTCGGCCTTGGCAGGCACATCGACCTTATCGGCGCCACCGAACATTCGCGAGAAGAAGCCAGGCTTGCCTTCCTTGGCCTGCGCCGGCTTCACTGGCTCAGCATTCGCCTTGTCGGCCTTGCCCGATGCACCACCGAACAGGTTGGAGAGGAACCCGCCCTTTTCCTTCGCGTTCGCTGCACTCGGAGCAGCGGCGACAGGTACAACCTTGGCCGGCTCGAACGACTTGCCGTCCGCCAGGTCCTGCACCTGGCTCGCGGCACGCTGGCCACTGCGCAGCGCACCCTCCAGCGTGCCGGGGTAGAGCGCATCGGTGTGCTCACCGGCAAAGGCGATGCGTTGCACCGGGCGCTCCCACAAACGCCAGTACTTGCTGATCTGGCCAGGACCGTAAGCCAGGTAGGCACCGCCCATTCCGGCGTCGGTGCTGTAGCGACGCACCTCGTATCCGGTGAAGGCGCCACGAGCCTGTGGGTAGAAGGCATGCATGCGGATCAGCACCTGGTCGACCATCTGCTTGTCACCGAAGGCCTGCAGCAGACGGGCGTTGTCGCCCGAAAGGTTGATCACCACATTGGCCCCTCCCTTGAGCGCAGGCTCGATCCACAGCATGCCAAGCCCTGCATTACTGAAGATTTCGCCCGACATGCGCGCACGGCTTTCCCACACTGGCTTCTTGAACTTGAGCATCAGCTGGTCGCGCCAACCGTAGTTGGTTCCCTTGAGGGCAGCCAGGTGCTTGCCGTCCAGGCCCGGGGTCATCTGGATCTTCGCCAGCGCCCGCAGCGGCACGGCCATCACCAGGTAATCGGCCTGGTAGCCGACGCTACCGACCTTGACCGTCACGCCGGTCTTGTCCTGGATGATCGCGGTCACCGGCGAACGGGTCTTGATGGTCTTGAGCTGCTTGACGAAGGCCTGGGCCAGCACCGGGCTGCCTCCTGGCAGGCGCGCGGCGCGCAGGTCGCGGTCGCTGACCCCACGATAGACGCGTGTCTGCTGGGCGAAGTAGAGCAACGACAGACGCGACGGTTCGTCGTAACGGGTCCGGATCTGCTGGTTGACCAGTTGCCGGGCGGTGGCCGGCAACTGCAGCTTGTCCAGCCAGGTGGAGACGTTCATCTGGTCGAGGGCGAACAAGGTGCTGGTGGCCGCCGGGTTCAACGGGTCGTCGATCGACCGGGCCAGGTCGTCGAGGGTCTTCTCGTAGCGTTTGAGCGCATCTGCGGTGGCCGGCTGCTTGGCCGCCAGGTCGCTGGCGCTGTAGTACTCGCCGTCGATCAGGTAGCCGGGGGTACGTACGAACTCCGGCGCAGGCAGCGTTTCAAGCTTGAAGCGGTCCAGGTACTGGTTGAGCACCGGCTGGCTCTTGCCGTTGCCGATCCATTCGCTGGTGGCCAGGCCCGAGCGCCCGCCCATGCCGGTCTTCGCTTCCAGCACCGTCACCTGCCAGCCCTTGTTCTGCAGCTCATAGGCCGCAGTCAGGCCCGCCAGCCCGCCACCCACGACGATCGCCGTGGGGCTCTTGTCCTTGGCCAGCGCGCCGGCGCTGGACACACCAATCAATACCAACGCACACAGGCGCACCCAAGCAGCAGCCATTTTGGCGAACTCCGGAAATAGAGGTGACAAAAAGAGGGGAAGAACGCCCCAGGATGTGATGCGTTAAGAATACGTCAGGCATCCAGACCCTGCCAGCGTAGTGACATCAAGTGCCCGTCGGCACAGGAAATTTAGTTTTCGACACCGCCGCACGCAGCGCGTCGGTTGTCCTGCGCGGCCCCATTGCTTAGGCTTGTCGGCCAAAGCACGCCCCGCCAGGAGATCTGCCCATGGGCCTCAACCAACAGTGGATGCAACGCGACCTGAAAGTCCTGTGGCACCCCTGCACCCAGATGAAAGACCACGAGCAACTGCCGCTGATCCCGATCCGCCGTGGTGAAGGCGTGTGGCTGGAAGACTTCGAAGGCAAGCGCTACCTGGATGCCGTCAGTTCCTGGTGGGTCAACGTGTTCGGCCATGCCAACCCGCGCATCAACCAGCGCATCAAGGACCAGGTCGACCAGCTCGAGCACGTGATCCTGGCCGGCTTCAGCCACCAGCCGGTCATCGAGCTGTCCGAGCGCCTCGTCGCCATGACGCCGGCTGGCCTGGACCGGGTGTTCTACGCCGACAACGGCTCATCCTGCATCGAAGTGGCGCTGAAGATGAGCTACCACTACTGGCAGAACAAGGGACAGGTGGACAAGAAGCGCTTCGTCACCCTGACCAACAGCTATCACGGCGAGACCATCGCCGCCATGTCGGTGGGCGACGTGCCGCTGTTCACCGAAACCTACAAGGCACTGCTGCTCGACACCATCAAGGTGCCGAGCCCGGACTGCTACCTGCGCCCCGACGGCATGGGCTGGGAAGAGCATTCGCGCAACATGTTCGCGCTGATGGAGCAGACCCTGGCCGAGCACCACGCCAGCATCGCCGCGGTGATCGTCGAGCCGCTGATCCAGGGTGCCGGCGGCATGCGCATGTACCACCCGGTGTACCTCAAGCTGCTGCGCCAGGCGTGCGACCGCTACGGCGTGCACCTGATCCACGACGAGATCGCCGTGGGCTTCGGCCGTACCGGCACGATGTTCGCCTGCGAACAGGCTGGTATCCGCCCGGATTTCCTGTGCCTGTCCAAGGCCCTGACCGGCGGCTACCTGCCGCTGGCCGCCTGCCTGACCACCGACGATGTGTACCAGGCCTTCTACGACGACTACCCGACCCTGCGCGCCTTCCTTCATTCGCACAGCTATACCGGCAACCCGCTGGCCTGTGCCGCGGCGCTGGCGACCCTGGATATCTTCGAGCAAGACAATGTGATCGAGGCCAACAAGACCCTGTCGGCGCGCATGGCCAGCGCCACCGCGCACCTGGCCGAGCATGCCCATGTCGCCGAGATCCGCCAGACCGGCATGGCCCTGGCCATCGAAATGGTCCAGGACAAGGCCGGCAAGGTCGCCTACCCCTGGCAGGAGCGCCGCGGCCTTAAGGTCTTCGAGCACGCCCTGACCCGCGGCGCGCTGCTTCGGCCGTTGGGCAGCGTGGTGTACTTCCTGCCGCCGTACGTGATCACCCCGGAGCAGATCGATTTTCTGGCCGAGGTGGCCAGCGAAGGCATCGACATCGCCACCCGCGACAGTGTCAGCGTGGCGGTGCCGACGAACTTCCACCCCGATTTCCGCGATCCGGGCTAGCCTGCAACCCCATCCACCTCCCCCTGTAGGAGCGGCCTTGTGCCGCGAAAGGGCTGCGTGGCAGCCCCGGCGATTGGGGCGTTGGCGTTGAGCGCCAGGGGCCACTTTGCGGCCCTTTCGCGGCACAAGGCCGCTCCTACACAGTGTGCGTAACCCTTTTTGACGAGTACTCCATGAGACTGTCCCGCTTTTTCATCGACGCCCCCTTGAGCCTCGGCGAACACGAGTTGCCCGAAGCCCAGGCCCATTACATCGGCCGCGTGCTGCGCATGGCCCCTGGCGACGCCGTGCAACTGTTCGACGGCAGTGGCCAGGAATTCCGTGGCCAATTGCTGGAGGTCGGCAAGAAGGCCGTGCGCGTAGCGCTCGACGAGGCCCTGCCCGGCCAAGCCGAATCGCCGCTGCAGGTGCACCTTGGCCAAGGCCTGTCCCGGGGCGAACGAATGGACTGGGCGATCCAGAAGGCCACCGAGCTGGGCGTCAGCGCCATCACGCCGATCGTCAGCGAACGCTGCGAAGTACGCCTGAAGGATGAGCGCGCCGACAAGCGCCTGGCCCACTGGCGCCAGGTAGCGATCAGCGCCTGCGAGCAATGCGGTCGCTCGACCGTGCCGGTGATCCACCCGCCGGTGACGCTTGCCGACTGGCTCAAGCAAACCGACGCCGACCTCAAGCTGGTGCTGCACCCGGTCGCAGAGCCCTTGACCCGCCACGAACGCCCGGCGCGCCTGGCCTTCCTGATCGGCCCGGAAGGCGGCCTGAGCGATACCGAGGTGGAGCAGGCCAAGGCGGCCGGCTTCCAGTCGGCACGCCTCGGCCCGCGCGTGCTGCGCACCGAGACCGCACCGGTGGTCGCGCTGGCGGTGGCGCAGCAGCTGTGGGGGGATATCTAGTGTGGTGTTTCACAAATAACGACCATAACTCGCGAGCGATTTTTGGTCGTATTTGCAAAACACCACACTAGCGCACGTAGAAGAACACCGCGACGAAGTGCATCAGGCTGCCGGCGATGACGAACAGGTGCCAGATGCCATGCCAATGGCGGAAGCGGCTGTCGAAGGCGAAGAACAGGATGCCGATGGTGTAGAACGCCCCGCCCGCCGCCAGCCAGGCGAACCCGGCGCCGCCGAGGGTGTGCAGCAGGGGCTTGACCGCCACCAGGACGATCCAGCCCATCACCGCATAGATGACGATCGACAGGATCCGCGCCTCCGAGCGCGGCTTGATCTCCTGGAGCATGCCGATCACCGCCAGCCCCCAGACCACGCCGAAAAGGCTCCAGCCCCAGGGGCCACGCAGGCTGACCAGGCAGAACGGGGTATAGCTGCCGGCGATCAGCAGGTAGATCGACAAGTGATCGAGCTTGCGCATGATCACCTTCGCCCGGCCACGGGTGCTGTGGTACAGGGTGGAGATGCTGTAGAGCAGCAGCAGGGTGCTGCCATAGATGGAGAAGCTGACGATCTTCCAGGGGTCGCCCTGCAGCCCGGCCACGACGATCAGCCAGATGGCGCCGATACAGGCCAGCACGGCACCGACCAGGTGCGTCCAGGCATTGAAACGTTCACCGTAGTACATGCAGACACAGACCTCCTGAAACGGGCCAGGTTCCAGATCACCTCGGCCCTCATCGCGGGACGAGCCCGATATCCTACCCGCCCAGAGGTTGCAGATCGGCGTCACGCACCATCCGTTCCAACCCTGCCAGGTCCGGGACCCTGGCCACCTGCTCGCCCACCTGCACCGCGGCCAGCTCCAGGCTGGCCAGCGGCACATCCACATAATTGAGCTGGCTGTCGAGCTTGCATGATCGCGGAATGTCCTGCAGCAGCAGCGCCAGGTAGCGAAGCCCGGTATCGCCCAGGGCGTTGAGCACCACGACACGAGCCCGATCACCGCAAAGGGTTTCGCCACCACAGGCCGCCTCGAAACCGATCAGCGGCAGCCGCTGCTGGCGCCAGTCGATCCAGCCCAGGTGCCAGGCCGGCTCATGGGCCTCGCAGGCGAACGCGCGCTGGCCGATCAGTTCGGCCACGGCGACATTGGGCAGCACCAGGGTCCGGTCGCTCATGGGCAGCAGCAAGCCGGTCAGGCTGCTGCGCTGGCCGGCGATATGTTCAAGCATGGGTCTGGCTCCAGTGGGCGATGCTCGCGAGCAGTACCGACTCCTGGTACGGCTTGCCCAGGTAGTCGTTGACACCGATGGCCATCGCCCGGTCGCGATGTTTCTGGCCTGTACGCGAAGTGATCATGATGATCGGCAGGTCCTTGAGCCGCGCGTCGCGCCGGATACGGGTGGCCACCTCGAAACCGTCCATGCGCGGCATTTCGATATCCAGCAGCAGCACGTCCGGGCGATGTTCCTCGAGCAGGGTCATGGCATCCACCCCGTCCTTGGCCGTGAGCACGTTCATGCCATGGCGCTCGAGCAGGCGGCTGGTGACCTTGCGCACGGTCACCGAGTCGTCCACCACCATCACCAGCAGACGCCGGCGTGGCGCCGGCCCGAGCAACGGCCGCTGGTCGCCATAGCCACCCGGCAGGCGCGCCAGGCGTCGCTGCTGGCCACGCAACTGGCCGAGCAGGTCGAGGATCAGCACCACCCGGCCATCGCCCAGCAAGGTCGCGCCGGACAGCCCCGGCACCGCCGCGAACTGCGGCCCCAGGCTCTTGACCACGATCTCACGGCTGGGCGACAGGCTGTCTACCTGGATGGCGAAGGATTGCTCCTGGGAGTGCACCAGCAACACCGGCAGCGGCACGCTCTGGCCCAGCAGGCTGGGACGAGGCCTGCCCCCTTGCAGCACTTCGCCAAGGTACCGCAGGTGGTATTCGTGCCCGGCATAGACATAGCGCGGCGCACTCAACTGGTAACAGGCCTCGAGCTCCGCGGGCGGCACGCGTACGATGCCCTCGATGGTGTTGAGCGGTATCGCGTATTGTTCATCATCCAGGTGCACCATCAGCGCCCGGTTCATGGAGACGGTGAACGGCAGGCGAATCAGGAAGCGTGCGCCCTTGCCCGGGCTCGACTCGATGCTCATGGAGCCGCCCAGCTGCTTGACCTCTTCATGGACCACGTCCATGCCAAGCCCGCGGCCGGAAATCTGGGTGATCTTCTCAGCGGTGGAAAACCCGGGGCGCAGGATGAACTGCAGGATCTCGTGGTCGCTCAGGTAGGCCTGTGGGTCCAGCAGGCCACGCTTGATCGCCTTGGCGCGCACTGCCTGCAAAGGCACACCGGCTCCGTCGTCGCTCATCTCGATGACGATGTCGGCCCCCTCATGAAGCAGGTTCAGGTGGATGGTGCCCTGCTCCGGCTTGCCGGCCGCCAGGCGCACTTCCCGGGTTTCCAGGCCATGGTCAACCGCGTTGCGCAGCATGTGCTCGAGCGGCGCCACCATGCGTTCGAGCACGCTGCGGTCCAACTCCCCCTCGGCATTGCCGACCACCAGTTCCACCTGCTTGCCCAGCTCGCTGGCCACCTGCCGCACCACACGCTGCAGGCGCGGCACCAGGCGCTCGAAGGGCACCATCAAAGTGGCCGTCAGGCCCTCCTGCAACTGGCTGTTCACCCGCGCCTGCTGCTGCAGCAGGCTGTAGGCGTCCTGGGCACGCTGGGCCAGGGTCTCCTTGAGATCGAGCAGATCGGAGGCCGACTCGAACAGCGCCCGCGACAACTGCTGCAACTGGGAATGGCGGTCCATTTCCAGGGGGTCGAAGTCGTCATAGGCATCGCCTTCGGCCTGGTAACGGCTGGACATCCGCCCCTGGGTCTCGATATCCAGGCGCAGCAACTGGTCGCGCATGCGCTCCAGGGTGGTTTCCATTTCGTTGAGGGCGAACTGGGCATCGTTGACTTGCTGCTCGATGCGGCCCCGGATGATCGAATGCTCGCTGGCCAGGTTGCCCAGGTCGTCCAGCAGCTCGGCATCCACCTTGACCATGTCGCCTGCGGCCCGCTCCGGGGTGACCGCTGGTGCTTCGGCGGCAGGCACCTCGGCCTGTGCCTGGCCCGCGGCGCTGTCGGTCAACGCCGCGCTGCTGAAGTTGCGGATATAGTCGATCAACGCCGTAGCGGCGTGCAGCGGTTGGCCTAGGCGCACCGCGTCAAGCATATGGGCGAGGCGGTCATGGCAGTTCTGCAGCAGGGCGAACAGCGCCGGGCTCGGTGGCAGTCGGCCAGCGGCGAGCAGTTCGTAGAGGAATTCCAACTCATGGGCCAGGTCGCCGATCGCCGCGACCTCGACCATCCGCGCCCCACCCTTGAGGGTGTGCAGGTCGCGTAGCAAGTTCTCGACCTCGATGCTGTTGCGCGGGTCGGCCTGCCAGCGGGCCAAGGAGGCCGCGGCGCTTTCGACGATATCCGAGCTTTCTTCCAGGAAGACTTCACGCAGTTCGCTGTCGCCCGGGCTCTGGGCCTCGCCTGCCGCAGGCTCGACAACCGGAGCGGTCGGGAAGGGCAAAGGCGTCACCGTGTCGAGGCCGACCTTGCCCATCGCGTCAGGCGCCAGGGCATCGTCTAACAGGCCACGCAGGGCCGCCACGCATTCCAGCCGCGCCTCGACCTGCTGCCCGGCGGCGATCTCATCGAACATGTCGAGCAAGGCTTCGTGAGCCTGCTGGGCCAGGCCGAAGAAGCGCCCATTGGCGGCCAGGCTGCCCTCCTCCACGGCGCCGTACAGATCGAGCAGCGCTTCACAGATTTCATCCACCTGCCACAGCTCGGCCAGGTGGGCCGCCTGCCCGAGGGCCGTCAGGTCATCGAGCAGGGTTTCCAGCTCCTGGCGCTCGCCCGGGTGCTCCTGCCAGCGCGACAGCAGCGATTCGGCATCGAGCAAGATGTCCATGCCCTGCGCCAGGAAGGCGGCGATACGCTGCGGGTCGCGCCCGGAACGTTGGGCCGGGTGCGGGTGCTGCTCAAGAAATGCCAGGCGCGCATCCACCGCCTGGCCGACCTGCTCGATCAGCGCCGCGGCGTCCGGGATGGGCGCCAAGGGCGTGCTGTCGAGCTGGGCGAGGCCCAGGTGGAACAAAGCCCGGGCTGCCTCCAGCCATTCGAGCTCGGCTACCTGCAACGCCAGCCCGTGCCCTTTGTATTCCCGAACCAGACGATCGAACGCCGTGGCCAGCTCGGCTATCGGCATGACACCCGCCATGGCCGCGCTGCCCTTGAGGGTATGCAGCGCGCGCTGCAGGCTGTCGCTGACGGGCGAGCCCTCGCCGTCCGCACCGCGCAGGTAGGTTTCCAGGCTGCCCAGGTGGCCCTGGGCCTCGTTGCGGAAGATTTCCAGCAATTGAGGGTCCAGCCCATGGGCCGCCGCCACTGGTGGATTATGGATGGCCAGCTGATGCAGATGGCTGGACAAGGCCTCGGCCTCGGCCAGCGGCGTCGGGTGACCCACCGCGAAATCGGCCAGCAGGTCCGGCAAACGCACCAATACCTGCTGCAAGGCCACCACCCCCTCCGCCGCCAGGGTGATGCGCCCCTCCAATACCCGGTTGAGCAGGTGCTCGGCGCCCCAGGCCAGCTCCGCCAGGGCCTCGGCATGCACCATTCGCCCACTGCCCTTGAGGGTGTGCAGCGCCCGGCGCACCTCTACCAGCGCATCGCGCAAGGTGTTGTCGGCACGCCAGCGCAACCAGTGGCGTTCGATCTCCGGCAGCAGCTCGCCGGCTTCCTCGAGGAAAACGTCGCGCAGCTCGTCATCGATCGCCTCGGGCTCGAGGCAGGCCTGGGGCTGCTGGCACACCACGCCGATCGCCGCCAGGCTGGCACGGGCCATGTCGAGGAAGGGCTGGGCATCGGCCAGGGGGTCGGCTACGCGCCATTGCAGATACATTTCGCCGGCACTCAGCGCTTCGGCCAGGTGCGCAAGCTCCTCGGCGGGTGGTTCCTGTTCCAGGTGGGCAAGCCAGCCCTGCATGTAACCGGCGCAACCACCGAACACCTCGGCCATCTCCGGCAGCATGAGCATGGACAAGGCACCGCGCACCTGGTGCAACAGGCCTGGCAGCGGCTGCAGGCGCTCGCGTGGCCAGCCGGACTCCAGGCAATCGCCGATCAGGTCCTTGGCCTGCTGCAACACCGCCAGCGCCTCGTTCAACACCAGCTGGCGGATCTCGATCACGTCGGCGCCCGGCAGGTTGCCCTGGCCGCTTTCATCCAAGGGTCCGACCATGCCGTTGAGGGTCGCCTCCACGTACAACAAGGCGCCGGCGATATCCATCAGCACCGCGTCGTCCACGGCCCGCTCGCCCTGGGCCAGGGCCTGCAAGGCCAGCACCTGGTCGATGATCACCCGGCGCGGTTGCTGGAAGGCCAGTACCGCCAAGGTATCGGCGACCTGGCGCAGCGGCGCCAGCAGGGCCTCCAGCTGCTCGCGCTGCTGGCGATCGCCACGCACGAACAGGTCCAACCGCTCCTTGATCCGGACCAGGTCGTCGCACAGCGCCATCACCACCGAACGCAACGCGTCGCGGCCTTGCCCTGCCTGCAACTGTTCGCGCCAATTGCCCAGGGACAGGTCCAGGTCCGCCAGGTCGGCAGCCCCTGCCAGGCGCTGCGCCGCATGGCCGACCAGGCTGCCCTGGGGCAACGGCTCGACACCTCGGCACCCGCGCAACTGGTTCAGCAACGGCACCACCACCAACGGCAGGTCGTGACGTGCCCCGCGCAAGCGCTCCAGGTACGGGGGCAACTGCTCGAGCCCCCGGAACAGCGCGCCGAGGCAATCGCCCCGGGGGCTGACCTGGCCATCGGCCATGGCCCGGCCGAGCAGCTCCAGTTCCTCGGCCAGGTGAGTCGCACCGCGCAGCTCAAGCATGCGCAGGCAGCCGTGCACCTGGTGCAGATTGTCGATGAAGAAGGCCAGCATCGCCGGGTCTTCCGGCTCGCTGGCGAAACGCTCCAGGGCCTGGCGGGCCTGACCCAGGCAGTCGAGGATGGCTGCCTTGGCCCAGGCCAGGGCAACGGTGTCGTGGCGCTCGGGGCTCACGGTCGTGGGCACCATGGCTCGCTCCTCAACGTGGTTCGGCGGGGGCCGGCAGGGTGAAGCCGGAGACCGAGCGGCGCATCTCGCTGGCCATGCGCGCCAGGTGGCGGATGCTGTCGGCGGTGGCGCCGGAGCCGGCGGAGGTCTGCGCGGTGATCTGCTGGATCACCGCCATGGTGTGGGAAATCTGCCCAGCCGAGGATGTTTGCAGTTGGGCGGCGTCCGAGATGCTGTGGATAAGGTCGGCCAGCGTCTGCGACACGCCCTCGATCTCGGCCAGGGCGACGCCGGCGTCCTGGGCCAGGCGCGCGCCTCGCACCACTTCGGCGGTGGTCTGTTCCATGGAGATCACCGCCTCGTTGGTATCGGCCTGGATGGTGCGCACTAGCGCCTCGATCTGCCGGGTGGCCGACGACGAACGCTCGGCCAGGCGCTGCACCTCGTCGGCGACCACGGCGAAACCACGCCCGGCCTCGCCGGCAAGGGAGGCCTGGATCGCCGCATTGAGGGCGAGGATGTTGGTCTGGTCGGCGATGTCGTCGATCAGGCTGACGATGTCGCCGATCTCCTGGGAAGACTCGCCCAGGCGCTTGATCCGCTTGGCGGTGTCCTGGATCTGCTCACGGATGTTGTCCATGCCGTGGATGGTGTTGTGCACCACCTCGTTGCCCTTGTTGGCGATGGCCACCGAGCGCTCGGCTACCTTCGCCGATTCGTAGGCGTGGGCCGATACCCGGTCGATCGACTCGACCATGTCACCTACCGCCAGGGACGCCTCGCTGATCTGTTCGGCCTGGTGCTCGGAGGCCTTGGCCAACTGGCGGGCGGTGTTCTGGGTGTCCTGCACGGCCGCGGCGACCTGCTCGGCACTGTGGTTGATGGTCGCCACCAGGTCGCGCAACTGGTCGACCGAATAGTTGATCGAGTCGGCGATGGCCCCGGTGAAGTCCTCGGTGACCGACACGGTGACGGTCAGGTCGCCGTCGGCCAGCTCTTCGATCTCGTCGAGCAGGCGCATGATCGCCTGTTGGTTGCGTTCGTTCTTCTCGGCGGTCTCGCGCAGCTGGCGGTGGGTGGCGCGTACCATCACCAGGCCGATGAGGATGATCGAGGCCAGGGCCACCAGCCCCAACAGGTAGCCGCCGATGGTGGCCAGGGTGCGACCACTGGCCAGGTTCTCGAAACCGTTGGCCAGGTGCGAGGCTTCGTCGAGCAGGGTCTGCGACAGGCTGAAGATGTTGCCGGCCGCCTCGCGCACACGCAGCAGCTCCGGCGAGGTCTCGAGGATTTCGTCCACGGAGCCTGCGACGAACTGGAACAGCTCGGCGATTTCGGCCAGCCGCGCGCGGGCGTCGGCGTCCTCGACCTTGGTCACCTGGATCGCTGGGTTGCCGCCGAGCATGCCCTCGAGCACCTGGCCGAAACGGCTGGCATCGCGCCCGAAGGCGTCCGCCGCCTGGGCCGAGGTGTCGTCGCCCGCCAGCACCGTGTTGACCGAGCCGAGGATGCGCTCGGCCAGCAGCAGCTGGCGCTGGGCCACAGCCACCTGGCTGGCCGGCGCCCCGCTCTGCAGGAGGATCTCCACGACCTTTTCATACTCGACCTGCAACTGCGGCACGGTCTCGGCCAGGGTCGCTGCCACCTGGTGCAGTGACAGCACGGTCTGCTCGCTGGCAAGGATCGTGTCGGTGTTCTTGCGCAGGTTTTCCCAGTCCTGGCGCACGGCGTCCATTTCGTCGCGCACGGCCATGGGCGCCGGCGGCAGCCCAGTGGCCTGATCACCCTCGCGCAGGTAGCGCCAGCGCCGCTCGAAGTCGTTGCGCGCATCGGACAGCAACTTGAAGGCCAGCGCCTTGCCGGCCGCCGCCTCGGTGGCGTTCTTGGCGATGCGCTGGGAAAGCACGCGCAACTCGCCGGCATGGCCGATGTACTGCTTGTCGTAGTTGGCCTGGGTGTTGAGGTAGGCGAAGTTGGCGAACAGCAGGATGATCGACAGGATCAGCAGCAGGAACAGCACGGTGATCTGCGCGATGCTGCGCCGACGCGGGCTCACGACAGCCGGGGCAACGGGTGTGGCGGGTTTGTTCACGGTCGATGGGTCCTCTACAACGCCACGTCGAGAAAGCCCGGCGCCTGGGCCAAGGCGAACGGGCTGAAGATCGCCCAGTTGCGTTCACGGGAGAAATGGCCCTGGACGAAGGGCGCGGCAGCGCGCAGCAGCGGCTGCGGCGGGGACAACTCCAGGCTGCTCAGGGCGAAGTGCTGCAGGCCCAGGACTTCATCCACCAACAGGCCTGCGAACAGCGCTTCATGGTCCAGCACCAGCACCCGCCGCTGCTTGCCCGCCAATGCCGGGCCAAGGCCGAAGAACGCGCTCAGGTCCATGACCGGCAACAGCCGGCCACGCAGGTTGGCCACCCCGCAGACCCAGGGCTGGACACCAGGCACCCGGCTGCTGCGCGGCTCATGCAATACTTCGGCGACCTCGCCCATGGGCGCCACGAACCACTGCCGGGCAACGCGAAAGCCGATACCGCTCCACTGTTGCTGGCGCGTGTCCTGGGGCGGTTGGTCGGCCACCAGCAGACGACAGCGCCGGTCGATGTCCAGCAGCAGTTCGAAGGCGGTCAGCGACGCGCCCTGCGGACGGGTGGTCAAGCCCCGATGACCTCTTTGAGCTTGTCGATCAGCGCCGCTTCCTCCACCGGCTTGGTCAGGAAGTCCCGCGCGCCCTGGCGCGTGGCCCAGACCCGGTCGGTTTCCTGGTCCTTGGTGGTCACCACGATCACCGGAATGGCGCGGGTCTCGGGATCCTTGCTCAACTGCCGGGTGGCCTGGAAACCGTTCATGCCGGGCATGACGATGTCCATCAACACCGCGTCGGGCTTTTCCTGGCGGGCCAAGGCCACGCCATCGGCGCCATTGTCTGCCTTGAGCACCTGGTGGCCATGCTTCTCCAGCCAGGCGGTCAGCTTGTACATCTCTGTCGGCGAGTCGTCGACGATCAAAACTCGGGCCATGCTGTTTCCCCATGAAGGAAAGAAGACACCGCCATGGCGGGCGGGGTCAGGGTGCGTGTTGGGCCTGCGCGGCGAACCCGGGCACATGGGCCCTGATCGCTTCGAGCAGTTCTTCCTTGCTGAACGGTTTGGTCAGGAACTGGTCGGAGCCGACCACCCGGCCACGGGCCTTGTCGAACAGGCCGTCGCGTGAGGACAGCAGGATGACCGGGGTGTCCTTGAAGGCGCTGTTCTGCTTGATCACTGCGCAGGTCTGGTAGCCGTCCAGGCGCGGCATCAGCACATCGACGAAGATGATCCGGGGCTTGTGGTCGACGATCTTGGCCAGGGCATCGAAGCCGTCGCTGGCGGTGATCACCTCGCAGCCTGCTTCGCCGAGCAACATCTGGGCGGTGCGGCGGATCGTGCGGGAATCGTCGATCACCATCACCTTCAGGGGTTGTTCCATAAGTTGGGCTACCATCGCGGCTCTGGCTGACATCCGGGGCCGCTTCGCGCCCCATCGCGGGGCAGGCCCGCTCCTACACGGCCCTGCGACAACAGAGCCCCGAGCCCGGCACAGACCCTGTGGGAGCGGGCTTGCCCCGCGATGGACTGCGCAGCAGTCCCAAGCGACATCATGCTTGGCTCCTGTGAACGGCATCAAGCACTATGCCTGGCATTTTTAGCACAGTCCGCAGGGGCATTCCATCCGCCGCCCCCTTGACCATCGGCGTTCCCGGCGCCACCCTGAGCCACTTTTCATCGAACCATCGCGGCAATCGCCGCCAATGAGGAATTACCCATGAGCGTTCGCCTCGGGATTGTCATGGACCCCATCGCGTCCATCTCCTACAAGAAGGACAGCTCGCTGGCCATGCTGCTGGCGGCCCAGGCCCGTGGCTGGACCCTGTTCTACATGGAGCAGCGCGACCTCTACCTGGGTGCGGGCCAGGCCCGCGCGCAGATGCGCCCGTTGAAGGTGTTCGCCGATCCGGCCCGCTGGTTCGAGCTGGGCGAAGAGCAGGACAGTGCCCTGGCCGACCTGGACGTGATCCTGATGCGCAAGGATCCGCCCTTCGACATGGAGTTCGTCTACAGCACCTACCTGCTGGAGCAGGCCGAGCGCGAGGGCGTGCTGGTGGTCAACCGGCCGCAGAGCCTGCGCGACTGCAACGAGAAGCTGTTCGCCACCCAGTTTCCGCAGTGCATGGCGCCGACCCTGGTCAGCCGCCGCGTGGACATCCTGCGCGAGTTCGCCAACAGCCGCGGCGACGTGATCCTCAAGCCGCTGGACGGCATGGGCGGCGCCTCGGTGTTCCGCCACCGCAAGGACGACCCGAACCTGTCGGTGATCCTCGAGACCCTGACCCAGCACGGCACCCAGCAAATCATGGCCCAGGAGTACCTGCCGCAGATCGTCGACGGCGACAAGCGCATCCTGATGATCGACGGCGAGCCGGTCGACTACTGCCTGGCACGCATCCCGGCCAGCGGCGAAACCCGCGGCAACCTGGCCGCCGGGGGGCGTGGCGAGGCCCGCCCGTTGACCGAGCGCGACCGCTGGATCGCTGCCCAGGTCGGCCCGACCCTGCGTGAAAAAGGCTTGCTGTTCGTCGGCCTGGACGTGATCGGCGACTACCTCACCGAGATCAACGTCACCAGCCCCACCTGCATCCGCGAGATCGACGCGGCCTACAACACCGATATCGGCGGGCAACTGATGGATGCCATTGATCGCCAGCTCAAGGCGCGCTGACCGCCGACGCGGAGCAATTTCGCGCAGTGGGGTATGATGCCAGTCCTTTTCGACTGAGCCGCCACCCCGCTTTGCGGTTGCTGGATACCTGATGACGCTGCCTGCCGACATCCCCGCCGACCTGCTGCCTCCCCGCGTCCGCCCTGCGGACCGGCTCGGCTTCACCCTGTTCCTGGCTGCCCTGGTGCACCTGGCGCTGATCCTGGGCGTGAGCTTCACCATCACCAAGCCCAGCGAAATCCGCCGCACCATGGAAATCACCCTGGCGACCTTCAAGAGCGAGAAACCGCCCGAGAAGGCCGACTTCCAGGCCCAGGACAACCAGCAGGGCAGCGGCACCCTGGAGAAGAAGGCGGTGCCCAAGACCACCGAGGTCGCGCCGTTCCAGGACAGCAAGATCAACAAGGTCACCCCGCCCCCGGCCGCCAAGCGGGAGAGCCCGCCGGCCCCGCAGAAGTCCGCCGTGGCCACCAAGGCCCCCAAGCCGCAGAAGGTCGAGCCCAAGCCCAAGGAAAGCAAGCCCCAGCCCAAGCCCCAGGCAGTGCCGGACTTCGACAGCTCGCAATTGTCCAGCCAGATCGCCAGCCTCGAGGCGGAGCTTTCCAACGAACAGCAGCTGTACGCCAAGCGCCCGCGCATCCACCGCCTCAACGCCGCTTCGACCATGCGCGACAAGGGCGCCTGGTACAAGGAAGAGTGGCGCAAGAAGGTCGAGCGGGTCGGCAACCTCAACTACCCCGAGCAGGCACGTCGCCAGCAGATCTACGGCAGCCTGCGGATGATGGTGTCGATCAACCGCGACGGTTCGCTGTACGAGGTGCTGGTGCTGGAGTCCTCCGGCCAGCCGGTGCTCGACCAGGCAGCCCAGCGCATCGTCCGCCTGTCGGCACCGTTCGCACCGTTCACCGGCGACCTGGCCGAGTTCGACCGGCTGGAGATCATCCGCACCTGGCGCTTTGCCCGCGGTGACCGCCTGTCCAGTAATTGAATGATGGTTGATCCGTAGGGCTTGAATGTGCGGTGGCGCACGCGTCATCAGGCGCCCCGAAACCACCGACCTGCACAACGCCCAGCAACACACTGGCACCTTGTCAGCCTCGCCACCTGACGCCACACTATCACCCATGAAAACCCTCAGCCCGAGCTACCTCAAGCACCAGTTCCTCATCGCCATGCCGCACATGGCCGACCCGAACTTTGCCCAGACTCTCACCTATATCGTCGAGCACAACGCCAATGGCGCCATGGGCCTGGTGGTCAATCGGCCTCAGGAGCTGAACCTGGCGGACATCCTGGAGCAGCTGCGCCCGGACGAAGAGCCGCCGGCCAGTACCCTGCAGGTGCCGATCTACCAGGGTGGCCCGGTGCAGACCGATCGCGGTTTCGTATTGCACACAAGCGAATGCAGCTACCAGGCTACCGTCGAGCTGCAGGGCCTGTCGCTTTCCACCTCCCAGGACGTGCTGTTCGCCATCGCCGATGGCGTAGGGCCGAAACAGAGCCTGATCACCCTGGGCTACGCCGGCTGGGAGGCAGGCCAGCTGGAAGCCGAGCTTGCCGACAACGCCTGGCTCAACTGCCCGTTCGACCCCGAGATCATCTTCGGCCTGGCCAGCGACCAACGCCTGGAGGCAGCCGCCGCGAGCCTGGGCATCAACCTCAGCCTGCTGACCAGCCAGGCGGGCCACGCCTGATGGCCGAATTGCGCCTGCTGCTGGGCTTCGACTACGGCAGCAAACAGATCGGTGTGGCCGTCGGCCAGGTGATTACCGGCCAGGCCCGCGAGCTGTGCACGCTCAAGGCCCAGAACGGCGTGCCGGACTGGGCCCAGGTGGAAAGACTCATCAAGGAATGGAAGCCCGATGCCATCGTCGTCGGCCTGCCACTGAACATGGACGGTACGCCCAGCGAGATGAGCGAGCGCGCCGAGAAGTTCGCCCGGCGCCTGCATGGCCGCTATAACCTGCCCGTGCACACCCACGACGAACGCCTGACCACCTTCGAAGCCAAGGGCGAGCAGATGGCCCGCGGCATGCGCCACGGCAGCTACCGCGACAACCCGGTCGATGCCATCGCCGCCGCCCTGCTCCTGCAAGGCTGGCTGGAGGCCAACACTTAAATCCGCTTTGCCGCCGGCCCACCCGGCGCCCCCTCCCGAGGAGCACGCAATGAGCCTACCCAACCCCGCCGACCTGATCCGGCAGATGGCCGTCGACCTTCGCGCCCACCTGGCCCGCCGTGCCATCACCGAGCCACGCTTCATCGGCATCCGCACCGGCGGTGTGTGGGTAGCCCAGGCCTTGCAGCAGGCGCTGGGCGACAGCAGCGCACTGGGCACCCTGGACGTCTCCTTCTACCGCGACGACTTCAGCCAGAACGGCCTGCATCCGCAGGTGCGCCCTTCGGAACTGCCCTTCGAGGTCGAAGGCCAGCACCTGGTACTGGTGGACGACGTGCTGATGAGCGGGCGCACCATCCGCGCCGCACTCAACGAACTGTTCGACTATGGCCGCCCGGCCAGCGTCACCCTGGTCTGCCTGCTGGACCTCGACGCCGGCGAACTGCCGATCCGCCCCAACGTGCTCGGTGCCACCTTGCAACTGGCGCCCACTGAACGGGTAAAATTGACCGGACCCGCACCGCTCGCCCTCGAGCGCCAGGACCTCGCCACCGCTTCCGCCCTTTAAGAGTCCCCCGCGATGACGCCATTCGACGCCAAGCGCCCGCTGCAGCTCAATGACCAGGGCCAGCTGCGCCACTTTCTCTCGCTCGACGGTTTGCCCCGCGAACTGCTGACCGAGATCCTCGACACCGCCGACTCCTTCCTGGAAGTCGGTGCCCGGGCCGTGAAAAAAGTCCCGTTGCTGCGCGGCAAGACCGTGTGCAACGTGTTCTTCGAGAACTCGACCCGCACCCGCACCACCTTCGAACTGGCCGCCCAGCGCCTGTCGGCCGATGTGATCAGCCTGAACGTGTCGACCTCCTCGACCAGCAAGGGCGAGACCCTGTTCGACACCCTGCGCAACCTGGAGGCCATGGCCGCCGACATGTTCGTCGTGCGCCATTCCGACTCCGGCGCCGCGCACTTCATCGCCGAGCACGTCTGCCCGGACGTGGCGGTGATCAACGGCGGCGACGGCCGCCATGCGCACCCGACCCAGGGCATGCTCGACATGCTGACCATCCGTCGCCACAAGGGCAGCTTCGAGAACCTCTCGGTGGCCATCGTCGGTGACATCCTGCACTCGCGCGTGGCCCGCTCCGACATGCTCGCGCTCAAGGCGCTGGGCTGCCCGGATATCCGCGTGGTCGGCCCGAAGACCTTGATTCCCGTGGGTATCGAGCAGTATGGCGTGAAGGTCTATACCGACCTGGCCCAAGGCCTGAAGGACGTCGACGTGGTGATCATGCTGCGCCTGCAACGTGAGCGCATGGCCGGCGGCCTGCTGCCCAGCGAAGGCGAATTCTACCGCCTGTTCGGCCTGACCACCGCACGCCTGGCCGGGGCCAAGCCCGACGCCATCGTCATGCACCCGGGGCCGATCAACCGCGGCGTGGAGATCGAGTCGGCAGTGGCCGACGGCGCCCATTCGGTGATTCTCAACCAGGTCACCTACGGCATCGCCGTGCGCATGGCGGTGCTGTCCATGGCCATGAGCGGCCAGGCCGCGCAACGTCAACTCGACCAGGAGAACGCCCTGTGAGCATCAGTATTCTTGGCGCCCGGGTCATCGACCCCAGCAGCGGCCTGGACCAAATCACCGACCTGCACCTGGACGGCGGTCGCATCGTCGCCATCGGCGCCGCACCGGCAGGCTTCAGCGCCAGCCGCACCCTGCAGGCCGACGGCCTGGTCGCAGCACCCGGTCTGGTGGACCTCGACGTCGCCCTGCGCGAGCCGGGCTACAGCCGCAAGGGCACCATCGCCAGCGAGACCCGCGCCGCAGTGGCCGGCGGTGTCACCAGCCTGTGCTGCCCACCCCAGACCCGACCGATTCTCGACACCTCGGCCGTGGCCGAGCTGATCCTCGATCGCGCCCGCGAAGCCGGCAACAGCAAGGTCTACCCGGTCGGTGCGCTGACCAAGGGCCTGGAAGGCGAGCAACTGGCCGAGCTGGTCGCCCTGCGTGACACCGGCTGCGTTGCGTTCGGCAATGGCCTGAAGGACATTCCCAACAACCGCACCCTGGTCCGCGCCCTGGAATACGCCGCCACCTTCGACCTGACGGTGGTGTTCCACTCCCAGGACGGCGACCTGGCCCAAGGCGGCCTGGCCCATGAAGGTGCCATGGCCAGTTTCCTCGGCCTGGCGGGCATCCCGGAAACCGCGGAAACCGTGGCACTGGCGCGCAACCTGCTGCTGGTCGAACAGACCGGCGTACGTGCCCACTTCACTCAGATCACCAGCGCCCGTGGCGCGCGGCTGATCGCCCAGGCCCAGCAGCTGGGCCTACCGGTCACCGCCGACGTGGCGCTGTACCAGCTGATCCTCACGGACGAAGCCCTGCGCGACTTCTCCAGCCTCTACCACGTACAGCCTCCGCTGCGCACCGCCGCCGACCGCGATGGCCTGCGCGAAGCGGTGAAGGCCGGGGTGATCCAGGCGATCTCCAGCCATCACCAGCCCCATGAGCGCGACGCCAAACTGGCCCCGTTCGGCGCCACCGAGCCTGGCATCAGCAGCGTCGAGCTGCTGCTGCCGCTGGCCATGACCCTGGTGCAGGACGGCCTGCTCGACCTGCCGACCCTGCTGGCCCGCCTGACCTGCGGCCCGGCCAAGGCCATGCGCCTGCCGGCGGGCGAGCTGAAGGTCGGTGCGGCGGCGGACCTGGTGCTGTTCGACCCACAGGCCTCCACGGTCGCTGGCGAGCAATGGTATTCGCGTGGCGAGAACTGCCCGTTCATTGGCCATTGCCTGCCAGGCGCGGTGCGTTATACCTTGGTCGACGGGCACGTTTGCCACGAGGCCTGAGCGGCGACTTTGTAGGAGCGGCCTTGTGCCGCGAAAGGGCCGTAAGGCGGCCCCGGCAATGCATGCATCAGGCAAAGATCCCGGGGCTGCTACGCAGCCCTTTCGCGGCACGAGGCCGCTCCTACACAGGTGGTGCATCACCTGAAATCCATCGCAACCGTTCATCCCCCACGGTTGAAATCCTTCCCCCCACCCCCATATGAGTCTGCAACAGGCATTTTCGCCCCGCTGCGTGGAGACTCTCCCCTTGACTACCATCGTTTCAGTCCGCCGCCACGGCAAAGTCGTCATGGGCGGCGACGGCCAGGTTTCCCTCGGCAACACCGTGATGAAAGGCAATGCGAAGAAAGTCCGCCGCTTGTACCACGGTCAGGTCATTGCCGGCTTCGCCGGTGCCACTGCCGACGCCTTCACCCTCTTCGAGCGCTTCGAAGGCCAGCTGGAAAAACACCAGGGCCACCTGGTCCGCGCCGCCGTAGAGCTGGCCAAGGAATGGCGTACCGACCGTTCCCTGAGCCGCCTGGAAGCCATGCTCGCCGTGGCCAACAAGGACGCCTCGCTGATCATTACCGGCAACGGTGACGTGGTCGAGCCCGAAGACGGGCTGATCGCCATGGGCTCCGGCGGCGCCTACGCCCAGGCCGCGGCCCGTGCCCTGCTGAACAAGACCGACCTCTCGGCCCGCGAAATCGCCGAGACCGCCCTGAACATCGCCGGCGATATCTGCGTGTTCACCAACCACAACCTGACCATCGAGGAGCAGGACCTGGCCGAATAATCAGTTGTTCTGGCGTCCCGCCGTGAGCGGGGCTTTTCCACGCTGATTCATTCCGCCCGAGGACCATTTTCATCATGTCCATGACCCCCCGCGAGATCGTCCACGAACTCAACCGCCACATCATCGGCCAGGACGACGCCAAGCGCGCCGTGGCCATTGCCCTGCGCAACCGCTGGCGGCGCATGCAACTGCCGGCCGAGCTACGCGCCGAAGTCACGCCCAAGAACATCCTGATGATCGGCCCCACCGGCGTGGGCAAGACCGAAATCGCCCGCCGCCTGGCCAAGCTGGCCAACGCGCCGTTCATCAAGGTCGAAGCGACCAAGTTCACCGAAGTCGGCTATGTCGGCCGTGATGTCGAGTCGATCATCCGCGACCTGGCCGATGCTGCACTGAAGATGCTGCGCGAGCAGGAAATCATCCGCGTGCGCCACCGCGCCGAAGACGCCGCCGAAGATCGTATCCTCGACGCCCTGCTGCCCCAGGCCCGGGTCAGCAGCTTCTCTGAGGAAGCGTCGCAATCGAGCACCGACTCCAACACCCGCCAGCTGTTCCGCAAGCGCCTGCGCGAAGGCCAGCTGGACGACAAGGAAATCGAGATCGAAGTGGCCGAGTCCATGGGCGTCGAGATCGCCGCGCCGCCCGGCATGGAAGAGATGACCAACCAGCTGCAGAGCCTGTTCGCCAACATGGGCAAGGGCAAGCGCAAGGCGCGCAAGCTCAAGGTCAAGGAAGCGCTGAAGATGGTCCGCGACGAGGAAGCCAGCCGCCTGGTCAACGAGGAAGAACTCAAGGCCAAGGCCCTGGAAGCGGTCGAGCAGCACGGCATCGTGTTCATCGACGAGATCGACAAGGTGGCCAAGCGCGGCAACGTCGGCGGTGCCGATGTGTCCCGTGAAGGCGTGCAGCGCGACCTGCTGCCGCTGATCGAGGGTTGCACTGTCAACACCAAGCTGGGCATGGTCAAGACCGACCACATCCTGTTCATCGCCTCCGGCGCGTTCCACCTGAGCAAGCCGAGCGACCTGGTGCCCGAGCTGCAGGGCCGCCTGCCGATCCGCGTCGAGCTCAAGGCCCTGACCCCGGAAGACTTCGAGCGCATCCTGCAGGAGCCGCATGCTTCGCTGACCGAACAGTACCGTGAGCTGCTCAAGACCGAAGGCCTGAACATCGAATTCGCCGCCGAGGGCATCAAGCGCCTGGCCGAGATCGCCTACCAGGTCAACGAGAAGACCGAGAACATCGGTGCCCGTCGCCTGCACACCCTGCTCGAGCGCCTGCTCGAAGAGGTATCGTTCAGTGCCGGCGACCTGGCCAGTGCCCACGACGAAGCGCCGATCAAGATCGACGCCGCGTACGTGAACAGCCACCTGGGCGAACTGGCGCAGAACGAAGACCTGTCGCGCTACATCCTGTAAGCCCGCACGGGGCCGCTGCGCGGCCCTTTCGCGGCGCAAGGCCGCTCCTACCTGGGCACACGCATTGCTGTAGGAGCGGCCTTGTGCCGCGAAAGGGCTGCGCAGCAGCCCCCTTGCACATTGGCCGGATTCTTCCGAAGCTTGCAGCATCAGCTCACAAGAGAACCAGCCCATGGCCCGCCTCCCCACCGCCATCAACCTGCACAAAGCCTCCAAGACCCTCACCCTCACCTACGGGCCGAACGAGGTCTACCATCTGCCCGCCGAGTTCCTGCGGGTGCACTCCCCTTCCGCCGAAGTCCAGGGCCACGGCAACCCTATCCTGCAATTCGGCAAGATCAACGTCGGCCTCGTCGGCCTCGAGCCTGCCGGCCAGTACGCACTGAAACTGACCTTCGACGACGGCCATGACAGCGGCCTGTTCACCTGGGAATACCTCGAGCAGCTGTGCCTGCGCCAAGAGGCACTGTGGGCCGAGTATCTCGATGACCTGCACAAGGCCGGCAAGTCCCGCGACCCGTCGGAGGCCGTGGTCAAGCTGATGCTCTAGCGCGAGGCCTGCAGGTTTTAGAGCGCATTTTCTAAAGTCATCTGCTTGAATGCCCCTGCACCTGCCAATCACAGGCTGTCTTGCGCATTACATGAAAGTCGGGTAACCAATGGAGCTGGCAAGTTCCCTGCATCGTTCATCGCGCGATCAGGGCCGGGCCGGCATGTAGAGGTCGCGAGCGAAAGCAGGCTGTCTTCAACCGCAGGAAAACCCGCCGCTCGTCGCCACACACATACGGTCCGCAACCGCTGTTTCTTATCACTTGGTCACCCGAGCAGCAGTACCGGGCAGTCGTCTGTGTACCCGCCACAGCCAACCGGTACTCGTCTCAGGACAACGGAGCGTCGTAGATGAGTAAGAACAACGATGAGTTGCAGCGGCAGGCCTCGGCAAACACCCTGGGCCTGAACCCGGTCATCGGCATTCGCCGCAAGGACCTGCTGAGTTCGGCGCGCACCGTATTGCGCCAGGCGGTTCGCCAGCCATTGCACAGCGCCAAGCACGTGGCGCATTTCGGCCTGGAGCTCAAGAACGTGCTGCTGGGCAAGTCCAACCTGCAGCCCGGCAGCGACGACCGCCGCTTCAGCGACCCCGCCTGGAGCCACAACCCGCTGTACCGCCGCTACCTGCAGACCTACCTGGCCTGGCGCAAGGAGCTGCAGGAGTGGATCGGCAACAGCGACCTGTCGCCCCAGGACGTCAGCCGCGGGCAGTTCGTCATCAACCTGATGACCGAGGCGATGGCGCCCACCAATACCCTGGCCAACCCGGCAGCGGTCAAGCGCTTCTTCGAAACCGGCGGCAAGAGCCTGCTCGACGGCCTGTCCAACCTGGCCAAGGACATGGTCAACAACGGCGGCATGCCGAGCCAGGTGAACATGGATGCCTTCGAGGTGGGCAAGAACCTGGCCACCAGCGAAGGGGTGGTGGTGTATCGCAACGATGTGCTGGAATTGATCCAGTACAGCCCCATCACCGAGCAGGTGCATGCCCGCCCGCTGCTGATCGTGCCGCCGCAGATCAACAAGTTCTACGTCTTCGACCTCAGCCCGGAGAAGAGCCTGGCACGCTTCTGCCTGCGCTCCAGCCAGCAGACCTTCATCATCAGTTGGCGCAACCCGACCAAGGCCCAGCGCGAATGGGGCCTGTCGACCTATATCGACGCGCTCAAGGAAGCGGTGGACGCCGTGCTGGCGATCACCGGCAGCACGGACCTGAACATGCTGGGCGCCTGCTCCGGAGGCATCACCTGCACCGCCCTGGTCGGCCATTACGCCGCATTGGGCGAGAACAAGGTCAATGCCCTGACCCTGCTGGTCAGCGTGCTCGATACCACCCTGGACAACCAGGTCGCGCTGTTCGTCGACGAACAGACCCTCGAGGCCGCCAAGCGCCACTCCTATCAGGCCGGTGTGCTCGAGGGCAGCGACATGGCCAAGGTGTTCGCCTGGATGCGCCCCAACGACCTGATCTGGAACTACTGGGTCAACAACTACCTGCTCGGCAACGAGCCGCCGGTGTTCGACATCCTCTTCTGGAACAACGACACCACGCGCCTGCCGGCCGCTTTCCACGGCGACCTGATCGAGATGTTCAAGAACAACCCCCTGACCCGCGCCGATGCCCTGGAAGTGTGCGGCACGTCAATCGACCTGAAGAAGGTCCAGTGCGATATCTACAGCGTCGCCGGCACCGCCGACCACATCACGCCGTGGCAATCCTGCTATCGCTCGGCCCACCTGTTCGGCGGCAAGATCGAGTTCGTGCTGTCCAACAGCGGGCATATCCAGAGCATCCTCAACCCGCCCGGCAACCCCAAGGCACGCTTCATGACCGGCGAGGACCGCCCGGACGACCCGGTGGCCTGGCAGGACAACGCGGTCAAGCATGCTGACTCCTGGTGGCTGCACTGGCAAGCCTGGCTGGGCGAGCGCGCGGGCGACCTGAAGAAAGCCCCCGCACGCCTGGGTAATCGCACCTATAGCGCTGGCGAGTCAGCACCGGGCACTTATGTGCACGAACGATAGGCCACCGCAATCATGGCCATTTGATACGATGACAGAGCGACTTATCCACCTAGAGTTTCGTGCATGGCGCAACCGTACATCTTCAGGACCGTCGAGTTGGACAACCAGTCCATCCGCACCGCGGTCCGCCCAGGCAAGCCAGAGCTGACGCCGCTGCTGATCTTCAACGGCATCGGCGCCAACATGGAGCTGATCTTCCCGCTCATCGAGGCGCTGGACCCGGACATCGAAGTCATCGCCTTCGATGTGCCCGGTGTCGGGGGCTCTTCCACGCCCAGCCGTCCGTATCGTTTCTCCGGCCTGGCCAAGCTCACCGCACGCATGCTCGACTACCTGGACTACGGCCAGGTCAATGTCATCGGGGTTTCCTGGGGCGGGGGCCTGGCCCAGCAATTCGCCCATGACTACCCCGAGCGCTGCAAGAAGCTGATCCTTGCCGCCACCGCCGCCGGTGCCTTCATGGTGCCCGGCAAGCCCAAGGTGCTGTGGGCGATGGCCAGCCCCCGACGCTATGTACAGCCCTCTCACGTGCTGCGCATCGCGGCGCAGGTCTACGGTGGCGGTTTCCGTCGCGATCCGGACCTGGCCCTGCATCACGCGGCCAAGGTGCGCTCCAGCGGCAAGACCGGCTACTACTGGCAACTGTTTGCAGGCCTGGGCTGGACCAGCATCCACTGGCTGCACAAGCTCCACCAACCGACCCTGGTACTGGCCGGCGACGACGACCCGCTGATCCCGCTGGTCAACATGCGCCTGCTGGCCTGGCGAATTCCCAATGCCCAGCTACATATTATCGACGACGGGCACCTGTTCCTGATCACCCGGGCCGAGGCGGTCGCGCCGATCATCATGAAATTCCTCCAGCAGGAACGCCAACGCGCGGTGATGCACCCTCGCCCCGAAGGCTGACAACCCATGACACACGAACCCGGATGATCGCTGACGACGGAGTGAGGGATGAAAGACAAACCGGCAAAAGGGACGAGACCGGTCCCCGCTGCGAGCATCAATGTACAGAACGCGATCACCGGCCTGCGCGGTCGTGACCTGTTCTCCACGCTGCGCAACGTCGGTCGCCTGAGCCTGGGCAACCCGTTGCATACCGCACACCACCTGCTGGCCCTGGGCAGCCAGCTGGGGCGAGTGATGCTCGGCGAAACGCCGCACCAGCCACACCCGCGCGACAACCGTTTCAGCGACCCGACCTGGAGCCAGAACCCGTTCTACCGCCGCGGCCTGCAAGCCTACCTCGCGTGGCAGAAGCAGACCCGCCAATGGATCGAGGAAAGCTCGCTGGACGACGACGAGCGCGCCCGGGTGCACTTCCTGTTCAACCTGCTCAACGATGCCCTGGCACCGAGCAATTCGTTGCTCAACCCGTTGGCGGTCAAGGAACTGTTCAATACCGGCGGGCAGAGCCTGGTGCGCGGCCTGGCCCACCTGGTCGACGACCTGCGCCACAACGATGGCCTGCCACGCCAGGTGGATGAACGCGCCTTCGAGGTTGGCGTCAACCTGGCAACCACACCCGGCGCGGTGGTGTTTCGCAACGAGTTGCTCGAGCTTATCCAGTACCGGCCGATGAGCGAGAAACAGTACGCCCGGCCGCTGCTGATCATCCCGCCCCAGATCAACAAGTTCTATATCTTCGACCTGGGACCGACCAACAGCTTCGTCCAGTACATGCTCAAGAGTGGCCTGCAGGTGTTCATGGTCAGCTGGCGCAACCCGGACCCGCGTCATCGCGAGTGGGGCCTGTCCAGCTATGTCCAGGCGCTGGAGGAGGCGCTCGCGGCATGCCGCAGCATCACCGGCAGTCGCGACCCGAACCTGATGGGCGCCTGTGCCGGCGGGTTGACCATGGCCGCATTGCTGGGCCACCTGCAGGCCAAGCGTCAGCTGCGTCGGGTGCGCAGCGCCACCTACCTGGTGAGCCTGCTGGACAGCCAGTTCGACAGCCCCGCCAGCCTGTTCGCCGACGAACAGACCATCGAGGCCTCCAAACGGCGTTCCTACCAGCGTGGCGTGCTGGACGGGGGCGAGGTGGCGCGGATCTTCGCCTGGATGCGGCCCAACGACCTGATCTGGAACTACTGGGTCAACAACTACCTGCTTGGCCGCACGCCGCCGGCGTTCGACATCCTCTATTGGAACGCCGACAACACCCGCCTGCCCGCTGCCTTCCACGGCGAGCTGCTGGACTTCTTCAAGCTCAACCCGCTGACCCAACCGCAAGGGCTGCAAGTGTGCGGCACGCCCATCGATCTGGGCCAGGTCGACCTCGACAGTTTCACCGTCGCCGGCAGCAACGACCACATCACCCCGTGGGACGCCGTCTATCGCTCGGCCCTGCTGCTCGGAGGCGATCGCCGCTTCGTGCTGGCCAACAGCGGCCATATCCAGAGCATCATCAACCCGCCCGGCAACCCCAAGGCCTTCTTCCTGGAGAACCCGACGCTTTCCAGCGACCCACGTGCCTGGGTGCATGATGCCACGCGCCACGAAGGCAGTTGGTGGCCGCAATGGCAGGCCTGGATCGCCCAGCGCTCCGGCCGGCTGAAGGCGCCGCGCAGCGAGCTGGGCAACGCCACCTACCCACCGCTGGGCCCGGCGCCGGGCAGCTACGTACGGACACGTTGAGCGGATGAAGACCCGCGACCGGATCCTCGAATGCGCCCTGCAGCTGTTCAACCAACAGGGTGAGCCGAACGTCTCGACGTTGGAAATCGCCAACGAACTGGGGATCAGCCCTGGCAACCTGTACTATCACTTCCACGGCAAGGAGCCGTTGGTGCTGGGCTTGTTCGAACGCTTCGAGGAAGGGCTCATGCCGCTGCTCGATCCCCCCATCGGGGTGCGCCTGGGTGCCGAGGACTACTGGCTGTTCCTGCACCTGATCGTCGAGCAGATGGCTCACTACCGGTTCCTGTTCCAGGACCTCTCCAACCTGACCGGGCGGCTGCCGAAGCTGGCCCGGAACATGCGCAGCCTGATCAATGCCCTCAAACGTACCCTCGCCGCCCTGCTGGCCAGCCTGAAGGCACACGGGCAGGTGACCAGTGAGACACAGGCGCTGGGGCAACTGGTGGAGCAGATCACCCTGACGTTGATGTTCTCGCTGGATTATCAGCGCGTGCTGGGGCGGCAGGGGGATGTGGGGGTTGTGGTGTACCAGGTGATGATGCTGGTGGCGCCGCACCTGGTGGGGCCGGCGCGGGAAGCGGCGGAGCAACTGGCGGGAAAATACCTGGAAGGGTAGGACCGCCTGCGCGGGCTCAATCGCGGGACAAGCCCGCTCCCACAGATGCAACGCCCTCCTGGAGGTTTGCGCTGAACCTGTGGGAGCGGGCTTGTCCCGCGATATAGGCGACGCGGTCAGGCCTGGGAAGCCGGAGTGGCCGGTGCCGCCGGTACGTTGCTGGCCGGTGCCGCTGCCGGTGCTGCATTGACTGCCGGTGCAGCCTTCGTCGCAGCCGCTTTTGCCGGCGCCTTCTTCACTGCAGGTTTTTTCGCCGCAGGCTTTGCCGCCGGCTTGGCAACTGCTGGCTTGGCCGCAGCCGTCTTGGCTGCAGGTTTTGCCGCAGCGGCCTTCGCCGCAGGTTTAGCCGCAGCCTTGGCAGCAGGTTTTGCCGCAGCAGGTTTTGCCACAGCGGTTTTGGCCGCCGGCTTGGCCGCAGCCTTGGCCAGGGGCTTGGCGGTGGTCTTGCTGGCTGCCGCCTTCGAAACCGGGGCCACCGAAGCGCCGGTCAGTTTCTCGATCTGCTTGGTCAGGCTATCGACCTGCTGGTGCAGGGCCTTGATCTCGTTGCGGCTCGGCACACCCAGGCGCGAAATGGCGCTGTTCAGACGCTTGTCGAAAGCTTCCTCCAGCTCGCTCCATTTGCCCAGCGCACGCTCCTTCACATCCGACACCCGCGAGGACGTCGCGGACTTGGCGGTGTCGGCAGCCGAGCCTGCGCTTTTCTTCGCCTGCCTTTCAGCCTTCTCGCCGTCCTTGACCAACGAATCGAACAGCTTGGGGCCGTCCTGGTCGATCTTGGAATAGATGCCCAGGCCAGCCAGCCAGATCTTGCGCGAGTATTTTTCGATACCGCCGACCCACGAGCCGCCTTCTTTCTCGGTGTTCTTCTTGCCAGCCATCCTGCTCTCCTTATGGTTTGCGCGCGACACGCTCGAGCAACTCGGTCAGCTGTTCGAGTTTGATGGACAACGCCTCAACGTCATGTTTAGACGCAATGCCGAAGCGATTCAAGGCGCGGGCGACCCGTGCATCGAAAGCTTTTTCGATCTTGTCCAGTTGAACTTCGACCCTGCCGCGTACGCGGCTTGCTGCAAGGGTCGCTTCGTCGATCGGGTGGTTGGCCGCATCGAGTTGTTGACCCACGCGTTTCTTGCCACGTTTCTCGATGCTTTCGCCGGCCTTGACCAGCTCCTTGAAGTAATCCGAACCTTCCTGGCCAACGCGGGCATAGGCACCCAGGCCTGCCAGCCAGATCCTACGCGCATAGCCGCGCACCTCGCCCAGAGTGCTGCCCGGGGCGTCGTCCTTTTTCCTAACGTTCACGTTGGCCATGTTCGGCACCTCATGCTCATGAAGGGACATGTGCCCATTGAATGCGGGCTCGAGCATAAGGTAGGGCGAAAAATTAGAATGCTCACCCTAAGCAACAAGGAAGGCTCAGGCTAGATGCCCCGCAGGATGCAGCAAGGACCGCTCCACACAACGCTGTAGTGGTGGGAGCGACTGTCTTGAGTTGCCTGCCCCGGCCCTGTTTCGAACGGCAGGCGACGATCAGGCCAGCGCCTTGTCCAGCGCCCGCTCGATCTCGCCCTTGATGGTGCCGCTCATCATCGACAGCATCATGCCGAGCTTGAGCTCCACACGGATGGTGTCCTCGCCGATATGCACGCTGCCGTTGGCGCCGCTGCGCGCCACATCGACGCGGTCGCCCTGCCAGGAGGCCTTGAGGTCGTATTCGCGGGTCAGGCGCTCCACCAGCGCCTCGGCCTTGGCGCGCGCGGCTTCACGGCCGAGGGAGTGCTTGCGTTCAACGCTGATCTGGGTCATGCGGGTAATCCTGGATATCAACACAATGAACGCATTATGCCCGTGCCCATCCAACGGAGCACCCCGCCAAGACAAATTGGCCCGATGCCCCTAGAATGGCGGTAATTTTTTCCGGTGAAGCGATATGAACGACCAGCGCAAAGGCGACCACGCCGAACCCACCACCCATTTCGGCTACCAGAACGTACCCGAGAGCCAGAAGGCGAAGAAAGTCGCCGAGGTGTTCCACTCCGTAGCCGCCAAGTACGACCTGATGAACGACGTCCTTTCCGGTGGCATGCACCGGTTGTGGAAGCGCTTCACCATCGAGCTGTCCGGCGTGCGCAGCGGTAACCGGGTGCTGGATATCGCCGGCGGCACGGGCGACCTGGCCGCCAAGTTCTCGCGCCTGGTCGGCCCTACCGGCCAGGTGGTGCTGGCCGACATCAACGAGTCGATGCTCAAGGTCGGCCGCGACCGTCTGCTCGACCGTGGTGTGGCCGGCAACATCGAGTTCGTCCAGGCCGACGCCGAGAAGCTGCCGTTCCCGGACAACCACTTCGACTGCGTGACCATCGCCTTCGGCCTGCGCAACGTCACCCACAAGGAAGACGCCATCCGCTCCATGCTGCGCGTGCTCAAGCCCGGTGGCCGCCTGCTGGTGCTGGAGTTCTCCAAGCCGACCAACAAATTCATGTCCAAGGCCTACGACGCCTACTCGTTCGCCTTCATGCCCCTGGCCGGCAAGCTGATCACCAACGACTCGGAAAGCTACCGCTACCTGGCCGAATCGATCCGCATGCACCCGGACCAGGAAACCCTCAAGGCCATGATGGTCGACGCCGGCTTCGACCGCGTCACGTACCACAACATGACCAGCGGCATCGTCGCCGTGCACCGGGGGATCAAGCCCTGATGCTCCTGGCCGGGCTGCTCGCCAGCGTCGAGCACGGGCTCAACCGCGTGCTGCGCATGGACAGCACGGCCCTGCCGCGCCTGGCCGCGCTCGAGGGCAAGGTGGTCGAGATCGACTGCCTGCAACCGGCCCTGCAGCTGTTCATCCTGCCAGACGACGAAGGCCTGATGCTCGCCGCCCACTGGGAGGGCGAGGTCGATTGCACCCTGCGCGCCCCGGCCGGCAGCCTGGCGCAACTGGCCTTGGCCAAGGACAAGACCGCCGTGCTGCACAGCCCGCAGGTCGAGCTGCACGGTGACAGCGCTGTACTGCTCGACTTGGTCGGCGTGCTCCAGGACCTGGAGCTGGACTGGGAGTACGAGCTGTCGCGCTGGCTGGGCCCCGTGGCCACTGCACTGGTCGCCGGGCATATCCGCCTGCGCGCCCGCTGGACCCGCCAGGGCCTGTCACGCTTCAGCCAGAACCTCTCCGAATACCTGGCCGAAGAATCCCGCACCCTGGTCGGCCGGCGCGAAGCCGAAGCGGCTTTCAGCGAGCTCGATGCCCTGAAGGTCGACATTGAACGCCTCGAGGCACGCATCCGTCGCCTCGCCCGATCCCTTGATACCAGCGATAACGCATGAAGCTGCTCGCCGTCCGCCGTCTGTTGCGCATCCAGCGCGTCGTGATCCGCTACCGCCTCGATGACCTGCTGTTCGACCTTCCCCTGCCCTGGTGGCTGATGAGCCTGCGCCTGCTGCTGCCCTGGCGTTGGCTGCCGCGCAAGCCGTCCGCGCTCAGCCGGGGCGCGCGACTGCGCATGGCCCTGCAGGACCTGGGGCCGATTTTCATCAAGTTCGGCCAACTGCTGTCCACCCGCCGCGACCTGCTGCCCACCGACATCGCCGATGAGCTGATGCTGCTGCAGGACCGGGTGCCGCCCTTCGACCCGAAGAAGGCTGTGGAACTGATCGAAGAGCAGCTTGGCGCCAAGGTCGGCGAGGTGTTCAGCCGTTTCGACGTCGAACCGCTGGCTTCGGCCTCGGTGGCCCAGGTACATGCTGCGCGCCTCAAGAGCGGCGAAGAGGTCGTGGTCAAGGTGGTGCGCCCGGGCCTCAAGCCGGTGATCGCCCAGGACCTGGCCTGGCTGTTCCTGATCGCCAAGGGCGCCGAGCGGGTGTCCGCCGACGCGCGCCGCCTGCACCCGGTCGAAGTGGTCAGCGACTACGAGAAGACCATCTACGACGAGCTCGACCTGCTGCGCGAGGCGGCCAACGCCAGTCAGCTGCGTCGTAACTTCGAAGGCTCGGAACTGATGTACGTGCCCCAGGTGTACTGGGACTGGTGCCGCCCCAAGGTGCTGGTGATGGAGCGCATCTATGGCGTGCCGGTCACCGACCTGGCCACCCTGGCCGACCAACGCACCGACATGAAGCTGCTGGCCGAGCGCGGCGTGGAGATCTTCTTCACCCAAGTGTTCCGCGACAGCTTCTTCCACGCCGACATGCACCCGGGCAACATCTTCGTCAGCACGGTCAAGCCGTGGAGCCCGCAATACATCGCCATCGACTGCGGCATCGTCGGCAGCCTCACCGGCGAAGACCAGGACTACCTGGCGCGCAACCTGATCGCGTTCTTCAAGCGTGACTATCGCCGTGTCGCCCAGTTGCACATCGACTCTGGCTGGGTGCCGGCACAGACCAAGGTCAATGAGTTCGAGGCGGCGATCCGCACGGTGTGCGAGCCGATCTTCGAAAAGCCGCTCAAGGACATCTCCTTCGGGCAGGTGCTGATGCGCCTGTTCCAGACCGCCCGGCGCTTCAACATGGAAGTCCAGCCGCAACTGGTGCTGCTGCAGAAGACCCTGCTCAATATCGAAGGCCTGGGCCGCCAGCTGTACCCTGACCTGGACCTGTGGAGCACAGCCAAGCCGTACCTGGAGCGTTGGATGCGCGAACGCATGAGTCCCAAGGCGGTGTTCGGCAACCTGCAGAGCCAGGTGGAGCAACTGCCGCACCTGGCCGACATGACCCGCGACCTGCTCGAACGCCTGTCGCAACCGCACCTGCACGACCCGCAGATGCCCGAGCGGCGACGCCAGGGCGACCGCTGGGCCCTGCGTCTGCTGGGCGCCGGCCTGCTCGCAGGCGGCGCCACGCTGGCCACCGGCGCCGCCAGCCTCAGCGCCCCGGCCGCGTGGCCGGCCTGGCTGATGCTTGCGGCCGGGCTCTACCTGGTCGTGCGCCAATAGCCAGCTGCGCAGCTGGCTGGCACACTAGCGCAAAGGGCCCGGCACTGGCGCGGGCCCGGATTTGGAGTCGACGATGAAAGACTGGCTGGACGAGATCAAGTGGAACAGCGAGGGCCTGGTGCCGGCGATCGCGCAGGACCACAAGACCGGGCGCGTACTGATGATGGCCTGGATGAACCGCGAATCCCTGGCCCTGACCGCCGCCGAACAACGTGCCATCTACTGGTCGCGTTCGCGTGGCAAACTGTGGCGCAAGGGCGAAGAGTCGGGGCATGTACAAAAGCTGCACGAGATGCGCCTGGACTGCGATGCCGACGTGATCATCCTGATGGTCGAGCAGTTGGGCCATATCGCCTGCCATACCGGCCGTGAAAGCTGCTTCTACCGCGTCTTCGAAGACGGCCAGTGGAAAACCGTCGACCCGGTCCTGAAGGACCCGGGTGCCATCTACAGCGCAGGACACTGACATGAGCGACACCCTCAACCGCCTCGCCGAGGTGCTGGAGCAACGCAAGCAGGCGGCGCCCGACAGTTCCTATGTGGCCAGCCTGTACCACAAGGGGCTGAACAAGATCCTCGAGAAGCTCGGCGAAGAGTCCGTGGAGACCATCATCGCCGCCAAGGATGCTGCCGTCAGCCAGGATTACAGCGATGTCATCTATGAAACTGCCGACCTGTGGTTTCATAGCCTGGTGATGCTCAGCGCCCTGGGCCAGCATCCCCAGGCGGTGCTCGACGAGCTGGAGCGCCGCTTCGGGCTTTCCGGGCATGACGAGAAGGCCGCGCGCCAGCCGTCTGCCTGAACTATTGCCGGGGGCGCCTTGCGCCCCTTTCGCGGCGCAAGGCCGCTCCTACAGGAGCCCGCGCCGCCTTGCAGATTCGCAGTTTCCTGTAGGAGCGGCCTCGTGCCGCGATGGGCTGCAACGCAGCCCCAAGGGTCAACAGACCAACACACATTTTCAGGAGTACGAAATGGGTATTTTTGACTGGAAACACTGGATCGTCCTGCTGGTCGTCGTGGTCCTCGTCTTCGGCACCAAGAAGCTGAAGAACCTGGGCAGCGACCTGGGCGAATCGATCAAGGGCTTTCGCAAGGCCATGAACGAGGAAGAGACCAAGCCGGCCGAGCAGACCCCGCCACCGGCGCAACCCGCCCAGCCCGTGCAGAATACCGCGCAGCAGAACCAGGGCCACACCATCGAAGGCCAGGCCCAACCGGTCCAAGAGCCGCAGCGGAAAGACTGACCCATGTTCGGCATCAGCTTCAGCGAGCTGCTGCTCGTCGGCCTGGTCGCCCTGCTGGTGCTCGGCCCCGAGCGCCTGCCCGGTGCCGCCCGCACCGCAGGCCTGTGGATCGGCCGGCTCAAGCGCAGCTTCAACAGCATCAAGATGGAAGTCGAGCGTGAGATCGGCGCCGACGAGATCCGCCGCCAGCTGCACAACGAGCACATCCTGTCGATGGAACAGGAGGCCCGGCGCATCCTCAACCCGCAGACGCCACCGGCCCAGCCGAGCAGCACCGAAGCACCTGCCAACCCGACGGCGAGCCACCCTGCGGCCCCGGCCACGCCATCCGAGCCTCCCCAACCGCCACGAGCCCCATGAGCGATAGACCGGAAACCGACCAGCCGATGCCGCTGGTCTCGCACCTGACCGAGCTGCGCACCCGCCTGCTGCGCTGCGTTGCCGCCGTCTTCCTGATCTTCGCCGGGCTGTTCTCCTTCGCCCAGCAGATCTACACCCTGGTCTCGGCGCCCTTGCGCGCGCACTTGCCGGCCAACGCGACGATGATCGCCACCGACGTGGCTTCGCCGTTCCTGACGCCGTTCAAGCTGACCATGATCGTCTCGCTGTTCCTGGCCATCCCATTCATTCTCCAGCAGATCTGGGGCTTCATCGCGCCAGGGCTGTATCGCCATGAAAAACGCATCGCCATCCCGCTGCTGGTGTCGAGCATCCTGCTGTTCTACGCCGGCATGGCGTTCGCCTATTTCCTGGTGTTCCCGCTGATCTTCGGCTTCTTCGCCAGCGCCACGCCTGAAGGCGTATCGATGATGACGGACATTGCCAGCTACCTGGACTTCGTCATGACGCTGTTCTTCGCCTTCGGCGTCGCCTTCGAGATTCCGGTGGCCGTGGTGCTGCTGGTGTGGATCGGCGTGGTGGACGTGCAATACCTGAAGAAGATCCGCCCCTACGTGATCATCGGCTGCTTCGTGGTTGGCATGGTCCTGACGCCACCGGACATCTTCTCCCAGACCCTGCTCGCCGTGCCCATGTGGATGCTGTTCGAGGTAGGCGTGCTCTGCGGCAGCCTGATCCGCAAGCGCAGCCACGCCCAGGAAGGCGCACCGGACGACCATAACGACCAACCGCCAGCGACCCAATCGTGAACCTGTTGTTGCTCGAGGAGGCCGATTTCATCGCGGCCGACCGTGTGGTGCTGGCCGATCGGCGCTTCATCCACATGCAGGAGATCCATCGCGTGGCGGTGGGGGACACCTTGCGGGTCGGCCGCATCGGCGGGCTGATGGGCCAGGCCAGCGTGCTGCGCCTGGAGGGCCATGAGGCCGAGCTGCAGGTCGCCTTCGACCAGCCACCACCGGCCAAGCTGCCGCTGACGCTGATCCTTGCCGTACCGCGCCCCAAGATGCTGCGCCGCCTGTTCCAGACGGTCGCCACCCTGGGGGTGCCGCGGCTGATCCTGGTCAACAGCTACAAGGTCGAAAAAAGCTTCTGGCAGACCCCGTTCCTGAACCCCGAGAGCATCCGCGAGAACCTGATCCTGGGCCTGGAGCAGGCACGCGACACGGTGCTGCCCGAGGTGATCATCGAAAAACGCTTCAAGCCGTTCGTCGAAGACCGTCTACCAGCGATCGCCAGCGGCACCCTGGGCCTGGTCGGCCACCCCGGCCCCTACCCCACCTGCCCGCGCGCGGTCGAGGAGCCGGTTACCCTGGCGATCGGCCCTGAAGGCGGCTGGATCCCCTATGAAGTCGACCTGCTGGGCAAGGCTGGCCTGGCACCGGTGCAGTTGGGCGATCGCATCCTGCGCGTGGAAACCGCCGTCACGGCACTGCTCTCGCGTATTTTCTGACGGACGGGTCAGGCTCACCCCGTCAAGTTTCCCCGGTCCAGGCCGATGGCCTAGGCAACATTACAAAAATGCTACCGTTGCCGGGGAGTAGAACATGTACCGATGGTTTAACCAGTCGCTGGGGAATATGAGCGTCAATCGCAAGCTGGGTTTCGGTTTCGGCCTGGTATTGCTCTTGACCCTGGCCATCACCGTGACCGGCTGGATCAGCCTGGACAACGTCACCAACCGGGGTGACAAGCTGGGTAATATCTCGATGATCTACGAGACCACCCAGGACCTGCGCATCGCCCGGCTCAACTACCAGACAAGCCACGACCAGGCCGCGATCGGCGAACTGGAGAAGACCCTCGATCACCTGGAACAGCAGATCCAGACGATGCTCGGGCAGATCGAACAGCCCGCCGACCAGCAGCGTCTGCAACAGCAGCTCGAGGCCACCCGCCAGTATCGCCAGGCGTTCGACCGGCTCAAGCAGGCCGACCAGCGCCGCGGCAATCTGGTCGACGACGCCATGGCGGCCAGCCAGCAGGCCCTGGAGCACATGGCCGCGCAAGGCACTGTGCTCAAAAATACGAGCCAGGCCTTGACCACCTCGCAGACTGCGGTACGCGATGCCGGCACCCGCAAGGCCAAGCAGACCCTGGCCGGGGCTACGACCCTGGCGCTGCTGCTCGGCCTGCTGGCCGCCTGGGCTATCACCCGCCAGATCGTAGCGCCCCTGCGCCAGACCCTGGCCGCCGCCGAACGTGTGGCCAGTGGCGACTTGCGCCAGGAGCCGCCGGTGCAGCGTCGTGACGAGCTGGGCCAGCTGCAGGCCAGCATGCAACGCATGACCCAGGGGCTACGGGAGTTGATCGGCGGTATCGGCGATGGCGTCACCCAGATCGCCAGCGCCGCCGAACAGTTGTCGGCCGTTACCGAGCAGACCAGTGCCGGCGTCAACAACCAGAAGATAGAGACCGACCAGGTGGCCACGGCGATGAACGAAATGGCCGCCACGGTGCACGAGGTGGCACGCAACGCCGAACAAGCCTCGGAGGCTGCCGTGGCAGCCGACCAGCAGGCGCGCGAAGGGGACCGGGTGGTGGGTGAAGCCATCGCCCAGATCGAGCGCCTGGCCAACGAAGTGATCAACTCCAGCGAAGCCATGAACCAGCTCAAGGACGAAAGCGAAAAGATCGGCAGCGTGCTGGACGTGATCAAGTCGGTGGCCCAGCAGACCAACCTGCTGGCGCTCAATGCTGCTATCGAGGCGGCCCGGGCTGGCGAGGCCGGCCGAGGCTTCGCCGTGGTGGCCGACGAAGTACGCAGCCTGGCCCAGCGTACCCAGCAGTCCACGGAGGAAATCGAGGAGCTGATCGCCAGCCTGCAGAACGGCACCCAGCGAGTCGCTGGCGTGATGGATGGCAGCCGTGCGCTGACCGACAGCAGCGTCGAACTGACCCGCCGTGCCGGCGGCTCGCTGGCGACCATCACCCGCACCGTGTCGGCGATCCAGGCGATGAACCAGCAGATCGCCACCGCGGCGGAGCAGCAGAGTGCCACGGCCGAGGAGATCAACCGGAGCGTGATGAACGTACGGGATATTTCCGACCAGACCTCGGCGGCGAGCGAAGAGACGGCGAGCTCGACCGTCGAACTGGCACGGCTGGGGACGCACCTGCAAGGGCTGGTTGGACGGTTCAGGCTCTAAGGCCTGCTGCGCAGCACAATCGCACAACGCCCGCTCTCACAGCGCACCCTGTGGGAGCGGGCTGGCCCCGCGATGGCCGCCTTGGCGGCCCCGGCGGTCACAGCACCTGACGCAGGAACGCCTGGGCCCGTGGGTCCTTGGGCGCGGCGAAGAACTGCTGCGGCGGCGAGTCCTCCAGCAACTTGCCATGGTCGAAGAACAGGACACGGTCGGCCACTTCCCGGGCAAAGCCCATCTCGTGGGTCACGCAGACCATGGTCATGCCCTCCTGGGCCAGGGTCTTCATCACATCCAGCACCTCGCCCACCATCTCCGGGTCCAGCGCCGAGGTCGGTTCGTCGAACAGCATGACCTTGGGATCCATCGCCAGGGCCCGGGCGATGGCCACCCGTTGCTGCTGGCCGCCGGACAACCGCGACGGGTACTCGTTGGCCTTCTGGCCGATGCCCACCTTTTCCAGCAGCGCCTTGGCCTTGGCTTCGCGCTCGGCCTTGCTGCGCTTGCGCACCACCTTCTGGGCCAGGCACAGGTTCTCCAGCACGGTCATGTGCGGGAACAGATTGAAATGCTGGAACACCATGCCGACTTCGCGGCGGTAGGCGTTGATGTCGGTCTTCGGGTCATCCAGCTGCAGGCCGTCGATGGACACATGCCCCATGTCGAAATGCTCGAGGCCATTGAGGCAACGCAGGAAGGTCGACTTGCCCGAGCCAGACGGCCCAAGCACTACCACCACCTCGCCCTTGGCCACGCCGGTGGTGACGTTGTCCACCGCGCGCACCACCTGGCCGCGGGTGTCGAAGACTTTTACCAGGTCACGGACTTCAATCACTTTGCGCAAGCCTCCGCTCGAGCCGGCTGGCGATGTGCGACAGCGGCAGGTTGATCAGCAGGTACAGGCCTGCCACGCAGAACCAGATCTCGAAAGTCGAGAACGAGGTGGTGATGGCCTCGCGGCCGCTCTTGGTCAGTTCGGTGATGGCGATCACCGAGACCAGCGAGGTGTCCTTGACCAGGCTGATGAACTGCCCCGCCAGTGGCGGCAGCACGCGCTTGAAGGCCTGGGGCAGGATCACATGGCGCATCGATTGGCTGGCGTTCAGGCCCAGCGAACGCGCCGCCTCGTTCTGGCCTTTGGCGATGGACTGCACACCGGCGCGCACGATCTCGGCCACGTAGGCGCCGGTGAACAGCGCCAGCGCCGCCACCCCGGCGAACTCCCGGGACAGGTTGAGCACGGTGCCGATGAAGAAGTAGAAGATGAAGATCTGTACCAGCAGCGGCGTGCCGCGCACCAGTTCGACATACACCGTGGACAGGTCACGCAGGGTCGGGTTGTTCGACAGCCGGCACAGCCCGGCGAACAGGCCGATCACCAGGCCCAGGGCACCGGACACCACCGAGATCCACAGGGTGGTCCATAAGCCCCACGCCAACGGGCCGGCCGCCCAATGGCGGGTCACGCCGATCGCATCGCCTTCGGCGACATCGTCACCACGGCTGAGCAGCATGCTGTCCTTGTCCACCTCCACGACCTGCTGGCCGCCGCTTTCGTCCTTGAGGGTGACGCGCGCGGTGTCGCCGCTGACCACGATCTCTTGGACCGTACCGTAGTCGGCAGCGCGCTGGGTCTCTTCGGCCTTGTAGGCGAAATACTGGGGGACGCGGTTCCAGCGCCACTCATAGGAAATCATCGAGGTGGCCAGGTAGAGGCTGAACGCCAGCCCCACCAGTACCAGCGCGGTCAACCCGTGCCAGGGCCACTGGGCTTTCTTGTGCTTGATCAATTGGGGTACTTCCGTAAAAGCGAACGCGCAGGGTTTGCCTGCGCGTCGGGGTGATAAAGCCGGGCTTGTGGCCTGGGCCTTATTCCATTTCCTTCAGCCAGTCCTTGTTCTTGAACCACTTGTCGTGGATACGATCGTAGGTCCCGTCGTTCTTGATCTGGTGCAGGAAGTTGTTGATGAAGTTGATGCTGTCGTAGTCGCCTTTCTTCAGGCCGAAGGCCAGCGGCTCGTAGGTGAAGGGTTCTTCGAGGAACAGCAGCTTGCCGGCACCGGCCTTGTCCACCGCCACCACGTTGTACGGCGCGTCGTAAACGAAGGCATCGGCCTTGCCGTTGACCACATCCATCACGCCTTCCTGCTCGTTGTCGTAGCCGTGGTACTTGGCCTTGCTGATCAGCTTCTTGGCGACCATCTCACCGGTGGTACCGAGCTTGGAGGTGATGCGGTACTTCTCGTTGTTCAAGTCCTTGTACGACTTGATCTCGCCCGCCAGCTCCTTGCGGATCAGCAGGGTCTGGCCGACCACGATGAAGGGTTCGCTGAAGTTCAGCCGCAGGTTGCGTTCCTGGGTGAGGGTCATGCCGCTGCCGATCATATCGAACTTGTCGGTCAGCAGGGCCGGGATGATGCCGTCATAGGCGGTGGAGACGGTCTCCAGCTTGACGCCCATGGACTTGGCCATGGCCTTGAGGATGTCGACCTCGAAGCCGATGATCTCGCCGCGCTTGTTGGTCATCTCGAAGGGCATGTAGGTAGGGTCCATGCCGACCCGCAGCGTGCCGCGCTTGACCGCGTCTTCGATGGCCCCCGCCTGGGCGGCGGTTACCGCGACCAGCGCGGTGACACCGACCAGGAGTCGCGACAGGTATTTTTTCATCATCACCAGGTCCCCTAGCAAAGTAGTGCGAATTTTATTGTTGGAAGGTCGTCAGACCGATACATATCGAGGTGGATGCTAACGCATGCGCAGGCTGGGACCTAGAGCCAGGGGGGACTTTGTTGGCCAAAATCGAAGAGATGACGAGGGCCGCGCCCTCGATCGCGGCACAAGGCCGCTCCTACAGGGGACGTGCAATGTGTAGGAGCGGGCTTGTGCCGCGATGGGCCGCACAGCGGCCCCTTGGGAGGGATCAGGCGCCAACCAGCGAAGGCTGGGCCTGATTGTCCGGATGCAGCGGCAGCAAGGGTGAATGCGGGTCGCTGGTGATGGAGTTGCGCCACACCCCGATCCACGCCTCGTTGTGCGTGGCCCAGACCTGCTCATGCAGGCGCGACAGCGCCACCGGGTCGCTCAGCAGTGCCAGGCGGGTGTTGCCGTCCAGCCCCTTGGGCCCGACTTCCAGCGCCTTGGCGACACGCTCGGCACGCAGTGCTTCGATCGGTGCAGCCTGACCATGCCGTGCAGTGGCCATGGCACAAGCCAGGGCGTTCTGGCGCGGGTCGACCACCGCCCGAACGAACCCGTCATGCATGGCATGCCAACGGTTTTCGTGGGTGTACTGGTCGGTGGCCAGCAACTCGTGCGGGGTCGCATATTCCTCAGGGATCAGGAACAGCTTTTCGTCCTTGGCGCTCAGGCCCAGGCGCACACGGCTGGAAATCACCGACACCGGAATCGACAGCACCAACGAGCCCACGATCGGCGCCAGCCACCACAGGAAGCTCGGGTTCAGCCAGGCCACCAGCGCCGCCCAGGCGATGCCCAGCAGGGTCTGCGGGCCGTGGCGACGCACGGCTTCGCTCCACGGGGTGGAGTCATCGTCACGCTGCGGCGAGTTCCAGGTCGCCGCCCAGCCGAGGAACGCAGCCAGGACGAAGCGGGTGTGGAAGATCATCCGCACCGGCGCCAGCAGCATGGAGAACAGCATCTCGATCAGCATCGACAAGGTGACCTTGATGCGCCCGCCGAACTCGGTGGCGCCCTTGGCCCAGATCAGCACGATGCTCAGCAGCTTGGGCAGGAACAGCAGCACGATGGTGGTGGAGAACAGCGCGATGGCCTTCTCCGGGTGCCATTGCGGCCACAGTGGGTAGAGCTGGAACGGCTCGATGAAGTACTGCGGCTCCATCAGGGTATTGGTAGCCAGCAATGCGGTCGAAAGCACCAGGAAGAAGAACCACAGCGGCGCCGACAGGTACGACATCACGCCGGTGAGGAACACCGCACGGTGCACCGGATGCATGCCTTTTACCAGGAACAGGCGGAAGTTCATCAGGTTGCCGTGGCACCAGCGCCGGTCGCGCTTGAGCTCGTCGAGCAGGTTCGGCGGCAGCTCCTCGTAGCTGCCCGGCAGGTCGTAGGCGATCCACACGCCCCAGCCGGCACGGCGCATCAGCGCGGCTTCGACGAAGTCGTGGGAGAGGATCGCACCAGCGAAGGCCCCCTTGCCCGGCAGCGGCGCCAGGGCGCAGTGCTCGATGAAGGGCTTCATGCGAATGATCGCGTTGTGGCCCCAATAGTGCGATTCGCCCAGCTGCCAGAAGTGCAGGCCGGCGGTGAACAGCGGGCCGTAGACACGGGTGGCGAACTGCTGGATGCGTGCATAGAGAGTGTCCATGCCCGACGCCTTCGGCGCGGTCTGGATGATGCCCGCGTCCGGGTTGGCCTCCATCAGGCGCACCAGGCTGGTCAGGCACTCGCCGCTCATGACGCTGTCGGCGTCGAGCACGACCATATATTTGTACTCACCACCCCAGCGACGGCAGAAGTCGTCCAGGTTGCCGCTCTTGCGCTTCACGCGGCGGCGGCGGCGGCGATAGAAGATGCGCCCGAAACCTTTGGCTTCGCGGCACACCTCGAGCCAGGCCTGCTGCTCGGCGACGGCGATGTCGGTGTCGTTGGTGTCGCTGAGCACGAAGAAGTCGAAGCGGTCCAGGTCGCCCGTGGCGGCCACCGACTCGAAGGTCGCGCGCAGGCCCGCGAAGACCCGCGGCACGTCCTCGTTGCAGATCGGCATCACCAATGCGGTACGCGCCTGGGGCGCGATCGGCTCGCTGCCGGCGCTGCTGCCGGAGATGCGGTACTTGTCACGCCCGGTGAGCAGCTCGAGAAAGCCCATCAGCGCGGTCCAGAAACCTGCCGACACCCAGCAGAACAGGATGCCGAACAAGACCAGGATGGAGGTCTGCAAGGCGTACGGCCAAACCTGCACCACGGTTTCCCAGAAGGTCTGGGCCATGATCTCGTCGAGCGAGACGAACGACCAGCCCTGGTAAGGCAGGATGCCCTTCATGTACCAGCCGGCCACGAGGGTCTGGCCGATCATCAGCAGCAGCAGGATGTAGCGACGCAGGGAGCCGACCCGGCGCCAGCGGGCCGGTGGCAGCTCGCGCTTGGGCGGCTGCGGGGCGTTGGTACGCCCGGTGAGGCGCCGCCACATGCGCACCAGCACATTGGTGCGCCAGGGTTCGGGCACCACGCGGGTACGCTTGATCGGCGGCGCGATCTTCAGGCACAGCCGCCCGCCGGCGTCGACGCCGAGCATTTCGGCCTCTTCCAGCTCGGCGGCGCTGCCCACGGTCAGGCGCGGGCCCACCGAGGCCTGCACGGCCTCGGTGGCATTGGCGGCCGGATGGGCCGCCAGGCGTTGGTGCAGCTCACTGAACGAGGTGCAGCTGGCAAGTTCTGCCCGCTGCTCATCGCTCAGTGGTAGGTGGGCCAGGTATTCGGCAAGCGATTCTGGCCGGGCGCTTGAGTTACTCATCGGCAGGCAACTGATAGCTCCAGGTCTCGGTCATCACCTTCTCGGTGGTGGCCGGGGCCCCGTTGGTGGGCGCCGCATCGGCGGCAGGTTGTTCAGCCTTGACGGCTTTCTCGGCCTTGGCGTGCTTGCCGGCGGCCTTTTCCTGCTTGCCTTCCTTGGCCGGCTTGGCCGGTTCCACCGGAACGTCGCGTACCAGCGCGGCACGCATCTCGGTGGACTTGCTCGGGTCCTTGACCTTCAACCGCAGGGTCAGGCGCCAGCCCTTGATTTCAGGGTTGTAGCGCAGGTTGTTCTCGACCACCTCGGCGTTGTCGCCCACGCTGACCTGGCTGCGCAGGGCGGTGTCCTCAGGCAGGGCGGCCAGCGCCGGGCCTTCGAAGTCGACCAGGAAGGCCACGCTGCCGTCGGCTTCACGGATCAGGTTGGACTGCTTCACATCACCGGTCGAACGCATGGTCTGCTTGACCCAGCCCAACTCCGGCGCGTGCAGCTGGGACTCGTCGATGGTCCAGCGCAGGCGGTATTCGAACTCCACCGGCTTGCCCGGCTCGGGCAGTTTCTCCGGGCTCCAGAAGGCAACGATGTTGTCGTTGGTCTCGTCGGCGGTGGGGATCTCGACCAGGTCGACAGTACCTTTACCCCAATCGCCACGGGGTTCGATCCAGGCGCTCGGACGCTTCTGGTAGTTGTCGTCGAGGTCTTCGTAGTGGCTGAACTCACGCTGGCGCTGCAGCAGGCCGAAACCACGCGGGTTCTCCACGCTGAAGCTGCTCACGGCCAGGTGCTTGGGGTTGTTCAGCGGGCGCCACAGCCACTCGCCGTTGCCGGCGTGGATCGACAGGCCTTCGGAGTCGTGCAGGGCCGGCCGGTAGTTGAGGACCTTGGATGGCTGGTTGCTGCCGAACAGGTACATGCTGGTCAGCGGGGCAACGCCCAGGCGGCTGACGTGATCACGCAGGAACACCTTGGACTTGACGTCCACCAGCGTGTCGCTGCCCGGACGCAGGATCAGCTTGTAGGCACCGGTGGAGCGCGGCGAGTCCAGCAGGGCGTAGATCACCAGGTGCTTGTCGGTGGGCTTGGGCTTCTCGACCCAGAATTCGCGAAAGCGCGGGAACTCCTCGCCCGACGGCAATGCGGTGTCGATGGCCAGGCCGCGGGCCGACAGACCGTACACGTGGCCCTTGCCGACCACGCGGAAGTAGCTGGCGCCCAGCAGGGTCATGATCTCGTCCTGCTTGCCGGCCTTGTTGATCGGGTAGAGCACGCGGAAACCGGCGTAGCCCAGGTTCTCGACGGTCTTGGGGTCATGGGGTACGTCGCCGAACTCGAAACGGCTCGGGTCGTACTTGATCTCCTCGACGGTGGTGGCGGTGACCTGGTTGATCTTCACCGGCGTGTCGAAGTGCATGCCCTGGTGATAGAAGGACAACTTGAACGGCGTCTTGTCCTTGGCCCACTCGGCCTTTTCCTGGATGAAACGGATCTTCTGGTAGTCCGCGAATTTCATGTCACGGAACACCGCCGGCAGATTGCTCTTGGGTGCTTCGTACTTCTGGCCGGCCAGATCCTTTGCCTTGGCTGCAACATCGTCAAGATTGAATGCCCACAGCTGGCCAGCGCTCATCAGGCCAAACAGTGCGACGCCAGCCACCAGGGCCTTGCGTAGCCGATTTCCGGGGATTCTTTGTGCAATACAGGGACTTACAATCACGAGCAACCCTCGCCGAAAACAGATCATGAAACCAACGGCCAGCGACCAATGCCGGGTTGGCGAGCACTGTTCGGACCCCGTGAGGGCCCAATGATTCCCCAAACGGTTCCAGACAATGCTCGAGTCAGAGTGAAACGAGCCCACGGACGCAGGCTCACGCAGCGCGCGATTATCCAGCAGAGCGCGTTACAACGCATCAGGCTGGAACAACTATTTATCGTACAAACCCTCTTGTTTTTCACGCAAACATAGGGTTTTTAAGCTCAAATTTGTAACATAAATGTCACAGGGCCATCATTGACTAAATGCACCTGCATATCGGCACCGAAACGGCCGCTGGCGACAGCGTCGTGCGCGGCGCGGGCTCGCTCGAGCAGGTAGTCGAACAATTCGGCGCCGAGGGCCGGCGGCGCCGCGGTGGAGAAGCTTGGGCGCATGCCGTTGCGAGTGTCGGCAGCCAAGGTGAACTGGGACACCAGCAGCAAGCCGCCGCCGATGTCCTTGAGCGACAGGTTCATCTTGCCCTGGGGGTCGCTGAACACACGGTAGTTGAGCAGCTTGTGCAAAAGCTTGTCGGCGTGCTCGCGGGTGTCCCCCGGCTCCACCGCCACCAGCACCAGCAGGCCTTGGTCGATAGCGCCGACGATTTCCCCCTCCACCTCTACCCGCGCGCCCCGCACGCGCTGCAGCAGGCCCTTCATGCTTCTTCCAGGGGCAGGTCGAGCAGGCGGCGGGCCATCTGGTCGGCGGCGCGCACCAGGGCATCGGTGATACCCGGCTCGGAGGCAGCATGGCCGGCGTCGCGGATCACCTTCAGCTCGCTGTTCGGCCAGGCCTGGTGCAGCGCCCAGGCGTTTTCCAGCGGGCAGATCACATCGTAGCGGCCGTGCACGATTACCGCGGGCAAATGGGCGATCTTCGGTAGGTCGCGGATCAGCTGGTCCGGCTCGAGGAATGCATTGTTCATGAAGTAGTGGCATTCGATACGGGCGATCGACAGGGCGCGCTGCGGCTCGGAGAAGCGGTCGACCACCAGCGGGTTGGGACGCAGCGTCGCGGTGCGGCCTTCCCAGGTGGACCAGGCCTTGGCGGCGTGCATCTGGGCGATCTGGTCGTTGCCGGTCAGGCGCTTGTGGAAGGCCTTGACCAGGTCACCGCGCTCTTCCGGCGGAATCGGTGCGATGTAGTCCTGCCAGTAGTCTGGGAACAGACGGCTGGCCCCTTCCTGGTAGAACCATTGGATCTCCTGGGGGCGGCACAAGAAGATGCCCCGCAGGATCAGGCCATGGACGCGTTCGGGGTGGGTCTGGGCATAGGCCAGGGCAAGGGTGGAACCCCAGGAGCCACCGAACAGCACCCATTTGTCGATCCCCAGGTGCTCGCGGATGCGCTCCAGGTCCTCGACCAGATGCCAGGTGGTGTTGTTCTCCAGGCTGGCATGGGGCGTGGAGCGCCCGCAACCGCGCTGGTCGAAGGTGATGATGCGGTACAGGTTGGGGTCGAAGTAGCAGCGGCTCTGGGCATCGCAGCCAGCGCCCGGGCCACCGTGGATGAACACCACCGGCAGACCTTCTGGCGATCCGCTTTCGTCTACATAGAGTACATGCGGTGCTTCCACGGCCAGATCGTGCCGGGCGTAGGGTTTGATCTGCGGGTACAGGGTCTGCATTGCGCACTCCGTGTGAGGATTTAATCTGCCGCCTGGCATCATAAACCTGAATTGCGCTTTGAGCATGTGTCGCGGTGAAACAGGTGGATGTCGATCGGGATACTGGGGCCGCTTTGCGGCCCTTTCGCGGCACAAGGCCGCTCCTACAAGAACCTCGCGCCCCCTGTAGGAACGGCCTTGTGCCGCGAAAGGGCTGCAAGGCAGCCCAAGTATCAACGCCCGTAGCGCGCCTTGCCCCAGGCCAAGACGGTTTCCAGCAACTGCTTCAACACCACCTGGGTCGGCTGGGCGAGGTCTTCGCGGTAGGCGAACGGCTCGACCTCTTCCATGTAGGTGCTCTGCGCCAGCTCCAGTTGCACAGCGTGAATATCGTTCGCCGGGTCGCCGTAATGACGGGTGATGTGCCCGCCCTTGAAGCGCCCGTTGAGCACAGAGGTGTAGCCCTGGGCCTGAGCGCAGACACCCAGCAGGCGCTCGGCCAGGACCGGGTCGCAGCTGGCGCCGTTGAAGGTGCCCAGGTTGAAGTCCGGCAGCTTGCCGTCGAACAGGTGCGGGATGACCGAGCGGATCGAGTGGGCATCCCACAACAGGGCATAGCCGTGAATCTCGCGCAGGCGCGCGAGTTCCTGTCGGATCGTATCGTGGTATGGCCGCCAGATCTGCTCCAGATAGCCCTTGCGCTCGTCCGCCGAGGGTTCCTGTCCCGCCTTGAACAACGGCTCGCCCTCGAACAGCGTCGCCGGGTACAGGCCCGTAGTGGCGCCGGCATACAACGGCTTGTCGTCATCCGGGCGGTTCAGGTCGATGACGAACCGCGAATACTCCGCGGCCACCACGCTGGCACCCAGGTCCCGGGCGAAATCGTACAGCCGTGGGATATGCCAGTCGGTGTCCGGCAGGCTGCGCGCCGGCTCGACCAAACCGTCACGCACGGTCTCGGTCAGGCCCAGGCCTGCATGAGGCATGCTGATCAGCAGCGGCAGCTGGCCCTGGTGAAAACTCAATACCTTGTCCATGTGCCCTCGCTCAGTTGGATATCTCATGGCCCAGGCGTACCACCCGCTTAGGCAGGTCGCCACCGAGCCAGTAGCTCAGATCCGCCGGGCGCTCGATTTGCCAGGCGACGAAGTCCGCCACCTTGCCCACCTCCAGCGAGCCGTGGCTTTCGCCCAGGCCCAACGCCGTGGCAGCGTGCAGGGTGACGCCGGCAAGCGCCTCCTCCGGGGTCATGCGGAACAGGGTACAGCCCATGTTCAGCATCAGGCGTAGCGACAACGCAGGCGAAGTGCCTGGGTTCAAGTCGCTGGCCAGGGCGATCTTCACGCCGTGGCGGCGCAGGGCCTCCATCGGCGGCAGCTGGGTTTCGCGCAGGAAGTAGAACGCCCCCGGCAGCAGCACGGCAACGGTGCCGGCCTCGGCCATGGCGATGGCGTCTTCCTCGGTCATGAACTCCAGATGGTCGGCCGACAGTGCGTGGTAGCGCGCCGCCAGGCTCGAGCCGTGCAGCGATGACAGCTGCTCGGCGTGGAGCTTGACCGGCAGGCCCAGCTCACGCGCCTTGATGAACACCTTCTCGACCTGGGCTGGCGAGAACGCCAGGTGTTCGCAGAAGGCATCCACTGCGTCCACCAGGCCTTCCTCGGCCAGGGCGGGTAGCATCTGGTCGCAGATATGCGCAATGTAGTCGTCCGCCCGGCCGGCGTATTCCGGCGGCAAGGCATGGGCGGCAAGGCAGGTGCTACGCACGGTCAGCGGCAGCTCCTCGCCCAGGCGCCGGGCGACCCGCAGCATCTTGCGCTCGTTGGCCAGGTCCAGGCCGTAGCCGGACTTGATCTCCAGCGTGGTCATGCCATCGCGCATCAATGCCTGGACCCGCTGGCGTGCACTGGCGAACAGCTCGTCTTCGCTGGCCGCGCGGGTCGCCCGCACGGTGCTGGCGATACCGCCGCCCTGGGCGGCGATCTCGGCGTAGCTGACGCCCTGCAGGCGCTGCTCGAACTCGCCGCTGCGGTTACCACCGAACACCGCATGGGAGTGGCAATCGATCAGCCCCGGGGTGACCCAGGCGCCGCCCAGGTCCACCGTACGCTCGGCGTCGACCGCCGGCTGTTCGCCACGTGGGCCGATCCATTCGATCCGCCCCGCGTTGGTGACGATCGCTGCATCCTCGATGATCGAGTAGCGGCCTTGGGCCATGGTCGCCACGTGACAGTGCTGCCAGAGGGTTCTCATAAGCGGTCTCCGTTTCTAGCGGTGCAGTTCGGCCGGCTCCCGGACTGGCTGGCCCTGCCCTGCCCGCGGCTTGCACCACAACAGGTAGGAGGCCACCAGGAACACCACCCAGATGACGCCGACGATCAACGCAGCCTGGGTATCCGGGAAGTAACCAAGTACACCAAAGATGAACAACATGAAAGCGATGGCCATGGCCGGCCCGTAGGGCCAGAACGGCACGGGGAACTTCAGCTCGGCGACCTGCTCGGCGCTCAGGCGGCGACGCATGGCCACCTGGCTGACCAGGATCATCGTCCACACCCACACGGTAGCGAAGGTGGCGATCGAGGCGATCAGCAGGAACACGTTCTCCGGGATCAGGTAGTTCAGCAGCACGCCGACCAGCAGCGCAGCGCCCATCACCAGCACGGTCATCCATGGTACGCCGTGGCGGGACAGCTTGCCGAAGCTGCGCGGCGCATGGCCCTGCTGGGCCAGGCCATACATCATGCGGCCGGCGCCGAAGATGTCGCTGTTGATGGCCGAAACCGCGGCCGAGATCACCACCACGTTCAGCACGGCGGCGGCCGAACCGATGCCCAGGTTGCTGAAGATCTGCACGAACGGGCTGCCCTGGCTGCCGATCTGCGGCCATGGGTACAGGCACATCAGCACGAACAGGGTGAGCACGTAGAACAGCAGGATGCGCAGCGGCACGGCGTTGATCGCCTTGGGGATGACGCGTTGCGGGTCCTTGGCTTCACCGGCGGTGACACCGATGATCTCGATGCCACCGAAGGCGAACATCACCACGGCGAAGCAGGCGATCAGGCCGCCGATACCGTTGGGCATGAAGCCGCCATTGCTGACCAGGTTGCTCACACCGACGGTGGTTTCGGTGGTGGCGTGGCCCAGGCCGAAGATCATGATGCCGAAGCCGGCCAGGATCATGGCGACGATCGCCCCGACCTTGAGCAGCGACAGCCAGAACTCCATTTCGCCGAAGACCTTGACGTTGCACAGGTTCAGGCCGCCGATGATGAAGACGATGCCCAGCACCCAGATCCAGCGGGCCACCTCCGGGAACCAGAAGCCCATGTAGATCCCGAATGCGGTGACGTCGGCGATGGCGACGATGACCATCTCGAAAGCGTAGGTCCAGCCGAGGATGAAGCCCGCCATGGGGCCGAGGTAGGTACTGGCGTAGTGACCGAAGGAGCCGGCCACCGGGTTGTGCACGGCCATCTCACCGAGGGCGCGCATGACCATGAACACCGCCGCGCCGCCGATCAGGTAGGCCAGCAGGACAGCCGGGCCGGCCATCTGGATGGCTGAGGCCGAACCGTAGAACAGCCCGGTTCCGATCGCGGAACCGAGCGCCATGAAACGAATGTGCCGGGCCGATAGCCCGCGCTTGAGACCTTGGGTTTGTTGCATGTCACGTCCTTCTTGAATTGTTCTTGTGGTCGTGAAGTAGAAGGGGCTGCTACGTAGCCCAATCGCGGGGCAAGCCCGCTCCTACAGGTACGGCGAGGTCCCTGTGGGAGCGGGCTTGTCCCGCGATGGCGATGTCACAGGCTTGGCAGGACGCCGGCCGGCAGCAGGCTGGTCAAGGTCCCTTTGGCCAGCAGCTCGGCGGCGATTTCGATGTCCGGCGCGAAGAAGCGGTCACGGTCGTAGTGCGGCACTTCGCGGCGCAGTGCCTGGCGCGCCTGTTCCAGCTTGGCGGAGGTCTTCAGGCCCTTGCGCAGGTCCAGGCCCTGGCAGGCGCCCAGCCATTCGATGGCCAGCACACCACGGGTGTTCTCGGCCATTTCCCACAGGCGCTTGCCGGCGGCAGGGGCCATCGATACGTGGTCTTCCTGGTTGGCGGAGGTCGGCAGGCTGTCGACGCTGTGCGGATGCGACAAGGCCTTGTTCTCGCTGGCCAGGGCGGCAGCGGTGACCTGGGCGATCATGAAGCCGGAGTTCACCCCACCGTTCTCCACCAGGAACGGCGGCAGCTGGGACATGTGCTTGTCCATCATCAGCGAGATACGGCGCTCGCTCAGCGATCCCATCTCGGCGATGGCCAGGGCGATATTGTCGGCGGCCATGGCCACAGGCTCGGCGTGGAAGTTACCACCGGAGATCACGTCGCCTTCGGCAGCGAATACCAACGGGTTGTCCGACACGGCGTTGGCTTCGATGCCCAGCACTTCGGCAGCCTGGCGGATCTGGGTCAGGCAGGCGCCCATGACTTGCGGCTGGCAACGCAGGGAGTACGGGTCCTGGACCTTGTCGCAGTTCTTGTGCGACAGCGAAACTTCGCTGGAGTCGCCCAGCAGGTCGCGGAAGCAGGCGGCGGTGTCGATCTGGCCACGCTGGCCACGCACTTCATGAATGCGCGCATCGAACGGCGAGCGCGAACCCAGCGCGGCTTCCACGCTCAGGCCGCCACAGGCGATGGCCGCGGCGTACAGGTCTTCGGCGGCGAACAGCCCGCGCAGGGCGTAGGCCGTGGATGCCTGGGTGCCGTTGAGCAGGGCCAGGCCCTCTTTCGCGGCCAGGGTCAGCGGCTCCAGGCCGGCGACCGCCAGGGCTTCGGTGGCAGGCAGCCACTGGCCCTTGTGGCGGGCCTTGCCTTCACCCAGCAGCACCAGCGACATGTGGGCCAGCGGTGCCAGGTCGCCCGAGGCGCCTACCGAGCCCTTGAGCGGGATGTGCGGGTAGACTTCGGCGTTGACCAGGGCGATCAACGCGTCGATGACCTTCCGGCGGATGCCGGAGAAGCCACGGCTGAGGCTGTTGATCTTCAGCACCATGATCAGGCGCACCAGGGCGTCGTCCAGCGGCGCGCCGATACCGGCGGCGTGGGACAGCACCAGCGAGCGCTGCAGGTTTTCCAGATCATGGCTGGCGATGCGGGTCGAGGCCAGCAGGCCGAAACCGGTGTTGATGCCGTAGGCGGTGCGGTCTTCGGCGATGATCTGCTCGACGCAGGCGACGCTGGCGTCGATCGCCGGGATTGCGCCGGCGTCCAGCTGCAGGCGTACAGGCGCTGCGTGGACAGCACGCAGTTGGGCCAGGGTCAGGGTGCCGGGCTTGAGAGTCAGGTCGGTCACTTCGCTACTCCAATTCGCATGGGGCCCGTAGGCCCCCTTCTTGTTGTTCAGTATCAACGTTGTTCGGCGACAGCCAAAGGAACGTCGATCAGCCCGTGATCATCGGCAGGTCCAGGCCCTGCTCCTTGGCGCAGTCGATGGCGATCTGGTAGCCGGCATCGGCGTGGCGCATGACGCCGGTCCCTGGGTCGTTGGTCAGTACGCGAGCGATACGTGCCGCGGCTTCGTCGGTACCGTCGCAGACGATGACCATGCCCGAGTGCTGGGAGAAGCCCATGCCTACGCCACCACCGTGGTGCAGCGAAACCCAGGTGGCGCCGCCTGCGGTGTTGAGCAGGGCGTTGAGCAGCGGCCAGTCGGAGACAGCATCGGAGCCGTCACGCATGGCTTCGGTCTCGCGGTTCGGGCTGGACACAGAGCCGGAGTCCAGATGGTCGCGGCCGATGACGATCGGCGCGGACAGCTCGCCGCTACGGACCATTTCGTTGAACGCCAGGCCCAGCTTGGCGCGCAGGCCCAGGCCAACCCAGCAGATACGTGCCGGCAGGCCCTGGAAGCTGATGCGCTCGCGGGCCATGTCCAGCCAACGGTGCAGGTGGGCGTCGTCCGGGATCAGCTCCTTGACCTTGGCGTCGGTCTTGTAGATGTCCTCGGCATCGCCCGACAGCGCAGCCCAGCGGAACGGGCCGACACCGCGGCAGAACAGCGGGCGGATATAGGCCGGTACGAAGCCAGGGAAGTCGAAGGCATTGGCCACGCCCTCTTCCTTGGCCATCTGACGGATGTTGTTGCCGTAGTCGAAGGTCGGTACGCCCATTTTCTGGAAGTCGAGCATGGCCTGCACGTGCACGGCCATCGATTGCTTGGCAGCCTTGACCACGGCAGCGGCGTCGGTCTGGGCGCGGTCGCGGTACTCTTCCCAGGTCCAGCCGGCCGGCAGGTAGCCGTTGAGCGGGTCGTGGGCGCTGGTCTGGTCGGTGACCATGTCCGGGCGCACGCCACGCTTGACCAGCTCAGGCAGGATTTCGGCAGCGTTGCCGTGCAGGGCGATGGAGATGGCCTTGCCTTCGGCGGTGTACTTGGCGATGCGCGCCAGGGCGTCGTCCAGGTCCTTGGCCTGCTCGTCGACGTAGCGGGTCTGCAGGCGGAAGTCGATGCGGCTCTGCTGGCATTCAATGTTCAGCGAGCAGGCACCGGCCAGGGTAGCGGCCAGTGGCTGGGCGCCGCCCATGCCCCCGAGGCCTGCGGTCAGGACCCACTTGCCGGTCAGGTTGCCGTTGTAGTGCTGGCGGCCGGCCTCGACGAAGGTTTCGTAGGTGCCCTGGACGATGCCCTGGCTGCCGATGTAGATCCAGCTGCCGGCGGTCATCTGGCCGTACATGGCCAGGCCTCTGGCGTCCAGTTCGTTGAAGTGCTCCCAGTTGGCCCAGTGCGGCACCAGGTTGGAGTTGGCGATCAGCACGCGCGGGGCGTTGGCGTGGGTCTTGAAGACACCGACCGGCTTGCCGGACTGCACCAGCAGGGTCTCGTCGTCCTCCAGGCGGGTCAGGGTCTCGACGATCTTGTCGTAGCACTCCCAGTTACGCGCGGCACGGCCGATACCGCCGTAGACCACCAGTTCCTTCGGGTTCTCGGCAACCTGTGGGTCGAGGTTGTTCATCAGCATGCGCAGCGGCGCTTCGGTCAGCCAGCTCTTGGCGGTCAGCTTGTTGCCACGCGGGGCGCGGATTTCTACGTCACGGTATTTGTTGTTGTCAGTCACGGGAGATGTCCTCTGCGGTCGGTGTCGACGGCGGTGTGTCGATGGCGATATACAAACACATCTTTACTTGTATGTACAAGCATGGACAACCATTTTTTTATACCGCTCCTCGGGAAGCCAGAAAGACAAAGGGGCCGCTGCGCGACCCGATCGCGGCACAAGGCCGCTCCTACAAGGATTTGCGATCAACTTGTAGGAGCGGCCTTGTGCTGCGATCGGGCTGCACAGCAGCCCCTTTTTCACGATGCCCGTTTAGCGCGGTATCAATTCGATCAGGCAGAACCGCCCTTGCACATCCAGCCCCAGGAGCTCTTCGTTGCCCTCCAGGCGCAGGCAGTCATACAAGCCCAGCCGCTGCACCCCATGCCCCGACACGCTCGCCTCGACATGCCCGCTGGCCGCGAACAACAGCACGGTCGAGGCCGAGCTGTACAACCGGTGCGTACCATCGAGCCACTGCAGCCGCGCCCGGTAGCGCTGCGGCGCGTAGATCAGGTTGAAGTCGCGGATCGGCCCGCCCAGCAGCTTGCAGCTGACCTGGCTTTCGCCCTTGAAGGCAAAGGCATCGAACGGCAGCAATGGCCGGCTGGCCTGGCCGTCGACCAGCAGGCGCATGCCGTCGCCCTGGAGCACGGTGATGATCCGCTGGTAGCCGGCAAAGGTGGAAAACCCGCCGGACTCCTCGATATCGGCGATCGACAGGCGCCAACCGAACCCCTCCAGGCCCTCGCCGGCGTCGCGGGTGATCTCTTCGGTGAAGCCTCCACCGTTCTTCCAGGGCATGCGCGGGTAGTCTTGGGCGCGCAACAGCTGCAATTGAGTCATTTGCTGAATCGTCCTTCCAGGCGATGACGGGAACCAGGGTGGATCAGGCGTGCGGCGGTCACCGGCTGGCGGCCGGACCAGGTGCGTCGGCGGATCAGCAGGCACGGCTCGCCACGCTCGATCTGCAGCAGGCGGCACTCCTCGGGCTCGGCCAGGATCGCCTCGACCACGTGCTCACCCTCGGTCAACGGGGCGACCTGCGACAGGTAGGCGTAGGGCGTCTGCCGGGTGAAATCCTGCTTGAGGTAGTCCGGGGCGATCTGCGCGTTGACGTAGCGGTCCTCGATCTGCACCGGCACGCCGTTTTCGTAGTGCACGATGAGCGAATGGAACACCCGCTGCCCTTCGCGCATGTCCAGGGCCAGGGCACGCTCGGAGCCGGCCGCTTCCTCGGCGAGGCGGATCACCTGGCAGCTGTGCTGGTGGCCACGGCCGGCGATCTCGTCGGCGATGTTGTTGACCTCGAACAGCGCCGAACGGGTCTTGGGTTCGGCCACGAAGGTGCCGACGCCCTGCATGCGCACCAGCAGCCCTTCGGCGGTGAGTTCGCGTAGAGCACGGTTGATGGTCATGCGGCTGAAGCCCAACTGGCTGACCAGCTCGCTTTCCGAGGGGACCCGGTGGTGCGGCGGCCAGCTGCCGTTTTCGATCTGCTGGACGATCATCTGCTTGACCCGGGCATACAGCGGCGCCGGACCTTCGCCCATCTGGGCAACCAGCGCGGAGACAGGAGGTGTCGGCACGGCGTTGAATCCTTGTGCAATGGGTTGAACGGTAGCTTGCCGCAGTTTACCCGGCGCGCAAACGCCTGTATATGTATATACAAGTTAAACAATAACAGGATTTTACCCAATGCCTGCCTTTTTCGCCGAACGCGCCCTGCTGCCCACCGGCTGGGCCAGCAATGTCCGCCTGGAGGTCGCCGAAGACGGTCGTCTGAGCCACGTCGAGGCCAACGCCTCGGCCGAGGGTGCCGAGCGCCTGGGCGGCCCGCTGCTGCCGGGCATGCCCAACTTGCATTCCCATGCCTTCCAGCGCGCCATGGCAGGCCTTGCGGAAGTGGCCGGCAACCCCAACGACAGCTTCTGGACCTGGCGCGACCTGATGTACCGACTGGTCGGCCGGATCACGCCGCAACAGCTGCAGGTCATCGCCCGCCAGCTGTACATCGAGATGCTCAAGGCCGGCTATACATCGGTGGCCGAGTTCCATTACGTGCACCACGACCACAATGGCCACGCCTATGCCGACGCCGCCGAGCTGTCGCTGCGCATCAGTGCCGCCGCCGCCGACACTGGCATCGGCCTGACCCTGCTGCCGGTGCTCTATAGCCATGCAGGCTTCGGCGGCCAGGCGCCGAACGAAGGCCAGCGCCGTTTCATAAACTCCAGCGAGCAGTACCTGCGCCTGCAACAGCAGCTCGCCCCGCACCTGGCGGCGCAACCCGCCCAGCGCCTGGGCCTGTGTTTCCACTCCCTGCGCGCGGTCACCCCTGGGCAGATCGCCGAGGTGCTGGCTGCCAGCGACCAGCATTGCCCGGTGCACATTCATATCGCCGAGCAGCAGAAGGAAGTCGACGACTGCCTGGCCTGGAGCGGCCTGCGCCCCCTGCAATGGCTCTATGAAAACGTCGAGGTGGATGCGCGCTGGTGCCTGGTCCATGCGACCCACGCCGAGCCCGATGAGGTCAGCGCCATGGCCCGCAGCCGCGCCGTGGCCGGCCTGTGCCTGACCACCGAGGCCAACCTGGGCGACGGTATCTTCCCGGCCGTGGACTTCATGGCCCAGGGCGGTCGCATGGGCATCGGCTCGGACAGCCACGTGTCACTGAGCGTGGTGGAAGAGCTGCGCTGGCTGGAATATGGCCAACGCCTGCGCGACCAGCGACGCAACCGGCTGTATCGCGGCGACCAGCCGATGGTTGGCCGGACCTTGTACGACGCAGCCTTGGTCGGCGGCACCCAAGCGATGGGACAACCCATCGGCGAGCTGGCCGTAGGCAAGCGTGCCGACTGGCTGGTGCTCGATGGACGGGACCCTTACCTGGCGACCGCGAACGGGGATGCCATTCTCAACCGCTGGCTGTTCGCCGGCGGCGATCGCCAGGTGCGCGACGTGATGGTCAACGGGCAATGGGTGGTGCGCCAGGGGCGGCACGAACAGGAAGAGGCGAGTGCGCAGGCGTTCGTCGAGGTACTGCGCCAGCTGCTCGACTGACGACGGCAAGGGCTTCGCCCTTGATCGCGGGGCAAGCCCGCTCCCACAGTGATCACCGTCACCCTTGTGGGAGCGGGCTTGTCCCGCGATTGCGGTCTACCAGCAGAACTCAGTGCGAAGCGACGATCTGCTTGTCCGACGCACGCCAGATCAGCCGGGTGGTGTCATACCCCTGCTGGCGGGCCTTGGCCAGCAGGCTCTCGCGCTCCACCGCCGGCAGGCTCTGGGTCCGCGACAGGATCCACAGGTACTTGCGGTCCGGGCTGCCGACGATCGCCGTGCGGTAGCGCTCGTCCACGTACAGCACCCAGTACTCACCCTTGGCCACACCCGGCACCAGGTGTGTGAACCAGTTGTTGAACTCCACCCACAGCCGGTCGTTGTGCCCCTGCTCCTGTGGCCAGGCCGAACCCTCGGCGCGCAACCACTCGCCGTCGAACATGCGGCAGCGGTTCAGCACACCCATCGAGCCATCGGGCTTGAGGTTGTAGTGGGCCTCGGACTGGGCGCAATCACGCTGGAAGGGCATCGGCAACCGCGCCAGCTCGAACCATTTGCCCTCATAGCGCTTCAGGTCGAGACCGCCTGCGGTCTTCGGCGCCAGCGGGTCGCTCGGGGACGTGGCGCAACCGCCCAGCAGCAACGCTGCACAAACCGCCAGCAGCAGGTGGATACGCTTCATTTGAGACCCTGCCCGGAATACATCAAGACCTTGTCGGCAGCGTACTGAACGCTGATGAAGCTCTTCTCGTCGCCCCACGTGCAGCTGCTCATGCCCAGCGCCCCCGAACATTCTGCCGGGGTGCCGAGCAGTTGCTCGACCTCGGCCTTGCTCATGCCGGCCTTGAGCTTGGAATAGTTTTCCTGGTTGATCTTGCTGCAGGCAGTCAGGACGACGCACAAGGACAACAGGGCGAGGGAACGCAACGACATGAAGGGACACTCCTGGAGATGAAGGCACAGGCATGGTGGCCTGCAGACAGCTTAGAAGGCAAAAAGCCGCCTCGGTTCCCTACTCCCCTGGGTTTGTGCCTACACCGTTGGTCGGCTGGCGCGAACCTTGCGAACCGGTTCACATCGCCAAAACGATTGCGGGGCAAACCCGCCCCCACGCATCTCGCATGAGAGCGGCTTTGCCCCGCAAAGCCTGCTGGCCTAGAAACGCGAGCCTGGCTCGAGCAGGAAGTCCATTTCTTCATCGGTGCTCGGTCGGCCCAGCACCAGGTTGCGGTGCGGGAAGCGGCCGAAGCGGGCGATCACCCGTTCGTGCTGCTCGGCGTAATCGAGGAACCCTTCGAACAGGCGGCGGTTGGCCTCGGGCTGTTCCTCCAGCAGGGCCTGGTAGCGCTCCACGCACAGGTTCTGCCAGTCGAGCACTTCGGCGTGCTCCAGCACCAGCAGCACGAACACCCGCTGGATCGGCAACAGCTGGTAGTCCCAGCCCTTCTGCAAACCCTGCATGGCGACCACCTGGGCACGCCGGTCGCCCTCGAAGGCGCGCGGCGAGTCCCGGTAAATCATGCGCGGCAGCTGATCGAGCAACAGGAGCAGGCCAAGCCAACCCTGGGGGCTCTGCTGCCATTCGTCCAAGCCACCGGCCAGGGCATGCTCGACCAGCTCGCCAAAGTACTCGCGAGCTTCATCGTCATGGTGCTTGCCGAACCACAGCGTGCTCTTCTCGTCAGCCACGGCCTGGGGGCTGGTGCCCCAACCGAACCACCATTCCAGTAAAGGCTGCCAAGGTGCGAGCATGACTTACTCCTTGTGATAGGCGGTGACGCGCTCGACCTCTTCCTTCGAGCCCAGGATCACCGACACGCGCTGGTGCAGGCTTTCGGGCTGGATGTCGAGGATGCGATCGTAACCGTTGGTGGACGCGCCGCCGGCCTGCTCGATGATGAACGACATCGGGTTGGCTTCGTACATCAGGCGCAGCTTGCCCGGCTTGCTGGGTTCACGGGCATCGCGTGGGTACATGAACAGGCCGCCACGGGTGAGGATGCGGTGCACATCGGCCACCATCGAGGCGATCCAGCGCATGTTGTAGTTCTTTTTCAGCGGCCCGGTCTCGCCAGCCAGCAGTTCGCCCACGTAGCGCTGCACCGGGGCTTCCCAGTGACGCTGGTTGGACATGTTGATGGCGAACTCGGCGGTGCTTTCCGGCACGCGGATGTTCTCGTGGGTCAGGACGAAGCTGCCCAGCTCGCGGTCCAGGGTGAAGCCCTTGACGCCGTTGCCCAGGGTCAGGATCAGCATGGTCTGCGGGCCGTAGATGGCGTAGCCGGCGGCGACCTGCTGGGTGCCCGGCTGGAGGAACGCCTTCTCGTTCAGGGTTTCGTTCTGGCTCAGGTATTCGTTGGGGCAGCGCAATACCGAGAAGATGGTACCGACCGAGACGTTGACGTCGATGTTCGACGAACCGTCCAGCGGGTCGAAGACCAGCAGGTAGGCGCCCTTGGGGTACTTGCCCGGGATCTGGTAGGCGTTGTCCATTTCCTCGGACGCCATGCCGGCCAGGTGGCCACCCCACTCGTTGGCCTCGAGCAGGATGTCGTTGGAGATCACGTCGAGCTTCTTCTGAACTTCGCCCTGCACGTTTTCGGTGCCCATGCTGCCCAGTACGCCGCCCAGGGCCCCTTTGGACACGTGGTGGCTGATTTCCTTGCACGCACGCGCCACCACTTCGATCAGGAAGCGCAGATCGGCAGGGGTATTGTTGCTGCGGGTCTGCTCAATCAGATAGCGACTCAGGGTAACGCGGGACATGTATGGCTCCGAAATGGAAAGGGGGAGAAAAACCCCCGCAGTTTACAGGGAGAGTGGCGGGCTAGCGAGCGATGAGACTCGACTGGTCGTTCAGACGGCACAATAGGTCGGTAGTTCAGCCCCCGCCAGGCCGGCGGTCGGAGCACGCGGCCATTCGCGGGCAAACCCGCTCCCACAGGTTTGTCGCAGGCTTCGGAACCTGGGCGGGCCTGTGGGAGCGGGTTGACCCGCGAATGGCTTCACCTCAGTCCAGCGCCTTCCAGATCTCGCTGGCATATTCGCGAATGGTCCGGTCCGACGAGAACCACCCCATCCGCGCAGTGTTGAGCACCGCCATCCGCCACCAGCTCTGCGGCTGGTGCCACAGCGCCTCGACCCGGCGCTGGGCCTCCCAGTAGGCATCGAAATCGGCACACACCAGGAAACGGTCATGGGCCACCAGCGCATCCACAAGGCCCGTGTAGCGTGCCGGGTCATCGGGTGAAAAGACGCCGCTGCGGATCGCCTCGAGCACATCGCCCAGGCGGTTCGACGCTGCGATCGCAGCGCCGGCACCGAAGTCCCCGGCCCGTTTGCGTGCCTCCACCTGCTGGGCCGTGAGGCCGAAGATGAACATGTTCTCGGTACCGACCTGCTCGCTCATCTCGACATTGGCGCCATCGAGGGTGCCGATGGTCAGTGCGCCGTTGAGGCCGAACTTCATGTTGCTGGTACCGGAGGCTTCGTAGCCGGCGGTGGAGATCTGCTCGGACAGATCCGCCGCCGGGATGATGCTCTCGGCCAGGCTGACGTTGTAGTTGGGCAGGAACACCACCTTGAGCAGGCCGCGCACGGTCGGGTCGTTGTTGACCACCCGGGCGATGTCGTTGGCCAGCTTGATGATCAGCTTGGCCTGGTGATAGCTGGCTGCGGCCTTGCCGGCGAAGATCTTCACCCGTGGTACCCAGTCGATATCCGGCTCGGCGCGCATGGCCTGGTACAGGGCCACGGTGTGCAGCAGGTTGAGCAGTTGGCGCTTGTATTCGTGGATCCGCTTGACCTGCACGTCGAACAGCGCCTCGGGGTTGACCGTCACCCCGACCCGGTCCTGGATGATGCTGGCCAGGGCGCGCTTGCTGTGCAGGCGCTGTGCGGCGAACTGCTTGCGGAAGGTGGTCTTGTCGGCGAACGGTACCAGCGCCTTCAGTTGCCCCTCGGGGTCGTCCAGCACCTGCTCGCCCAATGCCTCCACCAGCATGGCGGTGAGCTGCGGGTTAGCCTGGTACAGCCAGCGGCGGAAGGTGATGCCGTTGGTCTTGTTGTTGATCCGTTGCGGGTAGAGCTTGTGCAGCTCGGCGAAGACCGTGCTGCGCATCAGCTTGCTGTGCAGAGCCGACACCCCGTTGACGCTGTGCGAACCGAGGAACGCCAGGTTGCCCATGCGTACCCGCCGGCCGTTGTCCTCCTCGATCAGCGACACCGCGCGCAGCACGTCGAAGTCATGCAGGCCTTTGGCCCGCAACGCATCGATGTGGTGGGCGTTGATCAGGTAGATGATCTGCATGTGACGCGGCAGCATGCGCTCCATCAGCGCCACCGGCCAGGTTTCCAGGGCCTCGGGCAGCAGGGTGTGGTTGGTGTAGGCCAAGGTCCCGACCGTCAGTTCCCAGGCGGTGTCCCAGGGGATTTCATGCTGGTCGACCAACAGCCGCATCAATTCGGCCACGGCGATCGAGGGGTGGGTGTCGTTGAGCTGGATGGCCGCCGCATCCGGCAGGTTGAGCAGGTTGTCATGCATGTTCAGGTGTCGGCGCAGCAGGTCCTGCAACGATGCCGAGACGAAGAAGTATTCCTGGCGCAGGCGCAGCTCCTGGCCGGCCTCGGTGCTGTCGGCCGGGTAGAGTACCCGCGAAATGCTCTCGGCCCGTGCCACCTCGGCGACCGCGCCGAGGTGATCGCCAGCGTTGAAGCGCTCCAGGTGCAGCTCTTCCATGGCCCGGGCACGCCACAGGCGCAGGGTGTTGACGCTCGCCCCGCGCCAGCCGACCACCGGGGTGTCATAGGCCACCGCCCGCACCGTCTCGCCCGGCCACCAGACCTGGCGCGGATGGCCATGGGTGTCGTACACGGTCTCGACGCTGCCGCCAAAGCTGATCGGGTAGATCACCTCGGCGCGCTCGAACTCCCACGGGTTACCGAAGTCCAGCCAGTTCTCGGTCTGCTCCTGTTGCCAGCCATCGACCATGGCCTGGCGGAACAGGCCGTGTTCGTAGCGGATACCATAGCCATGGGCGGCGATGCCCAGGGTCGACATGCTCTCCATGAAGCACGCCGCCAGGCGACCGAGGCCGCCGTTGCCCAGCGCGGCGTCCGGCTCCAGCAGGCGGATGCGTTCCAGGTCCACGTCCAGCCCCACCAAGGCTTCGCGGGCGATCTCCAGCAGGCCCAGATTGCTGAGGCTGTCGTAGAGCAGGCGGCCGATGAGAAATTCCAGGGAGAGGTAGTAGACCCGCTTCTGGCTGCGCCGGTAGGCCTGACGGGTGTGGTCCATCCAATGGTCGACCATGTGATCGCGGGCAGCCAGGGCGATGGCTTCGAACCAGTCGTGGTCGAAGGCATGCTCCGGATCCTTGCCGACCGCGTAGGTCAGCTTGGCCAGTACAGCGGCGCGGAACTCGGCCACCTCTGCGTCACGAGCTTTGGGTTCCTGGGACATGCGGCATCCTCGGGCAAGTTGACGAAAGCACAGGTTGTTCAGCCTAGACGCTTCGACACAGAGCGTCAGCGAGGGTTCGAGGTTTTCATGTCCGCTCGGCGATTCGGGCAAAAGGTTGTTCACAAATTGAACAACTCCGGTATCATCGCGCGCCCCGCAAACCGTGATATACCCCAAGAAAATGAAACCGACCCTGATCGCCGCCGCCGAAGTCGACCGCCTGGAAACCTGGCAACGCTATGCCAGCCACATGTGCGGAGGCTGCCACTCGACCTGTTGCACACTGCCGGTGGAAGTGAAGATCAAGGACCTGATCCGCATCGGCGTGGTGGACGAGTTCGAAAAAGACGAGCCACCGAAGCACATCGCCAAGCGCCTGCAGAAAGACGGCATCATCGAGCGCTTCAACCAGAAGTCGGGGATCTTCACCCTGACGCGCATGAGCAACGACGATTGCCTGTATCTGGATCGCAAGAGCCGCTTGTGCACCATCTATGACAAGCGGCCCGACACCTGCCGCAACCACCCCAAGGTCGGGCCGCGACCGGGATATTGTGCGTACAAGCCCAAGGTGGTCGGGCGCTGAGTCTGTTTCAGTCGAGAATTCGGGGCCGCTTCGCGCCCCTTGCGCCGCGAAAGGGCCGCAAAGCGGCCCCCAACTTTCTTGAAGACAAACGAAAACGCCCCCGGCCTTTCGACCGGGGGCGTTTTCGTTTCAGCTCAGGCTAAATGAATCAAGCCTTGGCTTTCTTGGCAGCGCGGGTACGCTCGCCTTCGTCGAGGATCTTCTTGCGCAGACGGATCGACTTCGGCGTGACTTCGCACAGCTCGTCGTCCTGGATGAATTCCAGGGCCTGTTCGAGGGTGTGGCGAACCGGCGGAACCAGGGCGATGACTTCGTCCTTGCCCGAAGCACGCATGTTGTCGAGCTTCTTGCCTTTGGTCGGGTTCACGCCCAGGTCGTTGTCACGGCTGTTCAGGCCGATGATCTGACCGTTGTAGATGTCCTGGCCATGCTCGATGAACAGCTTGCCGCGAGCCTGCAGGGTTTCCAGCGAGTAGGTCAGGGCCTTGCCGGTCTCGATCGAGACCAGCACACCGTTCAGACGGCCCGACATGGTGCCTGGCTTCATGGTGTCGTAGCGATCGAAGATCGAGGTCAGGATGCCCGCACCGTTGGTCAGGGTCAGGAACTGGTTACGGAAACCGATCAGGCCACGGGCCGGAACGTTGTACTCCAGACGCACGCGGCCCTTGCCATCCGGCGCCATGTTGGTCAGGTCGCCCTTACGCAGGCCCATCTCTTCCATGACCTTGCCCTGGGATTCTTCAGGGATGTCGATGGTGACGTTCTCGAACGGCTCCTGCTTGACGCCGTTGACTTCGCGAATGATCACTTCAGGACGGCCTACGGCCATTTCGAAGCCTTCGCGACGCATGGTTTCGATCAGCACCGACAAGTGCAGCTCACCGCGGCCAGACACCTTGAACTTGTCAGCCGAGTCGCCTTCTTCGACGCGCAGGGCAACGTTGTACAGCAGCTCTTTGTCCAGACGCTCCTTGATGTTGCGGCTGGTGACGAACTTGCCTTCCTTGCCGCAGAACGGCGAGTCGTTGACCTGGAAGGTCATCGAAACGGTCGGCTCGTCGACGGTCAGCGGCTTCATCGCTTCGACGTGGTTCATGTCGCACAGGGTGTCGGAAATGAACAGCTCGTCGAAGCCGCTGATGCAGACGATGTCGCCCGCGGTGGCTTCTTCGACGTCGACGCGGTGCAGGCCGTGGTGGCCCATCAGCTTGAGAATACGGCCGTTGCGCTTCTTGCCTTCGGTGTCGATGGCGACGACCGGAGTGTTCGGCTTGACGCGGCCACGGGCGATACGGCCAACACCGATGACGCCCAGGAAGCTGTTGTAGTCCAGCGCAGAGATCTGCATCTGGAACGGGCCGTCGACGTCAACGGTCGGAGCGGGCACGTGGTCCACGATGGCCTGGTACAGCGGGGTCATGTCTTCGGCCATGTTGGTGTGGTCCAGGCCGGCGATGCCGTTCAGGGCCGAGGCGTAGACGACCTGGAAGTCCAGTTGGTCGTCGGTGGCGCCGAGGTTGTCGAACAGGTCGAAGATCTGGTCCAGAACCCAGTCAGGACGTGCGCCCGGGCGGTCAACCTTGTTGATCACGACGATCGGCTTGAGGCCGGCTTCGAAGGCCTTCTTGGTCACGAAGCGGGTTTGCGGCATCGGGCCGTCCTGGGCGTCGACCAGCAGCAGCACGGAGTCGACCATGGACATCACGCGCTCTACTTCACCACCGAAGTCGGCGTGACCGGGGGTGTCGACGATGTTGATGCGGTAGTCGTTCCAGCGGATGGCGGTGTTCTTCGCCAGGATGGTAATGCCACGCTCCTTTTCCTGGTCGTTGGAGTCCATCACGCGCTCGTCGTTGAGCTCGTTACGCTCCAGGGTGCCGGACTGGCGCAAAAGTTTGTCGACCAGGGTGGTTTTGCCATGGTCAACGTGGGCGATGATGGCGATGTTACGCAGATTTTCGATCACAACTGTATCTCGATCAGAGGATTCGGTTGCCGCCAGTGTAGGCGGCGAATATGTAAGTTTGCGGCTCAGCGGGCCCGGTGGTCGGGAGGGCGATGGCGGATGCTGCCGCCATACAGCCCTGGGGTCTTATGTCGGACGATAAACACGCACATTGGCATGTCCCTCACTGAGCAGGTGGTGTGCGTGCAGGCGGCTCATCACACCCTTGTCGCAATACAGCAGGTACTGGCGGTTGGCATCCAGGTGCTTGAACTTGCTGTTGATGGCATAGAACGGCATGGCCTGGACTTCGACGCCTTCGATCACCAGGGGTTCGTCTTCCTGGGCATCGGGGTGACGGATGTCGAGAACGATCTGGCCCGGCAACGCCTCGGCCACTTCCTCGACCTCGACGTCCTTGCCCAGCTCGTCGATCACGTGGTCGATGGAGATGAACTTGGCGCGCTCCATGGCGCGCTCGAGCACCGCCATGTCGAACTGCTTCTCTTCGTGCTCCATGCGGTGGCGCTTGGCATGGGTGGTCGGGTTCACCGAAATCACGCCGCAGTATTCAGGCATGTGCTTGGCGAACTCGGCGGTACCGATCTGGTAGGCGGTGTCGATGATGTCCTGCTTGTGGCTGGCCAGCAGCGGGCGCAGCACCAGCTTGTCGGTGGCCGAGTCGATGATCGACAGGTTCGGCAGGGTCTGGCTGGACACCTGGGAAATCGCCTCGCCGGTGACCAGGGCCTCGATCTCCAGGCGATCGGCCATGCGCGCCGCGGCGCGCAGCATCATGCGCTTGAGGGTCACGCCCATGTAGCTGTTGTCGACCTTGTTGAGGATCTCACCCACCACTTCCTCGAAAGGCACGCTGATGAACAGCACGCGCTGGCTGCTGCCGAACTTCTTCCACAGGTAGTGGGCCACTTCCATCACGCCCAGTTCGTGGGCACGGCCACCGAGGTTGAAGAAGCAGAAGTGGGTCATCAGGCCGCGACGCATCATCTGGTAGGCAGCGACGGTGGAGTCGAAGCCGCCGGACATCAACACCAGGGTCTGCTCCAGGGCGCCCAACGGGTAACCGCCGATGCCCTGGTGCTGGTTGTGGATCACGTACAGGCGCTGGTCGCGGATCTCGATGCGCACCAGGACTTCCGGGGCCTTGAGGTCGATGCCGGTGGCGCCGCACTGCTGGCGCAACTGGCTGCCGACATAGCGATCGACATCCATCGAGGTGAAGTCATGGTGCCCGCCCCGCTTGCAACGCACAGCGAAGCGCTTGCCGGCCAGCAGGTGGCCAAAATGGTGCTTGCACTTCTCGACGATATCGTCGAAGTCACCCAGCGGGTATTCCTCGACCTGCAGGAAGTGGGTGATACCCGGGGTGCAGGTCAGGCGCTCGATCATTTCGCGCTGGATCTTCTCGTCCTCGACGCGGGTAACCACCTCGAGATTGTCCCAGACACCATCGACCACGAGCTCCGGATCCAGGTCCTTGAGCACGACGCGGATGTTCTTGCCGAGCTGGCGGATAAAACGCTTGCGCACCGGCCGGCTCTTGATGGTGATCTCTGGGAAGACTTTGACGATAAGTTTCATTGGTTTAACAGCGCGCGCAGGGCCTGCCGAAAATGAGGGGCGCGAATTATAGCGGAAATAGCTCAAGGTTTGAGCAACTTTTGATCAGGACATGGATTTATGTTGCCTGTGCGGCCCTCATCGCGGGACAAGCCCGCTCCCACCGAGAGCCCGTTGTGCGCAACTCCCTGTAGGAGCGGGCTTGTCCCGCGATGGGGCGCACATGATCACCATCGCACCACAATGGTGCGCCGCTTCAAAAAAACGCATCTTATGGGTGCATTTTCAAAGGTACCCTTTAGGCAAAATGCCTGCCAACGCCCCCTTTTATCCCATCCTCGCCATTTTCGAGCACTGGCATGCAAATTGCTCTCTTGTGAGGCAGGTAAGCTTGGCCGACTATCCGCGCCCGGCGACACCCTTTTTCCAGGGCAGCGGCCCACCGCGCCCTAGACCATCCGGAGGACAACATGTCGAAGTCGGTTCAACTCATCAAAGATCATGACGTCAAGTGGATTGATCTGCGTTTCACGGACACCAAAGGCAAACAGCACCACGTCACCATGCCCGCTCGCGATGCGCTGGAAGACGACTTCTTCGAAGCCGGCAAGATGTTCGACGGCTCGTCGATCGAAGGCTGGAAAGGTATCGAAGCCTCCGACATGATCCTGATGCCGGACGACGCGTCCGCCGTCCTGGACCCGTTCACCGAAGAACCGACCCTGATCTTGGTCTGCGACGTGGTCGAGCCGTCCACCATGCAAGGCTACGACCGTGACCCACGCGCCATCGCCAAGCGCGCCGAGGAATACCTCAAGACCACCGGCATCGGCGATACCGTGTTCGTCGGCCCGGAGCCTGAGTTCTTCATCTTCGACCAGGTCAAGTTCAAGTCCGACATCTCGGGCTCCATGTTCAAGATCTACTCCGAACAGGGCTCCTGGATGACCGACCAGGACGTCGAAGGCGGCAACAAGGGCCACCGCCCTGCTGTCAAAGGCGGCTACTTCCCGGTTCCGCCGTGCGACCACGACCACGAAATCCGTACTGCCATGTGCAACGCCATGGAAGAAATGGGCCTGGTCATCGAAGTTCACCACCACGAAGTGGCCACCGCCGGCCAGAACGAAATCGGTGTGAAGTTCAACACCCTGGTCACCAAGGCTGACGAAGTCCAGACCCTGAAATACTGCGTGCACAACGTGGCTGACGCCTACGGCAAGACCGCCACCTTCATGCCCAAGCCGCTGTACGGCGACAACGGCTCGGGCATGCACGTCCACATGTCGATCTCCAAGGACGGCAAGAACACCTTCTCCGGCGAAGGCTATGCCGGCCTGTCCGATACCGCCCTGTACTTCATCGGCGGCATCATCAAGCACGGCAAGGCCCTGAACGGCTTCACCAACCCGGCCACCAACTCCTACAAGCGTCTGGTGCCTGGCTTCGAAGCCCCGGTCATGCTGGCCTACTCGGCCCGTAACCGTTCGGCCTCGATCCGTATCCCGTACGTTTCCAGCCCGAAAGCCCGCCGTATCGAAGCGCGCTTCCCGGACCCGGCTGCCAACCCGTACCTGTGCTTCGCCGCCCTGCTGATGGCCGGCCTGGACGGTATCCAGAACAAGATCCACCCAGGCGATGCCGCCGACAAGAACCTGTACGACCTGCCGCCTGAAGAGGCCAAGGAAATCCCGCAGGTCTGCGGCAGCCTGAAGGAAGCCCTGGAAGAGCTGGACAAGGGCCGTGCGTTCCTGACCAAGGGCGGCGTGTTCTCCGACGACTTCATCGATGCCTACATCGAGCTGAAGTCCGAAGAAGAGATCAAAGTCCGCACCTTCGTCCACCCGCTGGAATATGACCTGTACTACAGCGTCTGATTCCAGACCTGTACGACCCGGCGTAACGAAAGGCCTCCTCTGGAGGCCTTTTCATTTCAGACAATGCCTACAGCATTCTTCGTCCAGCCACCGCAGGCTCAGAGCTTCGTCTTCCAGATGGAGCCTCTTCATGCCACGCACTGCCCGCCTTGCCCTCGCCGCCTCGATACTGTTGACAGGCTGCACCAGCCCCTCCATCGGGCCCAACGGCGCCGAGACTGAAGTCCTGCTTCGTACCACCAGCGCCTGGGACGGCACACCCTATGAAGCCTATCCCAAGGGGCAACCGGAGCTGGCATTGCTCAGAATAAGCATCCCAGCCAACACCGCTCTCGACTGGCACTGTCATACGGCCCCCAACGTGGGCTTTGTGATGGCAGGCGAGCTGGTGGTCGAAACCCAGAACGGCAAGCAAAGAACGCTCAAAGCCGGGGATGCACTGGCCGAAATCGTCGGAGGCATCCACCGCGGCTTCACCGAGGAACAACCGGCGCAGTTGCTCGTGTTCTATGCAAGCGCTCCAGGGGTTCCCGATGCCACGCCTGCGCCGCTCTGTCCTGAGCAGATTTGAGCGTTTTCTTCGCGCCTACCCTGGAGGAGGAACCGATGCCCATACGCATGCTCACCTTCCTGGTGCTCGCCACGAGCCTGCTTGGCTGCGCCACGCCTGACAACCGCAACATCGCTCTGGTTCGCCTCTTGGACAACATGGAACAGCGCCTGGAGCTGGCCGAAGCCGTTGCCCTTCACAAGTGGGACCAGCGCCAGCCGGTACAGGCTCCGCAGCGCGAACGAGAGGTTCTGGCCAACGTGCGCCAGGCAGCCCCTGACTATCGCCTGAGCCCAACGCGCGCCGAAGCGTTCTTCGCCGACCAGATCGAAGCCAACAAGCTGCTGCAATACCACTACCTCAACACATGGCACCAGCAACGCCGTGCGCCCAAGACCCCGCGCCGCGACCTTGCCAGTGAAATTCGCCCACAGCTCGACAACCTGCAGAACCAGCTGCTCCTGGACCTGGCGCGCTTCGACCAACAGCGCACGCCATTGTGTGCCGAACAACTGGCCGATGCCCTGGCCCAGCGCTCGAAGAATGTCCCCCACTCCTTCGCCTTGGTCCGCGCCACCGCGCAGCTGTGCGAACGCAGCTGAACGCCCTATGCTCTATATTGGTGCACCGCGAGGCCATGCGCCCCGCGATGCATCCCAATACAGGTCACAAGAAACGATAAACCAGGGCTTTTTGTCCTGATTTCGCACAAATCCAGGCCTTTATCCGGAAAATCCGCTTCTTTTCGGAGCCTTGGTTTGTTTCTTGCATTTTCCTTTGCACCGAGAGGATCACCCGCGCGCGCCCTAGCCCAGCCGGAGCCCGCTCACGAGCCAACCACGCGCCCAAACGAGGTCCAAGACGCCATGACCATCAGCGATGCCCAGCACCGGCTGCTCCTGGACAACCTGACCACGGCCACGCTTTTGCTCAATGCCGAGCTGCGCCTGGAGTACATGAACCCGGCGGCGGAAATGCTGCTGGCGGTCAGCGGGCAGCGCAGCCATGGGCAATTCATCAGCGAGCTGTTCACCGAATCGACCGAGGCGCTCAATTCCCTGCGCCAGGCCGTGGAACAGGCGCACCCGTTCACCAAGCGCGAAGCCCAGCTCACCTCCCTGACCGGGCAGGCAATCACCGTCGACTATGCCGTCACCCCCATCCTGCACCAGGGCCAGACCTTGCTGCTGCTGGAGGTCCACCCCCGCGACCGACTGCTGCGCATCACCAAGGAAGAAGCCCAGCTGAGCAAGCAGGAGACCACCAAGCTGTTGGTACGCGGCCTGGCCCACGAAATCAAGAATCCTCTGGGGGGGATCCGTGGCGCGGCGCAATTGCTGTCACGCGAGCTGCCCCATGACGACCTGCGCGACTACACCAACGTGATCATCGAGGAGGCCGACCGTCTGCGAAACCTGGTCGACCGCATGCTCGGCTCGAACAAGCTGCCGTCGCTGGCCATGACCAACGTCCATGAGGTGTTGGAGCGGGTCTGCAGCCTGGTGGAGGCAGAGAGCCAAGGCGGCATCACATTGGTGCGCGACTACGACCCGAGCCTGCCGGACGTGCTGATCGACCGCGAACAGATGATCCAGGCCGTGCTCAATATCGTGCGCAACGCCATGCAGGCGATCGCCGGGCAGAACGAACTGCGCCTGGGCCGAATTACCTTGCGCAGCCGCGCCGTGCGCCAGTTCACCATCGGCCACATCCGTCATCGCCTGGTCGCACGGATCGAAATCATCGACAACGGCCCGGGTATTCCCGCCGAACTGCAGGACACCCTTTTCTACCCCATGGTCAGCGGGCGCCCGGACGGCACCGGGCTGGGCCTGGCCATCACCCAGAACATCATCAGCCAGCACCAGGGCCTGATCGAATGTGACAGCCACCCTGGCCATACCACCTTCTCGATTTTCCTGCCCCTGGAACAAGGAGCCACCGCCTCATGAGCCGAAGTGAAACCGTCTGGATCGTCGACGATGACCGCTCCATCCGCTGGGTCCTGGAAAAAGCCCTGCAACAGGAAGGCATGACCACCCAGAGCTTCGACAGCGCCGACGGGGTCATGGGCCGCCTGGCCCGGCAACAACCGGACGTGATCATTTCCGATATACGCATGCCCGGTACCAGCGGCCTGGACCTGCTCGCACAGATCCGCGAACAGCACCCGCGCCTGCCGGTCATCATCATGACTGCCCATTCCGACCTGGACAGCGCCGTGGCGTCCTACCAAGGCGGCGCCTTCGAATACCTGCCCAAGCCGTTCGATGTGGACGAAGCCGTCGCGCTGGTCAAACGCGCCAACCAGCATGCCCAGGAGCAACAGGCGCTCGACGTGCCGACAAGCCTGGCCCGCACGCCGGAGATCATCGGCGAGGCCCCGGCGATGCAGGAGGTGTTCCGCGCCATCGGCCGGCTCAGCCATTCCAATATCACCGTGCTGATCAATGGTGAGTCCGGCACCGGCAAGGAGCTGGTGGCCCATGCGCTGCACCGTCACAGCCCGCGCGCGGCATCGCCGTTCATCGCGCTGAACATGGCGGCGATCCCCAAGGACCTGATGGAATCCGAACTGTTCGGCCACGAGAAAGGTGCCTTCACCGGCGCGGCCAATCTGCGCCGCGGCCGCTTCGAACAGGCCGATGGCGGCACACTGTTCCTCGACGAGATCGGCGACATGCCAGCCGACACCCAGACCCGCCTGCTGCGAGTGCTGGCCGATGGCGAGTTCTACCGGGTTGGCGGGCATGTGCCAGTCAAGGTGGACGTGCGCATCATCGCCGCCACGCACCAGAATCTCGAATCGCTGGTGCAGGCCGGCAAGTTCCGCGAGGACCTGTTCCACCGCCTGAACGTGATCCGCATCCATATCCCGCGCCTGGCAGACCGGCGCGAGGACATTCCCGCCCTGGCGCGTCACTTCCTTGGCCGGGCGGCCAAGGAGCTGGCAGTGGAACCCAAGCTGCTCAAGCCGGAAACCGAGGAATTCATGCGCAACCTGCCCTGGCCGGGCAACGTGCGCCAGTTGGAGAACACCTGCCGCTGGATCACCGTCATGGCCTCCAGCCGCGAGGTGTTGATCGGCGACCTGCCACCGGAGCTGCTCAACCTACCGCACGATGCGGCGCCGGTGACCAACTGGGAACAAGCCCTGCGCCAATGGGCCGACCAGGCCCTGACACGCGGCCAGTCGAACCTGCTCGACAGCGCCGTGCCCAGCTTCGAACGCATCATGATCGAGACCGCCCTCAAGCACACCGCCGGGCGCCGGCGCGATGCGGCGGTGCTGCTGGGGTGGGGGCGCAATACCCTGACGCGCAAGATCAAGGAGCTGGGCATGCGGGTCGATGGCGGGGATGAAGAGGACAGCGACGACCACTGACGCAATCGCGGGGCAAGCCCGCTCCCACGGGAGGCCGCTGCCCTCAGCACCGTGCCCCCCTGTAGGAGCGGGCTTGTCCCGCGATTGCGTCTGCAAGGGCAACACCTCAAGCCGCCTCTTGCACCGATCCGGTGCCCACCGCACTGCCCAAAGGCACAAAAACTACCGGAAGTCCCGCCAGAACCGTTCTAAACCCAGCATTCACGGGCTTTTGCAGAACTGGCACGGCACCTGCAATACACCAGGTACCTCCAGTTTTGGGGACCTCGGTACAGGCAGGCCGGGATATCCCCTCTTTTATTCGTGCAGCTTCACCCGCACCCGCCAGCGACCAGCGTCCTCTGCACCGGCCCATTCGCCCTGCAGAGGGCGCGCGGCAACCACGGTCAATAGCAGCCCCTCTTCGCTCTGGCGCAACCGCCAGGCCGCAGGCTTGCCCTGGACCTGCATCTGGCCGCGCTGTTCCCGCCCCTGGGCCTGGAAGACCAGCGCCACCGTGCCCTCTACGTTTTCACCATGTAGCCTGGGCTCGTCATCGAACCACAGCTCCAAGCCGTCCGGCACCACCCCCACCTGTTCCAGTATCCGCTCCTCAGGCGCGGTCAGGCGGCCGATCATCAGGCCCATCATCAAGCCGACGATGGCCAGTGACAACAGCACACGTGGCCAGGCCTTCGAACGCAGGTCGGGTTCGAGGGTAGAATGCTCGTCATCATTACGCCTGGAGCCGTGCATGTTTCACGTCATCCTCTTTCAACCAGAGATTCCGCCGAATACCGGCAACATCATCCGCCTGTGCGCCAACAGCGGCTGCGACCTGCACCTGATCGAGCCGCTGGGCTTCGAGCTGGACGACAAGCGCCTACGCCGGGCAGGGTTGGATTACCACGAGTATGCCACGCTCAAGCGCCACCAGAGCCTGGCCGACTGCCTGGAAAGCCTCGGCCAGCCGCGGCTGTTCGCCTTCACCACCAAGGGCTCGCACCCCTTCCATGAAGTGGCGTACCAACCGGGCGATGCCTTCCTGTTCGGCCCTGAGAGTCGCGGGCTGCCCGCCGAGGTGCTGGACAGCCTGCCCGCGCAGCAGCGCCTGCGCCTGCCGATGCGACCAGGGTGCCGTAGCCTGAACCTGTCCAATACCGTGGCGGTGACGGTGTACGAGGCATGGCGCCAGCAGGGGTTTGCCTGACAGGCGCTGAATCTTTCACGACGAACACCTGGCAGCCCTGACACATCCTCAAAACGCCCCATAAAAAAGCGCCCCGAGGGGCGCTTTCTTCATACCGGCAGGATCACTGAACGGTCGGCGCTTCGCCAGCTTCCTGCATACGCTGCATCTCTTGCGCGTACAGGGCGTCGAAGTTGACCGGCGACAGCATCAGGGCCGGGAACGAACCACGGGTCACCAGGCTGTCCAGGGTCTCGCGGGCGTACGGGAACAGGATGTTCGGGCAGAACGCGCCGAGGGTATGGCTCATGGAAGCGGCGTCGAGGTTCTTGATCAGGAAGATACCAGCCTGCTGCACTTCGGCGATGAACGCCACTTCCTCGCCATTCTTGACGGTCACCGACAGGGTCAGCACCACTTCGTGGAAATCGCTTTCCAGGGCCTTCTGGCGGGTGTTCAGGTCCAGCGAGACGCTCGGCTCCCACTGCTGGCGGAAGATCTGTGGGCTCTTCGGCGCTTCGAACGACAGGTCGCGCACGTAGATACGCTGCAGGGAGAATTGCGGGGAGTTGTCTTCGGCGGCGCCGTTGTTCTGCTGGTCTGTCATGGCAGATCCTTTTCCTAATGGTTATGTAAGAGGAAGTGCTCAGGCCTCGAGCAGGGCGTCGAGCTTGCCTGCGCGCTCCAGGGCGTAGAGGTCATCGCAACCGCCAACGTGAGTGGTGCCGATCCAGATCTGCGGCACCGAAGTGCGGCCGGCCTTCTGGCTCATCTCGGCGCGCACCTGGGGCTTGCCGTCGACCTTGATTTCCTCGAAGGCCACCCCCTTGCTCTCGAGCAGGTACTTGGCGCGCATGCAATAGGGGCAATAGTCGCTGGAGTAGACGATGACAGGCTTCATGATCACTTCACCAGGGGCAGGTTATCGGCTTTCCAGCTGGAAACGCCACCGCTGAGCTTGGCGGCAGTGTAACCAGCCTTGAGCAGCTCGCGGCAGATGGTGCCGGACTGCTGGCCCATGCTGTCCACCACGATCAGGGTCTTGCCCTTGTGCTTGTCCAGCTCGGCCATACGGTTGACCAGTTTGTCCTGCGGGATGTTCAAGGCGCCTACGATGTGGCCCGCCCCGTATTCCTTGGCCGGACGGATGTCGATCACCACGCCCTTGTCGGCGTTGACCAGGGCGGTCAGCTGGCCATTGCTCAGGCTCTGGCCGCCACGGCGGATCTCGTTGATGAGCAGCAAGACCAGGAGTACAACGAAGATCGCGACCAGGATGTAGTGGTTTGTCGCAAATTGGATCAGGTTAGCAACCATCTGAGGGTGTTCCACGCGATTGAAAATGCCGGCCAGTATACACAGCCCCCAAAGCCGGCCAAAGCCCGCCGGGCCCGCTGGGAAAACACCTACATCGGCAGCCTGTCGGAGCGATGGCCGGCCATCCGGAGGAAATTGGCCGCGCTTGGCCGAATTGCCCTAGAATGCGTGTCTTTATCATCTTGCAACCGTGAGTAGGATTGATGACAAGCACGCCAAAACCCTTGGTCCTGATTATCCTGGATGGTTTCGGGCACAGCGAAAGCCCCGAGTACAACGCCATCTTCGCCGCCAACACCCCGGTCTACGATCGCCTGCGGGCCAGCCAGCCCCATGGCCTGATCTCCGGTTCCGGCATGGATGTCGGGCTGCCCGACGGCCAGATGGGCAACTCCGAAGTCGGCCACATGAACCTCGGCGCAGGGCGTGTGGTGTATCAGGACTTCACCCGGGTGACCAAGGCCATCCGTGATGGCGAGTTCTTCCACAACCCAGTCCTGACCGGCGCGGTGGACAAGGCCGTAGGTGCCGGCAAGGCCGTGCATATCCTCGGTCTGCTCTCCGATGGTGGCGTGCACAGCCACCAGGACCACCTCATCGCCATGGCCGAGCTGGCCGCACAACGTGGCGCCGAAAAAATCTACCTGCACGCCTTCCTCGACGGCCGTGACACCCCGCCACGCAGCGCGCAGTCATCCATCGAGCTGCTCGATGCCACCTTCGCCAAGCTGGGCAAAGGCCGTATCGCCAGCCTCATCGGCCGCTACTACGCGATGGACCGGGACAACCGCTGGGACCGCGTCGCCGCCGCCTACAACCTGATCGTCGACAGCGTCGCCGACTACACCGCCGACTCGGCCGTGGCAGGCCTGGAAGCCGCCTACGCCCGCGATGAAAGCGACGAGTTCGTGAAAGCCACGCGCATCGGCGAAGCGGTGAAGGTCGAGGACGGCGATGCCGTGGTCTTCATGAACTTCCGCGCCGACCGCGCCCGCGAACTGTCCCGCGTGTTCGTCGAGCCCGACTTCAACGAGTTCCCCCGCGCCCGCCTGCCGAAACTGGCCGCCTACATCGGCCTGACCCAGTATTCGGCCAAGATCCCGGCCCCGGCCGCATTCGCCCCGGCCAGCCTGGACAACGTGCTCGGCGAATACTTGGCCAAGCACGGCAAGACCCAGCTGCGCATCGCCGAGACCGAGAAATACGCCCACGTCACCTTCTTCTTCTCCGGCGGGCGCGAAGAGCCGTTCGAAGGCGAAGAGCGCATCCTGATTCCGTCGCCGAAGGTGGCCACCTACGACCTGCAGCCTGAGATGAGCGCACCGGAGGTCACCGACCGCATCGTCGAGGCCATCGAGCAGCAGCGCTACGACGTGATCGTGGTCAACTACGCCAACGGCGACATGGTCGGCCACACCGGCGTGTTCGAGGCGGCGGTCAAGGCCGTCGAGGCCCTGGATGGCTGCGTCGGCCGCATCGTCGAGGCGCTGGACAAGGTCGGCGGCGAAGCGTTGATCACTGCCGACCACGGTAACGTCGAGCAGATGGAAGACGCGTGCACCGGCCAGGCGCACACCGCCCACACCACAGAGCCTGTGCCGTTCATCTATGTCGGCAAGCGCGACCTCAAGGTTCGCGAAGGCGGCGTGCTGGCCGATGTGGCGCCGACCATGCTCAAGCTGCTGGGGCTGGAAAAACCCGCGGAAATGACCGGCACCTCGATTCTGGTCGACGCCTGAGCCATTGCCAGGGGCTGCAAGGCAGCCCCGCTGCACGGTTTCCAGACAAACGCCTCGCCACAAATACCGCGAGGCGTTTTTTTTGCGGGCACGGGCGGGCATACTAGGCCAGTCTCCATCCCTGGTACGCCCAACCCCATGCTCCGCGCCCTGATCCTCATCGCCCTGTCCTGCCTGCTCAGCCCGGCCTTCGCCGACGAGCGTGCGCAGACCCAGCAACAACTGGAAGCCACCCGCCAGGACATCGCCGAGCTGAAAAAAATGCTGGGCAAGCTCCAGGAGGAGAAGTCCGGTGTGCAGAAAGACCTCAAGACCACCGAGACCGAAATCGGCGATCTCGAAAAACAGGTGGAGGCGCTGCAAGAAGAACTAAAAAAGACCGAGGGCGAGCTGGAGCGCCTTGATACCGAGAAAAAAAAACTCCAGAGCGCCCGCGTTGAACAACAGCGACTGATCGCCATCCAGGCCCGCTCCGCCTACCAGAGCGGCCGCGAGGAATACCTCAAGCTGCTGCTCAACCAGCAGAACCCCGAGAAGTTCGCCCGCACCCTCACCTACTACGACTACCTGAGCAAGGCGCGCCTGGAACAACTGCGCGCCTTCAACGAAACCCTGCGCCAGCTGGCCAACGTCGAGCAGGACATCAGCCGCCAGCAGGCGCAGTTGCTGGCCCAGCGCGGCAACCTCGACAGCCGCCGGCAGGCCCTCGAGGCCGTCCGCAACGAGCGCCGGCAGGTGCTGGCCAAGCTCAACGGCGACATGAAGGCTCGCGACCAGAAGCTGCAGGCTCGCCAGCAGGACCAGGCCGACCTCACCAAGGTGCTCAAGACCATCGAGGAAACCCTGGCCCGCCAGGCCCGCGAAGCCGAGGAAGCTCGCCAGAAGGCGCTGCTGGCCCAGCGCGAGGCGGAAAAACGCCGCCAGCAGGAAGCCCTCGCCGCCCGCTCGGCCACCGAAACGCCCACGAAAAAGGCCCGAACCACGCTGGGCCCGCTGGTTTCCAGCGACGGCGCGAACTATGGCGGCGCATTTTCTGCCGCGCGCGGAAAACTTCCATGGCCGGTCAATGGTCGATTGCTGGCACGCTTCGGCGATGCACGCGGTGGCGATGCCCGGGCCAAGTGGGACGGCGTGATGATCGGCGCCAGCCCCGGCACCCAGGTGCGCGCCGTGCACGGCGGGCGCGTGGTGTTCGCCGACTGGTTGCGCGGCGCTGGACTTCTGGTCATTCTCGACCATGGTAATGGTTACCTGAGCCTGTACGGCCACAACCAGAGCCTGCTCAAGAGCGCCGGCGATATCGTCAAGGCCGGCGAAGCCATCTCCACCGTCGGCGACAGCGGTGGGCAGGACAGTTCGGGTCTGTACTTCGCCATCCGCCAGCAGGGCCGGCCGACCGACCCTGCCCAATGGTGCCGGGGCTAGCCCCCTCAAACGTCTACGGCGTAGCGCAACCCACCGCTGCGCCGATGCTCCCGCGGGAGCGCCAACAGGATCAGGAGTTCGTTCGACATGCTGCACTCGCCTCGCCTCACCCAGCTGGCCCTGACCATCGCACTGGTGGTCGGCGCGCCCTTGGCCTGCGCCGCCGAGCCGGCACCGGCAACGCCGGCCAGCCGCGCTGCGGTCCCGGCCACCGAGGTGACGGCCAACGCACCGCTGCCGCTGGATGAGCTGCGCACCTTCGCCGAAGTCATGGACCGCATCAAGGCGGCCTATGTCGAGCCGGTGGACGACAAGACCCTGCTGGAAAACGCCATCAAGGGCATGCTCAGCAACCTCGACCCGCACTCGGCCTACCTGGGCCCCGAAGACTTCCAGGAGCTGCAGGAAAGCACCAGCGGCGAATTCGGCGGTCTGGGCATCGAAGTGGGCATGGAGGACGGCTTCGTCAAGGTGGTATCGCCGATCGACGACACCCCGGCCTCGCGCGCCGGCATCGAGGCGGGCGACCTGATCGTCAAGATCAACGGCGCCCCGACCCGTGGCCAGACCATGACAGAGGCCGTCGACAAGATGCGCGGCAAGGTCGGCGAGAAGATCACCCTGACCCTGGTGCGCGACGGCGGTACGCCGTTCGACGTGACCCTCGCCCGTGCGGTGATTCAGGTCAAGAGCGTGAAGAGCCAGCTGCTGGAAAATGACTATGGCTATATCCGCATCACCCAGTTCCAGGTCAAGACCGGCGATGAAGTGGGCAAGGCCCTGGCCAAGCTGCGCAAGGACAACGGCAAGAAGCTGCGCGGCGTGGTCCTGGACCTGCGCAACAACCCAGGCGGCGTCTTGCAGTCGGCGGTGGAAGTGGCCGACCACTTCCTGACCAAAGGGCTGATCGTCTACACCAAGGGCCGCATCGCCAACTCCGAGCTGCGCTTCTCGGCCGACCCGGCCGATGCCAGCGAAGGCGTGCCGCTGGTGGTACTGATCAACGGCGGCAGCGCCTCGGCCTCGGAGATCGTCGCCGGCGCCCTGCAAGACCAGAAACGCGCCGTGCTGATGGGCACCGACAGCTTCGGCAAGGGCTCGGTACAGACCGTGCTGCCGCTGAACAACGACCGCGCCCTGAAGCTGACCACTGCCCTGTACTTCACCCCCAACGGCCGCTCGATCCAGGCCCAGGGCATCGTCCCGGATATCGAAGTACGCCCGGCCAAGCTCACCGCCGAAGCGGACACCGACAACTTCAAGGAAGCCGACCTGCAAGGCCACCTGGGCAACGGTAATGGTGGCGCCGATCGTCCGACCGGCAGCGCCAAGCGCAAGGACCGCCCGCAGGATGGCGACTTCCAGCTCAGCCAGGCCCTGAGCCTGCTCAAGGGCCTGAACATCACCAAGGGTGACTGACCCTGCCCATGCGCTACCTGCTGTTCTCGCTGCTCTGCCTGCTGGCCGGCCCCGCCCACGCGGCGCCGGCCAAGGCCTACATGAGCATCATCATCGATGACCTGGGCCAGAACAGCGAGCGCGACAGTCGCACCCTCGCCCTGCCAGGCCCGGTCACCTTGGCGATCATGCCCGACACACCCCACGCCACCGATTTCGCCCGCCAGGCCCACAAGGCCGGGCGCACGGTGATCCTGCACATGCCCATGGATCCGGCTACTGGCCCCTATGCCTGGACGCCGGGCACGCCGGTCGAGGAACTGGCCCGCCGCCTGGACACTGCCTTGGCCAAGGTGCCTTTCGCCGCCGGCATCAACAACCACATGGGCAGCCGCATGACCGCCCAGCCTGGACCCATGGCCTGGCTGATGGGCGAATTGCAGCGGCGCCACCTGTTCTTCGTCGACAGCCGCACCAGCGCCACCACCGTGGCCGCGGCCAAGGCCCAGGAGCAGGGTCTGGCGCATGTTTCGCGGGATGTGTTCCTGGACGACGTGCGCACCACCGAAGCCATCACGGCCCAGTTGCAACAAGGCATCGCCCTGGCTCGCAAGCAAGGCTCGGCGGTGCTCATCGGGCATCCCTATCCGCAGACCCTGGACGTCCTGGCGCGGGAGATACCTCGGCTCAGAGGCCAGGGCATCGAGCTGATCGACATCCATCAGATGATCGCCCAGCGCGGCAACCAGGCGATGCCGGGCCATGGCCATAACGGGCGCTACAGCAACCGTTGAGAAGCAAATAGGCGGAGCGGCGCTCGATTCCCGCCCCGCCACAACACTCAAGCCGAGCCCTCATCCACAAATGAAAAGAGCCCGATTCTCACGAACCGGGCTCTTCTTCATTGCATCAAGCCGTATCAGCTATACACACGCCCCAGCAGCTGGCGATGGCTCTCGAACTGATCCAGCACATCGCGCACGATCTGCTCAGGCGTGAAGCCCATCAGGTCGTATTCCTGGCTGCCATCATGGAGGTAGACCTCAGCACGGTAGAAGCGCTGGGGCACTTCCGGCGCCCCTTCGACTTGCGCCTCGCTCGGCGCGGCCTGGTAGCCGTCCAGGCTGACTTCATAAACGAACGGGTTGCCCTCTTCCATCATCACCCGCAGGCCCATCAGGTTACGCGAGTGACCGGCACGGGCCTCGACCTCGAAGCCTTGCAGACGCATCTGCGCGGCGGCGTCCTTGAGCGCCGGGCTTACGTACTTGTCCATGAAACGCTGGACCACGGCCTGGGTCGGCTGCAGGTCCATCTGGCTCAAGCGCTCGCTGAAGCCACGGCGGCCACGGGCAGCCAGCTCGGCGCGCTCCTGCTCGACGGCCACGTCCTGCTTCATGGCCTTGTACAGGCCGAACATGAACAGCACCAGCACCACCGAGAACGGCAGGCCAGCCAGCACCACCATGGTCTGCATGGCTTCGAAGTTACCGGCGAACAGCAGCCCGATGGTGACCAGCGTGATGATCACCGACCAGAACACCACCATCCAGTGCGGCGCATCTTCGTCCACCTTGCCGCCTTTGCACGACAGGTTGGCCATCATCACCGCGCCCGAGTCGGCCGGCGTGAGGAACAGCACGAAGCCGACGAATACCGCTACACCGATGACGATCTTGGCGGCCGGGAAGTATTCCAGCAGCTGGTAGATCGACATCGAAGGCTGCTCGAGCGCCGTCTTGCCCAGCTCCACGGCGCCCTGGTTGATCACCAGGTCCAGCGCGGTGTTGCCGAAGATCGACAGCCAGGCCAGGGTGAAGCCCAACGGAATCAGCAGCACGCCGGTCACCAGCTGGCGCACGGTACGGCCCTTGGAGATACGGGCGATGAACATGCCGACGAACGGGCCCCAGGAAATCCACCAAGCCCAGTAGAACACGGTCCACAGGCCCAGCCAGCGCTCGGACTTGCCCGCCTCGCCTTCATAGACATAGAGGTCGAAGGTCTTGAGCACCAGGCCGTTGAGGTAGTCGCCGATGTTCTGCACGAAGGCGTTGAGCAGGTGCAGGGTCTGGCCGCCGAGCAACACGAAGATCAGCAGGCCGCTGAACAGGATGATGTTCAGGTTGGACAGGCGGCGGATGCCGTTCTCCACGCCCGATACCGCTGCTACGGTGGCAACACCGGCCATGACCAGGATGACCGCCAGCAGGTTGGTCTTGCTGTGGTCGATGCCGAACAGGTATTCCAGGCCCGAGGCCACCTGCATCGAGCCTATCCCTAAGTTGGTGACCAGGCCCAGCAGGGTGACGAACATGCCGAAGATGTCCACGGCGTTGCCCGCGGCACCCTTGACCCAACGCTCGCCGACCAGCGGGTACAGCGCCGAGCGCAGTGCCAGCGGCTGGTTGTGGCGGTAGGCGAAGTACCCCACGGCCAGGCCGACCAGGGCGTAGATCGCCCAGCCGTGCAGGCCCCAGTGCAGGAAGGTCAGCTGCAGGCCCTGGCGCGCGGCCTCGAGGCTGGCCGAGGTACCCTCTGGCGGGTTGAAGTAGTGGTCCAGCGGCTCGGATGCGCCAAAGTACAGCAACGAGATACCGATACCGGAGGAGAACAGCATGCCGGCCCAGGCGCCGTAGCTGAAGTCAGGCTGGTCGTCCTTGCCGCCCAGCTTGAGCTTGCCGTAGTCGGAGAAGGCCAGGTAGACGACGAACAGCAGGTAACCGCAGATCACCAGCATGTAGTACCAGCCGAAGGTGCGGGTCAGCCATTTCTGGGCAATGCCCAGCACATGGCCAGCTGTTTCAGGAACCGCGATGAGCAAGGCAGTCAAGGCGAGGACCAGCAGGGCGGAGGTGTAGAACACCACGCGGTTGACCCGCACGCGTTCGGCGGGAGGCTTGGTTAGGGAGGCAGAACTCATTGCACGAATGCTCCGGGCAAGTGCGGGGTGAAGGCTAATCAGATGTTTCCCAAGCAAATGGTGGAATAGCCCCACTGCGTCAGGTGTTATAAATGCACCTAGGAAACCGTGATCCCGAATCGAATCGTTGCAAAAAAAACAGTTCCAGCCCGCTCCAAAGGGCTTCCCGTTCGGCCTGTGACCGCCCGGCGGAATCTGTCATTCGCATCGCTCATGCCCGTCAACGCCTTGTATTCCGGGGGTTACGCGATTTCCTGGGGTGTCAATCCGTGCCTTCTCGACCGCCTGAAAAACTGTCAATGGCACAAATTGTCGCAGAGCTTATTCTTTATTGATTGAACGTTCAATCAAAACAAAATAGACTGGCCTTCGCCGAGGCAGCCGCTCGTCGTCTGATCGCAGGCCTGAGGAGATAGCAAGATGCCCAAGGTCGGTATGCAACCCATCCGCCGCCAGCAGTTGATCGAAGCCACGCTACAGGCTGTCGATCAGGTCGGCCTGGGAGATGCCAGCATTGCGCTGATTGCCCGTTTGGCCGGTGTGTCGAACGGCATCATCAGTCACTACTTTCGGGACAAGAATGGCCTGATCGCAGCGACGATGGGCTACGTCATGAGCATGCTCAACGAAGGGGTGGCGGCGCGTCGCCAGGCACTGACGGACGACAGCCCGCGTGCCCACCTGAAAGTGATCATCGAAGGCAACTTCGATGCGAGCCAGGTGAATGGCCCGGCAATGAAAACCTGGTTGGCCTTCTGGGCCTCCAGCATGCACCAGCCAGACCTGCACAGGTTGCAGCGGATCAACGACCACCGCTTGTATTCCAACCTGTGCTGCCAGTTCCGCCGCGTCCTGCCGCTCTACCATGCGCGCAAGGCTGCCCGCGGCCTGGCGGCCCTGATCGATGGCCTGTGGCTGCGTGGTGCGCTGTCGGGTGACGAATTCGACACCGACCAGGCGATACGGATTGCTTACGAATACATGGATCTACAACTGGCTAAACAACAGACCCTGGGCATTACCGACCAGGCCTCTGAACCTTCGCGCGCAGCGCTTGCCGAGCAGGCAGGAGCGTGACGCGGTAGCCAACCACACACTGCACTTGCGAGGACACTATGGCCCGTTTCGGAACGCAAAAACTCTATATTGATGGTGGTTATGTCGACGCTAGCTCCGACGCTACCTTCGAAGCCATCAACCCGGCCACCGGCGAAGTCCTCGCCCACGTGCAGCGCGCCACCCAGGCGGACGTCGAGAAGGCCGTCGAAAGCGCCGAGCGTGGCCAGAAAGTCTGGGCTGCCATGACCGCCATGCAGCGTTCGCGCATCCTGCGCCGCGCCGTCGATATCCTGCGCGAGCGCAACGACGAGCTGGCCATGCTGGAAACCCTGGATACCGGCAAGTCGTACTCTGAAACCCGCTACGTCGACATCGTCACCGGCGCCGACGTGCTGGAATACTACGCAGGCCTGGTACCGGCCATCGAAGGCGAGCAGATCCCGCTGCGCGAAAGCTCCTTCGTCTACACCCGCCGCGAGCCGCTGGGCGTGACCGCCGGTATCGGCGCCTGGAACTACCCGATCCAGATCGCCCTGTGGAAATCCGCCCCGGCCCTGGCCGCCGGCAATGCCATGATCTTCAAGCCTTCGGAAGTCACCTCGCTGACCACCCTGAAACTGGCCGAGATCTACACCGAAGCCGGCCTGCCTGACGGCGTGTTCAACGTCCTGACCGGCAGCGGCCGTGAAGTCGGCACCTGGCTGACCGAACACCCACGCATCGAGAAAGTCTCCTTCACCGGCGGCACCACCACCGGCAAGAAGGTCATGGCCAGCGCTTCGAGCTCCACGCTCAAGGAAGTCACCATGGAACTGGGCGGCAAGTCGCCGCTGATCATCTGCGACGACGCCGACCTGGACAAGGCCGCCGACATCGCCATGATGGCCAACTTCTACAGCTCCGGCCAGGTCTGCACCAACGGCACCCGCGTGTTCGTACCGGCGTCGATGAAGGCCGCCTTCGAAGCCAAGATCGCCGAGCGCGTTGCCCGCATCCGCGTTGGCAACCCGGAAGACGAGAACACCAACTTCGGCCCGCTGGTCAGCTTCCCGCACATGGAAAGCGTCCTGGGCTACATCGCCAAGGGCAAGGAAGAAGGTGCACGCGTACTGTGCGGTGGCGAGCGTCTGATGGACGGTGATTTCGCCAAGGGTGCCTTCGTTGCGCCGACCGTCTTCACCGACTGCACCGACGACATGACCATCGTCAAGGAAGAAATCTTCGGCCCGGTCATGAGCATCCTGACCTACGAAACCGAAGAAGAAGCCATCCGTCGCGCCAACGACACCGAATACGGCCTGGCCGCAGGCGTGTGCACCAACGACATCAGCCGTGCCCACCGCATCATCCACAAGCTTGAAGCCGGTATCTGCTGGATCAACGCCTGGGGCGAGTCCCCGGCCGAAATGCCGGTCGGTGGCTACAAGCAGTCGGGCGTCGGCCGCGAAAACGGCGTCAGCTCGCTGGCCCAGTACACCCGCATCAAGTCGGTCCAGGTCGAGCTGGGCGGCTACAACTCGGTTTTCTAAACCCTGTCTAGCCACGCCCGTGCCGCCGTGCACGGGCGTTTCCGCTCCCTGATCACCGCTAACACGAGGGTACTTCAATGTCCCAAGAATTCGACTACATCATCGTTGGCGCCGGTTCCGCCGGTAACACCCTGGCGACCCGCCTGACCGAAGACGCTGGCGTCACCGTCCTGCTGCTCGAAGCCGGCGGCCCGGACTACCGCTTCGACTTCCGCACCCAGATGCCGGCCGCCCTGGCCTTCCCGCTGCAGGGCCGCCGCTACAACTGGGCCTACGAGACCGACCCGGAGCCGCACATGGGCGGCCGTCGCATGGAATGCGGCCGTGGCAAGGGTCTGGGTGGTTCTTCGCTGATCAACGGCATGTGCTACATCCGCGGTAACGCCATGGACTTCGACGGCTGGGCGAAACTGCCAGGCCTGGAAGACTGGACCTACCTGGACTGCCTGCCGTACTTCCGCAAGGCCGAAACCCGTGACATCGGCCCGAACGACTACCACGGCGGCGACGGCCCGGTCAGCGTGACCACGCCCAAGGCCGGCAACAACCCGCTGTTCCACGCCATGGTCGAAGCTGGCGTGCAGGCCGGTTACCCGCGCACCGAAGACCTCAACGGCTATCAGCAGGAAGGCTTCGGCCCGATGGACCGCACCGTGACGCCGAAAGGCCGTCGCGCCAGCACCGCCCGCGGCTACCTGGACCAGGCCAAGAAGCGCCCGAACCTGACCATCGTCACCCACGCCCTGACCGACCGCGTCCTGTTCGACGGCAAGCGCGCCATCGGCGTGACCTACCTGGTCGGCGACAGCGAAGAGCGCATGGAAGCCCGCGCCCGCAAGGAAGTCATCGTCAGCTCCGGCGCCATCGCCTCGCCACAGCTGCTGCAACGCTCCGGCGTCGGCCCGCGCGAACTGCTGGAAAGCCTGGATATCCCGGTCGTACACGACCTGCCGGGTGTCGGCGAGAACCTGCAGGACCACCTGGAGCTGTACATGCAGTACGCCTGCACCCAGCCGGTCTCGCTGTACCCCTCGCTGCTGTGGTGGAACCAGCCGGCCATCGGTGCCGAGTGGCTGTTCAACGGTACCGGTATCGGCGCCAGCAACCAGTTCGAGGCTGGTGGCTTCATCCGCACCCGCCCTGAGTTCGAGTGGCCGAACATCCAGTACCACTTCCTGCCGGTCGCGATCAACTACAACGGCTCGAACGGTGTGAAGGAGCACGGCTTCCAGGCGCACATGGGCTCCATGCGCTCGCCAAGCCGCGGCCGCATCAAGCTCAAGTCCAAGGACCCGCGCCAGCACCCAAGCATCCTGTTCAACTACATGGCCACCGAGCAGGACTGGCAGGAATTCCGCGACGGCATCCGCCTGACCCGCGAAATCATGGCCCAGCCGGCGCTGGACCCCTACCGTGGTCGCGAGATCAGCCCAGGCGCCCACGTGCAGACCGACGAGGAACTGGACAAGTTCATCCGCGAGCACGCCGAAACCGCCTTCCACCCGTCCTGCTCGTGCAAGATGGGCACCGATGACATGGCGGTGGTCGATGGCGAAGGCCGCGTGCACGGCATGCAGGGCCTGCGTGTGGTCGATGCCTCGATCATGCCGATCATCATCACCGGCAACCTCAACGCCACCACGATCATGATCGCCGAGAAGATCTCGGACAAGATCCGTGGCCGCAAGCCGCTGCCGCGCAGCACCGCCAAGTACTACGTGGCCAACGGCGCGCCGGTCAAAGGCAAGCCGATGCGTGAGGTCAAGCAGGGCTGAGGCCCTTTCGCGGGGTAAGCCTGCTCCTACAGGCGATCACCGTTCCTTGTGGGAGCGGGCTTGCCCCGCGATAGCGTCGACACTGCAACACAGAGAAAAGCACCTTGATCGGTGCTTTTTTCATTTGCAGAAACGCTTTACAGGCGGCCAATTCATCGGGTTAGAATCGATTGGCACGCGACCTGCTAAGTCAACGCTGCCCTGCCCTTTCCCCGCGATGTACCGGAGTACTGCCTTTGGATGCGAGCACCATCAACAGCCTGTTCCTGATCGGCGCACTGCTGGTCGGGGCAAGTATCCTGGTCAGCTCGCTGTCATCCCGCCTGGGCATTCCTATCCTGGTCATCATCCTCGCCGTCGGCATGGCTGCCGGTGTCGATGGTGGCGGCATCATCTTCAACAACTACCCGACCGCCTACCTGGTGGGCAACCTGGCCCTGGCCGTGATCCTGCTCGACGGCGGCCTGCGCACCCGGGTGGCGAGCTTTCGCGTGGCCCTGTGGCCGGCCTTGTCGCTGGCCACGGTGGGCGTGCTGATCACCACCGGCCTGACCGGCATGGTCGCCGCCTGGCTGTTCGACCTGAGCCTGATCCAGGGCCTGCTGATCGGCGCCATCGTCGGCTCCACGGACGCAGCAGCGGTGTTCTCGCTGCTCGGCGGCAAGGGCCTGAACGAGCGGGTCTCGGCCACCCTGGAAATCGAGTCGGGCAGCAACGACCCGATGGCGGTATTCCTCACCGTCACCCTCATCGACATGATCGCCAGCGGCCAGACCGGCCTGCACTGGAGCCTGCTCACCCACCTGTTGCGCGAGTTCGGCATCGGCAGCTTGCTGGGCCTGGGTGGCGGCTGGCTGATGTTGCAGCTGGTCAACCGCATCAGCCTCGCCGGTGGCCTGTACCCGATCCTGGTGATCGCCGGCGGCCTGGCGGTGTTCTCCCTGACCAACGCCCTGCACGGCAGCGGCTTCCTGGCTGTGTACCTATGCGGCCTGGTGCTGGGCAACCGGCCGATCCGCAGCCGCCACGGCATCCTGCACATGCTCGATGGCATGGCCTGGTTGGCACAGATTGGCATGTTCTTGGTGCTGGGCCTGCTGGTCACGCCCCACGACCTGTTGCCCATCGCCCTGCCGGCCCTGGGCCTGGCGCTGTGGATGATCCTGTTCGCCCGGCCGCTGTCGGTGGTCGCCAGCCTGTTGCCGTTCAAGGCCTTTCACGGCCGCGAGAAGGCGTTCATTTCCTGGGTCGGCCTGCGCGGCGCGGTCCCCATCATCCTTGCCGTGTTCCCGCTGATGGCCGGGCTGCCGGATGCCCAGCTGTTCTTCAACCTGGCGTTCTTCATCGTCCTGGTATCGCTGCTGGTGCAAGGCACCAGCCTGCCGTGGATGGCCAAGCTGCTGAAGGTCACGGTGCCGCCGGACCCGGCCCCGATCTCCCGCTCCGCCCTGGAAGTGCACATCACCAGCGAATGGGAGCTGTTCGTCTACCGCCTGGGTGCTGAGAAATGGTGCATCGGCGCCGCGCTGCGCGAGCTGAAGATGCCCGAGGGCACGCGTATCGCCGCGCTGTTTCGCGGTGAACAACTGCTGCACCCCTCGGGCAGCACGGTACTGGAGGTCGGCGATATGCTCTGTGTGATCGGCCATGAACATAACCTGCCAGCCCTGGGTAAACTGTTCAGCCAGGCACCGCAACGCGGCCTGGACCTGCGCTTCTTCGGAGACTTCGTGCTCGAAGGCGATGCCGAGCTCGGCGCGGTGGCTGCGCTCTATGGTCTGAAACTCGAAGGCCTGGACGCGAAAATGCCGCTGGCGCAGTTCATCCGACAAAAGGTCGGAGGCGCTCCAGTAGTAGGCGACCAGGTCGAATGGAACAGCACGATCTGGACCGTGGCGACCATGGAAGGGAACAAGATCCAGAAAGTGGGCGTCAGATTTCCCGAAGGTACCCGCCCCGGCCCCGGGTTGTTCCTCTAAACTCCGATTTGCCTCGTTCCACAAGAATTCTGCCTATGTCCCTGCGTTCAACACTCAGCGCAGCCCTGCTCGGGCTGTGCCTGTCACTTTCGTTCCTGGCCTCTGCGGCTGAGGCGCCCACCGCCGCCGGCATCCAGGGCAGCCTGGACAAGATCGCCGACCGCAAACTGCCCGAGGCCGAGCAGAAGGCCCTGCAGCAGGTGCTCGAACAGACCCTGAGCCTGCTCGCAAGCCAAGAGGACAACACACGCAAGCTGGCCGACCTCAAGCAGCAGATCGCCGGCGCGCCCAACGAAATCCGCGAAAGCCAGCGCGAGCTTGCCAAGCTCAAGGACAGCAAGACCGTGCCGGTGGCCCAGCGTTATGCAAGCCTGGCCGTGCCCCAACTCGAGCAGATGCTCGGCGAGCGCAGTGCCCAGCAGGGCGACCTGCAAAAGGCGCTGTCGGAGGCCAACAGCCTGATCATCAATTCCCAGACCCGCCCGGAGCGGGCCCAGGCCGAGATCAGCAGCAGCCAGACGCGCATCCAGCAGATCAACAACAGCCTCAAGAGCGGCAAGGACAACGGCAAGCCGCTGACCGCCGACCTGCGCAACCAGCTCACCGCCGAGCTTGCCGCCCTCGACAGCCGGATCCTGCTGCGCCGCCAGGAGATGGCCAGCAACAGCCTGCTGCAGGACCTGGGCAACGCCCGTCACGACCTTTTGATCGAACGCGCCACGCGCCTGGAGCAGGAGATCCAGGACCTGCAGACGCTGATCAACGACAAGCGCCTGGCCCAGTCCCAGCAGACCGTCACCCAGCAGTCGATCGAGGCGCAGAAGGCTGGCGGCAGCACCTTGCTGGCCAACGAAAGCACGGCCAACCTCAAGCTCTCCGACTACCTGCTCAGAAGCACCGACCGCCTCAACGAGGTCACCCAGCAGAACCTGCGCACCAAGCAGCAGCTCGACAGCCTGACCCAGGCCGACCAAGCCCTGGACGAGCAGATCGACGTGCTCAAGGGCAGCCTGTTGCTGTCGAAGATCCTGTACAAGCAGAAGCAATCCCTGCCGCACCTGAAGGTCGACCGCGACCTGGCCGACCAGATCGCCGACATCCGCCTGTACCAGTTCGAGGTCAACCAGCAGCGCGAGCAGATCAGCAGCCCGTCCACCTATGTCGACAAGCTGCTGGCCAACCAGCCCGGTGAAGACGCCACGCCCCAGCTGCGCAAGGCCTTGCTCGAAGTGGTGATCACCCGCAGCGACCTGCTCGAGCGCCTGAACCGTGAACTGTCGGCCTTGCTCAACGAGTCCATCACCCTGCAGCTGAACCAGAAGCAGTTGCTCGGTACCGCCCAGAACCTGCGCACCACCCTGGAAGAGCAGATGTTCTGGATCCCCAGCAACAAGCCCCTGGACTGGGAATGGCTGAGCTATGTACCGCAGCGTCTCGCTGACCAGGTGGCCAACCTGCCGTGGGGTTCGGGCATCAAGGAGCTGGCCGATGGCCTGGTCCAGCGGCCGCTGCTGTTCCTGCCGTTGTTGCTGGTGATCGGCGCGCTGCTGTGGCGACGCAAGTACCTGTATCAGCGCCTGGGCAAGGTACACCAGGACATCGGCCATTTCCGCCGCGACAGCCAGTGGCACACGCCCCAGGCGATCTTGATCAACATTCTCCTGGCCCTGCCGGTCGCCCTCGGCCTGGCCCTGGCCGGCTACGCCCTGCAGATCGACGCCCGGGGGCAGAATGCCAACCTGGGCGCCGCCCTGTGGCAGATCGCCCAGGCCTGGCTGGTGTTCTACACCGCCTACCGTATCCTCGCCCCAGGCGGTGTGGCCGAGATCCACTTCCGCTGGTACAAGCCTCAGGTCGAATTCCTGCGCGGCTGGGTACGCCGCCTGGGTACCGTGGTGCTGGCCCTGGTCGGCGTGGTAGCGGTGGCCGAGCACCAGCCTTCGGCCCTGGCCGACGACGTGCTGGGCATCGGGGTGGTCCTGACCTGCTATGCCCTGATGGCCTGGCTGCTCAGCCGCCTGCTGCTCAGCAGCCCGGCGCACCGCGACACCTCGCTGTTCCGCAAGGCAGTCGGGGTGGCCTTCACCGCGCTGCCCATCGCCCTGTTCGTGGCGGTGTGCTTCGGCTACTACTACACCGCCCTGAAGCTCACCGACCGGCTGATCTACACCTTGTACCTGCTGCTGTTCTGGCTGGTGATCGAGGCGGCGTTCGTGCGCGGCCTGTCGGTGGCCGCGCGGCGCCTGGCCTACCAGCGCGCGCTGAGCAAGCGCCAGGCCGTCAAGGAAGGGCTCGACGGCGAAGTGATCACCGAAGAGCCGACCCTGGACATCGAACAGGTCAACCAGCAGTCCCTGCGCCTGATCCGTCTGGCCCTGCTGGGCGGCTTCATCGGTGGCCTGTACTGGGTCTGGTCGGACCTGATCACCGTGTTCTCCTACCTCAACAACGTGACCCTGTACGAATACAGCAGCGGCACCGGCGCGGCGGCGAGCATGGTGCCGATCAGCCTCGGCGACCTGCTCGGCGCCCTGGTGATCGCCGGCATCACCGTGGCCCTGGCCAGCAACCTGCCCGGCCTGCTCGAAGTGCTGGTGCTGTCGCGCCTGAACCTTGCCCAGGGCAGCGCCTACGCCATCACCACGCTGCTCTCCTATGTGATCGCCGGGGTCGGCATCGTCAGCACCCTGGCCACGCTCGGAGTGAGCTGGGACAAGCTGCAATGGCTGGTGGCAGCCCTGTCCCTGGGGCTTGGCTTCGGCATGCAGGAGATCTTCGCCAACTTCATCTCCGGCATCATGATTCTCTTCGAGCGCCCGGTGCGCATCGGCGATACCATCACCATCGGCAACCTGTCGGGCACGGTGAGCAAGATCCGCATCCGGGCGACCACCATCACCGACTTCGATCGCAAGGACATCATCGTCCCCAACAAGACCTTCATCACCGGCCAGCTGATCAACTGGTCGCTGACCGACACGGTCACCCGGGTCACCCTGAAGCTTGGCATCGACTACGGCTCGGACCTGGACCTGGTGCGCGACCTGCTGCTCAAGGGCGCCCATGAAAACCCCCGGGTGCTCAAGGACCCGGAGCCGATCGTGTACTTCCTCAACTTCGGCGAGAGCTCGCTGGACCATGAACTGCGCATGCACGTGCGCGACCTGGGCGACCGCAACCCGACGCTCGATGAGCTCAACCGCTACATCAGCCGCGAATTCAAGGCCCATGGCATCAAGATCTCGGTGCGCCAGGTGGAGGTGTTCCTGATCGACACCAAAGGTGGCAAGCAACAGCTGGTGCCGGCGGAAAACCTGAAACCGGATGGCACTGCATCGGCCTGAGTGCACTCGAATACTTTATTCTGTGCAGAATCCTTGCAAGGGCTGCGCCCTCGTTCGCGGGGCAAGCCCGCTCCTACAGGTTCCGCGCGTCCCTTGTAGGAGCGGGCTTGCCCCGCGACGGGCCGCAACGCGGCCCCTCAGCCCCAAAGCCCAGGAGCAGGCCCCGTGAAAGCCCTCGACCAACTGACCTTCGACAACCGCTTCGCCCGCCTGGGCGACGCCTTCTCCACCGAGGTGCTGCCCGACCCCATCGCCGAGCCACGCCTGGTGGTGGCCAGCGAGGCGGCCATGGCCCTGCTCGACCTGGACCCGGCCCAGGCCGAACTGCCGGTGTTTGCCGAGCTGTTCAGCGGCCACAAGCTGTGGGAAGAGGCCGACCCGCGTGCCATGGTCTATTCCGGCCACCAGTTCGGCTCCTACAACCCGCGCCTGGGCGATGGCCGTGGCCTGCTGCTGGGCGAAGTCCTCAACGACGCCGGCGAGCACTGGGACCTGCACCTCAAGGGCGCCGGCCAGACGCCCTATTCGCGCATGGGCGACGGCCGCGCCGTGCTGCGTTCCTCGATCCGTGAATTCCTCGCCTCCGAGGCCTTGCACGCCCTGGGCATTCCCAGCAGCCGCGCCTTGTGCGTGATCGGCTCGAGCACCACAGTCTGGCGCGAAACCCGTGAAAGCGCTGCCATGCTCCTACGCCTGGCCCAGAGCCACATCCGCTTCGGCCATTTCGAGTACTTCTACTACACCCGCCAGCCCGAGCAGCAGAAGGTGCTCATCGACCATGTGCTGGAACACCACTACCCCGAGTGCCAGGACGCAGAGCAGCCGTACCTGGCGATGTTCCGCACCATCGTCGAGCGCAACGCCGAGCTGATCGCCTACTGGCAGGCCTACGGTTTCTGCCACGGGGTGATGAACACCGACAACATGTCGATCCTGGGCATCACCTTCGACTTCGGCCCATACGCCTTCCTCGACGATTTCGACGCCAACTTCATCTGCAACCACTCCGATGACCGCGGCCGCTACAGCTATTCCAACCAGGTGCCCATCGCCCACTGGAACCTGAGCGCCCTGGCCCAGGCCCTGACCACCGTGATCGAAGTGGAGCCGCTCAAGGAGGCCCTGGGGCTGTTCCTGCCGCTGTACCAGGCCCACTACCTGGACCTCATGCGCCGGCGCCTGGGCCTGACCACCGCCGAGGACGACGATATGGCACTGGTCGAGCGCCTGCTGCAACGCATGCAAAGCGGCGGTGTGGACTACAACCTGTTCTTCCGCAAGCTGGGCGACCGACCGGTGGCCGATGCCCTGAAGGTGGTACGCGACGACTTCATCGACCTGGCCGGTTTCGATGCGTGGAGCCAGGACTACCTGGCCCGCTGTGAACGCGAACCCACCAATGCCGAAGGCCGGCGCGCGCGCATGCATGCGGTCAACCCGCTGTACATCCTGCGCAACTACCTGGCGCAAAAGGCCATCGAAGCGGCCGAAGCCGGGGACTACGGCGAAGTGCGGCGCTTGCACCAGGTGCTGTGCAAACCATTCGAGGAGCAACCGGGGATGCAAGCCTATGCCGAGCGGCCGCCGGAGTGGGGCAAGCATCTGGAAATCAGTTGCTCATCCTGAAGATCACCTACTCCTGTAGGAGCGGCCTTGTGCCGCGATGGGGCGCGCAGCGGCCCTAGGACCAGCGAACGCGGTGCATCAGGATCAGGACCGCTTCGCGCCCCATCGCGGCACAAGGCCGCTCCTACAAGGGGCGCGCAAGACTTGAAGAGGAAACACCATGTCCGACCCAATGCTAATCCCATGCCCCCACTGCAATGGCCTCAACCGCCTGCCGGCCGAGCGACTGGGCGATGCCCCCAAATGCGGCCGCTGCAAACAGGACGTACTGCTGGGTAAGCCCTTCGACCTTACCGAGCGCAGCTACGCCAGCCAGATCAAAGGCGACCTGCCCCTGTTGCTTGATGTCTGGGCCGACTGGTGCGGCCCGTGCAAATCCTTCGCTCCGGTCTTCGAACAGGCCGCCCGCCAACTCACCGGCCGCTGCCGCCTGGCCAAGCTCGACAGCGAGGCCAACCGCAACCTGGCCGCGCAGCTGGGCATCCGCTCGATCCCCAGCCTGATCCTGTTCAGGAACGGCCGCGAAGTCGGTCGCCAGGCAGGGGCGTTTCCCCTCCAGTCGTTGCTGGAGTGGTTGCGTAGCCAGGGGGTCTAGGCGTTTTCTTCGAGCAGCGCATGCAGCTCGACGAACTGCTGGGTCAACTTGTGCCGCGGCTCCAGATGGATCAGCGGCAAGCTGGCGTGGTGCGACTCGCGCATCTTCACCGAACTGCCCAGGTACACCGGCAATACCGGCAGGCCCTCGGCCAGCAGCTCGTCGAGCATCTGCTGCGGCAGGCTGGCCCGTGACTGGAACTGGTTGACGACGATACCTTCGACCACCAGCTCCTCGTTGTGGTCATCCTTGAGCTCCTCGATCTCCGCCAACAGCCCATACAGGGCCTGGCGTGAGAAGCTGTCGCAATCGAAAGGAATCAGTACGCGATCCGCTGCGATCAGCGCGGAAACGGCATAGAAGTTCAACGCAGGCGGGGTGTCGATGTAGATCCGCTCGTAGTCCTCGTCGAGCTCGTCGAGCAACTTACGCAGCTTGTTGATCTTGTGCTTGGCCTCGAGCTTGGGCTGCAGGTCGGCCAGCTCCGGCGTGGCGGTGATCACGTGCAGGTTGTCGAACGGCGTTTCGTAGATATCCACCCGGTTCTTCTTGGCGAACGGCCCGCTGGAAAGGGTCTGCTTGAAGAAATCGGCGATGCCCATGGGAATATCCTCGCCGGTGAGCCCGGTGAGGTACTGGGTCGAGTTGGCCTGGGCATCCAGGTCCACCAGCAAGGTCCGGTAGCCTTCATTGGCACTGACCGCCGCCAGGTTGCAGGCAATGCTCGACTTGCCCACGCCCCCTTTCTGATTGAATACCACGCGCCGCATGGGAGACCTCCGTGTATCAACGAATGCCCGAGTATGTGGCCCGCGCATGACAATGACCAGTACCGCCTGCCTCAACCTTCCTACCTGCAGGCCGATATATTGCCTACACCGTTCATCGGAAAATGCCGGCAAACGATAGAACCTTTCATCCCTGGCCGGCGACTTGCCCGTTCGCCATTGTCCAACGGGTATTTGCTACAGATCGCCTGCACCGGGATAATGCGCGCCACTCGACGAGCACCAACCCCTGTCAGGTCATTGTTCCGACGCATTCCTTGGCCAAAGGAAGTCTTTCAGGGCGGGAACCAGACACATCGTGATCACTTTCAACATCAGCCAATGGCGCGCCTGGGCCCCTGGCCTGCAGACGCCTGCTGACTGGCGTGCCTGGGCCGAGGGTAGGTCACTGCCGCAGGGCGACGGCCCTGCGCCGGACGTTTCGTTCCTGCCAGCCCTGCAACGCAGGCGCCTGGGCCTGTTGGCACGCATGGCGTTCGCCGTCGGCTGGCCATTGGCCGAGGGCCACGACGCGCTGCCGCTGGTATATGCCTCGCGCCATGGCGAAACGCCGCGCACCTTCTCCATGCTCGGCGAACTCGCCCAGGGCCAGCCACTTTCGCCGACGCAGTTCAGCCTCTCGGTGCACAACGCGGTGATCGGGCTGTGGTCGATCATCCGTGGCCAGACCTGCGAGATGACCGCCCTGGCCGCCGCAGGCGATGGTTTCGAGCAAGGGCTCCTGGAGGCCGCCGGCCTGCTGCACGACGGTGCACCGGCAGTGCTGCTGATCGTGGCCGAGGAGACGCCGCCCGTGGCCTACAGCCCATGGGTCGGGGATGTGCCTTTCAGCTATGCCCTCGGCCTGTTGCTCACCCCCGGCAGCCAGTGGCGCCTGGACATGGCCCCCGGCAGCAGCGCCACACCCGTCGCCCTGCCCCACGCCCTGAACTGGCTGAAGAACCTGCTCGCCGGCCAAACCCGACTCACCCACCCAGGAGCCCTGCGGTCATGGAACTGGCATCGGCTCGCGTGAACAGGCCAACGGACGCCTACCCCTGGCGCCTGCTGGCGACCGCGCTGAGCTTCGCCGTTTTCGGTATCGGCGGCCTGTGCCTGCGCGTGCTGGTATTCCCGTTGCTGGCCTGTCTGCCCGGTGGCGTGGCGCGTCATCAACGCCGTGCGCGACGCACCATCGGCGGGCTGTTCTGGCGTTTCATCCGCTTCATGCGCGTCACCGGCGTGCTGACCTATGAGGTGGAGGGAGCCGAGCGCCTGGGGCGCCCCGGCCAGCTGATCATCGCCAACCACCCCTCGCTGATCGACGTGGTGTTCCTCATCGGCCTGGCGCGCAACGCCAACTGCGTGGTGAAGCAGAGCCTGTTCGACAACCCGTTCACCCGCGGCCCGGTGCGTGAAGCGGGCTATATCGGCAACGACGGCAGCCTGCAGATGCTGGAAACCGCCGCCGCGACCCTGCGCCAGGGCCAGCCGCTGATCATCTTCCCCGAAGGCACCCGTACCCCGCCCGGCCAGGCCCCGGCCTTTCATCGTGGCGCCGCGGCCATCGCCCTGCGCGGTGCGAAAATCATCACACCGGTGACGATCAGCGTCAGCCCCAGCACACTGACCAAGCATGAGCCCTGGTACCGCATCCCGCACCGCCGCGTGCACTTTCGCCTACGCGTCGGCGCCGACATCGACCCGGCCACCTTCGCCGCGCTGGGCCCGGCACCGGTGGCCTCGCGCCGCCTCAACGACTACCTGCACCAGTACTTCTTCAAGGAGCTCGCCGAAGATGAGCGATCCACACAACCTGCACCGTGATATCAAGCAACTGATCATCGACGCCCTGGGCCTGGAGGACATCGGCGTCCAGGACATCGATGACCAGCAGCCGCTGTTCGGCGAAGGCCTGGGCCTGGATTCGGTGGATGCCCTGGAACTGGGCCTGGCCCTGCAGAAGCGCTTCGGCATCAAGATCGATGCCGACGCCAAGGACACCCGTTCCCATTTCACCAATGTCGCCACCTTGGCGGCATTCATCACTGCCCGACAGGCTGCCTGAGACCGCACCATGCAAAACCGCGAAGCCATCTTCAACCTCCTGCGCGATGCCCTGGTCGAGCTGTTCGAACTCGATCCGGCCAGCATCCGCCCGGAGTCCCACCTCTACCAGGACCTGGAAATCGACAGCATCGACGCTATCGATTTGATCGACCATATCAAGCGCCAGACCGGCAAGAAGATCACCGCCGAGGACTTCAAGTCCGTGCGCACCGTCGAGGATGTGGTCGAGGCGGTGCACCGCCTGGTGAATTCCGCCGCATGAAGCGCCTGGTCGGCCTCGGCCTGGTGCTGGCCGGGGTGCTCTACCCCTTCGCCGTGCACTACGGCCTGGCCCGTTTCGCCCCCTGGCAGTTCGCCCTGGTGCTCGCCGCACTGTGGCTGGCCCGCGCCTTGGGCGCGCCGCGCCGGCCCGGCAACCTGTGGATGACCACCATCGCCCTGGCCTTCTGCGCGCTGCTGGCACTGTCCGACAGCCGCCAGCTGCTGCGCTGGTACCCGGTGCTGGTCAATGGGTTCCTGCTGGCGCTATTCGCCTCCAGCCTCAGGTACGGGCCACCGTTGGTGGAACGCCTGGCACGCCTGCGCGAGCCGCAGCTGCCTGCCGCCGCCATTGCCTACACACGCCGGGTGACGCAGGTCTGGTGCCTGTTCTTCCTGGCCAACGGGCTGATCGCCGCAGGCCTGACCCTGTGGGCGCCGTTGGCCTGGTGGACCCTCTACAACGGCCTGATCGCCTATCTGGCCATGGGGGTGCTGTTCGCCGTGGAATGGCTGGCCAGGCAACGTATGCGAGCACGCTCATGAACTGGATCGAACCCCAGCATTTGCTGCGGCCACAGGCCGCCCCTCGGGTCGTTACCCGCGCGCCTGCGCTGGACCACGCCACCCTCTGCCAGGCCGCCCTGTGCCTGGCAGGTGGCCTGCGCGAACGTGGCGTGCAGCGCCTGGCGGTGCATCTGGAGGATGCCGGCGAACTGGCCATTGCCTTGCTGGGCGCCTGGCGAGCCGGGGCCCAGGTACTGCTGCCCGCCGACCTGCAGGCACAGACCCGTGCGCGCTGGAGCGACCAGGTCGATCTGTGGCTCAGCGACCAGCCGGGCGACCACAGCCTGGCGTCGCTTTCAGGCGTACCGCTGGCACCTGCCGACCTGGACCTGGACGCCTGCCGGATCAGCCTGTGCACCTCAGGCTCCAGCGGCGAGCCCAAGCGCATCGACAAGCAACTGCGCCAGCTGGCCAATGAAGTGCAAGCCCTTGAGCGCCTCTGGGGCTCTGACCTGGGCGATGCCTGGATCATCGGCAGCGTCGCCACCCAACACATCTACGGGTTGTTGTTCCGCGTCCTCTGGCCGCTGTGCGCCGGGCGCAGCTTCCTGCGTCGCCAACTGCCCTTCCCGGAGGACCTGCAGCGTGCCAGCCGCGAACAGCCGGGCTTCGCCTGGGTGGCGAGCCCGGCACTGCTCAAGCGCATGGGCGACAACCTCGATTGGCCGGCCCTGGGCCAAGTGCGCCGGGTGTTCTCCTCCGGCGGCGCCCTGCCCGAGGACGCCGCGCAGCAGTTGCATCGGCGCCTGGGCCAGTGGCCGGTGGAAATCCTCGGAAGCTCCGAGACCGGTGGCATCGCCTGGCGCGAGGGCGATGCCCCATGGCGTCCGTTCGAAGGCATTACCTTGAGCCAGTCGGCGGACGGCGCCCTGTGTGTCGCCTCGCCCTACCTGCCGCAAGGCCATGTCGAACACACCGCCGATGCCGTGCAGTTCACCGACGATGGCCGCTTCCACCTGCTTGGGCGCCTGGACCGTATCGTCAAGCTTGAAGAAAAGCGCATCTCGCTGCCGCTGCTGGAGCAGGCGCTGTGCGCCCATGAATGGGTCAGCGAAGCGCGACTGGGCGTTGTGCAGCAAGGCCGTGCGTTCCTCGGCGTCTTGCTCGTGCCCAGCCCCGCTGGCCTGCATCAGCTGCGTACCCAGGGGCGTCGTGCCCTGCTCGATACGCTGCGCCAGCACCTGGCGCAACATTGCGAGCGCCTGGCCCTGCCACGGCGCTGGCGCCTGCTGCGGCAACTGCCGCTCAACGGCCAGGGCAAGCTTCCCCAGGCGCAGGTCCAAGCACTGCTGCAGGCCCCACGCAACAATGCTCCGGACGTGCTCCAGGCGACACCTGACGACCAGCAACTGAGCCTGCGCCTGGCGGTACCGGCGGACCTGGCCTGCTTCACCGGTCACTTTCCCACCACCCCCATTCTGCCCGGCGTGGTGCAGGTCGACTGGGCCATGACCCTGGCCACGCCCCTGCTGCCGCAAGGGCTGCACTTCGCCGGCATGGAAGTGCTGAAGTTCCAGCAACTGGTTCGCCCAGGCGACGAGCTGGAGCTGACCCTGCGCTACGATGCCCAGCGCGGCAAGCTGTACTTCACCTACGCCAGCAACGGCCAGGCCTGCTCCAGTGGCCGTATTCTCCTGGAGCCCGGCCGTGCATAAGCCTTGCGCCGTGATCCCGGTATACGACCATGAACACGCCGTGCCGGCGGTGGTCACCCAGGTGCTCGGCACCGGGTTGCCTTGCGTGCTGGTGGATGATGCCAGCCACGCGCCTTGCGCCGAGGTGCTGGACCAGTTGGCCAGGCAAGAACAGGTGTTCCTGGTGCGCCTGGCCGTCAACCAGGGCAAGGGCGGCGCGGTGATGGCCGGCCTGCGCGAAGCCGCCCGGCTGGGCTTCACCCATGCCTTGCAGGTGGACGCCGATGGCCAGCACGACCTTGCCGATGTCCACGCATTCCTGGCCGACTCGAGGGCTTGCCCACAGGCCTTGGTGTGCGGTTATCCACAGTACGACGCCAGCGTGCCCAAGGGGCGCCTCTATGGGCGCTACCTGACCCACGTCTGGGTGTGGATCAACACCTTGTCGCTGGCCATCCCGGACTCGATGTGCGGGTTTCGCGTGTACCCGCTCGCCCCCACCCTGGCGTTGCTGGACAGGGTACGCCTCGGGCAGCGCATGGATTTCGACACGGAGGTCCTGGTGCGCCTGGCCTGGCGCGGGCAGCCGATGCGCTGGCGGCCGATCCGGGTGCATTACCCGAGCGATGGCGTCTCGCATTTTCGCCTGCTGCACGACAACGTGCTGATCTCGCGGATGCACGCCCGGCTGTTCTTCGGCATGCTGCTGCGCGCACCGCGAATCCTCTGGCGCAGGTGGCGACGATGAACCGCCCTTCCCGGCACTGGGCCGAACAGGGTGAACGCGGCAGCTTCTGGCTGATGAAGCTGACCGCCGTGCTGGTGCGCCTGCTCGGCCGACGCCTGCTCAGCCCGTTGATCCATGGCATCGTGCTGTATTTCTTCCTGTTCGGTCGCAAGGCCCGGCGTAGCGCCTGGCAGTACCAGCAACGGCTGGCCGCCTGGAGCGGCGGCCAGGTACCGGCACCGACCCATGGGCGAGTGTTCGGCCAGTTCATGGCCTTCGCCGACGCCTTGCTGGACAAGCTGGACGCCTGGAACGGCCGCCTGCGCCTTGAAGATATCGAGATCGACGACCTCAGCCAGCTGCGCCGGCAATTGCGCGGCAGCCGTGGGCAGATGCTGGTCGGCGCACACCTGGGCAACCTGGAAGTCTGCCGGGCCCTGGCGGAGCTGGGCGAGCGGGTGACCATGAACGTGCTGGTGCACACCCGCCATGCCGAACGCTTCAATCGCCTGCTGGGGGAGGCCGGCGCCAGCCACCTGCGGCTGATCCAGGTCAGCGAGCTGGACCCGGCGATCATGCTGCAACTGTCCGAGCGCCTGGAGCGCGGCGAATGGCTGGCCATCGCCGGCGACCGCGTGCCTTTGCACGGCAGCCGCACCGTGGCCGTGGATTTTCTCGGCCACCGGGCGCCCTTCCCCCAAGGCCCCTGGCTGCTGGCGGGCCTGCTGGGCTGCCCGGTCAACCTGCTGTTCTGCCTCAAGCACCAGGGCCGCTACCGGATCACCCTGGAGCCATTCGCCGAGCGCCTGCAGTGGCGCCGCGACCTGCGCGAGCAGGTGATTGCCGAATGGGCCGGGCGCTATGCCGCCCGCCTGGGCCATTATTGTCTGCAGGCCCCTGGCCAGTGGTTCAACTTCTACCCTTTCTGGAACGACGATGACGACGCATCCCCATGAGCCCGTGACCTTTGGCGAGGCCCCGCTCGCCATCGAGGACATCCTGGCCCTGAGCCAACGCCACGCCCGCCCGCTGTTGCAGGAAGACGCCGCGTACCGCGAGCGCATCGCCCGCGGCGCGCGTTTCGTCGACAGCCTGCTGGACAAGGAAGGGGTGATCTACGGCGTCACCACCGGCTACGGCGACTCCTGCGTGGTGGCCGTGCCGCTGGAGCATGTCGAAGCCTTGCCGCGCCACCTGTACACCTTCCACGGCTGTGGCCTTGGCCGGCTGCTCGACGCGCCGGCCACACGGGCGGTGCTGGCGGCCCGGCTGCGCTCACTGAGCCACGGCATGTCGGGGGTGCGCGTGGCGTTGCTGGAGCGCCTGCAGGCGTTTCTCGAGTACGACATCCTGCCGCTGATTCCCGAGGAAGGCTCGGTCGGCGCCAGCGGCGACCTGACACCGCTGTCCTACGTCGCTGCAGCCTTGTCGGGCGAGCGCGAAGTGATGTACCTGGGGCAGCGCCGTGACAGCGCCGATGTACACCGCGAGCTGGGCTGGCAGCCCCTGGTGCTGCGCCCCAAGGAGGCCCTGGCGCTGATGAACGGCACCGCGGTGATGACCGGCCTGGCCTGCCTGGCCTATGCCCGTGCCGACTACCTGCTGCACTTGGCCACGCGCATCACGGCGCTGAACGTCATCGCCCTGCAAGGCAACCCCGAGCACTTCGACGAGCGCCTGTTCGCCGCCAAGCCACACCCCGGCCAGAACCAGGTCGCCGCCTGGTTGCGCCAGGACCTGGCCATCGAGGCCCCGGCGGCACCCCTGCACCGCTTGCAGGACCGCTACTCGCTGCGTTGCGCGCCCCATGTGCTGGGCGTGCTGGCCGACAGCCTGGGCTGGTTGCGCAGCTTCATCGAGACCGAGCTCAACAGCGCCAACGACAACCCGATCATCGACGGCGACGCCGAACGGGTGCTGCATGGCGGGCATTTCTATGGCGGCCATATCGCTTTCGCCATGGACAGCCTCAAGACCCTGGTAGCCAATGTCGCCGACCTGCTCGACCGCCAGCTGGCACTGCTGGTGGACGAGCGCTATAACCATGGCCTGCCCAGCAACCTGTCAGGTGCCGAGCCCGGGCGCGCGATGCTCAACCATGGCTTCAAGGCCGTGCAGATCGGCGCCAGTGCCTGGACCGCCGAGGCCCTCAAGCTGACTCTGCCGGCCAGCGTGTTCTCGCGCTCCACCGAGTGCCACAACCAGGACAAAGTGAGCATGGGCACCATCGCCGCCCGGGATGCCTTGCGCGTGCTGGAGCTGAGCGAACAGGTGGCCGCAGCGACCCTGTTGGCCGCCAACCAGGGGGTGTGGCTGCGCGGCCGTGGGGCCGATGCCATCCCGTTGCCGCCGGCACTGGCAAGCATGCATGCCGCCCTGCTGCAGGACTTCGCCCCAGTCACCGAGGACCGCGCCCTGGAGCGCGAGCTGCGCCTGTGCCTGGCGCGTATCGGCGAACGCCACTGGAGGCTGCATGCGTAAGCCTGGGGTATTCCATGTGGACACGGAGATCCTCGTGCCCTTCTTCGATGTCGACAGCATGCACATCGTCTGGCACGGTCACTACGTCAAGTACCTGGAGCAGGCCCGTTGCGCCCTGCTCGAACGCCTGGGCCACGACTACCCGCGCATGCAGGCCAGCGGCTACATGTGGCCGGTGATCGACCTGCAACTGCGCTACATCCGCGGCGCCACCTTCGGCCAGCGCCTGAAGGTACGTGCCAGCCTGGTGGAATGGGAGCATCGCCTGAAGATCAACTACCTGATCAGCGATGCACTCAGCGGCGAGCGCATGACCCGCGCCAGCACGGTACAGGTCGCGGTGCACATCGACAGCGGCGAAATGCAGCTGGCCTCGCCCCAGGCCATGCTCGACGCCGTCGGCAAGGTGCTGGCATGAGGCGCCTGGCCGGCTACCTGCTGATGGCCGCCTTGCTGTTGGCCAGCCGGCAGGCCATGGCGTTCAGCCTGGATGAGCTGCAAAAACAGCTCGGCGCATCGACAGTGGTGAAGGGCCCCTTCGTCCAGGAGAAACACTTGCGCGCCCTGCCCCAGCCACTGGTGAGCCAGGGCCGCTTCGTCCTGGCCCGCGACCACGGGTTGCTCTGGCTGCTGCAGACACCGCTGCGCCAGGACTACCGCATCACCGCCGACGGCATAGCCCGGCGCGACGCCAGTGGTTGGCAGAAGCTGCCCAGCCAGAGTGCCGGGGCGCAACAGAACCGCCTGTTCTTCGCCGTGCTGCAAGGCGACAGCAGTGGCCTGCAGCGCGACTTCGAGCTGAGCCTTACCGGCAATGCCGAACACTGGCAATTGCACCTGGTGCCTCGTTCGTTGCTGCTCAAGCAGGTGTTCACCCACATCGATATTGCCGGCGGGCGTTTCGTGGAGCGTATCGTGCTGGCCGAAACCCAGGGCGACAGCACCGTGCTGCGTATGCCTGGCAGCACCGGCGCCACGGCCTTGAGCGATTCGGAGCGCAGTGACTTTGCCGACTGAACGACTGCTGCCCAGGCTGTTCCTGGCCCTGTTGCTGGCCGTGCTCGCCCTGGCAAGTTGGCAATGGCATCGCGGCGCCCCCGTTTCCGCTGACCTGATGACCCTGGTGCCAGGGGCTGCGCAGGACGAACTGGTCGCGCGCGCCGAGCAGCGCATGCAGGCGCCGCTCAACCGCCAACTGCTGGTACTGGTCGGTCATGCCGACCGCCAGCAGGCGCTGGGCCTGGCCGAGCGCCTGGCGGGCCAGTGGCAGGCCAGCGGCCTGTTCGAGCAGGTGCAATGGAACCTGCAGACCGACCTGCAGGCCATGCGCGCCCAGGTGCTGCAAGGCCGCCTGGCGATGCTCGGCGCCACCGACCGCCAACAGCTGCTGACACAGCCCGACACCTTCATCGAACAACGCGTGCAGGCGCTGTTCGACCCTTTCGCAGGCTTCAGCCTGCTGGCCAACCAGGACGACTGGCTGGGCCTGGGTGCGCGCGTCCAGGCCAGCCAACCCAAACCCGCCAATGTCGAGCTGGACACGGCCAGCGGCGCCCTGGTCGCCGAGGCAGGTGGCAGGCACTGGGTGATGCTGCGCGCCAGCACCCGCGACGACGCCTTCGACCTGCAGCTGCCGTTGCAGATCGCCGACCTGCTCACCATCGGCCGCCAGCAGGCCGAACAGCAAGGCGCCCAACTGCTGGCCGCCAGCGGGCTGCTGCATGCGGCCAGCGGACAACGCCAGGCCAGCCGGGAAATCACCTGGGTCGGGGGCGGCGCCACCCTGGGCATCCTTCTGTTGCTGCTGCTGGCGTTCCGGCGCTGGCGGGTGCTGTTGGCCTTCGTGCCGGTGCTGGTAGGCATGCTGTTCGGCACGGTGATCTGCACGGCCCTGTTCGGCCGCGTGCATGTCATGACCCTGGTGCTGGGCTCGAGCCTGATCGGCGTGGCGGTGGACTACCCGCTGCACTACCTGTCCAAGAGCTGGAGCCTGCGCCCCTGGCACAGCTGGACAGCCGTGCGCCTGACCTTGCCCGGGCTGAGCCTGAGCCTGGCGACCACCTGCATCGGCTACCTGGCCTTGGCCTTCACACCCTTCCCGGCACTGACCCAGATCGCGGCGTTTTCCGCCGCTGGCCTGGTCGGCGCCTACCTGAGCGCGGTGTGCCTGCTGCCGGCCTTGTTCGGCGGCACGCAGCTGCGCCCGGCGCGCTTGCCGCTGCGTATCGCCCAGAGGCTGACCGACCTGCGCGAACGCGTGTTGGCCAAGGTACCGAGCGCCGTCCTGCTTGCCCTGCTGCTGGCGTTCTGCGCTGCAGGTTTGTGGCAGCTGCAGACACGAAACGACATCCGCCAGTGGGTCGGCGCACCGCCACAGCTGCTCGAAGAAGCCCAGGCCGTGGCGCGGATCACGGGCTACCAGCCGACCAGCCAGTTCTACCTGGTGCGCGCCAGCGATGAAACACAGCTGCTCGAGCGCCTGCAGACACTGGCCGGCAAACTCGATGAACTGGTCGATCTGGGCAAGCTCAAGGGCTATATGACGCTCAGCCAGCGGGTGGCCAGCCCGGCGCAGCAACGGCAGTTGCAGCAGGCCTTGGTGCAGTTGCCCGACCATTGGCAACCCCTGCTGGCCCTGGGGGTACCTGAAACAGCCTTGCGCGGCGAGCTGCAGCAACTGCAAGCCTTGCCCCTGCTGACGATCGACCAGGTACTCGCCGGGCCGCTGGGCGAAGCCTGGCGGCCGCTGTGGCTGGGCAGCACCGACGATGGCGTGGCCGCCGTCGTCAGCCTGCAAGGCCAGGGCGATGTCGCCCTGCTTCGCCTGCAGGCTCAGGATTTGCCGGGCGTGCAGTTGGTCGACCGCTTGGGCGAACTCAACCAGCTGTTCGCCGCCACCCAGGTCAGCGCCGCCGAACTCAAGCTGTTGTCCTGTGGGCTGATCCTGGTACTGCTGGTGCTGCCCTTCGGGCTGGGCGCGGCCTTGCGCATCGTCGCCCTGCCGCTGCTGGCGGCGCTGTGCAGCCTGGCCTGCCTCGGCTGGCTGGGGCAGCCACTGACCCTGTTCAGCCTGTTCGGCCTGCTGCTGGTGACCGCCATCGGCGTGGACTATGCCATCCTGATGCATGAGCGCATCGGCGGTACCGCGGTCAGCCTGCTGGGCACCTTGCTGGCGGCGGCCACCACTTGGTTGTCGTTCGGCCTGCTGGCGCTGTCCAGCACGCCGGCAGTGAGCAACTTCGGCCTGGCCGTGAGCCTGGGGCTGGTGTTCAGCTTCCTGCTGGCACCTTGGGCGGCGAGCCGTGAGCAAGGGACATAGCACCATGAAACACCTGTTGACCGTGATGATGCTGTTGCTGCTCGGTGCCTGCGCCTGGCAGCCCCCCCTGCCCGAGCAACTGCCCCCGCTCGAGCTGCCGCGCCAGTTCCATGTGCAGCAGGAACAAGGCGGCCAACGCCAGGACTGGTTGCTGGTGATCCAGCGTGAAGACGGCCATCTGCGCTGGTCGCTGCTGGACCTGCTGGGCGCTCCCCAGGCACGCCAGTTGCTCGAAGGCCAGCAGTGGCAAGCCGACGGCCTGCTGCCGCCGAACCCTGCCGCCCGCGAGCTGTTCGCCGCCATGCTGTTCGCCCTGACCCCAGAGACCCAACTGTCCCGGCTTTATCCCCGGGCCATCGGCCACGACCAGCAACGTCGCCTGCCAGGCCGCTGGCGCGTCACCTATCGCACTGCCGACGACTTCACCCTGGCCCTCGATCAAGGCCTGCGCTACTACGTTTCCCCCTTGCCCAGCGAGAACGCACCATGACCGCCTTCCTCGACGCCCTGGGCCTGGTCTGTGCCCTCGGGCACGGCCAGGCCGACGTGGCCCGCCGGCTCTTTGCCGGCGACTGCTCCGGCATGCAGCTGCAGGACGGCTGGGTGCCCGGGCGCGGCCTGCCGGTAGGTGCCGTGACCGGGCCACTGCCCGAGCTGCCGCTGCCCGACCACCAGAGCCGCAACAACCGGCTGCTGCTGGCCGCCGCCTTGCAGATCGAACCGGCTATCCGGCAAGCCCTCGAGCGCCACGGCCCGCAACGGGTCGGCGTAGTGCTGGGCACCAGCACCTCGGGGATCGCCGAAGCCACCACCGGCATCGCCCATTACCTCCAGGCGGGCCGCTTCCCAGCCGACTACCGCTACGACCAGCAGGAACTCAGCGCGCCGGCGAACTTCCTGGCAGCCTGGCTGGGCCTGCAAGGGCCTGCCTACGTGTTGTCCACCGCTTGCACCTCCAGCGGCCGCGCGCTGCTCAGCGCACGGCGCCTGCTCGACCTGGGCCTGTGCGATGCCGTGCTGTGCGGTGGCGTGGACAGCCTCTGCAGCCTGACGCTCAATGGCTTCACCGCCCTGGAGGCCGTCAGTGAGCAGCGCTGCAACCCGCTCTCGGCCAACCGCGACGGTATCAACATCGGCGAAGGGGCTGCCCTGTTCCTGATGACCCGCCAAGCGACACCCGACGGGCACGGCATCGCCCTGCTCGGCGCCGGCGCCAGTTCCGATGCGTTCCATATCTCGGCACCGGACCCCAGCGGCAAGGGCGCCTTGCAGGCCATGCGCAAAGCACTGGACAATGCATGCCTGACGCCAGGGCAGGTCGATTACCTGAACTTGCATGGCACCGCCACCGTGCACAACGACGCCATGGAATGCCTGGCCGTGCACAGCCTGTTCGGCGGCCAGTTGCCCTGCTCGTCCAGCAAGCCCATGACCGGCCATACCCTGGGGGCTGCCGGCGCGCTGGAAGCCGCGTTCTGCTGGCTGAGCCTGAGCCGGCACAACCCGCAGGGCCTGTTGCCACCCCATTGCTGGGATGGCCAGCCCGACCCGGGCTTGCCGGGCCTGAACCTGGTCGATGGCCGCCAGCGCCTGCCAGCGCACGGGCCACGCCGGCTGATGAGCAATTCGTTCGCCTTCGGTGGCAACAATGTCAGCCTGATTCTCGGAGATGCCCCATGATCACTTGGCCCTTGGCCGAACTGCTGCCCCACGCCGGGGACATGATCCTCATCGAGCGCATCGACAGCTGCGACGACGAGCAGATCCACACCTGCACGACGGTTCGCCCCGATGGCCAGTTCAACCGGGCCGACGGCAGCCTGCCCGCCTGGCTTGGCCTGGAACTGATGGCCCAGAGCGTGGCAGCCTATGCCGGCTGCCAGGCGCGTCGCCAGGGGCGCCCTGTGGAAATGGGCTTTTTGCTCGGCACGCGCAAGTTCGAATGCAATGTCGAGGCGTTTCCCGCCGGTGCGCAGTTGCACATCCATGCCCTGCGTTCGCTCGAGGACGAAAACGGCATGGGCGTGTTCGAATGCCACCTGCGCGGCGAAGGCATAGATGCCAGCGCCCGCCTGAATGTCTACCGCCCGCCGCAAGCCGCCAGCTATCTGGCCGAGGCGGGCCCGGAGGAGTCGCAGCATGACTGACACCATCCTGGTCACCGGTTCCAGCCGAGGGATCGGGCGCGCCATCGCCCTGCGCCTGGCCCGCGCCGGCTTCGACCTGGCCCTGCATTGCCGCAGCGCGCGAGACGAGGCCGAAGCGGTCGCCGGCGAAGTCCGTGCCCTGGGCCGCCAGGCGCGGATCCTGCAGTTCGATGTGGCCGACCGAGGCGGCTGTGTCGCGGCGCTCGAGGCCGATGTCGAAGCCCATGGTGCCTATTACGGCGTGGTGTGCAACGCCGGGCTGACCCGTGACGGCGCCTTCCCGGCGCTGACCGAGGACGACTGGGATACCGTCATGCGCACCAACCTCGACGGCTTCTACAACGTGCTGCACCCGCTGATCATGCCGATGATCCGCCGCCGTGCCCCTGGCCGGATCGTCTGCATCACCTCGGTGTCCGGCCTGATCGGCAACCGTGGCCAGGTCAACTACAGCGCTTCCAAGGCCGGCCTGATCGGTGCGGCGAAGGCGCTGGCCATCGAGCTGGGCAAGCGCCGCATCACGGTCAACTGCGTGGCGCCGGGCCTGATCGATACCGCCATGCTCGACGAACAGGTGCCGGTGGAGGAGCTGCTGAAGATGATCCCGGCGCAACGCATGGGCACGCCCGAGGAAGTGGCGGGCGCGGTGAACTTCCTGATGTCGGACGAGGCCGCCTACATCACCCGCCAGGTCCTGGCGGTCAACGGAGGGCTGTGCTGATGCGCCGTGTCGTGGTCACCGGCATGGCCGGCATCACTGCCCTGGGCAACGACTGGACGAGCATCGCTGCGCAGTTCGCCGCCAACCACAGCGGTATCCGGCGCATGGACGAATGGGACCGCTTCGAGGAGCTCAATACCCGCCTGGCCGGGCCCGTGGACGGCTTCCAGGTGCCCACGCACTGGACCCGCAAGCAGCTGCGCAGCATGGGCCGGGTGGCCCGCCTGGCAGTGGCGGCTGCCGAGCAGGCGCTGCTCGACGCCGGGCTGCTCGACGACCCGAGCATCCGAGACGGCCGCATGGGGGTCGCCTGCGGCTCGTCGATCGGCAGCACCGAAGAGATCAAGGCCTTCGGCAACATGCTGCTCAACTCCAAGGCCGATGGCCTGAATGCCAACTCCTACGTACGCATGATGCCGCACACCACCGCGGCCAACATCAGCATCTTCTTCGGCCTCACCGGGCGCCTGATCCCTACCTCCAGTGCCTGCACCAGCGGCAGCCAGGGCATCGGCTATGCGTACGAAGCGATCAAGTACGGGCGCCTGCCGCTGATGCTCGCCGGCGGCGCCGAAGAGCTGTGCCCCAGCGAGGCCATGGTCTTCGACGCGCTGTACGCCACCAGCCTGAAGAACGATACCCCGTCCCTGACCCCACGGCCCTACGACAGTGCACGGGATGGCCTGGTGGTGGGCGAAGGCGCCGGCATGCTGGTGCTCGAGGAGTTGCAGCACGCCCTGGCTCGGGGCGCCCGTATCCATGCCGAGATCGTCGGTTTCGGCAGCAACGCCGACGGCCAGCACATCACCCGCCCCGAACAGGCCACCATGCGCCGGGCCATGGAGCTGGCGCTGGAAGACGCCGGCCTTGGGCCCGAGGCCATCGGCTACGTCAATGGCCATGGCACCGCCACCGAGCAAGGCGACATCGCCGAGACGCTGGCCACCCATGAGCTGTTCGGCCCGCGCATGCCCATCAGTTCGCAGAAGAGCTTCCTCGGCCATACCCTGGGGGCCTGCGGGGCGCTGGAGTCCTGGTTCAGCATCGAGATGATGAACCGCGACCAATACGCACATACCCTGAATCTCGACCACATCGACCCCCGTTGCGGCGAGCTGGACTACCTGCGCGGCGGGTTCCGGGCCATGCAGCATGAGTATGTGATGAACAATAACTTCGCCTTTGGCGGGGTGAACACCTCGTTGGTGTTCCGGCGCTGGCCGGTCACAGGCTGATACTGTTCACTTAAAGCGCAGCGGCGAACAGCAGTGCCCTACCGGGTCAACAATTCGGCAAACGCCCTGGCCATGGCCGAGCCTGCCGCCTGCCGCTGGACCAGCCACACCGCGGTCGTCGCGCCCTCATCCAGCAGGGTCCGGTACACCACGCCATCGATACGCATGCGCTGGAACGACGCCGGCAGCACCGACACGCCCAACCCCGCCGACACCAGGCCGATGATGGTCATCGCCTCGCCCGCTTCCTGGGCGAAATGCGGGCTGAACCCGGCCTGGCGCGCCAGGCTCAGCAACTGCGCATGCAACCCGCTGCCGTAGCTGCGTGGGAAGAACACGAAGGGCTCGTTGGCCAGGGCCTGCATGTACACACCCTGTTCGCTGCCCTGGGCCAGGGGATGGGAGGCATGGATCACCGCTACCAGCGGCTCGCTGAACAGTTCGGTGGCCACCAGCCCTTCGGGCAATGCCATCGGGCGCATCAGGCCGACCTCGATGGTTTCGTCGAACACCGCATCGGCCACGTCACGGCTGCTCATCTCGCGCAGGTTCAGGTGCACTGCGGGAAAGCGCTGGCGAAAGGCATGCAGTGCCTTGGGGATCCTCGACGTGAACGGCGCCGAAGAGGTGAAGCCGATCTTCATCTCGCCCAGCTCACCCAACTGCGCACGCCGGGCAACATCCGCGGCCTTTTCCACCTGGGCCAGGACCTGGCGCGCTTCGTCGAGGAACAGACGCCCGGCCTCGCTCAGCTCGACCCGGCGGTTGGTGCGCTCGAACAGGCGCGCGCCCAGTTCCTGCTCCAGGGCCTGGATCTGCTGGCTCAATGGCGGTTGCGAGATGCCCAACTGCTGGGCAGCACGACCGAAGTGCAGTTCTTCGGCCACAGCGATGAAATACCGCAGGTGACGCAATTCCATGATCGGCCCCAAACAAGTCGCAGAACGTCTTAAACAGGTCGAACAATATATTGGATGTATCCATTAGGCAGCTATATGATTTTTTTCAACGCAACACCGGCCAGCGCCTGAGGTACCTTCCGTGAAATCCGTCGTCGCCCCGTTTTCCATCGAGCCCGAGCCTGCCACGCCTGCCCTGAACGACGTTTGGATCGAAAAAGGCACGCCCGCCTTCATCAAGACCGTGCTGGCGCTGTTCAGCGGCGGGTTCGCCACCTTCGCCCTGTTGTATTGCGTACAGCCGATGATGCCCTTGCTGTCGCAGGAGTTTTCCATCAACGCCGCGCAGAGCAGCCTGGTGCTTTCGGTATCCACGGCCATGCTGGCCTTCGGCCTGCTGGTCACCGGGCCGGTTTCCGACCGTATCGGCCGCAAGCCGGTCATGGTCTGCGCCCTGCTCTGCGCCGCCCTGGCAACCCTGGCCAGCGCGGTGATGCCGACCTGGGAGCTGGTACTGGCCACCCGGGCACTGGTGGGGCTGGCCTTGAGTGGCCTGGCCGCCGTGGCCATGACCTACCTGAGCGAAGAAATCCATCCACAGCACATCGGCCTGGCCATGGGCCTGTACATCGGTGGCAATGCCATCGGCGGCATGAGCGGACGCCTGATCAGCGGCGTGCTGATCGACTTCGTCAGCTGGCACACCGCGATGCTGGCCATCGGCGGCCTGGCCCTGGTGGCGGCGTTGGTGTTCTGGAAGGTGCTGCCCGAATCCCGCAATTTCCGCCCCCAGCCCATGAACCCTCGCAGCCTGCTGGACGGCTTCGCCATGCATTTTCGTGATGCCGGCCTGCCCTGGCTGTTCCTCGAGGCCTTCCTGCTGATGGGCGCCTTCGTCACCTTGTTCAACTACATCGGCTATCGCCTGCTGGCAGGGCCCTATCACATGAACCAGGCCTTGGTGGGCCTGCTGTCGGTGGTGTACCTGTCGGGCATCTACAGCTCCGCCCAGGTGGGCGCGCTGGCGGACAAACTGGGTAGGCGCAAAGTGTTCTGGGCGAGCATCCTGGTGATGGCCGGCGGCTTGTTGCTGACCTTGGCCAACCCGCTCACGATGGTGATCCTGGGCATGTTGGTGTTCACCTTCGGCTTCTTCGGCGCACACTCGGTGGCCAGCAGCTGGATCGGGCGCCGGGCGTTGAAGGCCAAGGGGCAGGCATCGTCGCTGTACCTGTTCTGCTATTACGCAGGCTCCAGCGTGGCCGGGACGGCGGGTGGGGTGTTCTGGCACCAGGCCGGATGGAACGGCATCGGCCTGTTCATCGGCAGCCTGCTGACGGTGGCGTTGCTGGTGGCGTTGCACCTGAGCAGGTTGCCACCGAAGACCGCTTGAACCCATTCGCGGGTAAGCCCGCCCCACAGGACGCGCGCGGCCTTCAGACCAGAGCGACGCCTGTGGGAGCGGGTTCACCCGCGAATGGGCCAGGGATCAGGACGATCTCGACAAGTCTATGACGTCCGTTAGGCCAATATTGACCCGAAGTAAAGTTTCGTCAGAAACAACCCGTCATGCATGCTCATGCTGGTTTCCATATCAGGTCGCGTTACACTAGCCTTTCAGCCCGTGAGGTTAGGATTTAAAAATGCGCCTTGATAGCTTGAAGATCGAAAACTTCCGCTGCCATGAGACAGCCGAATTCAATTTCAATTCACATTTCAATCTTATTATCGGTGTAAACGGCATCGGCAAAACCTCGTTGCTTAAGGCGATAGCCACCTCATTAAGAGATGTCAGCCACTCCGCGCTAGCCCACTATACGGCTATAGACGAGGAGGACGTAAGGTTTACGCTGGACAAAATTAATGGAAAGGTAAGATTTGAAAGATGCTACCCCATGCGTTTAACTGCAAAGGGCGAAGCATTTGGCGCAACGCAATGGACAATCGAAAAGCTTCGTAGCGATCCATCAGTAAACACTGATTACGACTTCAAAGCGCACATAGATCAAGCACTGACCAACTTGGATACAGGCAACAGCATAACCTTGCCAGTGCTGGCATTCTATAAATCCGATCGCCGATGGGCCCCTGGCAATGTCACAGCATTGTCCGCTGCAACCGACCAACCTTCTAGAATGGCGGGGTATCAATATTGGTGGAACGCCGCGTCCAATATCGAAGACTTAGAACGATGGGTGATCAGCAAAACGCTCGAGCGCCTTCAGGCTATTGCCGAGTCGGAGACACGAGATAAACTGCAACAAGATGAGTTGGATCTTCTGAACGAAGCGATCAAACACGCGTTACCCCAATCCATTGGGCTACGTTACGACATGACGCTTCGAAGTTTGATGCTCGATCTAGAAAACGATAAGCCACTGCCATTTAATAACTTGAGTGATGGCCAGCGCGCTTTGGTCGCCCTTCTTTCTGATATTGCCAGGCGCATGTGCCTGTTAAACCCACATCTTGGTCCAGACGTACTTATAGCCACCAATGGTATCGTAATAATCGATGAGCTAGATATTCATCTGCACCCTGCTTGGCAACGCAGCCTTGTCAAGGCGCTTAAGGCAGCGTTTCCAAAAGTCCAATTCATCGCTGCAAGTCACTCACCGCAGATTATTGGAACGCTTAAACCTGAAGAGGTCATCGTTCTAGATCATGGCGATGCTTCCCACCCTAGGGTAACCTACGGCTTGGACTCTAGCAGCATTCTTTCGGAAGTCATGGATGTCGAGAAACGGGATCCAGACATTCAAGTTCTACTGACCGACCTATTTACTTTGATCGAAGACAATAAACTTGACCTAGCCAAGGGCAAGTTAGAACTATTAAAAGAAAAAGCCCCTGATCTACCCGAGTTCGCAGGTGCGGAAGCGCTCATCCGGAGAAAGGAAATTCTGGGAAGATGAAAAGAATCATAAAATCTGACGCCCCAGCGAGCCTGACTTCATGGAAGGCGCAAGCGAATGAAAACTGGCAACCCACTTATGCAACCTTACAAAACCCCCAGAAGCGCGAGCTTCACCTCAGCCTGCTTAATGAGCAAGGAAGCCTATGTTGCTACTGCGGGAGACGGATCTCAATAGAAGACAGCCATATCGAACACTTCAGACCTCAAGAGCTTTTCAAACAGCTTGAGCTTGATTACGAGAATCTGCACGCGTCGTGCATTCGTCAAACTGATCCAGGAACACCATTGCACTGCGGTCATCACAAAGGAAACTGGTTCGATGAAGACCTACACATTTCTCCCCTTGAAGATGATTGCGAGGGGCGTTTCCGTTACCTTTTAGATGGAAATATCCAGTCGACCCTAGAAGTAGACTCGGCCGCTGCAAAAATGATCGAGGTGTTGGCCCTAGATATTCCTTATCTCAATAATCGACGTGCAGATGCCATATCCGAAGTTTTCGACCAACATTTCCTCGCTACCGTTAGCAATGATGAACTTTTACAACTAGCGACAACAATACGCGCGCTGCCATTGGACAGGCAGAACCCGTTTGACCATGTGGTGGCCAGATTCGCTGAGCAACTGCTTCCTGAGGCTGACGCCGGGAATCGTTACGGAGAACCATAAAAATATTTGACGCAAGGAAGGGAAATGAAAAACTTTTCTGCGATATGACTACTCGTATCCCTGAGCCGCACGGTAAACCCGCCCCCTACAGGACGCGCGCGGCCTTCAGACCAGAGCGACGCCTGTGGGAGCGGGTTCACCTGCGAATGGGCCAGGGATCAGTTGACGATCTCGACGATGTCCACATCCACTTCACGGCTCATCAAGTGCTTCTCCACCTCGCCGGTGAGCTTGACCTTGGTCTTGTCGTTGAACGGCGTCTGCGGCAGGTCTTCGTCATCGATCTCGACGGTGATGGTGCCGGTGTTGTCCTTGAACTCGTACTTGTCGTCGTTGTTGATCTTCTTGGTCACGAAGCCTTGCAGCACCACCGGTGTGTCGTCGGCGGCATCGTTGGCGGCGGCAACGGTGGTCACCGACTGGGCGCCGGGGCCGGTATAGCCGGCCGCCAGGGCGGCGGTGCTGAACAACGGAGCGAGGATCAGGGCGAGGTAACGGGTTTTCATGGTGTCAGGTCCTGTTTCGGTTTCGATGGGAACAGCCTACCGAAGCAGGCTGAAGCGAAGCTTAATCAGCCTTACGTCTCCTCCAGCTCCAGGCCGACCCTCGCCTGCAGCTGCTCGCCAATGACCTGCAGCTGCATCTCCCGCACGCGACCACCCTCGCGCTCCAGCGAATGCAACCACGCGAACACCAACGCAGGCGAGCCCTCGAGGCTGACCTCGACCTGCTGCGCCCTGATCTCGAGGCCAATGATGCGCACGCCCGCCGCCTGGGCACGCTCGCTCAGCCTGGCCGGTGTCAACGCCTGGACGATCTCCTGCGCCCGGGCGGGCCCGGCCGATACCCGCTGCAGATGGGCGGCCAGCGCTTGTTCTCGGGCCAATGCCTGCTCAGCCTGCTGCAGACGTGCCTGGCCTGGTACCCAGGCCAGCTGCCACAACGCAACCAAGGCCAACGCCCATAGGGTGATGACGATCGTCATCCGTCGCTCGTCCGGTATCTCTCGCCATTGGCGCACCAAGGCATGTTCGCGCCATTGCATCATCGTGCTGCCCTCCAGGTCAGCGTGGCCCGCACACCCCGTTCGTCCTGGCGGGCCTGATCCATCGATACCGCCGGAACGCGTTGGCGAAGGCGCTCGAGGTCTTCGAACCCTTGCGCCAGCACCTCCACGCGCCAGCCTTCGGCGGCGCTCAGCGTCGCCTGGGTAACGGTTACGTTCCCGGTTTCGACCAACTGCTCGCCGAGCGACGCCAGCCCTTCTATGGCCGTTGTCGGTTGCGGGTGGTATTCGAGCGCCCGTATCTGGCTGGCGAGATCCGCACTGACAGGCTGCCCGGGCGCCCAACGTTGAAAGGCCTGGCGACTTTCCGCCTGCAGCTGCGCCGTACGCTGCAGCAGCCAGCCTGCACGCAGGTAATCGGCCACGCACATCATCGCGAACGCCATCACCACCCCAATCGCCAGGGCACGCCAGGGCACGCTCGCACGGCGTCGTCGATAGGCGCCCTGAAGCAGGTCGATGGCCTGCCCACGGCCTTGCCTGAGCGTATCGAAGGCACAGGGGACCGCTTGGGTACGCAGGGCAAGCCCTGCAGGTTGCGTTTCGGCCAGCCACGCCATGGCCGGCAGCTTTTGCGCCAGCACTTCGGCGACCTGAGGGGCGGCAGCCAACCGTGGCCCCCCGGTACCGCCAATCAACCAACGCCCCTCGACCCACAACGCGCACGCGGGTTCGCCACACAGCAGGTCGGCATCGACATGCAGGGCAAGCGGTTCGATACCCTGTGCCTGCAACAGGGCCAGCAGGCTGTCCATGGCCTCTCGGTCAATCACAAGCCCCCGACGATGCCCCTGCTCGTTCGCAGGGCCGAAGGCCAGGTGCACGCTCTCCAGCGGTGCTGCCAGCTGATCCTCGACGGCGAAGGCCAAGGTATCAGGCTTGGGCCGCCGGCCTGGCAGCGGGCCGACTTCGCAGCTGCCGACCATTTCCATCGGCACCACTACCACTGCCGCGCCGCCCAGGATCGACGCCGCTTCACCCATGCAGATGCGGTGCAGCTGGCCAGCGGCTGTTCGCACCCACACAGGCCACTGCGTATCGATCGCCCCTGTTCCTGCGGGCAGCAGGTACAACCAATTGTCACTCATCCGGCATTTGCTCCCGCGTTGCAGAAAACACACGTCGCACCACACGAACCCGGTGCGTGTTCAGATCGATTTCCAGGTCGCTGTACAGGTACATCCGCCTGCCACCGAGCTCCACCTGCACTTCGAGACGAAACCACTGGCTGCTCACCGTCAGCCCACGGCTGGTGATGCCGAGGCCATCCACCTGTGGCAGGGCCAGGAATTGGTCGACCCGGGTGTAGCCCTGCTCGGGCCGTTCAGCCACCAACTGACGCGCAACCGCCGGCGACAGCCCCTCCAGCGCAGCCAAGACCTGTGCCGGGGCGGTATTGATGTTGAGCCGGGCTTCCTTGGGCAACGCAACGACCCAGGGCCTCAGGCGGTCCATCACCTCGGCGGACACGCCCGGCAACGCGCGAAGTTGCGTTGGGTCCAGCAGCGGCTGCCCGACCAGGTTGTCCAGCTCAGGGGGCTCTATCTGCAACGACTGGCAGAGGCGCTCCCAGCGTTCGAGCAGTATCGGGTCGGGGGTCTTGCCCGCCAGCAATGCCCCCAGGTTGAAACGCGCCGACAGGTCCGAAAGCTGCGTGCGAACCCGCCCCTCACCCAGTGACAGCGATTGGACGCGGGCCCATTGCTGACCGCCGTGGGCGACCTGCACGACCTCGCCCACCTGCTGGCGCAGCTGCAGCAGAATCCTGCGCTCCGCGCCATGGGCCAGCTGCAGCAGTCGCGTGGCCTCCATTTGCTGGGTAACGCCCCCCAACAGCAACTGATGGCTGCGCAGCATGCCGGCGACCAGCAACGACAGCAGCGCCATGATCAACAGCACCGTGACCAGGGCCAGCCCCTCTTGTCGCCTGCGCTTCATTGGCTGACCCCGGCCAAGGGAAATACACGCCGTATCTGTTGAAACCGCTTGGTGGACAGAATGATCTCCAACGCCTGCGGCGGCGCCGGCCGACGTTGGACGATCGGCCAATGTGCCTGCCACCCGACATCCGGCACATACAAGCGCCAACGCAGCTCGACGACGCCATCGAGCAAGCGCTGGGGCGCACTCTGGCCGTGCTCCAGCGTATGGCGCTGACGCCATAGCACGCCATCCTTCAACCAGTAGTTGACCAGCCGCAGTTCGCTGCGCGGCAAGGGCTGGCTGTCCTGCACACCTGCAATCCACCATGCCATGCGCTGCTGCTCCAGCATGACGCCAAAACCACGCTGTTTCAGGCTCGCAGGGAGATAGCCGTGCAACGCATCCCGCTGGATCAGGCTCATCGCCCTGCCCAAGGCGCGCAGGTCTTCGGCCTGCTCCTGGCGCTTGCCATCGGCTCGGACCAACACGTCGAGCAAGCGCGCGGTCCCAACCGCCAACAATGCAAATAGGGCAATGGCCAACAGCAGCTCGATCAAGGTGAAGCCCCGCTGACGACGCTTGCGGCCACGATCACTTCGCCCCATCGACGTCCTCCAGCCAACCGGTGGCCTGGTGCAGCACCTGGCGGTCCGCTGCCAGGCCGACCCGCACGACCACTTCGACCAGGGCCCGGTCCCCCAGGCGACGGCGCTCTTGAGCCACTGTCCAGCGTCGTTGGTCGAAAGACACTTCCATGGGGCGCTGCCCGTCGCCACGTGTCGGCTGCAGGCGCAGTTCGGCCAGGTGATTGTCGGCGATCCAGCTGGCGAACAGGCGGTCCTGCAAGCCCTGGGACTGCATCAGGACATGCCGGGTAGCCGAGCTCACCGCCACCGCCAGAACCGCGAAGATCGCCAGCGCAACCAAGACCTCCAGCAAGGTGAAGCCGCGCTCACGGCGTGAGTTTCGGATCATTGAGCCCATCGCTCGACACCCTGGCCAGGCGCCTGTCCGGCGCCATGAAATACAACGAGAAAGGGGTGTGTTCGTCGTTGCCGTACATCAGTAATTGCGGTGCGTTGCCGCGTGGGGAAATCGATACAGGCACCCCGTCGATCTCCAGGCGCAGCTCCAGTTCGAGAGCTCGCGGCGGGCCTGCAGGCTCCCAGCCTTGCCCGGCCGCCTTGAGCAAGCGATAGCCCTGGGTGTCGACGCGAATGCCCAGTGCACGCCCCTCCAGCACCGCCTGTTGCCGCGCATGCTGCAGCATCTGCAGGAATAGACCGGCCTCCTGCCTGGCCACACGCTGTGGGTCACGCCCGAACGTCAGCCCTGCCATGGCCATGACGATGCCCAGCAACGCGATGACCACCAGCAGTTCCAACAGGGTGAAGCCCCGGGAGCGGCACCCTGTCATTCGAGCCAGTTACCGATATCGGCATCCATGCCCTCGCCACCTGGTTGGCCATCGGCGCCCAGGGAATAAAGGTCGTAACCCTGGCTCGAATGCGTACCGGGGCTCGTGTACTGGTAAGGCGAGCCCCACGGGTCGGTAGGCGTGCTCTTGAGGTAGCCCTGGGCATTCCACTGACGCGGCAACGGCGCCACGGTGGGACGTTTGACCAGGGCGTCGAGACCCTGGGCAGTGCTTGGGTAGCGGCCGTTGTCCAGCCGGTAGATTTCCAGGGCGGTGGAAATCGACTGGATGTCGGTACGGGCCGCAGTGAGCTTGGCGTGGTCCGGACGGCTCATCACATTGGGCAGCACCAGCGCGCCCAGCACGCCAAGGATGATGACCACCACCATGATTTCGATAAGGGTGAAGCCGCGTTGTGTGCGGCGCGCGGAACGAATGGACATATCAATTGACCAGTTGGTTGAGGTTGAGGATCGGCAACAGGATGGCGAGCACGATGAACAACACGATGCCGCCCATCACCAGCAGCATCAGGGGTTCGCAAAGGCTCACCAGCAGGGATATCCGCCCCGCCAGCTGCTTGCCTTGAAGGTCGGCGGCACGTTCGAGCATCGTGTCCAGCTCACCGGCGCGCTCGCCGCTGGCGATCATGTGCAGCATCAGGGGCGGCAAGGTCTCGCTGCGCGCCAGGCAGTTGGCCAGCGTGGCGCCTTCGCCAAGCTCGCGGGCGGCTTGCAGCAAGCGCTCGCGCAATACCAGGTTGCCGATGACACCGGCCCCGATGTGCATGGCTTCGACCAGGGCGACACCGCTGCGGCCGAGGATCGCCAAGGTGCTGATGAAACGCGCCGCTTCACTGGCGCGAACGAACTCGCCGTATGCCGGCAGGCGCAACGACACACCCTGCCATTTCCGGCGCCGGGCGGGATGACGCAAGCCCCAATACACCGCCGCAGCCGCTGCCGCCAGGGCCGCAACGCCCACTACCCCATAGCGGTGGGTGGCGTCGCTGAGCGCAATCAGTACCTGAGTCGCCATGGGTAGTTGGGCCTGGTCCCGGGAGAACGCCTGCACGACATCCGGCACCACATAGCCCAGCAGGAAGCCCACCACCAGCAACGAGACCACCAGCAGGATCACCGGGTACACCATCGCCAGCTGGACTTTCTGGCGCAGGGCCTGCTGGTTCTCGCCATGTTCGGCCAGGCGGTCGAGTACCCCGGCCAGGTGCCCCGAGCGTTCTGCCGCAGCGACGGTGGCCCGGTAGACCATGGGAAACGCCTGTGGATAAGCCCCAAGCGCTTGCGCCAGGGCGTGGCCTTCGGCGACGCGCTCAGCCACGCCGCGCAGCACCTGCCGCACCTGGCGTTGAGTGGTTTGCGCAGCGACGGCCTGCAAGGCTTCGGTCAGCGGCACGCCCGCATGCAGCAAGGTCGCCAGTTGCCGGGTCAGCAGCGAGCGCCGGGCAAGGCTCAGGTGGTTGCGCGTCAGCAAGCCATTGAGCGGCGATTCCCGTACAGGTTCGACCTGCAGCACCAGCAGCCCCTGGTCGCGCAGGGCCTGCCGGGCCTGGCGCGCACCCGGCGCTTCCAGTGTGCCCCGTTGGCGGGCGCCGCGGGCGTCCTGAGCCTGGTAGCGAAACAACGCCATGTCAGTCGTGCCCCGTCACGCGTAGCAGTTCTTCCACGCTGGTCTGCCCTTGGCGGATACGCTCGACGCCATGTTGGAACAGGCTCGGCGTGTCCTGGCGGATCAGCTCCAGCATCTGTGCCTGGGACGCGCGCGTATGGATCGCCTGCGCCAGCGGCGGCTCGACCACCACCATTTCATGCAAGGCCAGTCGGCCGCTGTAACCCTGCTGGCATTCGCCACACCCTTGGGCCTTGTAGACCACCGCTGGCCGTTCGGCGGGGTGCCCCAGCGCGCTGGCAATGGCATCGTCCACCTCGCAGGCGACCTTGCAGTGCGGGCAGAGCCTGCGCACCAGGCGCTGGGCCATGACCCCGGCCAGCGACGAGGCGAGCAGGCAGGTGTCGATGCCCATGTCCGCCAGGCGCGTGATGGCGCCCAACGCGCTGTTGGTGTGCAGGGTGGATAGCACCAGGTGCCCGGTCAGCGAGGCCTGGACGGCGATGTCGGCGGTTTCCCGGTCGCGGATCTCGCCGACCATGACCACGTCCGGGTCCTGGCGCAGGATGGCGCGCAGGCCCCGGGCGAAGGTCATGTCGACCTTGGTGTTGACCTGGGTCTGGCCGATGCCGGGCAGGTGGTATTCGATCGGGTCTTCCACCGTGAGGATGTTGCGCGATACCTGGTTGAGGTAGGACAGCGCCGTGTACAGCGTGGTGGTCTTGCCGGAGCCGGTAGGGCCGGTGACCAGGAAGATACCGTGGGGTTTTTCCAGCATGCGCAAGAAGCCCGTGCGCACCGAACCTGCCATTTGCATATGGTCGATATCCAGGCGCACCGCCTGCTTGTCCAGCAGGCGCAGTACCACCCGTTCACCATGGGCCGCCGGCAAGGTCGAGACCCGCACATCGACCTCATGACCGGCCAGGCGCAGGCTGATCCGGCCATCCTGGGGCACGCGTTTCTCGGCAATGTCCAGGCGCGCCATGACCTTGATACGGGAAACCAGCAAGGCGGAAAGCTCCCGCGGCGGCGCCAGCACTTCGCGCATCACGCCATCGATACGCATGCGCACCCGCAGCTGCTGCTCGAAGGTTTCCAGGTGGATATCCGAAGCCCTGGAGCGGACGGCCTCGCTGAGCAGGGCATTGAGCAGGCGAATGATCGGCGCATCGTCCTGTTGGTCGAGCAGGTCGCAGGTCTGCGGCAAGGCTTCGGCCAGGCGGGATAGGTCGATTTCCTGGTCCAGGCCCTGGACCACCGCCTGCGCCGCGTCCTGGCTGCCGCCATAGCAGCTGGCCAGGCGCTCGGCAAAGCAGGCGTCATCCACCTGGCGCAGCGGCCAGGCACTGCCCACCAAGCGGCAGGCCTCGGCCATGGCGGCCAGCGATGCATCCTCGCGCATCAGCAAGGCAGGTTCGTCCGCCTGCTGGTCGAGCAGGATGCCGTGGCGCCGGGCGAAGCTGAACGGCAGGCTGGCAGTCATCGACGGCCGCCTTGGTTGTCAGGCAGGCGCTGGGCCTCGAACAGCTTCTGGGCGTCCTCCGGCAGCACCGAGTCGTCCACTGCACGAACGTTTTCGTAGGCGCGTCGTCCTGCCTGGACCAGCTCGGCCTGGCTACGCAGGATGGTGGGGCGCAGGAAGACCATCAGGTTGGTCTTTTCCTGGACATCCCGGTTCCAGCGGAACAGGCCACCCACCCAGGGAATGCGGCTGAGCAACGGTACACCACGCTGCTCTTTCCGTACGCTGTCCTTGATCAGGCCACCGATCACGATGATCTCGCCATCCGCGGCGAGGATGGTGCTCTTGAGCGTGCGCTTGTTGGTGATCAGGTCGTTTTCCAGCGTGCTGGGGGCGAGCTCCGAGCTTTCCTGTTCGACCTCGAGGCGCAAGGTCCGGCCTTCGTTGATGTGCGGACGTACCTTCAGGCTGATACCGATGTCCTTGCGCTCGACGGTGGTGAACGGGTTGTCCGCGCCACTGCCGGTGGTGGTATAAGAGCCGGTCTTGAACGGCACGTTCTGGCCGACGAGGATCTGCGCTTCCTGGTTGTCGAGGGTCAGCAGACTGGGGGTGGACAGCAGGTTGCTGCGGGTATTGCTGGCCAGGGCCGACACCAGCAGGCCGAAGCGATCCGAGCCGATGGCCACGGCAGCGCCCGCCGGGATGGACTTGCCCTCGCCGAGCAGATCGGCCAGCGAAGCGCCGCTGTCCGGGAAGGTGATGCCACCCTTCAGGCCGCCCTTGTCGATGCCCCATTGCAGGCCGAGGGCCTCGTTGATGTCACCGCTGACTTCGACGATGGCCGCATGGATCAACACCTGGGCCCGTGGTTGGTCCAGTTGTTCGATGATCTGCTCGACGCTGCCCAGGGTCTGGGGTTCGCCCAACAGCACCAAGGCGTTCTGGTTGGCATCGGCCTTGACCATGGCTTCACCGTTGAGCGTCTCGCCAAGGCCGTCACCGGTCGGCTTGCCGTCCAGGCGCTTGCCTACATCACCCAATACTTCAGCCAACTGCTCGGCATTGCTGTGCTGCAAGCGGACCACACGCCAGTTCTGCGAGGCGGTAGGCGCAGGGACATCCAGCGAGCGGCTCAACTGCGCCAGGCGCTGACGCGACTTGGCGGGCCCGAGGATGAGCAGGCGGTTGCCTGGCAGGTCGGCCAGCACCCGCACGCCGCTCTCCGGACCACCGGCGGCTCCTTCCACCACGGCCAGCACGTCGCTGGCCTGGGCCTTGTGTAGGGTCACCAGTTCATAGTCATGCCGCTGGCCGCTGTCGAGCTGCAGCACCAGGTCTTCCAGGCGGTCCAGATTGGCAGCCGAGTCGGTGACCACCAAGGCATTGGCCGAACTGGAAGGGCCGATATAGCCATTGCTGGAAACCAACGGGCGCAGCAGCCCTGCCAGGTCCGATGCGGTACTGCCGGACAAGGGCAGCACGCGTGTCGTGAATGCTGCCGGGATGGCCTCGACCTGCTGGTTGGCCCAGGCCTTGGCTTCGCTGGCCGGCAGCACCAACAGCCGGTCACCGTCGTTCACTGCGGCGAAGCCCTGGGCGTTGAGCACCGAATAGAACAGCCGGCGTATACCTTCACGATCGAGCGCCTCGCTGGACAGGACAGTGATCCGCCCCTGTACGCGCGGGTCCAGGATGATCGTCTGGTCGAGTATCGCCCCCACTTCGCGTACCACATCGCGCACGTCGGCATCGCTCATCGCCAGCTGCCAGGTAGGCTCGTCAGCCAGCGCCAGGGAACAGGTCAGGGTAAGGCAGGCGCCGAGAGAGGCGGCGCGCAGGTATCGCTTGAAAGTCATTGCACCTCCCGCAACAGGCGGGGTGAAGAAGGGGAAACCGAAGCAGCACCCTTGGCGCTAGCGGTCGCTTGGAATACAGGAGAACTGCTGGTCGACAGCGACACGGCTTCTTCGCGGCCACCGACCCAGAGCACGATGGAGCGCACGTCGATACGCCGCAGCACACCGCCGCCCGGCAGGCGGTCGCCGACCCGATAGATGGCATCGCCGTTGGCGCTTTTGACCAGCGCGCGGGCATCGCCCTGGCTGGAAACGAACGTGGCCTTGAGGGTGATGTCCGACCGGCTCGACTGGGGCTGGCCGGGTGCCTGGAAGCCGAACGCCAGGGCCAGGGTGGCCACAGGCAATGGCTTTTGCGCAGCCGACGCAGGGGCCACGGGCACGGCCGGGGCGGCAGCGTCTGCCACCACCGGGTTGGCCGCATCACGCCATATCAGCAGGGCCCCTGTGGCCAGCACCATCGCAGCCCAGGGCAGGTGCACGGAAAGCTTCATCGGATTCAGGGCAGCATCCGCCGAAGTACTCGCCGCCCGGACAGCTCATGCAGCACCACCGCGGCGATATGCATCGCCACGCCCAGCGCCAACAGCAGGCAGGATGCAATGTGGATGTTGAACCAGACACCGTGCCAGAACGGGTCGCTCAGCACCGGCGCGATGGCGAACCAGCCGAAGACATCGATGTCGCGGTCCATCATCAGCACACCGGACAACAGGACGGTGGCGATGGTCCAGTACAGGGCTTCATGCACGACATGGACGATGCGGCGATTGCGCGGGTCGTCATGCAGGCTCTTGGGCGCGGGCTTGACCAAACGCACCAGCCAACGCAGCAAGAAGACCGGGATGAACAGCGTGGTCAGGGCGACATTGAAGAACGCAACGGCATGGAATGTGGTGGTGGCGACATCCATGTGCGCGACATAGAAGCCACTGATTAGCACCCAGATGATGACCAGGGCAGAGATCCAGTGCAGGAGGATCTGCTGCCAGCAATACTTTTGCACTTGCATAAAAATACCGATAGGAAACCGAGTACCCGTTAACGGGTACCCGGTTCAATCCGTTAGAGCTTGTTCCAAGCGTCGGACCAGTTGCTTCCGAAACCGGGCTCGTAATGGATAGCGCTAGGGTTGCTGCACCAGCCGCTGTAAGGGAATGGCTTGCACTCGAAGACTTCTCCGGTCTTGCGCTGCAGCACTTTGGTGCCAGCTACGTAGCTGCTGATGGACTGCGGGTATTCGAAGTCGTATTCCACGTTGCCTGCGGCCTTCAGCTCAACAGTGCGCTCTTCCTGCAGCAACACGCGCTCGCCCTTGTCCACACCTACGACCTTGAGAGTATGCGCACCTTCGACGCTCTCGACATTCAACACGAACTTGGCAGTGCCGTTGACCGCTTGTTGAGCAAAGCCGACTTGCTTGTTGTTGGCATCGAACAGCTGGGCCTTGACCTTCAGCGCCTTGTTGCTCATTACGCTGAAGTCCATCGTGGTCTTGCCGTCTTTAAGCGTGTATTCAGGCTTGACGTCATGCAGGTGCATGGTGGCTGGGTCGCCCGCAGCGGCCTCGATGTCAACGATATAGTTGGTCAGACCACTCTCCACTTTGGCGAAGATGGTATTGGAACCTGGCACAGGCTCGATATTGCCCTCGGCGTCCAGCTTGCCGGCACGCACCAGCGTCTGGGTTTCGTTGATCCGCTTAGCGAGCTTGAAGGCCCAGTTGGCGCCAATCGCTTCTTCAGCATTATCGATTGTGATGGTCACCCTGAATGCCTGGTTCTCGCCGTTGGCGTCAAATGCACGGGCAATGACTTTGTCTCCAACTTCGAGATCGCGGTTTGGCGAGATTTCTGCCAGGCGAGGCCATTCCGGGGCAGGACCGCCATCGAGTTGGATATCGACATCAGCAACGCTATGGAAGGTTTTGTCTGTATCCCCAACGTCCCACATAGCCAGAATGACATGCTGCCCCGACCGGTCTGCAGGCAAGGTGCAACTATGCGTTGGGTTGGTGCCTGTCCCTGGGTTAGGTATCTGATTATGTCCCTCAACTCTGCAGAACGGAGTCGAGTCGAACGAGGCCCGCGTCAATTTCTGGTTAGGATTCCAATCTGCCTTGGTAATGAAGTACTCCCAGTTCTTCACAGGATGTGGAGCTTCGTAGTGCCAAGCAAACTGAACATTGCGGTCGACAATCGGCGTCAGGTGCCAACGGTTGGCGGACTGTTCGTCAAGCGCTGCGAAGTCGAGGCGAACGCCACCACTTGCAATTACCCCATCGGCAGGACCTGCGCCAGGGAAGCTCCCGACAACCTCACCGACAGCCCAAGGCTCGTATTGGACTTGTCCACAATCGACGTTCTGATGTTGATACTTCGCATGGCAGAGCGCAGCGCGAGAAGGTGGGTCAGCAAGATGTCCATGCGCATTTACCACCTGCGCATGCAGGCCCGCACCAAGGACCGCGACCCAAAGGCCGCTCAAGGCAAACCCTTTACACATTACACTTCTGGTAGTCACAAGAAAACTCCGAAGAAATTATTAGACTCTAATAGCCAGTAAGCACCCAGTAAGACCGGCGCACGTGACGATCGCAATCTAACTACGTCATCGGAGCTCTTTATGTAGGAAAGTTCTACATACCTCGCAAGATTAGTAGGTATAACCACACCAATTAATCAGAGTAATTTTTATTAACAAAAAATAATTTTGTTCACCCACGCACCAAATAAGTGCGGCAATAGTGAACTCGCGAGGTCAATATAACGTATTGAAGCGGTAGCTCTTTAATAGGTGGGTTCCCCTATTGCAGGAGAACCCTTCCCTTCGGCTCAGCCGTGATACCGCGCCGACAATTCATGCACTGCATTGATGAACACACCAGCATGCTCCGGGTCCACTTCCGGGGTAATGCCGTGCCCCAGGTTGAACACATGGCCGCTGCCATGCCCGTAGCTTTCGAGAATCCGCGCCACTTCCTGGCGAATGGCCTCGGGCTTGGCGTACAGCACGGTCGGGTCCATGTTGCCTTGCAGCGCGACCTTGTCGCCCACACGGCGACGGGCATCGCCGATTTCGCAGGTCCAGTCCAGGCCCAGGGCATCGGCGCCGGCTTCGGCGATGCTTTCCAGCCAGATGCCGCCGTTCTTGGTGAACAGGATCACCGGCACCTTGCGCCCATCGTGTTCGCGAATCAGGCCGCTGACGATCTTGCGCATGTAGGCCAGGGAGAATTCCTGGTAGGCCGCCGCCGACAGGTTGCCGCCCCAGGTATCGAAGATCTGCACCGCCTGGGCACCGGCCTGGATCTGGCCATTGAGGTAGCGGGTGACCGACTGGGCCAGCTTGTCCAGCAGCAGGTGCATCGCCTGGGGGTTGTCGTAGAGCATGGCCTTGGTCTTGCGGAAGTCCTTGGAGGAACCGCCTTCGACCATGTAAGTGGCCAGGGTCCAGGGGCTGCCGGAGAAGCCGATCAGCGGCACGCGGCCGTTGAGCTCGCGGCGGATGGTGCTGACGGCGTCCATCACATAGCCCAGGTCCTTCTGCGGGTCGGGAACCGGCAGCGCCTCGATGTCGGCCAGGGTGCTGACGACCTTCTTGAAACGCGGGCCTTCGCCGGTTTCGAAGTACAGGCCCTGGCCCATGGCGTCGGGGATGGTGAGGATGTCCGAGAAGAGAATCGCCGCATCCAGCGGGTAGCGGTCCAGCGGCTGCAGGGTGACCTCGCAGGCGAACTGCGGGTTCATGCACAAGCTCATGAAATCACCGGCCTTGGCACGGCTGGCGCGGTATTCCGGAAGGTAGCGGCCAGCCTGGCGCATCATCCAGACCGGGGTGACGTCTACGGGTTGCTTGAGCAGTGCACGCAGGAAACGATCGTTCTTCAGGGCAGTCATGTCGGCATCCAGCAAAAAAGTGCGGGCATTTTCTCAGACGTACAGAGAAAAGGCACGGCTGTTTGTCTATTGGATGCCGTGGATCAATGGTTTTTGTATACAAAATGCATAGAGGGGGCTGCTTTGCAGCCCTTTCACGGCGCAAGGCCGCTCCTACAGGGGGATCGCGCATATCCTGTAGGAGCGGCCTTGCGCCGCGAAAGGGCCGCACAGCGGCCCCCAACAATGGATCAGACTTCCAGGTAGTCCAAGATACCTTCAGCGGCCGTACGCCCTTCGAAGATGGCAGTAACCACCAGATCCGAACCGCGCACCATGTCACCACCGGCGAACACTTTCGGGTTGCTGGTCTGGTGCTTGAACTTGCCCTTCTCCGGCGCCACCACGCGGCCTTGGCTGTCCAGCTGGATACCATGCTGCTCGAACCACGGCGCCGGGCTCGGGCGGAAGCCGAAGGCGATCACCACGGCATCGGCCGGCAGGATCTCCTCGGAGCCCGGGATCGGCTCGGGGCTGCGGCGGCCACGGGCGTCCGGCTCGCCGAGACGGGTCTCGACCACCTTCACACCTTCGACCTTGTCCTCGCCGACGATGGCGATGGGCTGACGGTTGTAGAGGAACTTCACGCCCTCTTCCTTGGCGTTCTTCACCTCGCGGCGCGAACCCGGCATGTTGGCTTCGTCACGACGATAGGCACAGGTCACCGACTTGGCGCCCTGGCGGATCGACGTGCGGTTGCAGTCCATCGCGGTGTCGCCACCACCAAGCACCACGACCTTCTTGCCCTGCATGTCGACGAAGTCTTCCGGCGACTTCTCGAAGCCCAGGTTGCGGTTGACGTTGGCGATCAGGAAGTCCAGGGCGTCATGCACACCTGGCAGGTCTTCGCCGGGGAAGCCGCCCTTCATGTAGGTGTAGGTGCCCATGCCCATGAACACCGCGTCGTAATCGGCGAGCAGCTGCTCCATGGTGATGTCCTTGCCCACCTCGGTGTTCAGGCGGAACTCGATGCCCATGCCGGTGAAGACTTCGCGGCGATTGCTGAGCACGGTCTTTTCCAGCTTGAACTCGGGGATGCCGAAGGTCAGCAGGCCGCCGATCTCTGGGTTGCGGTCGAACACCACCGGGGTCACGCCGGCACGCACCAGCACGTCGGCACACCCCAGGCCCGCTGGGCCCGCGCCGATGATCGCGACGCGCTTGCCGGTCGGCTTGACCTTGGACATGTCCGGGCGCCAGCCCATGGCGAAGGCGGTATCGGTGATGTACTTCTCCACCGAGCCGATGGTCACTGCGCCAAAACCGTCGTTCAGCGTACAGGCACCTTCGCAGAGACGGTCCTGCGGGCACACGCGGCCGCACACTTCCGGCAGGGTGTTGGTCTGGTGCGAAAGTTCTGCCGCCGCGAGGATGTTGCCTTCGGACACCAGCTTCAGCCAGTTGGGGATGAAGTTGTGCACCGGGCACTTCCACTCGCAATACGGGTTGCCGCAGCCCAGGCAGCGGTGTGCCTGCTCCACGGACTGTTGCGGTTTGAAGGGTTCGTAGATTTCCACGAACTCCTTCTTGCGCTGGCGCAGGAGCTTCTTCTTGGGGTCCTTGCGCCCTACTTCGATGAACTGGAAGTCGTTGTTCAGACGTTCAGCCATTTTTCAAAACCTCTATACCGCAGTTGCTGGCCTGGGCCGCAAGCTGCAAGACGATCACTTGAGCCGGGCAAGCCCCGCGCACGGGGCTTGCCACTTGCAGCTGTTGTTACTGCGGGTTGGCACGGGTGCTGGACAGCAGTTGCTTGAGGTTGGCCGCCTTCGGCTTGACCAGCCAGAAGCGCCGCACGTAGTCGTCCAGGTTCTCCGAGAGCTCGCGCCCCCACTCGCTGCCGGTTTCTTCCACGTATTCGGCAAGGACCCGCGCCAGGTGGCTGCGGTAGGCCTCCATCGCCTCGCCACTGATCCGCTGGATTTCCACCAGCTCGTGGTTGAGTTTGTCGACGAAGGTGTTGTCCATGTCGAGCACGTAGGCGAAACCGCCCGTCATGCCAGAACCGAAGTTGTAACCGGTCTTGCCCAGGACGCAGACAAAGCCGCCGGTCATGTATTCACAGCAGTGATCGCCGGTACCCTCGACCACAGCGTGGGCGCCGGAGTTACGCACAGCGAAGCGCTCGCCCGCGGTGCCGGCAGCGAACAGCTTGCCGCCGGTGGCGCCATACAGGCAGGTATTGCCGATGATGGCGCTGTGCTGGGTTTCGAACGGGCTGCCGGCAGGCGGCACGATGGTCAGCTTGCCCCCGGTCATGCCCTTGCCGACGTAGTCGTTGGCGTCGCCTTCCAGGTGCAGGTTCAGGCCACCGGCGTTCCATACCCCGAAGCTCTGGCCTGCGGTGCCCTTGAAGCGGAAGGTGATCGGCGCGCCGGCCATGCCCTGGTTGCCATGCAGGCGGGCGATCTCGCCGGAGACACGCGCACCGATGGAGCGATCGCAGTTGCAGATATCCAGGCTGAACTCGCCACCGGCCAGGTCGCGAACGGCCGGCAGGGCCATCTCGACCATCTTCTCGGCCAGCTCGCCCTTGTCGAACGGCGGGTTCTTGTCGACTTCACAGAACTGCGGCTTGTCGGCCGGGATATGCGAGCTGCCCAGCAGCGGCGACAGGTCCAGGAACTGCTGGCGCTCGGTGTCGCCAGGCAGCACTTCCAGCAGGTCGGTGCGGCCGATCAGCTCGCCCAGGCTGCGCACGCCCAGCTTGGCCAACCACTCGCGGGTTTCTTCGGCGACGAAGGTGAAGAAGTTCACCACCATGTCGACGGTACCGATGTAGTGATCCTTGCGCAGCTTGTCGTTCTGCGTGGCCACGCCCGTAGCGCAGTTGTTCAGGTGGCAGATGCGCAGGTACTTGCAACCCAGGGCGATCATCGGCGCGGTGCCGAAGCCGAAGCTTTCTGCGCCGAGGATCGCGGCCTTGATCACATCCAGGCCGGTTTTCAGGCCGCCGTCGGTCTGTACCCGCACCTTGCCGCGCAGGTCGTTGCCGCGCAGGGTCTGGTGGGTTTCGGCCAGGCCCAGTTCCCATGGGGCGCCGGCATACTTGATGGAGGTCAGCGGCGAAGCGCCGGTGCCACCATCATAGCCGGAGATGGTGATCAGGTCGGCATAGGCCTTGGCCACGCCGGCGGCGATGGTGCCCACCCCCGCCTCGGCCACGAGCTTGACCGATACCAGGGCCTGCGGGTTGACCTGCTTGAGGTCATAGATCAGCTGGGCCAGGTCTTCGATCGAGTAGATGTCATGGTGCGGCGGTGGCGAGATCAAGGTCACGCCCGGCACGGCATAGCGCAGGCGGGCGATCAGGCCGTTGACCTTGCCGCCGGGCAGCTGACCGCCCTCACCGGGCTTGGCGCCCTGGGCCACCTTGATCTGCAGCACTTCGGCATTGACCAGGTATTCGGGGGTGACGCCGAAACGGCCGGTAGCCACCTGCTTGATCTTCGAGCTCTTGATGGTGCCGTAGCGCGCCGGGTCTTCGCCGCCCTCACCGGAGTTGGAGCGCGCGCCCAGGCGGTTCATGGCCTCGGCCAGGGCTTCGTGGGCTTCCGGCGACAGGGCACCGAGGGAGATGCCTGCGGAGTCGAAACGCTTGAGGATCTCTTCCAGCGGCTCGACCTGCTCCAACGGCAGCGCCTGGTCAGCGACCTTCACTTTCAGCAGGTCGCGGATCATCGACACCGGACGCTGGTCGACCAGCGTGGTGTATTCCTTGAACTTGGCGTAGTCGCCCTGCTGCACGGCAGCCTGCAGGGTATTGACCACATCCGGGTTGTAGGCGTGGTATTCGCCACCGTGGACGAACTTGAGCAGGCCGCCCTGCTGGATCGGCTTGCGCGCACTCCAGGCTTCGGCGGCCAGCAGCTTCTGGTCGCTCTCCAGGTCGACGAAACGTGCGCCCTTGATCCGGCTGGACACACCCTTGAAGCTCAGGCCGACCACTTCCTCGGCCAGGCCCACGGCTTCGAACAGCTGGGCGCCACGGTACGAAGCGATGGTCGAGATACCCATCTTCGACAGGATCTTCAGAAGGCCTTTGGAGATGCCCTTGCGGTAGTACTTGAAGACTTCGTCCAGGTCGCCGAGCACCTCGCCGGTGCGGATAAGGTCGGCCAGGACTTCGTAGGCCAGGTACGGGTACACGGCGGACGCACCGAAGCCGATCAGCACCGCGAAATGATGCGGGTCACGGGCGGTGGCGGTTTCCACCAGGATGTTGCTGTCGCACCGCAGGCCCTGTTCGGTCAGACGGTGGTGCACTGCGCCGACGGCCAGGGAAGCGTGCACAGGCAGCTTGCCCGGGGCGATATAGCGGTCGCTCAGCACCAGCTGGGTCTTGCCGCTGCGCACGGCCTCTTCGGCCTGGTCGGCGATATTGCGGATGGCCGCTTCCAGACCGACGCTTTCCTCGTAGTTGAGGTCGATCAACTGGCGGTCGAAGCCCTCGCGCTCGAGGTTCATCAACGAGCGCCACTTGGCCGGGGAGATCACCGGCGAGCTGAGGATCACCCGGGAGGCATGCTCCGGGGACTCCTGGAAGATATTGCGCTCTGCACCCAGGCAGATCTCCAGGGACATGACGATCGCTTCACGCAGCGGGTCGATCGGCGGGTTGGTTACCTGGGCGAACTGCTGACGGAAGAAGTCGTACGGCGAACGCACGCGCTGGGACAATACGGCCATCGGCGTGTCGTCGCCCATCGAGCCCACGGCTTCCTGGCCTTGTTCACCGAGCGGACGCAGCACCTGGTCACGCTCCTCGAAGGTGACCTGGAACATCTTCATGTACTGCTTGAGCTGGTCGGCATCGTAGCTGGCCACGCCTTGGTCGTCGGTCAGGGTCGCCTGGATGCGCAGGGCGTGCTGGCGCAGCCAGCGCTTGTATGGGTGGCGCGACTTGAGGCGGTTGTCGATGGCATCGGTGTCGAGGATCTGGCCGGTCTCGGTGTCCACGGCGAAGATCTGGCCCGGGCCGACGCGGCCCTTGGCCAGGACGTCCTCGGGCTTGTAGTCCCACACACCGATTTCCGACGCCAGGGTGATGTAGCCGTTCTTGGTGGTGACCCAGCGCGCCGGGCGCAGGCCGTTACGGTCGAGCAGGCAGACCGCGTGGCGGCCTTCGGTCATGACGATACCGGCCGGGCCGTCCCACGGCTCCATGTGCATGGAGTTGTATTCGTAGAAGGCGCGCAGATCGGCGTCCATGGTCTCGACGTTCTGCCAGGCCGGCGGCACCAGCATGCGCACGCCGCGGAACAGGTCGATGCCACCGGTGACCATCAGTTCGAGCATGTTGTCCATGCTCGAGGAGTCCGAACCGACGCGGTTGACCAGCGGGCCGAGCTCTTCGAGATCGGGGATCAGGTCGTTGGCGAACTTGGTGCGACGGGCCACGGCCCAGTTGCGGTTGCCGGTGATGGTGTTGATCTCGCCGTTGTGGGCGAGGAAGCGGAAGGGCTGGGCCAGCGGCCACTTCGGCAGGGTGTTGGTGGAGAAGCGCTGGTGGAAGACGCAGATGGCGGTCTTCAGGCGTTCATCGCCCAGGTCCGGGAAGAAGGCGGCGAGGTCCGCCGGCATCATCAGGCCTTTGTAGATGATGGTCTTGTGCGAGAAGCTGCAGATGTAGTGGTCAGCGTCGTGGGCGTTGGCCACGGACGAGCGACGACGCGCGCTGAACAGCTTGATCGCGAACTCCTGGTCGCTCAGGCCTTCACCGCCGATGAACACCTGCTCGATCTGCGGCAGGCGCTCCAGGGCCAGGCGGCCGAGTACGCGGGTGTCGATAGGCACCTTGCGCCAGCCGATCAGCTTCAGGCCGGCATTGACGATTTCGCGGTCCATGTTGGCGCGGGCCGCTTCGGCCTTCACCGGGTCCTGGTTGAAGAACACCATGCCGACGGCATACTGCTTGGGCAGCTCGACGGCGAAGTGTTCCTGGGCCACGGCACGCAGGAACTGATCGGGCTTCTGCATCAGCAGGCCGCAACCGTCGCCGGTCTTGCCGTCGGCGTTGATACCGCCGCGGTGGGTCATGCAGGTCAGTGCCTGCATGGCGGTTTGCAGAAGATGGTGGCTCGCCTCGCCCGTCATATGGGCGATCAGGCCGAAACCACAGTTGTCCTTGAATTCTTCGGGATGGTACAGACCTGTTTTCATAGACACTTTCTCACCAGGTTCGCCTCTCAACGAAGGCAAATCTCTTTTTAGTACAACCACTTACCATCCACGCCGATCAAACGCCAGCTTTTTGCGGTGGGCAATGGGAAACCATTGTTGCACAGGGACAGCAACGCCCACAAATTTTCATGGCGCATCATTGAAAACTTATGTCGCATTTTTGAATGTTTTTGCGCCATGAGCCGTGGTAGCGGCTTGGCTCGAGTCTGAAGCGTTTCAGCCAGGACTGCAAGAGTGGGCTTGTGGCCGGCAGTCTGGGACAGAAAAGCCTGCCGCGCTCAGGCGCAGCAGGCTCTGCAAGTCGGGAATCGCTTTGCAACTGGGCGGCGGGATGTTGCCGCCCGGAAGGTATCAGCGGGCCGCCGCCAGCTCTTGTTGGACGCTGCCGACGGTACGAGGCCAAGGTTTACCAGCCTGGACCTTGGCTGGCAAGTTCTTGATTGCCGCAACCGCTGCATCGCGATTGGCGAAATTACCGTAGGTGACCACGTACAGCGGCTTGCCCTGCAGGGTTTTCTTGAAGTAGCGATAGTCGCCACCCTGGGCCTTGACGAAGGCTTGGGCCGACGCCTCGGAGCTGGTCCCCAGGATCTGCACCACGTAGTTGCCGGCTTTCTGGCCGGTGTACCAGCTGCTGTTGCCCGAACCGCCCGCGGCAGGTTTGGCCGCAGGCTTGGCCGTGGCCACCTGGGTCGGTGCCGGAGCAGGCTTGGCAGGTGCAACCGGCTTGGCCGGCTGGGTGGCAACAGGCTTGGGCGCCGGCGCAACCGGCTGCGCGGGCGCCGTGGCGATGGTCTGGGGCGCAGCATTGGTCACAGGCTGCGCTGGAGCCGGTGCAGGGCCAGCAGGCACGCCCTGCGGCGGCGCGGTCGTGGTCACGGTCGGTGGCGTCGCGGGTTGCAGCGCGGTGTCGCCAGCTGGGCTGCCTTCCTCGCCGTCACCCATCCCGGCCGCCTGGGCCAGCGGCTCACGCATCACCGGCTGCGATTGACCAACCAGCGGCAGCGGCATGGGCTGCGATGAGCCGGAGAACTCGATGGCCGGCTGGCCTTCGCCCAGAGGCAGCTGGGCCTGGGCGGCCGGCGCCTCGGCGGGTTTGTCGCTCTTCTTGGGCATCAGCACCGCCGCGGCAACCGCGACCACGACGACAGCGGACAGCGCTAGCACATGTTTCTTAGGCATATTGAACCCCATGGATGGTCGCTTGGCCGTACTGCGGCTGGCGATCATGGCTTCGATCAAGGTATCGCGGGCAACCTGGTTGATCGTTCCAGGCCAGCCGTCCGAGTTTTCATGGATGTCGACGATCTGTTCGCGGGTGAACACCTCGATGCCTCGGCCCGCGCCATCCAGGCGCTGCTCCAGGTACTCGCGGGTCTCCTCCTCACTGTACGGGGCAAGCTCGATGACATGGAACCGCTCGCCACCGGCATCGAGCCCTTCCAGGCCAGCGATCAACGACGGCTCGCCGAACAGGAATACGTGCGGACGCCCTTCAGGAACGCCGGCCGCCAACTCCAGCAACGCTTGGAGTGCCGACTCGTCCAGTTGTTCCGCATCGTCCACCAGCAAATAGACTTCCTGGCCGGTCAGTGCCAATTGCACCACCTGAGCAAGAATGGCCTGGACCTCGGCATGGGCCACGTCGAGCGCCTGGGCCACCTGGCCGAGCACGCTGGCCGCATCGCCCGCGCCGCGAGCAGACACCACTACGCTCTGCACCGACTGCTTGTTGGTGCTGGCCACCAGGGCCTGGCGCAGCAGGGTCTTGCCGCTGCCCATGGGGCCGGTGACCACCAGCATCAGCTGGCTGTAGCGTGCCAGGTGATGGAGCTGGCCCAGCACCGGCTTGCGCTGGGCGGGGAAGAACTTGAAGCCGGGCACCCGAGGTGCGAACGGGTCATGGCTCAACTGGTAGTGGTCGAGAAACGCCTCATCGGCATGCAAACTGGTCATCGCGCTGTCACAACCTCAAAGCTGGGCCACGATCGCGCGGTAGTCCGCCGCCAGCGTGGCTTGAAGAATCTCTTTCGGATAGTCGTCGGTCACCACGGCCTCGCCCATCTGGCGCAGCAGCACCAGGCGCAAGCGACCGTCGAGCACCTTCTTGTCGACCGCCATGTGCTCCATGAAATGCGCTGGGGTCATTTCCTCGGGCGGCACCACCGGCAGGCCTGCAGCCTGCAGCAGGCGAATGCCACGGTCCCGCGCGGGCTGGTCGATCCAGCCCAGGCGCATGGACATCTCCAGGGCCATCACGGTACCAGCGGCCACCGCCTCTCCATGCAGCCAGATGCCGTAGCCCATGTGGGTCTCGATGGCATGGCCGAAGGTGTGGCCGAGGTTCAGGGTCGCCCGCACGCCGGACTCGCGCTCGTCGGCACCGACCACGGCCGCCTTGGCGGCGCAGGAGCGGCGGATGGCCTCGGTCAGGGCGGCAGGCTCCAGCGCGCGCAAGGCCCCCATGTGTTCTTCGAGCCAGGTCAGGAATGGCTCGTCGCAGATCAGGCCGTACTTGATCACTTCCGCCAGGCCCGCCGACAGCTCGCGCTCGGGCAGGGTCTTGAGGCTAGTGGTGTCGATCAGGACCGCATTGGGCTGGTAGAACGCGCCGACCATGTTCTTGCCCAGCGGGTGGTTGATGCCGGTCTTGCCGCCTACCGACGAGTCCACCTGGGACAACAGGGTGGTCGGCACCTGGATGAAGTCGACGCCGCGCTGGTAGCAGGCGGCGGCGAAACCAGCCATGTCGCCGATCACGCCACCGCCCAGGGCTACCACGGTGGTGCGGCGGTCGTGGCGCGCAGTGAGCAGGGCATCGAAGATCAGTTGCAGGGTTTGCCAGTTCTTGTGGGCCTCGCCATCGGGCAGCACCACCGGCAGCACCGAATAGGCACCGAGGGTTCGGCTCAGGCGCTCGAGATACAGGGGCGCGACGGTTTCGTTGGAAACGATGGCGACCTGCCGCCCGGCAATGTGCGGTGCCAGCAGTTCGGGCTGGTCCAGCAGGCCTTCGCCAATGTAGATCGGGTAGCTGCGTTCGCCCAGGTCGACCTTTAGTGTCTGCATGTATCCCCACAATGTACTAGGGCGCGGCATCGTCCAGGCGACACCGCGCGGTAACGTTCAACCCGCCTCGGCGTTGGTCGCCGAGCATAGTCCCGGCTTACCGGGGCGGCAACTTCTCCAGGCGCTCGAGAATGTCGAGCACCACCATGCGCGGCGGCCGTTCGTCGGTTTCCACCACCAGGTCGGCAATCTCTCGGTACAGCGGGTCCCGGGTTTCCAACAGGGCGCGCAGGGTCGCCTCGGGGTTGGCCGTGCGCAATAAAGGGCGGTTGCGGTCGCGGGCGGTACGCCCGACCTGCTGCTCCACCGAGGCGTGCAGGTAGATCACCCGCCCGCCGTCGTGCAGGGCCTTGCGGTTGGCCTCGCGCATCACTGCACCGCCACCGGTTGCCAGGACCACGCCATCGAGGGCGCAAAGCTCGGCGATCATGGCCTGCTCACGGTCACGAAAACCCGGCTCGCCTTCCTTGTCGAAGATCCACGGGATATTGGCGCCGGTTCGCAGCTCGATTTCCTTGTCGGAATCCTTGAACAGCAGGCGCAGCTCTTTGGCCAAAAGGCGTCCGATGGTGCTTTTACCAGCGCCCATGGGCCCCACAAGTATCAAATTTCGCACAGAATCAACGACTCACAGCAATCGCCTGGTCACTCATGATACGCGGAGTCAGGAAGACCAGCAGCTCGGATTTTTTCTCTTGTAATGCATCGCGTCGAAACAGCCGCCCAACATACGGCAGATCGCCTAAAAATGGCACCTTGTCGACCACTTTGTTTTGCGTGGTCGAGTAGACGCCACCGATGACGATGGTCTGGCCATCGGCCACCCGGACCTTGGCGTTGACCTCGTTCTTGCGGATCGGCGGTACGTTGTTCAGTGCATTGACGTAGTCAGGCTCGTCTTTGGTCACCCTCACCGCCATGATCACCTTGCCGTCCGGCGTGATCTGCGGCGTGACCTCCAATGAAAGCGATGCTTCGCGAAACGAGATGGAGGTGGCGCCGCTCTTGCTGGTTTCCTGGTAGGGGACCTCCGTACCCTTGAGGATCCGCGCCGTTTCCTTGTCCGCCGTGACCACCTTCGGCTGGGAGATGATCTCGCCGTTACCGCTCTTCTCCATGGCACTGAGTTCCAGGTCCAGCAACGTGCCCCCACGTAGCAGGCCCAGCCCGACACCCGAACTGGCCCGCTCCACGCCCAGATCGACGAACAGATCCTTGCCCAGGCGAGCCTCCTCGCCCTGCAGCGGCGCGCCCCATTTCACCCCCAGGCTCTTTTCATAGTCGACATTGGCCTCGACGATACGCGCCTCGATCAGCACCTGGCGCACCGGCACGTCCAACTGCGCCACCAACTGTCGCAGTTCGGCCAGCCGATCGGCAGGCTGGTAGACCACCAACGTGTTGGTGCGGGCGTCCACGCTCAGGCTGCCGCGCCCGGTGAGGATGCCATCGTCGGCCAGCGCAGCCAGCAACAGCTCGGCCAGGTCCGCAGCCTTGGCGTGGTGAATCGGCAGCAATGCCCGACGCATGGGCTGCTGTTGCGCCTCCAGCGCCTGCCCCAAGCGTGCTTCGCGAAATTGCTCGGCCAACTCGGCTGCCGGTGCCACCAGCAGTACATTGCCCTCCTCACGTCGGGCCAAGCCCTTGCTGCGCAGCACAAGGTCAAGGGCCTGCTCCCAGGGAACCCCCTCCAGGCGCAGGGTCAGGTTGCCTTGCACGGTGTCGCTGGCCACCAGGTTGACACCGGCAAAGTCGGCGAGCACCTGCAGCGCCGCACGTACCTCTATGTCCTGGAAGTTCAGCGAGAGCGGCTCATCCCGACTGCCCAGCGCCATGCTGGCCTTGCCCGTCAGGAGTATCGCCAGCATCCATTTCCCCAGCCCGTTCACGCTCATCCATGACCTCATTACCCACCTGCTTCCTTAGCCTCAGGTATGCCGTCCGCTCGTGCCAGGCACCTGCGACGAACACACGCTCACGCACTTCGACCTGTTGGGCGCTCACCGCCACGACAATGCCCTGGTCCCGGCCCAGCCTGTCACCCTCGCCCACCCGGTAAAGGCGACCCGCAGCCTGGAGCAACGCCTGGTTTTGCCCATTGCGCGACAGGCTCCCCACCATTTCCACCTGTGCAAGCGCAACCCCGGCCAAGCCTCGAGGTGGCTTTTGCATCGACCACGGCGCGAACAGATCCACACTGGCAGGCTGGGCAACAGACCGCGCCGGCTCATAGGCCAACGAAGCCGGCGCTGCCAGGGCCTCTGCGGGATGGTACGACTCGACCTGCAAGCTCAGCCGCCGCACACCCGGCCGACCTTGCACACCGGTCAATTCCAGACGCGTAGGCCGCAACAGGCGAACTTGATCCAGCCACGCCTGCAGCCAAGATCGCAAGGCCGGATAGGTGCCAATGACCTGGATCTCGAGCGGCACCACCCGGTACCCCAGCCCGGCGCCCTCAGGCAACACATCGAGCTGCTCGAACACCAATCCCAAGGCGTGCCCCGAGCTGGCCAACCCGTCCAACAGGTCACTCATGTCCTCCCCTGCCGAAAGTCGCCAGCGCGCGTCGAGCAACTGACGCTGCAGGTCGGCCAGCGCCTCGGTGGCCGGCTGCAGCTGACGAGCGGCCTGGGCCTTGCGCTCGTGCACCAGGCGCAAGTCATCGGCTGAGGTCTCGCCGTGCTGCAAGGCCCGATGGCTTTCCCGCAGGAAAAGGAGCCACCCGAGGAGAAATACCGCCAGCATGAGCAGCCCAGGGGCAACCACCATGACGACCCGTGAACGACCAACCCACTCCGACCACTGCGCCTCGCCCAGCCCTTTCATGACCAGGTTGCCGATAGGCGCGCGACCAACAGGAACTCGTCTCCGGCAGGCAGGTTGCGAAGCCGTTTCAATTCCAAGCCTTGCAATACCGAGGCCTGCATCAAGTCACGCATGAACTGGGCAAGCACCGCTGGAGAGGCGGTCAGCCCCAACAGCCGAACCTCGTCATCCTTGAGTTGCAGCTCGCTCAGGTGCAATCCGTCAGGTATTACCCGTTCGAGCTCCAGCAGCATTGTCACGAACGCACCCTGGCCGGACCTCAAGCGCGCCAGCGCACGGGTTTGCCCTTCGATGCTCAGGCGCTGCTCACGTAGCGCCTCGATACGCGCCAGGGCCTGCTCTACCGGCTGCAAGGCTGCTTGCCTGGCGGTGGCCGCCAAGGCTTGTTGCTGCAGGCGCTGGCGTGCCAGGTGGTCCAACAGCATCACGCCACCGAGCGCGAACAGCAGACAGACGACCAGCGCCGTCTTGAACCGCCGCACAGCAGCCAGGCGGCGATGCTCGCGCCAGGGCAACAGGTTCAGGCGCACCCTCATCGGGCATCCCCCATCGCCAGGCCCAACGCCAGCACCAGGCTTGGTTCGCACCGGGTAAACGGCTGGAATACCGTGCAGGGCATGCCCAACTGCTCGGACAAGGCATCGACCCAACCTTCGTCGGCGGCGACCAGAAGAGGCTTGCACAGGGCCAACGACAAGGCACTGCGCAACCACTGCGCGACACGCTCGGCAGCCAGTGAACGATCCTCCGAGGCAAGCAGCCGCAGCGTCGTCCGCTGGGGCAGACCAGGCTCCGGCCAGCCATGCAGCACCGCACAGTCCGGCTCGATCCGAAGCAATGCCGGCGAACCGTCGCCTGCTGGCAGGGTCCGCGCCAGGGCAATGCTGTCGACCTCCACGGCCACGGGCTGCAGCCCGGCGCTGCCGAGCACCTCTTCCAATGGTGCGAGAGACTGCTGGCGGCACGCCCCCACCAGCACGCGGGCTTCACCGGCCTGGCCAGCCGCAGGCTCCAGTACCTGGAAATCCAGCGCCAGGTCCTGCAAGGGGAAGGGAAACAGGCGCTCGGCCTCCACCAGCAGTTGTGCCTCCATCTCGGATTCGGACAAACCCGCAGGCAGCCTACAGACCTTGCAGATCACCTCCGAGGCCGGCAGGGCGACTGCCGCCTGGCGTTGCCGGCTACCGCTGCGATGCCAGGCGCGCCGCAGCGCACCGGCCACCACATCGGGGCGGGTAGCCCACCCGCCCTCCGGCGATTCGAAAGGTTCCAGCGCCCAGGCCCCGACCGAACGACGCCCGTGACGCCCTTGCAATTGAAGGATTCGAACGGAATCGGAGGCAATTTCCACCCCCAGCAGTGAACCGGCATCCCTGCCGAAGCGTCCAAGCATGGCGTTTTCCTGACAGTTCGTCGCAATACCGCGCCACCGGAGCCGACCGCCCAGGCCGGCCGGTCACCCCGGCAAAGCGAAAAATGCTTATAATGCCCAGCGTTTTTTCCTGTCCGCCGGACCGCGTGCAATCCACTCCCAACCTGGACACCCAAAAGCCTTGATACGTCTGCTGAAGTTCTTCTGGTGGTCTTTCGTCGCAGTCATCTGCGCGCTCGTACTCGGTGTGAGCGGTGCGTTTCTGTATCTTAGCCCCAGCCTCCCCTCGGTCGAGTCCCTCAGAAGCATCCAGTTGCAGATCCCCTTGAGGGTATACAGCAGCGACGGCAAGCTGATTGCCGAGTTTGGCGAAATGCGCCGCTCGCCGATCCGCTTCGCGGACATCCCCCCACAATTCATCCAGGCACTTCTGTCAGCCGAGGACGACAACTTCCTCAACCACTACGGGGTCGATCCGAGCAGCCTGATGCGTGCCGCGACCCAGCTGGTGAAGTCCGGCCACATCCAGACTGGCGGCAGCACCATCACCATGCAGGTGGCGAAGAACTACTTCCTCACCAGCGAGCGCAGCTTCTCGCGCAAGACCAACGAGATCCTCCTGGCCCTGCAGATCGAACGCGAGCTGACCAAGGACGAGATCCTCGAGCTGTACGTCAACAAGATCTACCTGGGCAACCGCGCCTACGGCATCGAGGCTGCGGCACAGGTGTACTACGGCAAGTCGATCCGTGACGTCAGCCTGGCGCAGATGGCCATGATCGCCGGCCTGCCCAAGGCCCCTTCGCGCTTCAATCCGCTGGCCAACCCGGCGCGCGCCAAGGAGCGTCGCGACTGGATCCTGGGGCGCATGTACAAGCTCGGCAAGATCGACCAGGCTAGCTACGAAGCCGCCCTGGCCGAGCCGCTCAATGCCAGCTATCACGTACCGACGCCGGAAGTGAACGCGCCCTACATCGCCGAGATGGCCCGCGCCGAAATGGTCGGCCGCTATGGCAGCGAGGCCTACACCGAAGGTTTCCGCGTCACCACCACGGTGCCGAGCGACATGCAGGAAATGGCCAACAAGGCCGTGCTCAACGGCTTGTCCGCCTATGATGAACGCCACGGCTACCGAGGCCCGGAGGCGCGCTTCCCGGGCAAGACCCTCGAAGCCTGGCAGCAGGAGCTGGGTAAGCAGCGCATCCTGGGTGGCCTGGAACCGGCCATCGTCACCCAGGTGCAGGCTGACGGCCTGCAGGTGCTGACCCGCGGTGGCCAGCAGGAACATGTCGCCTGGGACACCATGAAGTGGGCCCGCCCGTTCATCAACAGCAATGCCCAGGGCCGCTCCCCGCAGTCGCCGAAGGACGTAGCCCAGGTCGGCGACCTGATCCGCATCCAGCGCCTGGAAGACGGCAAGCTCAAGTTCAGCCAGGTCCCCGGCGCGCAGAGCGCCCTGGTCACCCTCGACCCGTACAGCGGCGCCATCCGCGCCCTGGTCGGCGGCTTCTCGTTCGAACAGAGCAACTACAACCGCGCCATGCAGGCCAAGCGCCAGCCGGGCTCGAGCTTCAAGCCATTCGTCTACAGTGCCGCACTCGACAGCGGCTATACGGCGGCCAGCCTGGTCAACGACGCACCGATCGTGTTCGTCGATGAGTACCTGGACAAGGTCTGGCGCCCGAAGAACGACACCAACACCTTCCTCGGCCCGATCCGCATGCGCGAGGCGCTGTACAAGTCGCGCAACCTGGTCTCGATCCGTCTGCTGCAATCGATGGGTGTAGGCAAGACCATCGACTACATCACCAAGTTCGGCTTCAACAAGCAGGACCTGCCGCCGAACCTGTCCCTGGCCCTGGGTACCGCGACCCTCACCCCGATGGAGATCGCCACTGGCTGGAGCACCTTCGCCAACGGCGGCTACAAGATCAGCCCGTACCTGATCGAGCGCATCGAGAGCCGTAACGGCGAGACCCTGTTCACCGCCAACCCGGCCCGGGTCCCACAAGGCGACCAGGACCAAGCCGGCATCGCCGCACCGGAACAACCGATCAGCACCGCCGCCCTGCCCGGCGAAGCGCCCGTGGTCGCCGGCCAGGCTACGCCACAGCTACAGGTGCCAGCGGTAGCCGAACGCATCATCGATGGGCGCACCACCTACATCCTCACCAGCATGCTCCAGGACGTAATCAAGCGCGGTACCGGCCGCCGTGCCTTGGCCCTGGGTCGCAGCGACCTGGCAGGCAAGACCGGCACCACCAACGAATCCAAGGACGCCTGGTTCACCGGCTACAACGCCGACTATGTCACCACCGTATGGGTCGGCTTCGACCAGCCGGAAACCCTGGGCCGGCGCGAGTATGGCGGCACCGCGGCGCTGCCGATCTGGATGAGCTTCATGGGCGCGGCACTCAAGGACAAACCCGAGCACGCGCCCGCCGAGCCGGAGGGCATCCTCAGCCTGCGGGTCGACCCGGTCAGCGGCCGCGCGGCCACACCGAGCACGCCGAACGCCTATTTCGAGCTGTTCAAGGCCGAGGATTCGCCGCCTTCGGTGGACGAGCTGGGCAATGGCGCCATCCCCGGCAGCCCGCTGCCGGCGGACGAAACCGCGCCGATGGATCTGTTCTAGCAGGCGCGACGTCCACTTTCAGGAGATTGCCCCTGCGGGAGCGACTCTCTTGAGTTGCCTGCTCCGGCCCTATCGCTGGCAAGCCAGCTCCCACAGGTACGGCGGTGTCTCTGAAAACAGCGCAGGGCAGGTAGGAGCCCCAAACGAAAAAGCCCCGACTCTCACGAGCCGGGGCTTTTTCATGGCGCTACGGCCTGGATCAGCCGTTGAACACGTCGTTCACGCTCTGCAGCGGGTAGTGCTTCGGATATGGCAGGGTAGCTACGCCGGACTCGATGGCAGCCTTGGCCACGGCGTCGGAGACGACGGTGATCAGGCGTGGGTCCATCGGCTTCGGAATGATGTACTCACGACCGAATTCCAGGGCCTGTACGCCGTAGGCGTCGCACACTTCCTTCGGCACCGGCAGCTTGGCCAGGTCCTTCAGGGCGATGGCGGCAGCGATCTTCATTTCTTCGTTGATGCGCTTGGCGCGAACGTCCAGGGCACCACGGAAGATGAACGGGAAGCCCAGCACGTTGTTGACCTGGTTCGGGTAGTCGGAACGACCGGTGGCCATGATCACGTCGTTGCGGGTGGCGTGGGCCAGTTCCGGGGCGATTTCCGGGTCCGGGTTCGAGCAGGCGAACACGATCGGGTTGGCCGCCATGGATTTCAGACCTTCGGCGCTCAGCAGATTCGGGCCGGACAGACCGACGAACACGTCGGCACCTTCCAGGGCGTCAGCCAGGGTGCGCTTGTCGGTGGCATGGGCGAACTGCGCCTTGTATTGGTTCAGGTCGTCGCGGCCAGCGTGGATGACGCCAGTGCGGTCGATCATGAAGATGTTCTCGACCTTGGCACCCATGCTGACCAGCAGCTTCATGCAGGAGATGGCGGCAGCGCCGGCACCCAGGCAGACGATCTTGGCGTCTTCGAGCTTCTTGCCGGCGATTTCCAGGGCGTTGATCATGCCGGCCGCGGTGACGATCGCGGTACCGTGCTGGTCATCGTGGAAGACCGGGATGTCGCACTGCTCGATCAGGGTGCGCTCGATCTCGAAGCACTCTGGCGCCTTGATGTCTTCCAGGTTGATGCCACCGAAGGTGATGGAGATGCGCTTGACGGTGTCGATGAAGGCCTGCGGGCTTTCCGAGTCGACTTCGATGTCGAATACGTCGATACCGGCGAAACGCTTGAACAGAACACCCTTGCCTTCCATGACCGGCTTGGAGGCCAGCGGACCCAGGTCGCCGAGGCCGAGGATGGCGGTACCATCGGAAATCACTGCGACCAGGTTGCCCTTGCCGGTGTACTTGTAGGCCAGCTCTGGGTCACGGCCAATCTCGCGCACCGGCTCGGCGACGCCCGGGCTGTAGGCCAGGGCCAGGTCACGAGCGGTTGCGGTTGGCTTGGTGAGTTCGACGCTCAGTTTCCCCGGGCGAGGCTGAGCGTGATATTCGAGAGCGGCGGTTTTCAGGTCTGACATGGTGGGCATTCCGCTTGTTTACTGTTCTGACGGACCGCCGAGGATACGCAAAGAGCCGGGGGGCTACAAGACTGCCCGGTCACTTGTGTCAAGGCCTTTAGCCTACGACTTTACGCTATAACCCACGGGGCATACGCCATCAAGTGTGTACAATCCAATAGCGAAATGTCTACAACTATTTAACCTGAAACACGCTCCAACATGCTCGGATCGGTCAATGGCAACAACCAACGCCGCTGCCCTGGCTTCAGGCCGCCCTTGCGGGAACGATCCAGCACCCAGCCACGCGCCTCGACCTGGCGTCCCTTGAGACTATCGAAGAACCTTGCCGGGAAGTTGCGTTGCAGACGAGCGGGAACCTGCAGCACCACTTGCTCGCCAAGATCGAGCCAGACGCCGCCACGATTGCGCTCGATGCCCTGGACTTTGCCGCTGATGATGGCGAACCCAGACTGTCGCACATCGCCGTCACGCAGCACCGGCGATTGCCGCCAGAGCCCGGTTCGGGCTGCCCTGGCCGCTTGCTCGGCTTGCTGCTGGCAGGAAGCGAGGGTGACGTTGGGCGCCACCGCGACCCGATAGCCCAACCCCTCGCTGAGCAATACCGCCTCGAGATTGTCGCCATTGCGACCGTAGATATGCGCCAAGGTGCGCCCGTACTTGTCTTTCGACTCCACGCCCGGCACCAGGCCGACGCGCCCGTCGCTGGCTTTCACCAAAGCTTGCAGGCGGCGCTTGGCAGCCTCGGCATAGGGTTCGCTGGAGCGCCCCTTGCGGCCGATTTCCGGTGCGTTGAGCCCGATCATGCGAACGCTGCGCCCATCGCTCAGGCGCAAGGTGTCGCCATCGACCACCTGGCGCACCGCCACTTGCTGCGGTTTGTCGGGGAGGGGGCAGTAGGCCAGAGCGGGGAGGTGCCAGATCGCGCCCACAAAAAAAGCGCCCACAAGGGGCGCCTTTTTCTGCAGCAGCGCGAAACCCGAGGGGTTCGCCATACGCATGATTACTTCTTGGTACCGAACATACCGAAGCGATCGGCGAACTTCTGTACGCGACCACCGGTGTCCAGGACCTTCTGCTTGCCAGTGTAGAACGGGTGGCACTGGGAGCAGACGTCGATCGACAGAGGCTTGGCCAGGGTCGAACGGGTCTCGAACTTGTTGCCGCAGCTGCAGGTGACTGCAACTACTTCGTAATTCGGGTGAATTTCTGGTTTCATCGTCACTTCCTCGAGCTGCGTGCCGCCACCCAACACCAATTGTTGAATACCGCACGTAATTAGGCGGCGAATAATACCAGAGCATCACGCCAACGCAAGGTGTCGCGATCACCGACTGTCGTCTGCTAGTCTCGGCGGATTCCGAAATGCCCTCCAGAGACCTTCCGCGTGTCCGACGTCATCCTGCGCCTTGCCCTGCCCTCGCCCCTGCGTCGCCTGTTCGACTACCGGGCCCCGGCCAGCATGGCCCGCCAGGCGCTGGTGCCAGGCATGCGCATCCGCGTGCCGTTCGGGCGCCGGGAGATGATCGGCGTGCTGGTGGAAGTCTGCGACAAGAGCGAAGTCCCGGCAGACAAGCTCAAGCCTGCCAGCGCCCTGCTCGACCCGGTCTCGCCCCTGCCCGCCGCGCTGTTCAAGCTGTGCCTGTGGACCTCGCAGTATTACCAGCACAGCCTGGGCGACACCCTGAACTGGGCCCTGCCGACCCTGCTGCGCCAGGGCGAGCCGGCCGAGATGCGTCAGGAGCGCTTCTGGCACGTGGCGCCCGGCGCCCGCCTGGAAGACCCGCGCATCGCCCGTGCACCACGCCAGCGCGAAGCCCTCAAGACGTTGTCGCAACACCCCCACGGTGTCGCCCACAGCCTGTTGGCCAAGCTGGGCCTGAACAAAGACAGCCTGGATCTGTTGCTGGCCAAGGAACTGGTCCAGGTGGAAATACGCCGCCACCTGCCCCAGGCTCGTCACGAACACTGGTTGGCACAGCCGGAACTGCCTCTTAACGAGGAGCAGCTGGCTGCCTTCGATGCCGTGCGCTCGGGCTTCGGCGCCTTCCACGCCTTCCTCCTGGCCGGCGTGACGGGCAGCGGCAAGACCGAGGTCTACCTGCAGCTGATCCGTGAAACCCTGGAAGCGGGCAAGCAAGCATTGATCCTGATCCCCGAGATCAACCTGGGTCCACAGACCCTGGCGCGTTTCGAGCAGCGTTTCAATGCCCGCATCGCCCTGCTGCACTCGGCGGTAGGCGACCGTGAGCGCCTCGATGCCTGGCTGGCGGCCCGCGATGGCGAGGCCGACATCATCATCGGCACGCGCTCGGCGCTGTTCACGCCCATGAAGAATCCGGGCCTGATCATCATCGATGAGGAGCACGACGGTTCCTATAAGCAGCAAGAAGGCCTGCGCTACCACGCCCGGGACCTGGCCGTGGTTCGTGCCCACCAGGAAAACATCCCGATCCTGCTCGGCTCCGCCACGCCCTCGCTGGAGAGCCTGCACAACGCCCACAGCGGGCGCTACGGCCTGCTGCGCATGAACCAGCGCGCCGGCGGCGCACGTGCCCCTCGCTTCCTGCGCCTGGATGTGCGCAGCCTGCCCCTGGACAGCGGCATCAGCGGCCCGCTGCAGCAAGCCATCCGCCAGACCCTGGAAGCCGGCCAGCAAGTGCTGGTATTCCTCAACCGCCGCGGCTTCGCCCCGACGCTGCTGTGCCATGACTGCGGCTGGCTGAGCGAATGCCCACGCTGCGATGCGCGGATGACTGTACACCAACGCTCCGGCGTGCTGCGCTGCCACCATTGCGGCCACGACGAGCGCTTGCCGCACCAGTGCCCGCAGTGTGCCCATGTCGACCTGCGCCCGGTGGGCGCGGGCACTGAGCGGGCCGAGGAGCGCCTGAAAACGCTGTTCCCCGACTACCCTGTCCTGCGCGTCGACCGCGACAGCACCTCGCGCAAGGACGCCATGCACAACCTGTTCACCACCATCCAGCGCGGCCAGCCCAGCATCCTGGTCGGGACGCAGATGCTGGCCAAGGGACACCACTTCCCCCGGGTGACGCTGGTGGCCATCCTCGACGCCGATGGCGGCCTGTTCTCCGGCGATTTCCGCGCCAGCGAGCGCATGGCCCAGCTGATTGTCCAGGTGGCCGGCCGCGCCGGGCGGGCCGAGGAGCCAGGCAAGGTGATCATCCAGACCCACCTGGCCGAGCACCCCTTGCTGGTGCAGCTGACCGAGCAGGGCTACTTCGCCTTCGCCGAACAGGCCCTGAGCGAACGTCGGGCTGCAGGCCTGCCCCCTTTCGCCCATTTGGCCTTGCTGCGCGCCGAGGCGCACAAGCCGGGCCAGGCGGAGGGCTTTCTCGACGAGGCCTGCGCCGCGGCCGAACGCCTGCTGGCCGAGCAGAACCTGCACGGTATCGAGCTGCTCGGCCCGGTACCGGCGCCCATGGAGCGCCGAGCCGGGCGCTTCCGCGCGCAATTATTGCTCCAGGCCAATACCCGGGCGCCTTTGCATCGACTGATCAGCGCCTGGTTGCTAGTGTTGGAGCACATGCCGTCAGGGCGCCAGGTACGCTGGTCGCTGGACGTGGACCCGGTCGACCTGTACTGAACCGATCGCCCTATCGCCGGCAAGCCGGCTCCCACCTGCCCTGCACTATTTCAGAGACAACGCCGTACCTGTAGTCGGCGATAGGGCCGGACCATGCAGCACCAAAGGTTGGCAACACGCCCCCAGGAACGGATAATGCCCAGTTTTTCCACCTGCGCATCGAAGCGCCCCACCGCGCTTGCGGTCGAAAAGAGAACGCCATGAAAGACACCATTCGCCAGCTGATCCAGCAAGCCCTCACCCAACTCGTCTCCGACGGCGTGCTGCCTGAAGGGCTGACGCCGGCGATCCAGGTGGAAAATGCCCGGGACAAGACCCACGGCGATTTCGCCAGCAACATCGCCATGATGCTGGCCAAGCCCGCCGGCATGAAGCCACGCGACCTGGCCGAAAAACTCATCGATGCCCTGCCGGCCAGCGACGACATCACCAAGGTCGAGATCGCAGGCCCAGGCTTCCTTAACTTCTTCCAGAACACCCAGGCGCTGGCCAACCGCCTGGACGCCGCCCTGGCCGACGATCACTTGGGCGTGCGCAAGGCCGGCCCGAGCGAGAAGGTGGTGATCGACCTGTCGGCACCGAACCTGGCCAAAGAAATGCACGTCGGCCATCTGCGCTCGACCATCATCGGCGACAGCGTCGCCCGGGTCCTGGAGTTCCTCGGCGACCAGGTGATCCGCCAGAACCACGTGGGCGACTGGGGCACCCAGTTCGGCATGCTGTTGGCCTACCTGGAAGAGAACCCGATCACCAGCGACGAACTGTCGGACCTGGAGAACTTCTACCGCGCAGCCAAGAAGCGCTTCGACGAGTCCGAAGCGTTCGCCACCCGCGCCCGTGGCCTGGTGGTCAAGCTGCAGGCCGGCGACCCCGAGTGCATGGCCCTGTGGACCCGCTTCAAGGACATCTCCCTGTCCCACTGCCAGAAGACCTACGAGCTGCTCAATGTCAAACTGACCATGGCCGATGTGATGGGCGAAAGCGCCTACAACGCCGACCTGGCCAATGTCGTGGCCGACCTCAAGGCCAAGGGCCTGCTGGTCGAGGACCAGGGCGCCCAGTGCGTATTCCTCGACGAATTCAAGAATGCCGAAGGCGAGCCGCTGCCGGTGATCGTGCAGAAGGCCGACGGTGGCTACCTCTATGCCACCACCGACCTTGCCGCCGTACGCTACCGCAGCAATGTGCTCAAGGCCGATCGTGCCCTGTACTTCGTCGACCAGCGCCAGGCCCTGCATTTCAACCAGGTATTCGAAGTCGCCCGCCGCGCAGGTTTCGTCGGCCACCCGATGCAGATGGAGCACATGGGCTTCGGCACCATGAACGGCGCCGACGGCCGCCCGTTCAAGACCCGCGACGGCGGCACCGTGAAGCTGATCGACCTGCTCACAGAGGCCAAGGAACGCGCCTATACCCTGGTCAAGGACAAGAACCCGAGCCTGTCCGAGGACGAACTGCGCCGCATCGGTGAAGTGGTCGGCATCGGCGCAGTGAAGTACGCAGACCTGTCCAAGCACCGCACCAGCGACTACAGCTTCAACTTCGAGCTGATGCTCAATTTCGACGGCAACACCGCGCCGTACCTGCTGTACGCCTACACCCGCGTGGCCAGTGTGTTCCGCAAGCTGGGCAAGGGCTTTGACGAAGTCGAGGGCAAGATCACCCTGCAGGCTGCCCACGAGCAGGACCTGGCCGCGCGCCTGGCGCAGTTCGGCGAAGTGCTCAACAACGTGGCCGAGAAGGGCACCCCACACGTGCTGTGCAGCTACCTGTACGACATCGCCGGCCTGTTCTCCAGCTTCTACGAAAACTGCCCGATCCTCGCCGCCGAGACCGCCGAGCAGCAACAGAGCCGTCTGCGCCTGGCCGCCCTGACCGGTCGGACCCTCAAGCAGGGCCTGGAACTGCTCGGCCTGGAAACCCTGGAGCGCATGTAAGTTGGCTGCCAAGAAAAAACCCGCACCCAAGCGTGGCGCCAGCCGTAACCAGGCACCGGCCAAACAGCCGATCCCGGGCTGGATCTGGCTGGCGGTCGGCCTGACCGTCGGCGCCTTCATCGTCTTCCTGATGAAGCTCGAGCCTGGCGGCGACGACATCAAGCGCACCAAGCCCGAGCAGCAGAAGCCGGCGAAGGTCGCCGAAGCCGGTAAAGGCAGCGCACCTGCGCAGCAGCAGCCGGTCAAGCCCAAGTACGACTTCTATACGCTGCTGCCGGAGTCGGAGGTCATCGTGCCGCCCGAAGCCGTGCCGGAAAAAACTCCACCGGTGCCGGCGCAACCGGTCAAGCCGGTCACGCCGGCGGAAGCGGCGAAGATCGACACCGCCCGCGCCCAGGCCGCCCTGATGGGGCAGACACCTCCGCCTGCGCCCCCGGTGATCAAGCCGGCAGCGACCACGCAGTTCTTCCTCCAGGCCGGCTCGTTCCGCAAGCAGGCCGATGCCGACAAGGTCCGGGCACAGATCATCCTGCTCGGCCAGTCGGTCAAGGTGGAGTCGGGGACGGTGAAGGACGAGACCTGGTACCGCGTACTGGTCGGCCCGTTCAGCAACCGTGAACAGCTGACCGGGGCACAGAAGCAACTGGCCGGGGCAGGCTTTGGCAACCTGCTGTTGCAGCAACGACAGACCCGCCAGTAAACAAAAGAAGGCCTTGCCGCCCCACGCGACAAGACCTTTTTTCTGTCAGCGGCGTTCGGCGTTGACCTGGGAAATCTGGCTGTTGAGGGTCCAGAAGTCATACAGCACGCCCACCAGGAACAGGCCACCGGTGAGCAGGTAGATCAAGGCGCTGATCCACTTGCCCTGGTAAAGGCGATGCGCACCGAAGATCCCCAGGAAGGTCAGGAGGATCCATGCCAGGTTGTAGTCCACCCGCCCTGGCTGGAAGCGCATGTCCGCCTCACGGTCCATCGATGGAATCAGGAACAGGTCGATCAGCCAGCCAATGCCGAACAGGCCCAAGGTGAAGAACCAGAGGGTGCCTGTGATCGGCTTGCCGTAGTAGAAGCGGTGCGAGCCCGTGAAGCCGAAGATCCACAAGAGATAACCCAGGACCTTGCTGTGGGTGTCGTGCAACGGCGCCCCCTGTTGATAACCATTCATGCTTGTCCTCCTTGGGTTAGTGAAAAATTTTCTAAGGAAATTTGTGACTTTTTCCTTGGAAGCCGACGTATGGTACCCGCGCAATCGACCAACGGAACGAAAAACCCACCGTAGGTGTTATAGAGTTGCGCGCCATACAGCCAACACATACCTAAAAGAGTTTCAACTATGCCGCCTTTGTTCAAGACATGGCTGACCCTCTGCCTTCTGTTACCCCTGGCCGCCCACGCCACCAACCGTGAGCAACGTCTTCCCAACGGGTTTACCGGCTACACCACCAACGCCAGTAGCACCGTAAAGCGCACGCCGATCAAGCAGACCAGCTTGCGCGCTCGCCCGAGCAACGCCGCCAAGGTCTCCAGCCAACTGCCTGTGGCCATGATGTCGGCCAAGCAGAGCAGCAATGTGCTCAGCCGTGCCGTCAATGTACTCGGCGCGCCCTACCGTTGGGGCGGCAGCAGCCCGAGCAAGGGCTTCGACTGCAGCGGGCTGGTCAAGTACGCCTTCACCGATGTCGCCGACGTCTACCTGCCGCGCACCTCCAATGCCATGGCCCGCGGGCATGGCGTCAAGGTGGCCAAGAGCGACCTCAAGCCAGGCGACCTGATCTTCTTCAACATCAAGAGCCGCCGGGTCAATCACGTGGCCATCTACCTGGGCAACGACCGCTTCATCCATGCACCGCGTACTGGCAAGCGGGTGAGCATCGATACCCTGAGCAAGCCGTACTGGCAACGGCATTACGTGGTGGCCAAGCGGGTGTTGCCCAAAGAACAGACGCTGGCCCTGGCCAAGCGCTGAACCTGTCCCCATAGGCCCTGCTCCTTGTGGGTGATTCAGTCGTTGTGGACAAGCATTTAGCACCACTGCCTGGCAAGGGCTTCGCCCTTGATCGCGGGACAAGCCCGCTCCCACAGGGGAGGCGATCTGTCTGAGTTGTGTAGTCAGCACAGCTTATGACTGGATCCTGGAGAACAATACCCGCACGGCAGTACGTGGTCCCTTGTGGGAGCGGGCTTGTCCCGCGATCAAGGGCGCAGCCCTTGCCAGGCATAGCGATATCGGGCCCGGCCCGCCCCTCCGACGTCCGTCCGTGACCGCGTTACGCTACCTCGCCCCGCTCTCGCAACGCCTGCAACGCCATCTCCATCGTCTTCATCCCCGCCGCCGCCCCGGTCTGCATCACGGACTGCAACTGCGCCATCCGCCCCTCGCGGATCAGGTTGCGCACCGCAGGCGTCGCCACCAGCACTTCCCGTGCAGCCACCCGGCCACCGCCCACACGCTTGACCAGCACCTGCGCCACCACCAGGCGCAACGACTCCGCCAGCATCGCCCGTACCAGCGCCTTTTCTTCTGCGGCAAACACCTCCACCAACCGGTCGATGCTGTTCACCGCCGACCGGGTATGCACCGTCGCCAGCACCAAGTGGCCGGTTTCCGCTGCGCGCAAGGCCAGGCGAATGCTCTCCAGGTCACGCAATTCACCGATCACGATCACATCCGGGTCCTGACGCAAGGCGCTGCGCAGGCCCTGGGCGAAATCCCGGCAGTCGCGGCCAATCTCACGCTGGCTGACCAGGCTGCGCTGGCTGCTGTGGATAAGTTCAACAGGGTCTTCGAGCGTGATGATGTGCAAGGCGTGCGTGTGGTTGAGCTGGTCGACCAGGGCCGCCACGGTGGACGACTTGCCGCTGCCGGTCGGCCCGCCGACCAGCACCAGGCCGTCGCGCCACTGCGCAACAGGCTGAAACACTTCCTCCAGGCCCAGCTCATCCACGGTCGGCACGCGGCTGGGTAGCAAGCGCAGGCTCGCCCCGGGCCCATTGCGTTGGCGGTACAGGTTCAAGCGGATACGCACAGGGCCCGGCAGCGTCACGGCCAGGTCCAGCTCATCGCCACTCGCCCATTGGCGCCGCTGTGCTTGGTCCAGCAGCGGCGCCAATGCATCCTCGAGGGCGCAGGCCGCCAGGGGCGGCAGGTCCAGGCGCTGCAGCTGGCCATCCAGGCGCAGCATGGGAATTTCGCCCGCGGCCAGGTGCAGGTCAGACGCCCCCGCAGCCTTGGCCCGGGCCAGCAGGTCGGTCACATCCATGAGACTCCCCAAAGGCCATCAAGCAGGTAGAATGCCGCAGACCACAGAGCCGTCGGCATCGATTCCATGTCCACCATAGCAGACAACCTTTCCGCCCTCGCCGCTCGCATCGACAGCGCAGCACAGGCCGCCGGACGCGACCCGGCCAGCGTCCAGCTGTTGGCGGTGAGCAAGACCAAACCGGCCAGCGCCATCCGCGAGATCCACGCCGCAGGCGTGCGCGATGTCGGCGAAAACTATCTACAGGAGGCCCTGGCCAAGCAGGTCGAGCTCGATGACCTGCCCTTGATCTGGCACTTCATCGGCCCCATTCAGTCGAACAAAACCAAGGCCATTGCCGAGCATTTCGACTGGGTACATTCCGTGGACCGCCTGAAGATCGCCCAACGCCTGTCCGAACAACGCCCCGAGGGCCTGGCGCCGCTGAACATCTGTCTGCAGGTGAATGTCAGCGGCGAGGACAGCAAGTCCGGCTGCCCCCCCGCCGACCTGCCAGCCCTGGCCCAGGCCGTGGCGGCCCTGCCCCGGCTACGCCTGCGTGGCCTGATGGCGATCCCCGAGCCCACCGATGACCGCGCCGCCCAGGAGGCCGCCTTCGCCAGCCTGCGCCAGTTGCAGGAAGGCCTTGGCCTAGGCCTGGACACCTTGTCCATGGGCATGAGCCACGACCTCGAGGCCGCCATCGCCCAGGGAGCGACCTGGGTACGTATCGGCACCGCCCTGTTCGGGGCGCGCGACTACGGCGCCGCCTGAATCCATGCTTTACTCACTCTCTCCCTCAAGGACCTGACATGAGCAAGACACGAATTGCCTTTATCGGCGCCGGCAACATGGCCGCCAGCCTGATCGGCGGCCTGCGTGCCCAGGGCCTGGATGCCGCGCAGATCCGCGCCAGCGACCCGGGCGCCGAGACCCGGGCGCGGATCAGCGCCGAGCATGGCATCGAAGCCTTCGAAGACAACGCCCAGGCCATTACCGGCGCAGACGTGATCGTCCTGTCGGTCAAGCCACAGGTCATGAAGGCCGTGTGCCAAGCCCTGCAGCCACACCTCGCCCCAGGCCAGCTGATCGTTTCCATCGCTGCCGGCATCACCTGCGCCAGCCTCCAGGCCTGGCTCGGCGCCCGCCCGGTGGTGCGCTGCATGCCCAATACCCCGGCCCTGCTGCGCCAGGGCGCCAGCGGCCTGTACGCCACCGTCGAAGTCTCGGCCGAGCAGCGCCAGCAGGCCGAGCAATTGCTGTCTGCCGTGGGCACCGTGCTGTGGCTGGAGCAGGAGCAGCAGCTAGATGCCGTCACCGCCGTTTCCGGCAGCGGCCCGGCCTACTTCTTCCTGCTGATCGAGGCCATGACCGCCGCCGGCGAGAAGCTCGGCCTGCCGCGCGAAACTGCCTCCCAGCTGACCTTGCAGACCGCCCTGGGCGCCGCGCACATGGCCGCAGCCAGCGACGTCGACGCCGCCGAACTGCGCCGCCGCGTGACCTCGCCGGCCGGCACCACGGAGGCTGCGATCAAGTCGTTCCAAGGCAATGGCTTCGAGGCCATCGTCGAGCAGGCACTGGAGGCCGCGGCAAAACGTTCCGCCGAACTGGCCGAGCAACTGGGCAAATAAGGAGCTGTCGATGAATGCATTGTCCGGCGCCGCGATTTTCGTGGTGCAAACCCTGGTCAGCCTGTACCTGGTGATCGTCCTGCTGCGCTTCGTACTGCAACTGGTCAAGGCCGACTTCTACAACCCGCTGAGCCAGTTCGCGGTGCGCGCCACCCAGCCGCTGCTCAAGCCGCTTCGCCGCATCATCCCCAGCGTCGGTGGCCTGGACACTTCGTCCCTGGTGTTGTCGGTGGTGATCCAGGCGCTGCTGATGGCCTTCGTGCTGATGGTCAGCTACGGTACCTTCGGCGACGTCTTGCACCTGCTGATGTGGGCGATCATCGGTGTCACCTCGCTGTTCCTGAAGATCTTCTGGGTGGCGATGATCGTCATGGTGATCGTGTCCTGGGTCGCCCCCAACAGCCACAACCCGGCGGCCGAACTGGCCTACCAGATCAGCGAACCGGTGCTGGCGCCGTTCCGTCGCCTGGTCCCGAACCTCGGCGGCATGGACATCTCGCCGATCTTCGCATTCCTGGCGATCCAGGTGATCCAGTCGTTCGTCATGCCCCCGCTGGCCGCCTACGCTGGCATGCCACAAGAGCTGTGGCGAATGATCTGACCGACCTTGCCCCCAGCGGCAAGCCTTCGCTTGCCGCTGGGGGTGGCCCTCTTTAGACTTACGCCTCCGTCAAGCGTGAGCAGGGTCGATGTCCACTGTCCTTCCCGAAGATTCCGTTGGTCTGGTAACACCGCAAACCGCCCGGTTCGATGAGCCGCTGGCCCTGGCCTGCGGCCGCTCCCTGGCCAGCTACGAGCTGGTCTACGAAACCTATGGCACCCTCAACAGCACTGCCAGCAATGCCGTGCTGATCTGCCATGCGTTGTCCGGCCACCACCATGCCGCGGGCTACCACGCCCCTACCGACCGCAAGCCGGGCTGGTGGGACAGCTGCATAGGCCCTGGCAAACCGATCGACACCAACCGCTTCTTCGTGGTCAGCCTGAACAACCTGGGCGGCTGCAACGGCAGCACCGGCCCGAGCAGCACCAACCCGGCCACCGGCAAGCCCTACGGCGCGGAGTTCCCGGTCCTGACCGTGGAAGACTGGGTACACAGCCAGGCGCGCCTGGCCGACCGCCTGGGCATCGGCCAGTGGGCCGCCGTGGTCGGCGGCAGCCTGGGCGGCATGCAGGCGCTGCAGTGGACCATCAGCTACCCGGACCGCGTTCGCCATTGCGTGGACATTGCCTCGGCCCCCAAGCTCTCGGCACAGAACATCGCCTTCAACGAGGTGGCACGCCAGGCCATCCTCACCGACCCGGAGTTCCACGGCGGCTCGTTCCAGGACCAAGGCGTGATTCCCAAGCGCGGCCTGATGCTTGCGCGCATGGTCGGCCATATCACCTACCTGTCCGACGACTCCATGGGTGAGAAATTCGGTCGCGAGCTCAAGAGCGACAAGCTCAACTACGACTTCCACAGTGTCGAGTTCCAGGTCGAGAGCTACCTGCGCTACCAAGGCGAGGAGTTCTCCGGGCGCTTCGACGCCAATACCTACCTGCTGATGACCAAGGCGCTGGACTATTTCGACCCGGCCGCAAGCCACGGCGGCGATCTGGCCGCTACCCTGGCACACGTCTCGGCGGACTACTGCATCATGTCATTCACCACCGACTGGCGCTTCTCCCCGGCGCGTTCGCGGGAGATCGTCGACGCCCTGATGGCAGCACGCAAGAACGTCTGCTACCTGGAGATCGACTCACCTTACGGGCACGATGCCTTCCTGATCCCCACGCCTCGCTACATGCAGGGTTTCGCGAACTACATGAACCGCATCGCCATCTGAGGACAGCATGAGAGCCGACCTGGAAATCATCCACGACTGGATCCCCGCCGGCAGCCGGGTACTCGACCTGGGCTGCGGCAGCGGCGAACTGCTGGCCTCGTTGCGCGAGCGCAAGCAGGTCACCGGCTATGGCCTGGAGATCGACGCCGACAACATCGCCGCCTGCGTGGCCAAGGGCGTCAACGTCATCGAGCAGGACCTGGACAAGGGCTTGGGCAACTTCGCCAGCAACAGCTTCGACGTGGTGGTCATGACCCAGGCCCTGCAGGCCGTGGAGTACCCCGACCGCATCCTCGACGAGATGTTGCGCGTGGGGCGTCAATGCATCATCACTTTCCCCAACTTCGGCCACTGGCGTTGCCGTTGGTACCTGGCGACCAAAGGTCGCATGCCGGTCTCGGACTTCATGCCCTACACCTGGTACAACACCCCGAACATCCACTTCTGCACCTTCGCCGACTTCGAAGAGCTGTGCCACGAGCGCAACGCCAAGGTCATCGACCGCCTGGCGGTCGATCATCTGCACCGTAATGGGTGGGCGGGCCGGCTATGGCCTAATCTTCTAGGGGAGATCGGCATTTATCGCGTCAGTAGCCGCGGCCTGCCAGAACATCAGGTCGCGGTCTGAACCTCGCGTCCAACCCATTGGAGGATTGCACCATGCGTCGCCTAGCCCTATTCCTGATCAGCCTGTGCCTGGCCCTGCCGGTACTGGCCGCAGACCCCGCCAGGCCGGAGCGCAAGGAAGTCTTCGGCGACGTCACGGTGCATTACAGCGCCTTCACCTCGAGCATGCTGCAGCCGGACGTGGCCGCCGCCACGGGCCTGACCCGCAGCAAGAACCAGGGCGTGCTCAACATTGCCGTGCTCAAGGCCGGCAAGCCAGGCATGGCGGTGGTCAGCGGCACGGTGAAGGACCTGACCGGGCGTAGCAGCCCGCTGTCGTTCAAGCAGATCAGCGACCAGGGCGCGGTGTACTACATCGCCCAGTTCAAGATCGAACAGCCGGAAACCCTGACCTTCGACGTCAACGTCGAAACCGGCGGTGTCAGCCATAAACTCAGCTTCAACCAGGAAGTGTTCCCAGGCGAATGATGAATTTCCAGCAACTCGTATTGGCCAGCCACAACGCCGGCAAACTCAAGGAACTGCAGGCCATGCTCGGCGAGTCCGTGCACCTGCGCTCGATCGGCGAATTCAGCCAGGTGGAGCCTGAGGAGACCGGCCTGTCGTTCGTCGAGAACGCCATCCTCAAGGCCCGCAATGCCGCACGCATCTCCGGCCTGCCCGCCCTGGCGGACGACTCGGGCCTTGCGGTGGACTGCCTCGGCGGCGCTCCGGGCATCTACTCGGCGCGCTACGCCGATGGCAAAGGCGATGCGGCGAACAACGCCAAGCTGCTCGAAGCCTTGAAGGACGTTCCGGTCGAGGAGCGCGGCGCGCAGTTCGTCTGTGTCCTGGCCCTGGTGCGTCATGCCGAGGACCCATTGCCCATCCTCTGCGAAGGCCTGTGGCACGGCAGCATCCTGTTCGAAGCCAGCGGCGAGCACGGCTTCGGCTACGACCCGCTGTTCTGGGTGCCGGAGCGCAAGTGCTCCAGCGCCGACCTCAGCCCCCTGGAAAAGAACCAGCTCAGCCACCGCGCCCGCGCCATGGCCCTGCTGCGTCAACGTCTGGGCCTGAAATGACCGAAACGCTGTCCACCCAGCCGCGCCATCCTGGTGCGGCGGGTTTCGCCACGCTGCCACCCCTGGCCCTGTATATCCACATTCCGTGGTGCGTGCGCAAATGCCCCTATTGCGACTTCAATTCCCATGCCGCCGGCCCTAAGCTGCCGGAAGAGGCGTACGTCGATGCCCTGCTGACCGACCTGGACCAGGAGATGGGCGCCGTGCAGGACCGCGTGCTCAGTTCGATCTTCTTCGGCGGCGGCACGCCGAGCCTGTTCAGCGCCAATGCCTTGGGGCGGTTGCTGCGCGGCGTGGAGCAGCGCATCCCGTTCGCCACGGACATCGAGATCACCTTGGAGGCCAACCCCGGGACCTTCGAGCAGGAGAAGTTCAAGGCCTACCGGCAAACGGGCATCAACCGCCTGTCCATCGGCGTGCAGAGCTTCCAGCCAGCCAAGCTCCAGGCCCTGGGGCGCATCCACAACGGCGACGAGGCGGTCCGCGCTGCCGGCATGGCAAGGGCAGCCGGCTTCGACAATTTCAACATGGACCTGATGCACGGCCTGCCCGACCAGTCGCTGGAGGATGCCCTGGCAGATCTGCGCCAAGCCATCGACCTGGGGCCGACCCATTTGTCCTGGTACCAACTGACCGTCGAGCCGAACACCGTATTCTGGAACCAGCCACCAGAGTTGCCCGAAGACGACATCCTGTGGGACATCCAGGAAGCCGGGCAGGCCTTGATGGCCACGAACGGCTTCCAGCAGTACGAAGTTTCGGCCTATGCCCAGGCGGGCCGCGCCGCCAGGCACAACCTCAATTACTGGCGCTTTGGCGACTTCATCGGTATCGGTGCCGGCGCCCACGGCAAACTGACCTTCGCCGATGGGCGCATCCTGCGCACCTGGAAGACCCGCCTGCCCAAGGACTACCTGAACCTGGCCAAGCCATTCAAGGCCGGGGAAAAACGGCTACCGGTGGACGAACTACCCTTCGAATTCCTGATGAATGCCCTGCGCCTGACCCAAGGGGTGGAAGCCGAGCTGTTCAGCCAACGCACCGGGCTTGCGCTTTCGCAGTTGGCAGAAGCCAGGCGCGAGGCAGAACGAAAGGGCCTTTTGCAGGTCGAACCGGATCGGCTGGTGGCTACGCCCCGGGGCCAGCTGTTTCTCAATGACCTGTTGCAGTACTTCTTGACCTAAGGATGACCCATGGATCTGGTACTTGATCTGCTCGCGACCGTTTCTCGTTGGAGCCGCAGCAACCTGTCGGAAATCTCCCTGGCCTTGGTAGGCTGCTTGCTGGTGCTGTTCGGCACAGACATCAAGGGCTGGGTGGAAGGACGCCTGGGTGGCCTGGCCGGCGCCCTGCGCGTGCCCTTCATGGCGCTGCTGGTGATGATCGGCAGCGGCGCCGCGTTGATCTACGCAACGCCCTGGGTGGTGAAGGGGCTGGCCCAGTTCAACAACTACGCCCTGGCGCCGGTGCTGCTGGTGGTGCTGATCCTGATCGGCGTGGTGGCAGACCGCCGCGGCTGATCCGCTGACGCCCATCGCCGGCAAGCCGGCTCCCACAGTGATTTCGCAAGTCTTCAGAGCGGCGCAATCCCGGTGGGAGCTGGCGACAGCGTGCGATGGGCTGCAAAGCAGCCCAAGTGCAGCCGATAAGGCTTGACTGAGTGGCGTTATCGTCCTGAGGGCGGTTTATTGAAACCGATCACTCGACCTTTTCGAACTTCAGGTCCCAAACACCATGGCCAAGGCGCTCGCCACGGCGCTCGAACTTGGTGATCGGGCGCTCTGTCGGGCGTGGGACATAGGTGCCATCAGGCGACTGGTTACGGTAACCCGGCGCGACATTCATCACCTCCAGCATGTGCTCAGCGTACGGCTCCCAGTCGGTGGCCATATGGAACACGCCGCCTACCTTGAGCTTGCGACGCACCAGCTCAGCGAACTCCGGCTGGACGATGCGGCGCTTGTGATGGCGAGCCTTGTGCCATGGGTCGGGGAAGAACAGCATCAAACGGTCGAGGCTGTTGTCGGCCACGCAGCGGTTGAGCACCTCGATGGCGTCGCAATCGTACACCCGCAGGTTCTTCAGGCCCTGGGTCAATACGCCATTGAGCAGTGCACCGACACCCGGACGGTGCACTTCGACACCGATGAAATCCAACTCAGGCGCGGCCGCGGCCATCTCCAGCAGGGAATGGCCCATGCCGAAGCCGATCTCCAGGGTGCGCGGCGCCGAACGGCCGAACACCTGGTCGTAGTCCACCGGGCTGTCGGCCAGGGGCAGGATGAACAGGGGGCCGCCCTGCTCCAGGCCGCGTTGCTGGCCTTCGGTCATACGCCCGGCGCGCATCACGAAACTTTTGATGCGGCGGTGCGGGCGGGCTTCGCCGTCGGTGGTGATCGGCGTGTCTTGCGATTCAGTCATCAGGGGCTCTTACTTGATCAGACCTTCCAGCGGCGACGAGGCGCTGGCATAGAGTTTCTTCGGCATGCGCCCGGCCAGGTAGGCCATGCGACCAGCGACGATGGCGTGCTTCATGGCCTCAGCCATCAGCACCGGCTGCTGGGCATGGGCAATGGCCGAATTCATCAGCACTGCCTCGCAACCCATCTCCATGGCGATGGTGGCGTCGGAAGCGGTACCTACGCCGGCATCGACCAGCACCGGCACCTTGGATTCTTCCAGGATGATCTGCAGGTTGTAGGGGTTGCAGATGCCCAGGCCGGTGCCGATCAGGCCCGCCAGCGGCATCACCGCGATGCAGCCGGCTTCGGCCAGCTGACGGGCGATGATCGGGTCGTCGCTGGTGTACACCATCACGTCGAAACCGTCCTTGACCAGCACTTCGGCGGCCTTGAGGGTCTCGATGACGTTGGGGAACAGGGTCTTCTGGTCGGCCAGCACTTCCAGCTTGACCAGGTTGTGGCCGTCGAGCAGCTCACGGGCCAGACGGCAGGTGCGCACCGCTTCGACGGCGTCGTAGCAACCGGCAGTGTTCGGCAGGATGGTGTAGCGGTCCGGCGGCAGCACATCGAGCAGGTTCGGCTCACCCGGGTTCTGGCCGATGTTGGTGCGGCGCACGGCAACGGTGACGATCTCGGCACCCGAGGCTTCGATGGCCAGGCGGGTTTCTTCCATGTCACGGTACTTGCCGGTGCCGACCAGCAGGCGCGACTGGAAAGTGCGCCCGGCCAGGGTGAAGGGCTTGTCGCTACGAACGTTGCTCATCGTGGATCCTCTGGAAAAGGTTGCGGGGCTTGCAGGTGAATCGCCAGACGGGACTCAGCCGCCACCGATGGCATGGACCACTTCGACCTGGTCGCCTTCGCTCAGCTGCGTGCTTTCGTGCTGGCTGCGCGGGACGATATCCAGGTTCAGTTCCACCGCCACCCGGCGGCCGGCGAGCTCCAGCCGGCCCAGCAGGGACGCGACGCTCTCGCCATCGGGCAATTCGTAAGGTTCACCGTTCAGTTGAATGCGCATGCGCACGGCCACCATTGTGCTTTGGGGGTCCGCATTCTAGCCCCGATCCGCATTCCAACCCAAGGGTGGCCGACGCCATTAGTCGCGATTGTGGACCACTTGGTCAGCTCAGGCGCCAGGCGGCCAGCCCCAGGCACAACCAGCCGGCCAGGAAACACAGGCCACCGATGGGTGTGATAATACCAAGCTTGCCCAGGCCGCTCAGGGTCAGCACATACAGGCTGCCGGAGAACAGCACGATCCCCATGGCGAACAGCCCACCGGCCCAACCGACCAGGCGCCCGGGCAGGTGCACCGAGAGCAGCGCGACACCAAGCAGGGCCAGGGCATGCACCAGTTGATAGGTCACGCCGGTCTGGAAGATCGCCAGGTAATCGGCGCTCAGGCGGCTCTTCAGGCCATGGGCGGCGAAAGCCCCCAGGCCCACGCCGGTGAAGCCGAAGAAGGCAGCGAGTATCAGGAAGCTGCGAAGCATGGGACGACTCCTGGAAACGGGTCTGTATAATGGCCCGTTCCACCGGTCCGGCCAAGCCATCACCATGTTGTCATCCCTAATCCGCCGCCTCGTCCGCGCCCTGCTCTGGTTCGCCGCCGGCAGCATCGTCGTGGTGCTGGCCCTGCGCTGGGTGCCGCCGCCGGGTACGGCATTGATGGTCGAGCGCAAGGTGCAGTCATGGGTCAGCGGCGAGCCGATCGACCTGCAGCGGGACTGGACGCCCTGGGAACGGATCTCCGATGAACTCAAGGTGGCGGTCATCGCCGGTGAGGACCAGAAGTTCGCCAACCATTGGGGCTTCGACCTGCCGGCCATCCAGGCTGCGCTGGCCTACAACGAGCGCGGCGGCAAGATCCGCGGGGCCAGCACCCTGACCCAGCAGGTGGCCAAGAACCTGTTCCTGTGGTCCGGCCGAAGCTGGCTGCGCAAGGGGCTGGAAGCGTGGTTCACGGCGCTGATCGAGCTGTTCTGGTCCAAGCAGCGGATCCTGGAGGTCTACCTGAACAGCGCCGAATGGGGCAAAGGAGTATTCGGCGCCCAGGCGGCTGCCCGCTACCACTTCGGTGTGGATGCCAGCCGCCTTTCGCGCCAACAAGCCGCGCAACTGGCGGCCGTGCTGCCCAGCCCGTTGAAGTGGAGCGCCAGCCGACCCAGTGCCTATGTGGCCAACCGCGCCGGCTGGATCCGCCGGCAAATGAGCCAGTTGGGCGGGCCCAGCTACCTGATGCAGCTTCGCCCCTGAACACTGCGCACCCCCGACAAAAAAGCCGCTGCCTCTTCCGAGAACAGCGGCTTTGTACATCCAGCCAAGGGTGATCAGACCGTGATCAACGCCTTGACCTTGTTCATCGCGTTCTTTTCCAACTGACGGATACGCTCCGCCGATACGCTGTACTTATCCGCCAGCTCATGCAAGGTAGCCTTTTCCTCGGCCAGCCAGCGCTGGTAGAGAATGTCCCGGCTGCGCTCGTCCAGGCCCTGCAGGGCATCGTGCAGGTTGCTGGTGGAGTTGTCGCTCCAGTCGGCATCCTCCAGCTGTACGGCCGGGTCGTAGCGGTGGTCTTCCAGGTAATGCGCAGGCGACTGGAAGGCGCTGTCATCGTCGGCCTCGGCGGCCGGGTCGAAGGCCATGTCCTGGCCACTCAGGCGGCTTTCCATCTCGCGCACTTCACGCGGCTCCACCCCCAGGCTCTCGGCCACGCGATGGACTTCGTCATTGTTCAGCCAGGCCAGGCGCTTCTTCTGGCTGCGCAGGTTGAAGAACAGCTTGCGCTGGGCCTTGGTGGTCGCCACCTTGACGATACGCCAGTTGCGCAGGATGAACTCATGGATCTCGGCCTTGATCCAGTGCACCGCAAAGGACACCAGGCGCACGCCCATTTCCGGATTGAAACGCTTTACAGCTTTCATCAGGCCAACGTTGCCTTCCTGGATAAGGTCGGCCTGGGCCAGCCCATAGCCTGCATAGCTACGGGCGATATGTACGACGAAACGCAGGTGGGCCATCACCATTTGCCGAGCGGCCTCGAGATCCTGCTCATAGTAGAGACGCTCGGCCAGTTCACGCTCCTGCTCGACCGTCAGCAACGGGATGCTGTTGACCGTGTGCACGTAGGCTTCCAGGTTTGCACCGGGAACCAGGGCATAGGCAGGTTGCAACGAAGTGGTCATTAAGTACCTCCGACTCACGAACTCGTGCCTTTTGGGCACTGCCAACATTGACCGGAAACCGCGAAACAAGTTCCCAGAATGATAAGAAAGTCAATGCTGGCGTAAAAGCATTATCGTGGTGCCAGCTCGTTCAGGTGACGAGCGACCGCGATCCACGCACCGATATACCCCAACAGTACAGCACCGATCAAGAGCGAAAGTCCATCCGACCCTGGTACACCTGCCAGGGCGAAATCACTGCCATACAACCCGGAAAGGTCCACGACCGCATCGTTGAGCCAGTCCAGCGAGAAGGCCAGGATCCCCCAGGCCAGCACACCGGCGCCCAGGCCGTAGAGCGCGCCCATGTAGAGGAAGGGTCGACGGACATAGCTGTCGGTCCCCCCCACCAGCTTGATCACTTCGATCTCGATGCGGCGGTTCTCGATATGTAGACGAATTGTGTTACCGATTACTAACAACAGAGCCGAAACGAGCATCACAGCCAGGCCGAACACGAAGCGATCGCCCAGCTTGAGGATCGCCGCCAGGCGTTCCACCCAGACCAGGTCCAGCTGTGCCGCCTCGACCTTCGGCAGTTCCGCCAGGCGCTGACGCAGGGCCTCCAGGGCCGGCTTGTCGACCTCGGTCGGGGTCACCACCACCACGCCGGGCAGTGGGTTGTCCGGTAATTCGCGCAGCGCCTCGCCAAGGCCCGACTGCTGCTGGAACTCCTCCAAGGCCTGCTCGCGGCTGACGTACTGGGCATCGGCCACGCCAGGCATGGCCTTGATTTCGTCCCGTAGCGCCTCGCCTTCCTTGCTACCCGCATCGAGTTGCAGGTACAGGGAAATCTGCGCGGCACGCTGCCAGGAACCGCCCAGCTTCTCGACATTCTTGAGCAGCAATGACAGGCCCATGGGCATGCTCAGCGCCACGGCCATCACCAGGCAGGTGAAGAAACTACCGATCGGCTGCTTGCCCAGGCGACGCAGGCTGTCGGCCAGACTGGCCCGGTGGCTTTCCAGCCAGGCGTGCAGCAAGGTGCGGAAGTCCGGGCCATCGTCGTCGTGGCCGCCGCGCTGCTTGTTCGGCTGCGGGTCGGCGGCTTTCGGCGCGACGCGCTCGGAGACCTTCGGCGTACGTGTCGTGTTCATTGCCCGGCCTCCCCATCGCCGATCAAGCGACCGCGCTGCAAGGTCAGCATGCGGTGACGCATGCGCGCGATCAGCGCCAGGTCGTGGCTGGCGATCAATACCGTGGTGCCCAGGCGGTTGATGTCCTCGAACACGCCCATGATCTCGGCGGCCAGGCGCGGGTCGAGGTTACCGGTGGGTTCGTCGGCCAGCAGTAAGGCCGGCTGGTGGACGATGGCGCGGGCGATGCCCACCCGCTGTTGCTGCCCGGTGGAGAGGTCCGCCGGGAACAGCTCGCCCTTATCGCTCAGGGACACTCGCTCCAGCGCCGAATCCACGCGTTTGGCGATCTCGGGCTTGGACAGCCCGAGAATCTGCAGCGGCAACGCGATGTTGTTGAACACCGTGCGGTCGAACAGCAGTTGGTGGTTCTGGAAGACCACGCCGATCTGCCGACGCAGGAAAGGAATCTGTGCGTTGCTGATCTGCCCCAGATCCTGGCCGGCCAGCATCAGCTTGCCGCTGGTGGGGCGTTCCATGGCCAGCAACAGGCGCAGCAAGGTGCTCTTGCCCGCGCCCGAGTGGCCGGTGACGAACAGGAACTCGCCCCGGCGCGCCCGGAAGCTCAGCTCGTGCAGGCCGACATGGCCGTTGGGATAGCGCTTGGCAACCTGTTCGAATCGGATCATGGATGCTCCCGCTCGGCAAACAAGGCTTTGACGAAAGGCTCGGCTTCGAAGGTGCGCAGGTCGTCGATACCTTCGCCGACACCGATGAAGCGGATCGGCAGGTTGAACTGCTTGGCCAGGGCGAAGATCACCCCGCCTTTTGCGGTACCGTCCAGCTTGGTCAGGGCCAGGCCGGTCAGCTCGACGCTCTGGTTGAAGTACTTGGCCTGGCTGATTGCGTTCTGCCCGGTACCGGCGTCCAGTACCAGCAGGACCTCATGGGGCGCCTCGGCATCGAGCTTGCCGATGACCCGGCGCACCTTCTTCAGCTCTTCCATCAGGTTGTCCTTGGTGTGCAGGCGACCGGCAGTATCGGCGATCAGCACATCCACGCCGCGAGCCTTGGCGGCCTGCACGGCATCGAAGATCACCGAGGCAGAGTCAGCACCGGTGTGCTGGGCGATGACCGGGATCTGGTTGCGCTCGCCCCACACCTGCAGCTGCTCCACCGCCGCGGCGCGGAAGGTATCGCCGGCGGCCAGCATGACTTTCTTGCCCTCCAACTGCAGCTTCTTGGCCAGCTTGCCGATCGTGGTGGTCTTGCCGGCACCGTTCACGCCGACCACGAGGATCACGTAGGGCTTGGTCTGCGACTGGATCTTCAGCGGCTGTTCGACCGGGCGCAGCAGCGCGGCCAGTTCTTCCTGCAGCGACCTGTACAGCGCATCGGCGTCGGCCAGTTGCTTGCGGGCGACCTTCTGGGTCAGGTTCTGCACGATCACCGAGGTGGCCTCGACGCCCACGTCGGCGGTCAGCAGGCGGGTCTCGATTTCGTCGAGCAGGTCGTCATCGATGGCTTTCTTGCCCAGGAACAGGCTGGCCATGCCCTCGCCGATGCTGGCGCTGGTCTTGGACAGGCCCTGCTTGAGGCGGGCGAAGAAGCCGACCTTGGCTTGCTCGGTGGCGACAGGTGCCGGAGCGGCCGGCTCGGGCTCAGGCTCGGCGACAGGGCGCTCGGGAATGGCCGGCGGCGCTTTCTGTTCGAGGTCCGGCACCAGGGCCACCGGCTCTTCGGCTACCGGCAACACCAGGTTGCTGACCGGTGCAGTGGGCTCGGGCACCGGTTCCACGACCGGTTGCACGGCTTGCAGCGGCATGGACGCCACAGGCTCCGGTGCAGGCGCCTGCACCGGCACGGACGCGACCGGCTCCGGCCGTGGCGCCTGCAGGGGCTCGGAGGCGACAGGCTCGGGAACTGGCGCTTGCACGACCGGGGCCACGGGCTCGACCGGAGCAACCTCGGGCTGCTCGACGGGGGCCTGCGGCGCAGCCGGTTCTACGGCCTGCGGTTCAGGGGTTTGTGGCTGTTCGGCGACAGGTTGCTGCGGCTTCTTGCGAAACCAGCTGAACAGGCCTTTCTTCTCGCCAGCCTCGGCCGGCGCTTTTTTGTCGTCGTTGGAACCAAACATGGAAGACGGCTATCTCAGGGTAGCGATGGGCCACCAGTGGCGCATCGGGAATTCTCTAAACGCAGAACAGACTATTTTGAATCCGGCTGGTTCATGCGCAATATTTTGTCGCCAAGCCCGCAGGCCAGAACGGCGACAGGCATGGTCGCCAGGCAACCGGATCAGTATCCTAGCACCTCCTGGCCCGCCGACGCTAAGCCAAGCGGGCCGCCGTACAGGTTATCCAATGTATGAATGCTCTAGCCCGCCGCGCCGCTGGCCTGTTGCTCAGCACGCTCTGCCTGCCGTTCGCGGCCCTGGCCGCCGATCTGCAACCCACCCATGAGTTCATCCTCGACAACGGCCTGAAGGTGGTCGTGCGCGAGGACCACCGCGCGCCGGTGGTGGTCTCCCAGATCTGGTACAAGGTCGGCTCCAGCTACGAGACGCCGGGCCAGACCGGCCTGTCCCACGCCCTCGAGCACATGATGTTCAAGGGCAGCGCCAAGGTCGGCCCGGGCGAGGCCTCGCGCATCCTGCGCGACCTCGGCGCCGAGGAAAACGCCTTCACCAGCGACGACTACACCGCCTACTACCAGGTGCTCGCCCGCGACCGCCTGCCGGTGGCCCTGGAGCTGGAGGCCGACCGCCTGGCCAGCCTGCGCCTGCCGGCCGACGAGTTCAGCCGCGAGATCGAGGTCATCAAGGAAGAACGCCGCCTGCGCACCGACGACCAGCCCAACGCCAAGGCCTTCGAACTGTTCCGCGCCATGGCCTACCCGGCCAGTGGCTACCACACGCCGACCATCGGCTGGATGGCCGACCTGGAGCGCATGAAGGTCGAGGAGCTGCGTCATTGGTACGAGTCCTGGTACGCGCCGAACAATGCCACCCTGGTGGTGGTCGGCGATGTCACGCCCGAGGAGGTCAAGGGCCTGGCGCAGAAATACTTCGGTGCCATCCCCAAGCGCGCGGTACCTCCGGCCAAGCTGCCCCTGGAGCTGGCCGAGCCCGGCCTGCGCCAGCTGACCCTGCATGTACGCACCCAACTGCCGAGCCTGATCTACGGCTTCAACGTGCCGGGCCTGGCCACCGCCAAGGACCCGCGCACCGTCCATGCCCTACGCCTGATCTCTGCCCTGCTCGACGGCGGCTACAGCGCGCGCATGCCGGCGCGCCTGGAGCGCGGCCAGGAGCTGGTGGCCGGCGCCTCGTCGGGCTACAACGCCTTCACCCGGGGTGACAGCCTGTTCATGATCTCGGCCACGCCGAACGTGCAGAAGCAGAAGTCCCTCGCCGACGTGGAAAAAGGCATCTGGCAACTGCTCGACGAACTCAAGACCACGCCGCCTACCGCCGAGGAGCTCGAGCGCGTGCGCGCCCAGGTGATCGCCGGCCTGGTCTACGACCGCGATTCCATCAGCAGCCAGGCTACCACCATCGGCCAGCTGGAAACCGTGGGCCTGTCCTGGAAGCTGATCGACAGCGAACTGGACGAGCTCAAACGCGTGACCCCGCAGGACATCCAGGACGCCGCACGCACCTACTTCACCCGCGAACGCCTGAGCGTTGCCCATGTACTGCCCGAGGAGTCCGCTCATGAGTGATCGCAGCGCCCCCCGCTATACCCTGCTTGGCCTCGGCATCATCGCCGTGGTGGTGGCCCTGGCCCTCGTCCTGGCCCGCCCGGCCCAGTCGGGCAGCAGCGCCGAAGGCAAGGCTCCGGCGGCCCGCCCGGCCAATACCCTGCAGTCCTTGGCCGAGCTGGACGGCAAGGCGCCTACCCGGCGCACGCTGAACATCCAGAACTGGAACACCGCCGAAGGTGCCCGTGTGCTGTTCGTCGAGGCACGTGAGCTGCCGATGTTCGACCTGCGCCTGACCTTCGCCGCCGGCAGCAGCCAGGACGGCGACGTGCCGGGCCTGGCGACACTGACCAACGCCATGCTCAACGAAGGCGTGGCCGGCAAGGACGTCACCGCCATCGCCCAGGGCTTCGAAAGCCTGGGGGCTGATTTCGGCAACGGCTCCTACCGTGACATGGCCGTGGCCACGCTGCGCAGCCTCAGCACCCCGGACAAGCGCGAGCCGGCCCTGAAGCTGTTCGCCGACGTGGTGGGCAAGCCGACCTTCCCGGAGGATGCCCTCAAGCGCATCAAGAACCAACTGTTGGCCGGTTTCGAGTACGAAAAGCAGAACCCGGGCAAGATCGCCGGCAAGGCCTTGTTCGCCAAGCTCTACGGCGATCACCCCTATGCCCACCCGAGCGATGGCACCGCCCAGAGCGTCTCCGGCATCACCCTGGATCAGCTGCGCGCCTTCCATGCCAAGGCCTACACAGCCGGCAACGCGGTGATCGCCCTGGTCGGCGATCTCAGCCGCGCCGAAGCCGAAGCCATCGCCGCCCAGGTGTCCGCCGCCCTGCCCAAGGGCCCGGCGCTGCCCAAGCCCGCTGAGCCTGCCGAGCCCAAGGCGGGCCTGACCCACATCGACTTCCCGAGCAAGCAGACCCACCTGATGCTCGCCGAGATGGGCATCGACCGCCAGGACCCGGACTGGGCAGCCCTGTCCCTGGGTAACCAGATCCTCGGCGGCGGTGCCTTCGGCACTCGCCTGATGAGCGAAGTACGCGAGAAACGCGGCCTGACCTACGGCGTCTATTCGGCCTTCAGCCCGATGCAGGTACGCGGCCCGTTCATGATCAACCTGCAGACCCGCGCCGAACTCAGCGAAGCGACCCTCAAGCTGGTCCAGGACATCCTCGCCGACTATCTCGAGCAGGGCCCTACCCAGCAAGAGCTGGACGATGCCAAGCGCGAGCTGGCCGGCAGCTTCCCGTTGTCCAACGCCAGCAATTCGAGCATCGTCGGCCAGCTGGGTGCCATCGGCTTCTACAACCTGCCGCTGACCTGGCTGGAGGACTTCATGCAGCAGTCCCAAGCCCTGACCGTCGAACAGGTCAAGGCGGCACTGAACAAGCACCTGGCCGTGGACAAGCTGGTGATCGTCACCGTCGGCCCGACCGTGGCGCAGAAACCGCTGCCACCGCCCACTGACAAACCCGCCGAGCAGCCGCTTGGCGTACCGGAGCACTAATGGCCAAGCCAACCCACACCGCCCGCCCGGGCCCGGCCCACAGCAAGGGGCAAGGCCACCTGCGTATCATTGCCGGCGAGTGGCGCAGCCGTCGCCTGGCCGTGCCGGACGGCGAAGGCCTGCGCCCGACGCCGGACCGCGTGCGCGAAACCCTGTTCAACTGGCTGGCGCCCTATATCGAGGGTGCCCAGGTACTCGACGCCTTCACCGGCAGCGGTGCCCTGGTGCTCGAGGCCCTGTCCCGCGGGGCTGAGGATGCCGTGGCCCTGGACAGCAACCCGGCGGCCATCGCCAACCTGAAGAACAACCTCGAGATCCTGCGCTGCCCACGCGGCCAGATTCTGCAGACCGATGCCCTGCGCTATCTGCAGAACCCGGCGAAGCAGGAGTTCGACCTGGTGTTCCTCGACCCTCCGTTCCATCAGGACCTATTGACCAACGCCTGCAACCTGCTCGAGCAAAACCAATGGCTACGTGAACAGGCCTGGATCTACACCGAGAGCGAAGCCGCGCCCTCCTCCCTGCAGATGCCCGGCAATTGGCGCCTGCACAGGGAGAAAAAGACCGGGCAGGTGCATTACGCCCTCTGGCAACGAGGCTGACGCCACCGCCTGCCTAACTATGTAACGCAGGCGGCCTCCACCTTTCGCTGAAGCTGCTCCGGCCTATACCCACAAGAGCACTTCAGCGATGCCTTCTCCCTTGCAATGCCCCGACGCCGAGGCGATCTCCGCCAGCCTGGGCGTGCTCGCATCTGCCAGGATGCCTGCCATCCAGCATTTCACCCTGGACAACGGCCTTTCGGTCTACCTGTGCGAAAATCACAGTGCACCATTGGTGGCGGTCCAGATCTGGTATCACATCGGCGCGAGCCATGAACCGCCTGGGCGCTCGAACCTGTCTCACCTGCTCGAACACCTGATATTCAGAGGCAGCAGCAAGTTACCGGCAGGGCTCTATTCGCGCCTGATCGCTCGCCTGGGCGGTGTAGCCAACGCGACCACCCACAGTGATTCCACCGTTTTTGAAATCACCTTGCCCGCCGCCCGGCTGCCGGTGGCACTGGAACTGATGGCAGACGCCATGAACACTGCAAACTTCGACCGGACAGTGTTCGAGCTGGAAGTCCGGGCCGTCGAAAGCGAGCGTCGCCTCAAGGTAGGTGGCTCGTCGCTCCAACGAGCATATGAACAGCACCAGAAACTCGCCTACGGTGACACACCCTATGCAGAGCCCAGCTTCGGCCATGCGATCGACTTGGCGGACATGGACCTGGCGACGGTCCATACCTGGTACCGCACCTGGTACCACCCCAACAATGCGAGCCTCGTGGTCGTTGGTGCGGCCAACCTGCAGCAGCTTCGCCAGCAGGTCGAAACCTACTTCGCGGCGTTGCCGCCCGCGCCATTGCGTGACAAACCCTCGCTTCGGCACTCAGGCGAGCTCAAGGAACGCGACCAACAGCTCGTCGAACCAACACTCCCAAATGCCCTGTTCATGTCGTTCAACGTTCCGAGCCACGCCACTGCGCCGTCGGTGGAGACGATGCCAGCCCTGCGCCTGCTCGCAGCGATTCTAGGCGATGGCTTCAGTGCGCTGCTCTACAGCCACCTGGTCCGAGATCGACTGCTCCTCAGGGGCGTCTCTGTCAACTATGACCACCAGCTGCAGGGAGACTCGCTGTTCACCCTCATGGCATTCATGGCCCCCAACAGCGCTTTCACGCCCCAGCAAGCGGCTATAGAGATCTGGCAATTGATCGATGGACTGCGAAGCACACCCTTGCCGGAGCACGTGCTCCAAGGCCAGAAACTCCGCTTGCTTGCCCGTGAACTCCATGAACGCTCCAAGCTCGAGGAAAAGGCAACGCGGATCGGACGTGCTGCCGCGGCTGGGTTGGACCCGACCGCCTTGGCAGAGCTGCCGAGCTTCCTTCAGAACCTGTCCAGCACGACCTTGCAACAAGTCGCGACCGATTACTTGTCCCGGGAACGCCTGACAACCACCTACCTCCTGCAAGGAGCGCCAGCATGACCGATACGTCCTTTTACTCCACGGCACATGACACCTGCGTGTCCCCGGTGGACTACAGCCTCGGCACGTTGCTGGAAAACCTGACCTCGCTCCAGGAGGTCGATCTCAGGCATTTCCAACCCCTGTCGCCTGAAATCCATCGCTGGCATACGAAGGAAGGCGCCCAGGTGCATCTCGTACCCATCCACGACTGGCCTGTCTTCGACCTGGTGCTGCGCTTCAAGGCGGGCAGTGCCGCTGATGGCGACACCCTTGGGCTGGCGGCACTCGCACTCTACACACTCGACCAAGGCACAGGGGACCTCGACGCGGCCCGGTTCGCCGACCGCTTGGAGGGGCTGGGCGCGACCCTGGATAGAAAAATCAGCCAGGACTACGCCATCGTCAGCCTGCGAGGCCTGAGTACGCCTGCGCTGCGTGACGGTGCGATGCAGCTGGTCACTGCGATGGTCGCCAAGCCGGCCTTTCGTGACGCCGACATCGGGAAGATCCGCGAACGCCTGGTCAATTACCATCGAAGCAACACCCGCAGCGCACGGACCCTGTTGTTCGAGGAGACCGCGCGCCGTCTGTTCAGCGGGCATCCCTACGCAACCTCGCCTGCCGGCACACCCGAGGGCCTTGCCGGTATAACGCCGGAACAAGTGGTCGCTTTCCATCGCAAGGCCTATTCAGCTCAGAACCTCGAAATCGGATTGGTCGGCGACCTGTCGCTTGAAGAAGCCGAAACCCTCGTCGCATCCCTGACCCAGGCATTGCCACGCCAGTGGATGTCAATCACGCCCGCTCCACTGCCCCTGTCCAAGGCCCAGCCATTGCATATCGAGCGATCCGGGGCCAGCACCACGGTCCTGCTTACACTCCCACTGCACACCTACCCCACGGACACGGACTACCCAGCCTTGTTGATGGCAGATGAAATGCTCGGCGGCAGTTTCGAGTCGCGCCTGACGGCGGAACTGCGCACCCGCCGAGCCCTCACCTATACCGTCAGCTCCAACCTGGTGCCCATGGATGCAGGTTGCCTCTGGCACATCATGTGGGAGGTCCAACCGCAATACCGGGATGCTTCCCAGGCGTTGGTATCGAACCTGGTCAACTGCTTCATCCAGCATGGCCCCTCACTGGGCGAATGCGAGTTCGCCCTGAACCAGACCGCAGGCAAGCTGCTACGCGCCATGGCCAACAGCGCAGCCCTCGCCATAGGCCTGGTGAACCTTGGCAACCAGAACCTGCCCGCCGATCACCTGGCGACGCTCTTGGACAAACTCGCGACGCTGACCTCGGAGGACATCCGCCAGGCTGCCCGCGGGCTGAACATGCAGCACGCCTGTTTCGCCAGCCTTGGGCCCTCCGTCGAGCAGCAACCGCTGCCCACAACCGCGACCATTGGCGAACCGACCCACCAATAGGCAACGCTTCATGGCAAGCTAGGCAGGCACAACACGAGTCGCCCAGCATGCCAAGCCCTGCCCCAGCCCGTTTCGTTCCCGCCGTCGGCCTCTCCAACCCGCACCTGCAAACGTTGTGGGGGCCGCTGTGGCGTAAGCTCGCCGACCTGCCGCGTACCCGCGAACGCCTGTGGCTGGCCGATGGCGACTTCCTCGACCTCGACTGGCACGGCCCGCACCAGGCCGATACGCCTGTGGTCCTGGTGTTGCACGGCCTGACCGGCTCGTCCCACTCGCCCTATGTGAAAGGCTTGCAACAGGCGTTGCAGGCGCGCGGCTGGGCCAGCGTCGCGGTGAACTGGCGTGGTTGCTCCGGTGAACCGAACCTGTTGGCACGCAGCTACCACTCCGGCGCGAGCGAAGACCTGGCTGAAGCCGTTCGCCACCTGCGCGCCCAACGGCCCCTGGCGCCGCTGTATGCGGTGGGCTATTCGCTGGGGGGCAATGTATTGCTCAAATACCTGGGTGAAAGTGGCTCGGCCAGCCAACTGGAAGCGGCGGTTGCCGTGTCGGTGCCGTTTCGTCTGGACCAGTGCGCCGATCGCATCGGCCTGGGGTTTTCCAAGGTCTACCAGGCACATTTCATGCGCGAAATGCGGGCGTACGTACAGCGCAAGCAACAGCATTTTCGCGACAATGGCCACCTCGAGGGCCTGGCCGAACTGGAAAGGCTGGGGTCGTTGCGCAACCTGCGCACCTTCTGGGACTTCGACGGCAAGATCACGGCACCGCTCAATGGTTTTCGCGACGCCCATGATTATTACCGACGTGCGTCAAGCCGCTATTACCTGGGCGGAAACCGAACGCCGACCTTGATCATCCATTCCAGCGATGATCCGTTCGTGTTCAGGCACAGCCTGCCCGGCAGGGACGAATTGGCGCCGCAGACTCATTTCGAGCTGCATGCACGTGGCGGGCATGTGGGATTTGTCGAGGGGAGCCTGCGTAACCCAGGGTATTACCTTGAGCGCAGGATCCCGCAATGGCTGGCCGAGGGGACTTGAACGCCAGGGCCCCGATCGCCGGCAAGCCGGCTCCCACCGAGATTGCGCCGCTTTCAAGACTTGCGAAATCCCTGTGGGAGCCGGCTTGCCGGCGATAGGGGCCAGCTCAGTCCCCCCTGGCCACGCCACGCGACGGGTCGTTGATCCATTCACTCCACGAGCCTGCATACAGCCGCCCCAGCGGATACCCCGCCAACGCCAGGGCGAACAGGTTGTGGCACGCGGTCACACCGGACCCGCAGTAGGCCACCACCTGTTCCGGTGCCCGGCCTGCGAGCTTTTCGGCAAAGCGCTGCTTGAGTTGGTCCGCAGGCAGGAAACGCCCATCCGGCCCCAGGTTGTCGGTGAACGCCGCGCACTGGGCGCCGGGAATATGCCCGGCCACAGGGTCGATCGGCTCGACCTCGCCGCGAAAACGCGGCAAGCCGCGGGCATCGATCAGGGTCAGCTCCGGCGCGCCCAGGCGCTTGGCCAGGTGTTCGGCGTCGATCACCAGCTTCATGTCCGGCTTGCCGGTGAAGTTCCCTCCGCGCCGGGCCGGTGGGTCGAGGCTCAACGGCAGGCGTGATGCATGCCACGCCTTCAAGCCACCATCGAGAATGAACACACCATCGCGCTTGCCCAGCCAGGCCAGCAGCCACCAGGCACGGGCGGCGAATGCACCCGGGCCGTCGTCGTACAGCACCACCTGGCTGTCGTTGTCCACGCCCCAGTCGCGCAGCCGCTCCTGCAGCCGCTGCGGGTCAGGCAACGGATGACGGCCGGTATGGCCTTTGATCACAGGCCCGCTCAGGTCACGCTCCAGGTCAGCGAAGTGCGCGCCGGCGATATGCCCCTGGGCATAGCTGCGCTGGCCATAATCCACATCCTCCAGGGCAAAACGACAATCGAGGACCACCAGCCCCGGCGCTTCCAAGCGCTCGGCCAACTGCAGTGGGGTGATCAATTGCGCAAGGGGCATGACAATCTCCTGATCGATGGCACGAAAACCCTGGTTCATTGCTCCAGGGCCTGGTTGAAGGGAACGTGGAACTCGTCGCAGAGGGCATCCACGGCGGTGCGGGCACTGGGCGTGACGAAGCCCAGCTCCAGCAACAGCACCTGGTAGACACCGCGCTTGAAGGCTTCTTCGCCCAGGTGGGCGGAATGCTCGCGGGTGGTGCTGAGAAAACGCACCCAGGATGTCAGGACGATCCAGGCGTTGATGGTCAACGATTCGATCTGCGCCGCGTCCATCGCCAGGATGCCGGCATCGACGAACCCCCGGTAGATGGCCTGGGCCTGCTGCAGGCAACGCTGGGAGAAGCGCCGGTAGCGGGCCGCCAGCTCAGGGTCGCTCTCGAGCAGATGCTCGAGGTCGCGGTGCAGGAAACGGTAGTTCCACATCGCGGCCAGCAGGGCCTTGAGGTAGAAACGCTTGTCCTCGACCGTGGCGGCCCGCCCCTGAGGCGGGCGCAGGAAGCTGTCCACCAGCTCTTCGTACTGGCTGAACAGCACGGCGATGATCGCCTGCTTGTTGGGGAAGTGGTAGTACAGGTTGCCGGGCGAAATTTCCATATGCGCGGCAATGTGGTTGGTGCTGACGCTGCGTTCGCCCTGCTGGTTGAACAGCTCCAGGCTGTTCTGCACGATGCGCTCTCGGGTCTTCATGCGCGGGGCCATGCTCAGCTCCATGTTCTGCGATGCTTCATCTTACGGCGTATCGGCCAAAGGATGTACCGATGGTTTGTGTGGGGTTTGCTCCCGCACTACGCCCAATGCCTGTCACAGGGCGCATGACAAGCCACGGGCTGGCTGTCTATAGTGCCCCCAATCGGCCGCGCGACTTGGCCGGGCGCAGTCGCTGCGCTACCATCCGACTCCCCAACGCACTCCCAGCCAGGATGACGCGATGAACCGAGTGTTGTACCCGGGTACTTTCGACCCCATTACCAAAGGCCATGGCGACCTGGTCGAGCGCGCCTCGCGTCTGTTCGACCATGTGATCATCGCGGTGGCGGCCAGCCCGAAGAAGAACCCGCTGTTCCCCTTGGAACAACGCGTGGAACTGGCCCGTGAGGTCACCAAGCACCTGCCCAATGTCGAAGTCATCGGTTTTTCCAGCCTGCTGGCGCACTTCGCCAAGGAACAAGGTGCCAATGTGTTCCTGCGCGGCCTGCGCGCGGTGTCGGACTTCGAGTACGAGTTCCAGCTGGCCAACATGAACCGCCAGTTGGCGCCGGACGTCGAGAGCCTGTTCTTGACGCCTTCGGAGCGCTACTCGTTCATTTCCTCGACGCTGGTCCGGGAAATCGCCGCGCTGGGCGGCGACATCAGCAAGTTCGTCCACCCAGTGGTGGCTGACGCGCTGACCGAACGCTTCAAGAAGTGACCGCCACCGCCTGATCATCGCGCCCGCGTGCACTGCGGGCGCGAATGCGGCACAATTGTGCCCACTGGTTTGATACATGCCCGGGCCAAGAGCCCCGGCCGGAGCCCCCATGTCCCTGATCATCACCGACGATTGCATCAACTGCGACGTCTGCGAACCCGAGTGCCCGAACGCGGCCATCTCCCAAGGCGAAGAGATCTACGTGATCGACCCCAACCTGTGCACCCAATGCGTAGGCCACTACGACGAGCCGCAGTGTCAGCAGGTCTGCCCGGTCGACTGCATTCCTCTGGATGAAGCCCACCCGGAGACCCATGACGAGCTGATGGAAAAGTACAAGCGCATCACCGGCAAGGCTTGACCTATAGCCTCAGGACTCTTGTAGGAGCGGGCTTGTCCCGCGATGGGGCCGGCACATGTGTATGGCAAGGGCTTCGCCCTTGATCGCGGCACAAGACCGCTCCTACAGGGGTACAGCGAAACGCCTCAGCGCTGGCAGCGCGGGCAATAGACGCTTGCCCGTTGCCCCAGCTTCACCTCGCGCAACGGCGTGCCGCACACCTTGCACGGCTGCCCGCCTCGCCCGTACACAAACAGCTCCTGCTGGAAGTACCCCGGCTGCCCATCGCCGCCGATGAAGTCGCGCAGCGTGGTCCCGCCCTGCTCGATCGCCGCGGCCAGCACCCGCTTGATCTCGATCGCCAGCTTCAGGTAGCGCGCCCGGGAAATCCCCCCGGCCTCGCGTCGTGGGTCGATGCCAGCCGCGAACAGCGCCTCGGTGGCGTAGATGTTGCCCACGCCCACCACCACGGCGTTGTCCATGATGAACGGCTTGACCGCCATGGACCGCCCGCGAGACAACTGGAACAAGCGCTCGCCATCGAACAGGTCGGTCAATGGCTCCGGCCCCAGACGCAGCAGCAGCTCGTGGTTGAGCGGGTCCAGGCTCCACAGCATGGCACCGAAACGGCGCGGGTCGGTGTAGCGCAGCGCCAGCCCCGATTCCAGTTCGATATCCACATGCTCGTGCTTGCCCACGGGCAGGCCCTGCTCCACCAGGCGCAGGTTGCCCGACATGCCCAGGTGGCTGATCAAGGTGCCCACCTCGGCATTGATCAACAGGTATTTGGCCCGCCGCTGCACGGTGACGATGCGTTGCCCGGACAGGCGGATGTCCAGGTCTTCGGGGATCGGCCAGCGCAGGCGCCGGTCGCGTACCAGCACGCGGCTGACCCGCTGGCCTTCCAGGTACGGCGCGATGCCGCGCCGGGTGGTCTCGACTTCAGGTAGTTCCGGCATGGTGTCAGTGCCCGCCCAATTCGCGAATGGTTTGCTTGAGGTGTTCGAAGTCGTACTCCGACAGCCCGATGTAGTCGAGCACCAGCGGGCCGACCACGTCCCACTCGTGGTCCTGGGCCTGGTTGCCCAGCACCCGGTGGGATGCACAGATATGCTCGGCCATCTTCAGCACCGCCAGCAGGTTCTTGAGCTGGGTGTTGCGCGAAGATTCGTCGCGGAAGATCGCCAAGGCGTTGTGATGGTTGGCGATCGCCGAGCTGATGTGCTCCGGCAGGCGCCAGGACTTGGCGGTGAAGTAGCCCACCACCGCATGGTTGGTGTTGAAGGTGCGGTTTTCCGTGTCCACCACTCGCGTGTCCATACCGGCATTGGCGTAGGACGCCTCCAGCACCTCCATGTAGTCGGGGAAGCGCTTGAGCATCAACGGCACGCCGCAATCGTGGAACAGGCCCAGGGTGTAGGCCTCGTCAACCGCCTGGATGCCGGTGCGCTTGGCCAGGGTCAGGCAGGTCATGGCCACGTCCTGGGCGGTGTCCCAGAAGCGGTTGAGGGTGACGATGGTTTCGTCGCTCATCTCGCCCTTGATCGACTGGGCATTGATCAGGTTGATGATCGAGCGGCTGCCCAGCAGGTTCACTGCACGCTGGATCGAGCCGATCTTGTTGGCCAGGCCGAAGTGCGGCGAGTTCACCAGCTTGAGCAAGGCACCGGACAGGCCTGGGTCCTGGGCGATCAGCCGGGCGATGGTTTCCAGGTCAGGGTCGGGCATGTACTGCTCGAACTGCAGGTCGACCATGATCTGCGGCTGCGGTGGAATGCTGATCCCTTGCAGGGCTTGCTGGATCTGTTCGGGGCTGAGTTCCTGGGACATGGGACGCACACTCGGTAAGGACGGTGAATTCTACCCTCGTCCGCCCGACGGGGCACCCACTGGCGCGTTGCGCCGGAACTTTCCCCACGCCTTGCGGGCCTCCTTTCACAGGCCCATCCCGAAAAGGAGAACACTCCCATGAGCGCAACACTCAACGGCAAGCGCGTCGCTTTCCTGGTGACCGACGGTTTCGAGCAGGTAGAGCTCACCGGCCCTCGCGAGGCCTTGGAACGCAACGGCGCGGTGGTCGACATCCTGAGCGCCAAGGAAGGCAGTGTACGCGGCTGGAACCATGACAAACCCGCGGACGAGTTCGCCGTGGATGCCACCTTCGAAGCGGCCAGCCTCGATCTCTACGATGCCTTGGTACTGCCCGGCGGGGTACAGAACTCCGATACCATCCGGATCATTCCGGCGGCGCAGAAACTGGTGAAGAGCCATGACTCGGCCAACAAGCCGCTGGCAGTGATCTGCCATGGCGCCTGGTTGCTGGTGTCGTGCGGCCTGGCCCAGGGGCGCCGACTCACCAGCTACAAGACCTTGCAGGATGATATCCGCAACGCCGGCGGCAACTGGGTGGACGAGGAGGTGGTGGTCGACGGCAACCTGATCACCAGCCGCAAGCCCGATGATATCCCGGCGTTCAGCGAACAGCTGGTCAAGGCCCTGGCAGCCTGAGCCCCCCAATCGCCGGCAAGCCGGCTCCCACGGCAAGGGCCGTGCACCCGTTCCGGTAGGAGCCGGCTTGCCGGCGATTGGGCCTTCAAGAGCATTGAAATCCCGACAGGGCCAACGCCTGCGCCTCCATCAACGCGCTATAATCCCGCTCTTTTTTCCGGAGCGACGTCATGTCCCTGCCCAGCCTTCGCCTCAAAGCCAATGCCGACCGCCGCCTGCGCGCCGGCCACCTGTGGGTCTACAGCAATGAAGTCGACGTTGCCGCGACCCCGCTGCAAGGCCTGCGCGCCGGCCAGCAGGCCGTCCTCGAGACGGCCACCGGCAAGCCGCTGGGCGTGGTGGCGGTAAGCCCCAACAACCTGATCTGCGCCCGCCTGCTGTCGCGCGACGCCAAGCTGCCGCTGGACAAGTCGCTGCTGGTGCACCGCCTGAACGTCGCCCTGTCCCTGCGCGAGCGCCTGTTCGACCAGCCCTGCTACCGCCTGGTCTACGGCGACTCGGACCTGCTGCCTGGCCTGGTGGTCGATCGCTTCCATGACATCCTGGTGGTGCAGCTGGCCTCGGCCACCATGGAAGCCCACAAGGACGACGTGATCGCTGCCCTGGTACAGGTGCTCAAGCCCAGCGGCATCCTGTTCAAGAACGACTCCGCGGCCCGCGATGCCGAAGGCCTGGAACGCTACGTCGAGACGGTCTACGGCGAAGTACCGGACTGGGTACCGCTGGTGGAGAACGGTGTGAAGTTCGAAGCGCCGGTGCGTGACGGCCAGAAGACCGGCTGGTTCTACGACCACCGCATGAACCGCGCGCGCCTGGCGCCGTACGTGAAGGGCAAGCGCGTGCTGGACCTGTTCAGCTACATCGGCGGCTGGGGCGTGCAGGCCGGCGCGTTCGGTGCCAGCGAAGTGTTCTGCGTGGATGCCTCGGGCTTCGCCCTCGATGGCGTGGAGCGCAACGCAGCGCTCAACGGCATCGCCGAGAAGCTGACTTGCATCGAAGGCGACGTGTTCGAGGCCCTGCGTGAGCTTAAGGCGGCCGAGGAGCGCTTCGACGTGATCATCGCCGACCCACCCGCCTTCATCAAACGCAAGAAAGACCTTAAGAACGGCGAGGCCGCCTACCGCCGCCTCAATGAACAGGCCATGCGCATGCTGACCAAGGACGGCATCCTGGTCAGCGCCTCGTGCTCGATGCACCTGCCCGAGGACGACCTGCACAACATCCTGCTGACCAGCGCCCGCCACCTGGACCGCAACCTGCAACTGCTCGAGCGCGGCGGCCAGGGCCCGGACCATCCGGTCCACCCGGCCATCGCCGAGACCCGCTACATCAAGAGCATCACCTGCCGGTTGCTGCCCAATAGCTGATGGCAGCTCCTGCATACGCCAAACCCTGTAGGAGCGGCCTTGCGCCGCGAAAGGGCCGCAACGCGGCCCCCGTTCCGCTCAGCGATCCACTGCCTACGTCGCGATCCCCGAGGCAGAGGCCGCCGACCATCCATATGCCCATTCCCTCCGGGCGCCAGCGGTGTAGAATCGACCCATTCATCGCCAATCATCCCCGGCGGGTTTATGAGCTCTGGTCGAGCCTGCGGCGATCCCGCGCGGTCTTCGACCCCCATCCGTGCCAGCGGCAACCGGCCTCGGCGTCAAGGAAAAGAGAAGCTCACTCCCCTATTCGTGACCTGATTCAGCCGCCAGGAGTGCTTCATGCCTGATTATCGTTCCAAGACTTCCACCCAGGGCCGCAACATGGCCGGCGCCCGTGCATTGTGGCGCGCCACCGGGATGAAGGACGAAGACTTCAAGAAACCGATCATCGCCATCGCCAACTCGTTCACCCAGTTCGTCCCAGGGCACGTGCACCTGAAGGACCTGGGCCAGCTGGTGGCCCGCGAGATCGAACGCGCCGGTGGCGTGGCCAAGGAGTTCAACACCATCGCCGTCGACGATGGCATCGCCATGGGCCATGACGGCATGCTGTACTCGCTGCCGAGCCGCGAGATCATCGCCGACGCCGTGGAGTACATGGTCAACGCCCACTGCGCCGACGCCATCGTGTGCATCTCCAACTGCGACAAAATCACCCCCGGCATGCTGATGGCCGCCCTGCGCCTGAACATCCCGGTGATCTTCGTTTCCGGCGGCCCGATGGAAGCCGGCAAGACCAAGCTGGCCAGCCATGGCCTGGACCTGGTCGACGCCATGGTCATCGCCGCCGACTCCTCGGCATCCGACGAGAAGGTCGCCGAGTACGAGCGCAGCGCCTGCCCGACCTGCGGTTCCTGCTCCGGCATGTTCACCGCCAACTCCATGAACTGCCTGACCGAGGCCCTGGGCCTGGCCCTGCCGGGCAACGGCTCGACCCTGGCCACCCATGCCGACCGTGAACAGCTGTTCCTGACCGCCGGGCGCACCATCGTCGAGCTGTGCAAGCGCTACTACGGCGACAACGACACCTCGGTCCTGCCGCGCAACATCGCCAGCTTCAAGGCTTTCGAGAACGCCATGACGCTGGACATCGCCATGGGTGGTTCGACCAACACCATCCTGCACCTGCTGGCTGCGGCCCAGGAGGCCGAGGTGGACTTCGACCTGCGTGACATCGATCGACTGTCGCGCAAGGTGCCGCAATTGTGCAAGGTGGCGCCGAACATCCAGAAGTACCACATGGAAGACGTGCACCGCGCCGGCGGCATCATCAGCATCCTCGGCGAGCTGGCCCGTGGCGGCCTGCTGCACACCGACCTGCCGACCGTGCACAGCCCGAGCATGGAAGAAGCCATCGCCAAGTGGGACATCACCCAGACCAACGATCCGGCCGTGCATGAATTCTTCAAGGCAGGCCCGGCCGGCATCCCGACCCAGGTTGCCTTCAGCCAGTCGACCCGCTGGCCGACCCTGGACACCGACCGCACCGAAGGCTGCATCCGCAGCGTCGAGCACGCCTACTCCCAGGAAGGTGGCCTGGCGGTGCTGTACGGCAATATCGCGATGGACGGTTGCGTGGTGAAGACGGCCGGTGTCGACGAGTCGATCCTGGTGTTCGAAGGCACGGCCAAGATCTTCGAGAGCCAGGACAGCGCCGTGCGCGGCATCCTCGCCGACGAAGTGAAGGCAGGCGACGTGGTCATCATCCGCTACGAAGGCCCGAAGGGCGGCCCTGGCATGCAGGAAATGCTCTACCCGACCTCGTACCTGAAGTCCAAGGGCCTGGGCAAGGCCTGCGCCCTGCTCACCGATGGCCGCTTCTCCGGCGGCACCTCGGGCCTGTCGATCGGCCACGCCTCGCCGGAAGCCGCTGCAGGGGGTGCCATCGGCCTGGTGCGTGATGGTGACAAGATCCTCATCGACATTCCCAACCGCTCGATCAACCTGTTGGTCAGCGACGAGGAACTGGCCCACCGGCGCATCGAGCAGGACAAGAAAGGCTGGAAGCCGGCCGAAGCCCGCCCACGCAAGGTGACCACCGCGCTGAAGGCGTATGCCCTGCTGGCCACCAGCGCCGACAAGGGTGCGGTGCGCAACAAGGCGATGCTCGAAGGGCTGTAAGGCCAAGAGGGCCGCTTCGCGGCCCTTTCGCGGCACAAGGCCGCTCCACAGAGGTCTGCGTGATCCCTGTATGAGCGGCCTTGTGCCGCGAAAGGGCTGCAAGGCAGCCCCAATGCACGGTGTTACTGGATCTGCTCCGGCGTCACGATCACCCAGTTCTTGTCCGCCGTCACCGGCAGCCCTTCCTTGGCCTGGGCCGCAGCGTTCTTGGCGATCATGCCGTTCATCTGGTCCATGTACTTGGCCTTGCGGTTGATCCACAGGTGGATGCCGCCCTTGCCTACATCCACACCATGGAACTGCATGTAGCCATCGCTGGTGGGCGTGTCGCCGCCGACCAGCACCGGTTTCTTCCACTGATCGATATAGGTGAGAATCGCGGCCTGCTTGCCCGCCATCCAGGTGGCCGGGGTCCACAGGTAGGGCGTCAGCTCCAGGTTCTGGTTGGCCTTCGGATCATAGGCCCCCTCGGCGATCTGCTTGCGCGCCGTGGTCAGCTGGCCATTGGCGCGGTCCTTGAGCAACAGGCTCACGCCGATGACGTTCTGCGGCTTAACGTTATAGCCGTACTTGGGATCGGAGGCGACCATCCGCACCAGTTCCTCGGACGCGGCGGAGATCACATAGACGTCGATGCCATTCTCCATCAGCTTGTTGAACAGCTCGGTCTGCCCGGTGAAGACCTTCGGCGGCTGCACCTCCATGCGCTTGACCTGGTCGCCCTCGAAATAGGTGGCAGGGATCGGCTTGCCGGCGGCCATCATCTCGTCGACCTGGACCTTCAGCTCCTTGAGGGTGAAGCCGGAAAACACCTGGGCAACCCAGGGGTAGCAGACCATGTCGTCGACTTCGCACAGCCGGTAGTAGTAGCTGAACAGGCTCTCCTTGTGCTCGGCGGTGTCCTTGAAGGGCATCAGCTTCAACGACGGGTCGAGCTTGTCACGGGTGATCAGGCCCTTGTTCTCCATGAACGGCAGCAGGGCTTCTTCCAGATCGAAGCGGTAGCTGGTGTTGTCCATGTCGAAGACTGCGTAGTTACCTTTGTTGGCATTGGCCGCAATCATGCTGTCCAACTGCTTGGCGGCCTCTGCGGGCCAGTGCTTGAGCTCGGTGGCCCATGTCTCGACGCTGAGCAGCAGGGCCAGGCCCGCAGCGAGGACTTTCGGAGCAGACTTCATTGCAAGTTCTCCTGAACAGTGGATCTGCAACGCTAGACAAAGCCCTCCTTGCACAAGGCTCCGACAACGACCTTCAACCTGCTTGAAGCGCCACCTGACATCCCAAAAACGACACCCGCATATTCCAATAACGACTAAGCAAATTCGATTTAGATATAATTTCGTTTGTTTTCAGGCTGTTAGCATTTCCGTTCGCAATCGCTCATCCAGAGGCGGTGCCCCTTCTGCTTTACCCCGGAGCTTCAATGAACCTGCCGTTGTCACTCAACCTGCTGGCGTTCCTGGCCTTGCTGCTGGGCCTGGCGCAAACCCGCCGTACCGACTGGAGCCTGGCGAAGAAAGTACTGCTCGGCCTGGTACTGGGCGTACTGTTCGGCCTGGTGCTGCACACCTTCTACGGCGCCGGCCATCCGGTCCTCAAGGCCACCATCGGCTGGCTCGACCTGGTCGGCAACGGCTACGTCGGCCTGTTGCAGATGATCGTCATGCCGCTGATCTTCGCCTCGATCCTCAGCGCCGTGGCGCGCCTGCACAATGCCTCCTCGCTGGGCAGGATCAGCGTGCTGAGCATCGGCACGCTGCTGCTGACCACCGCCATCGCCGCACTGGTCGGCATCGTCCTGACCAACCTGTTCGGCCTCAGCGCCGAGGGTCTGGTCGCCGGTGCCCAGGAAAGCGCCCGCCTGCAGGCCATCCACAGCGACTATGCCGGTAAGGTCGCCGACCTCAACATCCCGCAGCTGCTGTTGTCGTTCATCCCCAGCAACCCGGTGGGCGACCTGGCGCGGGCCAAGCCGACCTCGATCATCAGCGTGGTGATCTTCGCCGTGTTCCTGGGCCTGGCAGCGCTGCAGCTGATCAAGGACGATGCCGACAAGGGCAGCCGCGCCCTGGCCGCGATCGATACCCTGCAAGCCTGGGTGATGCGCCTGGTGCGCCTGGTGATGAAACTCACCCCCTACGGTGTGTTGGCGTTGATGACCAAGGTGGTGGCCAGCTCCAACCTGGATGACATTCTCAAGCTGGGCAGCTTCGTGGTGGTCTCGTACCTCGGCCTGGGCCTGATGTTCGTGGTCCACGGCCTCGTCCTGACCGCGACCGGCGTCAGCCCGCTGCGCTTCTTCCGTAAAGTCTGGCCGGTACTGACGTTCGCCTTCACCAGCCGTTCCAGCGCCGCGAGCATCCCGCTGAACATCGAGGCGCAGACCCGTCGCCTGGGTGTGCCGCAGTCGATCGCCAGCTTCAGCGCCTCGTTCGGCGCGACCATCGGCCAGAACGGCTGCGCCGGCCTGTACCCCGCCATGCTGGCGGTGATGGTCGCCCCGGCGGTGGGCATCGATACCTTCGATCCGCTGTGGATCGCCACCCTGGTGGCCATCGTCACCCTCAGCTCGGCGGGCGTGGCCGGCGTCGGCGGCGGCGCGACCTTCGCCGCGCTGATCGTGCTGCCGGCCATGGGCCTGCCGGTGGAACTGGTGGCGCTGCTGATCTCGGTGGAGCCGCTGATCGACATGGGCCGCACGGCGTTGAACGTGAATGGGTCGATGATGGCGGGAGTGGTGACCAGCCAGCTGTTGAAAGAGACCGACAAGGAGGTGCTGGCAGGCGACGAGCATGCGCAGCTGAATCAATCCTGAGGCTTTGGGGCCGCTGCGCGGCCCTTTCGCGGCGCAAGGCCGCTCCTACAGATAGCGCGCAGCGGGTGTAGGAGCGGCCTTGTGCCGCGAAAGGGCTGCAAAGCAGCCCCAGCGCGTTCAAACCCGATCCCACACCTCGAAATGATAGGCGGGCTTGCCTTCCTCCACCTGCGGCTCACTCGACATCAGCGCCCATTGCGCCTTGTCGAACTCAGGGAACCAGGCATCCCCCTCCGGCGACAGCTCCACCCGGGTCAGGTACATCCGGTTCACCAGCCCTTTCTCCAGCGCCTGCCCATACAGCTGGGCGCCACCGATCAGCATCAGTTCGCCAACCCCGTGCTCCCGCGCCCACTGCTCGGCGCGCGCCACCGCGGCCTCCAGCGACGGGAACACTTCGGCCCCGGCCAGCACCAGCCCCGGCTGGCGGCTGACCACGATGTTCAGCCGCCCCGGCAGCGGCCGCCCGAGCGAGTCCCAGGTCTTGCGCCCCATGATGATCGGCTTGCCCAGGGTGGTGGCCTTGAAGTACTTGAAATCCCCCGGCAGGTGCCAGGGCATGGAATTGTCGATGCCGATCACGCGGTTCTCGGCGAGCGCCGCGATCAGGCTGAGAGGGAGTGATGTATTCATGCTGGCGAGGATAGCACCCAGCGCCTGGGTTATGCTTTGCCCTGACCTGCGCAATGGAAGAGCTCGTGACTGCACCCACCCGATTCGACAAACGCTGGCTCACCGAAGCGGTGCGCCTGCGTGAAGAACAGGCCGGCCCCCTGGAGGACCAGGAAGCCAACCGTCGCGCCCGCCAGCAAGGTGGCGACCTGGCGGCGCGCATCGAAACCCGCGCCCTGTGGCTGGCCGAACGCGATGGCATGGCCGACGCCCTGCGCCATTGGAAACAAGGCGCGCGCCTGGCCTTGCTGGCCCTGTTGCTGCTTGCCACCCTCAGCGGCGCAGGCCTGGGCCTGGCGGCCCTGGGCGATGGCCAGCGCCCGGTGAATGTGTTCTGGGCCTTGGGCAGCCTGCTTGGCCTGAACCTGTTGATGCTGCTGGGCTGGGCAGCGGGCCTGCTGCTGGCCGGCGAGCAGGGTGCGGGCCTTGGCCGCCTGTGGCTTTGGCTCAGCGAACGCCTGGCGCGCGACGCCAAGGCCGCGCACCTGGCTCCGGCCCTGCTGGTGATGCTGCAGCGCCAACGCCTTGATCGCTGGCTGCTGGGCGTGCTGGTGCACGGCCTGTGGCTGCTGGCGATGGCGGTCGCGCTGGGCATGCTGCTGGCCCTGCTGGCCACCCGACGCTACGGCTTCGTCTGGGAAACCACCCTGCTGGCCGCCGAGCCCTTCATTGGCCTGACCCAGGCCTTGGGCGCACTGCCGTCGCTGCTGGGCTTCGCCGTGCCAGACGAGGCCATGATCCGCGCCAGCGGCGACACCTCGCCAGCGCTGGAGCTGGCGCGCCAGGCCTGGGCCAGCTGGCTGCTTGGCGTGGTGCTGGTGTATGGGCTGTTGCCACGCCTGCTCTTGACCGCCCTGTGCCTGTGGCGTTGGCGCCAGGGGCGCGAACGCCTGGCCCTGGACCTGAACCTGCCGGGCTACAGCCAACTGCGCGATGTGCTGATGCCCAGCAGCGAGCGGCTCGGCGTGCAGGATGCGGCCCCCGAGGCCCTGCCGCAGTTCCAGGCAGCCCAGCGCGACACCCAGGACGGCGGCGCCCTGTTGGTCGGCCTGGAGTTGGACGACCAACGCCCCTGGCCACCGGCCTTGCCCCATAGCATCGGCAATGCCGGCGTGCTCGACAGTCGCGAGTCACGCCACAAGCTGTTGGAGCAGCTCAGCCGCTTCCCGCCGGCACGCCTGGCCATCGCCTGCGACCCGCGCCGCTCGCCGGATCGCGGCAGCCTCGCGCTGTTGGCCGAGCTGGCACGCAACGCCGGTGCCACACGGATCTGGTTGCTCCAAGCCCTTCCCGGCCAGGCGCTGGATGCCGACCGCCTGGGCGACTGGCACGACGCCCTCGACCGCCTCGGCCTGCCCCACGCCGACACCGCGCCCTTGACCTGGCTGGAGCATGGCCATGACTGAGCCCCTGAAGCTGGCCGTGGTCGGCCATACCAACGTCGGCAAGACATCCTTGCTACGCACCCTGACCCGTGACGTCGGCTTCGGCGAGGTATCCCATCGCCCCAGCACCACCCGCCATGTGGAGGGCGCACGCTTGTCGGTGGATGGCCAGCCCTTGCTCGAGCTGTACGACACACCTGGGCTGGAAGACGCCATCGCCCTGCTCGATTACCTGGAGCGCCTGGAACGCCCCGGCGAACGCCTGGATGGCCCGGCGCGACTGGAGCGCTTCCTGCAGGGCAGCGAGGCCCGCCAGCGCTTCGAGCAGGAAGCCAAGGTACTGCGACAGCTGCTGGCCAGCGATGCCGGGCTCTACGTGATCGATGCCCGCGAGCCGGTGCTGGCCAAGTACCGCGACGAACTGGAAGTCCTGGCCAGTTGCGGCAAGCCGCTGTTGCCGGTGCTCAACTTCGTCGCCAGCAGCCAGCACCGCGAGCCGGAGTGGCGCGAGGCCTTGGCCCGCCTGGGCTTGCACGCGCTGGTGCGGTTCGACAGCGTGGCGCCACCGGAGGATGGCGAGCGCCGTCTGTATGAGAGCTTGGCCTTGCTGCTCGAAGATGCCCGCCCTGCACTGCAACGCCTGATCGATGACCAGCAGGCCCAGCGCCTGGCCCGGCGCCAGGGTGCCAGGCGCCTGGTCGCCGAGCTGCTGCTCGACTGCGCCGCCTGCCGGCGCAGCGTAGCCGCCGAGCCGGCCGCCGAGGCCCGGGCCATCGAAACCCTGCGCCACGATGTGCGCCAACGGGAGCAACGCTGCGTCGAGGCGCTGCTCAAGCTCTACGCCTTCCGTCGCGAGGACGCCCATGCCAGCGACCTGCCCTTGCTGGACGGGCGCTGGGGGGACGATCTGTTCAACCCCGAAACCCTCAAGCTGCTCGGCGTACGCCTGGGCAGCGGCGTCGCGGCCGGTGCCGCCGCCGGTGCCGGGGTGGACCTGTTGGTGGGCGGCCTGACCCTGGGCGCCGCGGCGCTGGCCGGGGCCATTGCCGGCGGTGCGCTGCAGACGGCGCGCAACTATGGGTCGCGGTTGATGGGCAAGCTCAAGGGCCAGCGTGAGCTGACCGTGGACGACACCGTGCTGCGCCTGCTGGCGTTGCGCCAACAGCAGCTGATCGCAGCCCTCGACAGCCGCGGGCACGCGGCGCAAGACAGCATTCGCCTGGGTCAACCGGATGAAAGCACCTGGCGCGAGGGCAAGCTGCCCGAAGCACTCAAGCGTGCGCGGGCGCATCCGCAATGGTCGTCGCTCAACCCTGGGGCGCGGCTCAACCAGACCGAACGGCAGGAGCAGCTCGAAGCCTTGGTGAAGGACCTTTAGGCCCAATCGCCGGCAAGCCGGCTCCCCCGGAGATGACCAAGGCCCGGTGGGAGCCGGCTTGCCGGCGATTCGAGGCAGCAGGCCTCGCAGAACGTTTACTGCTGGGCAACCTTCTCCGACTTGCCGTCATAGCGCTTGCGCCACTCGGCGAGGATCTCGTCGCGGTTCTTCGACGCCCAGGCAAAATCGTTCTTGATCAGGCGCTGCTCGTAGTCCGCCGGCAACTCGGTCTGCGGCTTGGCGATACCCGGCGCGGCCAGTACGGCGAAGTTCTCCTTGTACAGCTCCATGGCGGCCGGGCTTGCCGAGAAGTCGGCCAGGCGTTTGGCCGCATCGGCCTTCGGCGACCCCTTGATCACGGCGGTGGCCTCGATCTCCCAGCCCAGGCCTTCCTTCGGCAGGACGATGTCCAGCGGCGCGCCCTGGCGCTTGAGCTGCACGGCCGGGTACTCGAACGAGATACCGATCGGGAATTCACCGGCTGCCGCCAGCTTGCACGGTTTGGACCCGGAATGGACGTACTGGCCGATGTTCTGGTGCAGGGCGTCCATGTAGGCCCAGCCCTGCGGCTCGCCAAAGGTCTGCAACCAAGCGCTGACATCCAGGAAGCCCGTGCCGGACGAGGCCGGGTTGGGCATGACGATCTTGCCCTTGTACTCAGGCTTGGTCAGGTCCTGCCAGCTCACCGGCTTGCTCAGCCCCTGCTTCTCGGCCTCGATGGTGTTGAAGCAGAGAGTCGCGGCCCAGACGTCCATGCCGACCCAGGCCGGCGGGTTGGCCGCATCCCGGTAGTTCGGCGAGATCTTGCCCAGGTCTTTGGGCGCATAGGCTTCGAGCATGCCGTTCTGGTCGAGGATCGCCAGGCTGGAGGCCGCCAGGCCCCAGACCACATCGGCCTGCGGACGGTCCTTCTCGGCCAGCAGCTTGGCGGTGATGATGCCGGTGGAGTCGCGCACCCACTTGATCTCGATGTCCGGGTTGGCCTTCTCGAAGGCCTGCTTGTAGCGCTTGAGCTGCTCGGCCTCCAGGGCCGTGTACACGGTCAGCTGGGTCGCGGCAGCCGAAGCCTGCAGGCTGAACACGGCGGATACGGCAGCGACAAGTGCGAGAGGCTTGAACATGATGCGGTTCCTTACAGGGTTGGCAGTCGGTCAGTGGCCGGGGGCGCGCTGGCGCCAGGCCTGGGAGCGGCGCAGCAGGCCGCGGGAAGCACCGGCCAGCAGCAGCGAGGCCGTCGCGCTGGTCAGCAGGATCAGGGTCGACATGGCGGCAGCGCCGCCCACGTTGCCGGCGTCGTCCATGTTCAACACGGCGACGGCGGCGAGGATGGTGTCGGGGCTGTACAGGAAGATCGCCGCCGACACCGTGGTCATCGCCGAGACGAACAGGTAGCGGATGATGTCCAGCAGCGCCGGCAGGCAGATCGGCACGGTGACCCGGGCAAAATGCTTGTACAGCGGCGCCTTGAGCGACAGTGCAGCGGCTTCGAACTCGCCGTCGAGCTGGCGCAGCGCGGTGGTCGCGGTCATCTGCGCGGTGGTCAGGTAGTGGGCGATGGTGCATACCACCAGCAGCGCCATGCCGCCATAGAACACGTGCAGCGGGTTGCCTGCCAGGTTGAAGAAGAACACGTAGCCCAGGCCCAGCACCAACCCAGGCACGGCCATGGGGATGAAGCTCAGCAGGCGCAAGGCCTGGTTTAGCAGCCGTTGGCCCTGGGTCTTCTCCATCAGGTAGGCGCCGGTGAAGATCACCACGCTGCCGATCAGCGAGGTGGCCACGGCCATGGTCACGCTGTTGCGATAGGCCAGCCAGCCGCCACCGGCGGTGTCGTCGAACAGGTAGTGCTTGAACGACAGCGACAGGTTATAGGGCCAGAATTTGACCAGCGACGAATACACCGCCATGCCGATGACCAGCAGCAGCACCGCGCACACCAGCAACACGATGACCAGGAAGCAGGCGTCACGGCTGCGCGAAGGCTTGGGCTGGAACACCTGGGCACGGCCACTCATCGCTTCGCCCTGGCGACGACGCAGCCAGGCATCCACGGCAAAGCTCAGCAGCGCCGGCACCAGCAGGACCATGCCGATCAGCGCGCCACGGCCGAACTGCTGCTGGCCCACCACAGCCTTGTAGGCCTCCAGCGCCAGCACCTGGTAGTCGCCGCCCACCACCACCGGCACACCGAAATCAGTGATGGTCAAGGTGAACACCAGGCAGAACGCGGCGAACACCGCCTGGCGCGTGCCCGGCCAGGTGACGCTGCGAAACGCCCGCCAGGGCCCCGCGCCCATGCTCGAGGCAGCATCGAACAGCCGGGCATCGGCCAGCGACAGTGCCGAGAGCAGGATCATCAAGGCATGGGGGAAGGTGTAGATGGCCTCGCCCAGGACAATGCCCCAGAAGCCATAGACGTTGTCGGTCAACAACCCGCGCAGCAAACCCTGGTTGCCGAACAGGTACACCAGGGCGATGGCCGGCAACATCGACGGCGCCAGCAGTGGCAACAGGGAAATCCCGCGCCACAGGCCCTTGGCCGGTATCAGGGTGCGTTGCAGGGCGTAGGCGAACAGGTAGGCCAGCGGCACGACGATGGCTGCGACACTGAAGGCGACCTTGAGGCTGTTGCCCAGCAACCAGTGGAAATTCTCGCTGGCGAACAGCTCGCGGGCCGCAACCAGGCCGCCACCTTGGCCGGCCTCGCCATTGAAGCCGCGCCAGAAGATCGCCAACAACGGCATCAGCACGGCGAGGATGAGCAGGGCCAGCAACAGACTCTTGCCGCCGACGACGAACAGGCGATCCCCCAGGGTCACACCACTGCGGGGCGCAACCTTGGCCTGGGCGATCGGCACGGACATGGGCGCGGCCATCTCAGGCAAAGACCTGCAGGCTGCGCGGTGGCAGAGCCACCCAGATGTCCTGGGACCCCAGGCGCGGCATGGCCTCGGGGGCCACTTCCGCCAGCAGGGAATGGCCTGGCAGGGCTTTGAGCTCGAAGCTCATGCGGCAGCGGTTGCCGAGGAAGGTGATTTCCCGTACCAGGGCCGGGAACAGGTTTTCCTCATGCACCGGCGGGTTGACGGTGATCGCCTCCGGCCGGCAGAACAGGCGGCCACTGCCAGCCTGCACGACGCCCGGTGCCAGGCGCATGTTCACGTCACCGACCTGGGCGTGATGCTCGCCGCTGCGCTGGAATGGCAGCCAGTTGCCCTGGCCGACGAACTCGGCGACGAAGGGTGTGGCGGGTTGGTCGTAGATTTCCTGCGGTGTGGCGTACTGCTCGACCTGGCCGTGGTTCATCACGGCGATGCGGTCGGCCATCAGCATGGCTTCGTCCTGGTTGTGAGTCACCATCAAGGTGGTGATGCCCAGCTGACGCTGCAGCTGGCGCAGCTCGGTGCACAGGTGCTCGCGCACGCGGGCATCGAGGGCCGACATCGGCTCGTCGAGCAACAGCAGCGAAGGCGCCGGCGCCAGGGCGCGGGCCAGGGCCACGCGCTGTTGTTGGCCGCCGGACAACTGGCCGGGGTACTTCTTCTCGCTGCCGGAAAGGCCGACCAGCTCGAGCATCTCGGCCACTCGATGGCGGGCCTCTTCGCGGCTGCAGCCGGTCAGGCCGTAGGCGATGTTGGCCTCGACGGTGAGGTTGGGGAACAGCGCGTAGGACTGGAACAGGATGCCGTAGTCACGGGCCTGGGGCGGCAGCTCGGAGATGTCGCGCTCGCCGATGTACAGCTCGCCGCGATCCTGGCGCTCCAGGCCGGCGATGCAACGCAGCAGAGTGGTCTTGCCACAGCCCGAGGGGCCGAGCAGGCAGACCAGCTCGCCTGCGGCGATGTCCAGGGACACATCGTTCAGCGCGGTGAAGGCGCCGAAGCGCTTGTGGATACCGCGCACTTTCATTTGTGCGCCCGGGGTGGTGATAGCGTTGTTCATGACAGGGCCTCATCGAACAGATGGGCCCATGCTAGGAACTCAATGCGAAGGTTATGTGGCTAGGAGGCAAAAGCAGCCGATAGTGCTATTCAAAAATTTTGTAATGAATTCACCGGCCCTTTCGCAGGTTTACCCGCGAAGAAGCCAACACCGATCTAGAACTGCGACCCAACCACCTCTTGCGCCACGCCCAGGAAGGCCGCTGGCAACCTGGCCTGGCGCCGCTCCTTGAGGCAATACAGGTATTCATGCATCACCGGCGCATTGTCCAGCGCCAGCACCCGCAGCTCCGGGTTATGCGGCACTTCATGGCGGGCGATGATGCTGATGCCGATGTTGCGCAACACCGCCTCGCGGATCGACTCGCGGCTGCCGATCTCCAGCAGCGTCCCGCCACCGATCCCGGCCTCCTCGAGCATCCGTTCGGTCAGCTTGCGGGTGGTCGAGCCCTGCTCGCGCATCAACAGGCAGTGTCCGGCCAGCGTCTCGATCGACACCGTTTCCCGATGGGCCAACGGGTGATTGCGGTGCACCGCCACCACCAGCGGGTCGGCACCCAGCACCTTGCGCACCAGGCGGTTGTCCTCCACCAGCTGCGACGATGCCGCAATGTCCACTCGGTAGTCCTCGAGCATTTCCAGCACCTGCTGGGAGTTGCCGATCTCCACCGTCAGCTCCACCTGGGGCAGGCGTTCGCGGAAGACCTTCACCAGGTCGAGGATGTAGTACGGTGCAGTGGCAGCGATGCGCAAGCCGCCCTGGGCCTGGCCGCTGTTGCGCAGTTCGAACTCGATGTCGGCTTCCTGCTGGAGCAGCGCCTTGACCATCGGCAGCAACCGTGCGCCCTCCTCGCTCAGCACCAGGCGCCGCCCGCCACGGTAGAACAGCTCCACCGCGTACTGGCTCTCCAGGTTGCGGATCTGCGTGGTCACCGTGGGCTGGCTGAGCCCGAGCTTCTTTGCGGCCAGGGTAATGCTGCCCAGGCGGGCCACCATGTAGAAAGCCTTGAGCTCGGCGCTCAGCATCGCGAAACCTCTATTTGCGCAGCAGGCGCAAGCCGTTGAACACCACCAGCAGGCTCACGCCCATGTCGGCGAACACCGCCATCCACATGGTCGCCAGGCCGGCGAAAGTGATCGCCAGGAAAATCGCCTTGATACCCAGGGCCAGCACGATGTTCTGGGTGAGTATCGCCGCACTTTGGCGCGACAGCCTGACGAAGGCGGGGATTTTGCGCAAGTCATCGTCCATCAGTGCCACATCGGCGGTCTCGATGGCGGTGTCGGTGCCCGCGGCCGCCATGGCGAAACCGATCTCGGCACGGGCCAGGGCCGGTGCGTCGTTTATGCCATCGCCGACCATACCCACACGATGCCCCTGGGCATACAGCTGCTCGATGCTGCCGAGCTTGTCCGCAGGCAGCAGGTTGCCCTCGGCGCGGTCGATGCCCACCTGGGCGGCGATGGCCTGGGCCGTGTGCGGATTGTCGCCGGTCAGCATGACAGTCTTGATGCCCAGCGCGTGCAGTTCGGCGATGGCCTGGCGGCTGCTGTCCTTGACCGTGTCGGCCACGGCGAACAGCGCCAGCGGGCCGGAGCCGTCGAGCAACAGCACCACTGTCTTGCCTTGGCGCTCCAGTTGATCCAGCTCGGCCTCGAGCGCTGGCGAGCACAGGCCCAGCTCCTCGACCAGGCGATGGTTGCCCAGGTGATAGCGCACGCCGCCGATTTCACCGCGCACGCCACGGCCGGCCAGGGCGGTGAATTCGCCGACCTCTTCCAAGGCCAGGCCTTGCGCTCGCGCCAGCTCGGCGATGGCCCCAGAAACCGGATGGTCGGAGCGCGCCGCGAGGCTCGCGGCCAAGGCCTGGGCACGGCCTTCGAACAACGGATCGAGGACTTTGCTGTCGGTCTGCACCGGCTTGCCATGGGTGATGGTGCCGGTCTTGTCCAGGGCGAGGAAGTCCAGCTTGCGGCCGCCCTCCAGGTAGACTCCGCCCTTGATCAGGATGCCCTTGCGCGCCGCGGCGGCCAGGCCGCTGACGATGGTCACCGGCGTGGAGATCACCAGTGCGCACGGGCATGCCACCACCAGCAGCACCAGGGCACGGTAGATCCAGTCGAACCAGGCGCCGGCCATGAACAACGGCGGGATGATCGCCACCGCCAGGGCCACGACGAATACCGCCGGCGTGTAGATACGCGAGAACTGGTCGACGAAGCGCTGGGTCGGTGCCCGGGCGCCCTGGGCCTCTTCGACGGCCTTGATGATGCGCGCCAGGGTCGACTGGCCGGCCAGGGCCGTGACGCGGTACTCCAGCGCGCCGGCCTGGTTGATGGTACCGGCGAACAGCTTGTCGCCCACCGCCTTTTCGACCGGCAGGCTTTCGCCGGTGATCGGCGCCTGATCGACGCTCGATTGCCCGCTGACCACTTCGCCATCCAGACCGATGCGCTCGCCCGGGCGCACCCGCACCAACGCCCCCAAGGCCACCTCGCGAACCTCCACCTCACGCCACTGGCCATCGGCCTGTCGTACCGTAGCCATGTCCGGGCTCAGTTGCATCAAGCCACCGATGGCGTTGCGGGCACGGTCCAGCGAACGTGCCTCGATCAGTTCGGCGACCGTGAACAACACCATGACCATGGCCGCTTCCGGCCATTGGCCGATCAACACCGCGCCGGTGACGGCGATGCTCATCAAGGCGTTGATGTTGAGGTTGCGGTTCTTCAGGGCGATCCAGCCCTTCTTGTAGGTCCCCAGGCCACAGCCCAGGATGGCCACCAGCGCCAGGGCGGCAACGACCCATTCCGGCGCCAGGTCAGCGAAGTGCACCACCTCGGCGGCGATCGCCGCCACGCCGGAAAGCGCCAGCGGCCACCAACGGGTCTTGCCGGGCTGCGGCGCGGTGTGGGTACCGTCGTCCTCGCTGGCCAGGAGCTCGGCATGCATGCCCAGGCTGTCGATGGCCTGTTCGATCTCGGCGGTGCCGCCCAGGGTGTGATGCACACCGAGCACCCGGTTGATCAGGTTGAATTCCAGTTGCTCGACCCCGGCCAGCTTGCCGAGCTTGTCCTGGATCAGGCTCTGCTCGGTAGGGCAGTCCATCGCCTCGATGCGGAAGCGGCTGAGCCGAGCGCCGGCGCTGGCTGCCTGGGTCAGTTTCACCCTAGCAGGTGCCGCCGCGGCGCTGCAGCAGCTGTGGGCGTGGGCATCATGGCGATGGCCTTCCTGGCCGTGGTCATGGGCGTGGTCATGCGTGTGTTCATGGCTGACAGGCTGGTTCATGGACGCGTCCTTAACTGAGCACTGGCCTTTGTAGGCGTGGGCAAGCCCGCGTCTACAAAGTGGGTTGTTGCCAAGTGAACACCCTGTAGCCACTATAGGGTCAACCCCTCCCCTGGAGATTCGCCATGAAGATCGGAGAACTGGCCAAGGCCACCGATTGCGCCGTGGAGACCATCCGTTACTACGAGCGCGAGCAATTGCTGCCGGAACCGGCACGCACCGAAGGCAACTACCGGCTCTACACCCAGGCCCATGTGGAGCGACTGACCTTCATCCGCAATTGCCGCACACTGGACATGACCCTGGACGAGATCCGCAGCCTGCTGACGCTACGTGACAGCCCCGATGGCTCGTGCGGCAGCGTCAATGCGCTGATCGACGAACATATCGAGCATGTGCAGGCGCGGATCGATGGATTGATGGCGTTGCAGGCGCAACTGGTGGAGTTGCGCCAGCGATGCAATGCCAAAGGGTCGGAGTGCGCGATCCTGCAACAGTTGGAGACGAACGGGGCGGTATCGGTGCCCGAGACCGAACACTCGCATGTGGGGCGCAGCCACGGACATTGATCTTGCGGCCCATCGCGGGACAAGCCCGCTCCCACAGACACAGCACAAGATCAGGATCGGCGCCAAACCTGTAGGAGCGGGCTTGCCCCGCGATGGGCTGCGCAGCAGCCCCGACGATCCAGAGGTCAGACCGCCATCGGCGCCGTCATCGGCGCATGGTGCTCGTACCCTTCCAGCCAGAAGTCGCTCGGCTCGATCTGCTCCAGCCACTCGGGCTCGTATTTGCCCGTCTCGGCAAAGGCCGGTACCCGGTCGCTGATCACCAGCTTCGGCGCTGCCAGCGGCTCGCGCTTCATCTGCTCGTTCAACATGTCCAGGTGGTTCTCGTACACATGGGCATCGCCGATGAAGTAGGTGAACCAGCGTGGGGTATAGCCGGTCAGGCGGCCGAACAGCGACAGCAGCGCTGCGCCCTCGGTCAGGTTGAACGGCGTGCCCAGGCCCAGGTCGTTGGAGCGGATGTAGAGGGTCAGGGAGATTTCCCGCGTCTCGACATTGGGGTGGAACTGGTACAGCAGGTGGCACGGCGGCAGCGCCATTTCATCGAGCTGGGCGCAGTTCCAGCCGTGGAACAGGATGCGCCGGCTGCCCGGGTCGTTGGCGATGGTGTCCAGGCACTGGCGCACCTGGTCGATGGCCTTGTACAGGATGACGAACGCCTGGCCGTCTTCCTCGTCCTGGGCGATCCGGCGGAAACCTGCCTTCTCGGCCATTTCGATGGCAGCCGGGTTGCTCAGCGGGATGCGCTTGTAGCCCGGCCACTGGCGCCACTGCACACCGTAGATCTCGCCGAGGTCGTCATGGCCCTGGCGGAACGGGTTGGCCAGCCACTGGGCATTTTCGTTGGCGTTCTGGTCCCAGACCTTGCAGCCCAGCTCGCGGAACTGGCCGGCGTTCTTCACGCCGCGCAGGAAGCCCACCATCTCGCCGATCGCCGACTTGAACGCCAGCTTGCGCGTGGTGATGGCCGGGAAGCCCTTTTGCAGGTCGAAACGCAGCATGGCGCCCGGCAGGCTGATGGTGCGGATACCGGTGCGGTTTTCCTGCAACGTGCCGTTTTCGATGACGTCGCGGACCAGGTCTAGATACTGTTTCATGGCTTACCTGTAGCAAGAACGGCAGGAGGATCGCCCCTGCCGTGAGAGTCAAACGGTGGCCTTGGCCGTCGGTTTACGGTTGTAGGCCCACCAGATCAGGAAGATGCCGCCGACGATCATCGGCACGCAGAGCAGCTGACCCATGGTCAACCAGCCGAAGGCGATGTAGCCCAGCTGGGCGTCGGGCACCCGCACGAATTCCACGATGAAGCGGAAGATGCCGTAGAACAATGCGAACATGCCGGAGACGGCCATGGTCGGGCGCGGCTTGCGCGAGTACAGCCAGAGGATGACGAATAATGCCACACCTTCGAGGGCGAACTGATACAGCTGCGACGGGTGACGCGGCAGCTGGGCCGGGTCGCTGAACGGCGGGAAGACCATCGCCCAGGGCACGTCGGTGGCCTTGCCCCATAGCTCGGCATTGATGAAGTTGCCGATGCGCCCGGCGCCCAGGCCGATCGGCACCAGTGGGGCGACGAAATCCATCAGTTCGAAGAACGACTTGTTGTTGCGCTTGCCGAACCACAGCGCCGCCAGCATCACGCCGATGAACCCGCCATGGAATGACATGCCGCCCTTCCACACTTCTAAGATCAAGGTCGGGTTGGCCAGGTACTGGTGCAGGTCATAGAACAGCACGTAGCCCAGGCGCCCGCCGACGATCACGCCCATCGACAGCCAGAACACCAGGTCGGAGAGTTTTTCGCGGGTCCAGGTGGGGTCGAAGCGGTTCAGCCGACGCGAGGCGAGCAGCCAGGCACCGCCGATGCCGATCAGGTACATCAACCCGTACCAATGGATTTTCAGCGGACCGATGGCCACGGCCACGGGGTCGATCTGCGGGTAAGGCAGCATGGTGGTTCCTCTAGGTCAAATCAGGAAGCTCAGGCCGACGCAGAACAGCAGCGCGGCAAACAGGCGCTTGAGCAGACGCGGCGACAACCGGTGTGCCAGGCGCGCGCCGAAGCGGGCGAAAAACATGCTGGTCACGGCAATACCCACCAGCGCAGGTAGGTAGACGTAACCCAGGCTGTGGGCCGGCAGGTGCTCGTCGTGCCAGCCCAGCCACATGAAGCTCAGGGCGCTGGCCAGGGCGATCGGCAGGCCGCAGGCCGAGGAGGTGGCCACGGCCTTCTGCATCGGCAGGCTGCGCCAGGTCAGGAACGGCACGGTCAGCGAGCCGCCGCCGATACCGAAGATCGCCGAGGCCCAGCCGATCACTCCGCCAGCGCCGACCAACCCGGGCTTGCCGGGGATGCCACGGCTGGCCTTGGGCTTGAGGTCCAGGGCCATCTGCACGGCGATCACCAGGGCGAACACGCCGATGATCTTCTGCAGCATCGGCCCCTGGATCAACGAGGCGGTCTTGGCGCCGATGCCGGCACCGATGAGGATGCCCAGGGTCATCCAGGCGAAGATCGGCCATTGCACCGCGCCCTTGCGCTGGTGCTCCAGCACGGCGTTGATGGAGGTGAAGACGATGGTCGCCAGCGAGGTACCGACGGCCAGGTGGGTCAGCACCGACGGGTCGAAGCCCTGCAAGGTGAAGCTGAACACCAGCACCGGCACGATGATGATGCCACCGCCCACGCCGAACAGGCCCGCCAGTACGCCGGCACATGCGCCCAACAACAGATAGAGTACGAATTCCATTCGCCGTCCCCATGGAAACAATCCGGCATGGTAACGGATGCCAGCCCCGGGGCTCTAGTGAACTCTGTGTCAGATGTTGGATCGACACGGGTCAGCCGGTAGAGTGGCCAAAACAACCGAGGCCCTGCCATGTGCCTGATCGTGTTCGCCTGGCGGCCAGGACATGCCCTGCCGCTGATCGTCGCGGCCAACCGCGACGAATTCTATGCCCGCCCCACCCAGGCCCTGGAGGCCTGGAAGGATGCCCCCGGCGTGTATGCCGGGCGCGACCTGGAAGCCGGCGGCACCTGGCTGGGTGTCGGCCCGAACGGTCGGTTCGCCGCACTGACCAACATTCGCGACCCCGGCCAGCCCCTTGGGCCGCGTTCCCGTGGCGAACTGGTGGCGGCCTACCTCAGTGGCACGCTGGACGTGGACGCCTATCTGGATCAGGTGGCCAGCCGCGCCAGCCAGTATTCAGGGTTCAACCTGCTGGTGGGCGACGGCGAGCGGCTGGGTTACCTGCATGCCCGCGAGGTGGCGCCGCGCCTGCTCGAGCCGGGTATATATGGCGTGTCCAATGCCGGGTTGGATACGCCCTGGCCCAAACTGGTCAAGGCACGCAGAGGGCTGCAGGCCGTGCTCGACGACCCGGACCCGCAGCGGCTGCTGGGGTTGCTGGGTGATGGCAAGCCTGCACCGGAAGCTGATCTGCCGGAAACCGGTGTAGGGCTGGCGACCGAGAAGCTACTGTCGAGTGTGTTTATCGCCAGCCAGAACTACGGGACACGGGCCAGTACGGTGCTGATCGTGGATGCTCAGGGGCGGCGACGGATGATCGAGCGCAGTTTCGGGCCGTTTGGTGGCCATCTGGGAGAAGTGGCGCTGGAAGTCTGAGGAGGGCGTCGTCAGTACCCCATCGCCGGCAAGCCGGCTCCCACAGGTATAGCGGTGTCTCTGAAAACAGCGCAGGACAGGTGGGAGCCGGCTTGCCGGCGATCAAGACACCTCGGTTACAGAGTCTTGTTGGCCCCAGGCCCGATCATCCGCGCCAGCCCCAGGTTCTTCAGGGCCAGCTGCAGCGCACTGTGGATAACCTGCGGGTTGTCATGGGCCATGGCCTCGGTCAGCAGCTCCTTGGCCTTGCTCAGGTTGATCTGGCGCAGCATCCACTTCACCTTCGGCAGGTTGGTGGCGTTCATCGACAGGCTGTCGAAGCCCATGGCCATCAACAGCACGGCCGCAGCCGGGTCACCGGCCATCTCACCGCAGATGCTCACCGGCTTGCCTTCGGCGTGGGCGTCACGCACCACCGTCTGCAGGGCTTGCAGCACGGCTGGGTGCAGGTAGTCGTAGAGGTCGGCGACCCGCGGGTTGTTACGGTCGACCGCCAGCAGGTACTGGGTCAGGTCGTTGGAGCCGACCGAGAGGAAGTCCACCTGGCGTGCTAGCTCACGGGTCTGGTAGACCGCCGCAGGAATTTCGACCATCACCCCGACCGGCGGCATCGGCACGTCGGTACCTTCATCCCGCACCTCGCCCCAGGCGCGGTGGATCAGATGCAACGCCTCTTCCAGCTCATGGATGCCGGAAATCATCGGCAACAGGATGCGCAGGTTGTTCAAGCCCTCGCTGGCCTTGAGCATGGCGCGGGTCTGCACCAGGAAGATTTCCGGGTGGTCGAGGGTGACGCGGATGCCGCGCCAGCCAAGGAAGGGGTTTTCTTCCTTGATCGGGAAATACGAAAGCGCTTTGTCGCCACCGATGTCGAGGCTGCGCATGGTCACCGGCAACGGGTGGAACGCCTGCAGCTGCTCACGATAGATCGCCAGCTGTTCCTTCTCGCTGGGGAAGCGTTGGTTGATCATGAACGGCACTTCGGTGCGGTACAGGCCCACGCCTTCGGCGCCGCGCTGCTGGGCACGGGCGACATCGGCGAGCAAGCCGGTGTTGACCCACAGCGGCATGCGGTGGCCGTCCGGGGTGACGCAGGGCAGTTCGCGCAGGGCATCCAGCCCCTGGGCGAGCTGGCGCTCTTCCTCGACCACGTCGCTGTACTGCTTGCGCAGCACCTCGCCCGGGTTGGTGAACACTTCACCCTTGTAGCCGTCGACGATCAGCTCGATGCCGTCGACCTTCGAATACGGCAGGTCGACCAGGCCCATGACCGTCGGGATACCCATGGCCCGCGCCAGGATCGCCACGTGCGAGTTGCCCGACCCCAGTACCGAGACCAGGCCTACCAGCTTGCCTTCGGGCACCTCGCCCAGCATGGCCGGGGTCAGCTCCTCGCTGACCAGGATGGTGTTGTCGGCATAGACCAGCGACTGCGAGCGCGCTTGCTGGAGATAGGCCAGCAGACGGCGGCCGAGGTCCTTGACGTCCGAAGCCCGCTCGCGCAGGTAGTCATCGTCCATCAGCTCGAAACGGTTGACGTGCTCGCCCACGACCTGGCGCAGAGCGCCCTGGGCCCACTGGCCGGTCTTGATGACCTCGATCACCTCACCACCGAGGGCGGCATCCTCGAGCATCATCAGGTAGACGTCGAACAGCGCGCGCTCTTCAGGGCGCAGCTGGGTGGCGAGCTTGGCCGACAGCTTGCGCATGTCGGCGCGAACGCCCTCCAGGGCGTTGTTGAACAGCTTGAGTTCGGTGTCGATGTCCTCGACGGTCTTGTCCGGGACCACTTCCAGGTCGGCCGGCGGCAGCATCACCACGGCCCTGCCGACGGCAGCGCCCGGCGAACCGGGCACGCCGACGAAACGGGCCTCCTGGATGCCCTTGCCCTGGCGGCCCAGGCCGCGGATGGAGCCGGTAGCCTCGGCATGGGCGATCACGCCGGCGAGCTGGGCGCTCATGGTGACCAGGAAGGCTTCCTCGCCTTCATCGAACTGGCGGCGTTCCTTCTGCTGGATGACCAACACGCCCACCACGCGGCGGTGGTGGATGATCGGTGCACCGAGGAAGGAGGCAAAGCGCTCCTCGCCGGTTTCGGCGAAGTAGCGGTAACGGGGGTGGGCGGCGGCGTCCTCGAGGTTCAGCGGCTCTTCCCGGGTACCGACCAGGCCGACCAGGCCTTCGTTGGGGGCCATGCTGACCTTGCCGATGGAGCGCTTGTTCAGGCCTTCGGTGGCCATCAACACGAAGCGGTTGCTGTCCGGGTCGAGCAGGTAGACCGAGCAGACCTGGCTGCCCATGGCTTCCTTGACGCGCAAGACAATGATCCCCAACGCCGTCTTGAGATCTTTGGCGGAGTTAACTTCCTGGACGATCTTGCGCAGCGTATTGAGCATGGCTCGGGGTCGGACTCCGTCGTCAGTCGCGCGTCAACAGGCGCGGGGCAAGCTCTTTCAAGGCGCGGCGATAGACCTCGCGCTTGAATGTCACCACCTGGCCCAAGGGATACCAGTAGCTGACCCAACGCCAGCCGTCGAATTCCGGCTTGCCGGTCAGGTCCATGCGCACCCGCTGCTCGTTGGAAACCAGGCGCAGCAGGAACCACTTCTGTTTCTGACCGATGCACAAAGGCTGGCTATGGGTGCGCACCAGTCGCTGGGGTAAACGATACCGCAACCAGCCACGGGTGCAGGCAAGAATTTCCACATCCTCGCGCTCCAGGCCCACTTCTTCGTTCAACTCGCGGTACAGGGCATCTTCCGGCGTCTCGTCAGGGTTGATGCCACCCTGGGGGAACTGCCAGGCATCCTGGTTGATCCGGCGAGCCCATAGCACCTGCCCGGCATCATTCGCGAGAATGATCCCGACATTGGGGCGAAAACCATCCGGGTCGATCACGGCAGCAACCTCGCAAACGCATGTCATCGCATTGTTCCACAAAGCTCACGAGCGCAGCAACGCGCCCGCCAAGCTTATGTGCGGCGAGGTGAAAACTCTATGGTTTACGAGGTAAGCCCGGTGATACTGGGTATACGTAGCTTTGGTGAAAAATAGGTGACAGGGGCGGGGCCGCTGTGCGGCCCTGTGGAAGCAGGCTTGCCCGCGATGGGGCGCGTAGCGGCTCCAAGCATCAAACCGGTTTGGCGCCCATCAGCCCGGCAATGGACAGCAAGCACACCCCGCTGATCACCGCCAGCGCCAGGGTAAAACGAAGCCCGACAGGCTCGGCCTTGCGCAGCCGGTTCAGGCGCACCAGCAACCACCAGGCGCTGAACGCACCGAGCGTATAGATGACGCTCGAGGCCAGGATCCAGGTCTGGCCCAGCGGCCAGCCGACCAGGTGCACCAGCCACCAGCCGGTGAACGGCATGCTCACCAGGCACAGCCCCATCAGCAACCAGACGAACACCAGCGGTCGACGCAGCAACTTGCCATATGCCTGCTCATCGCCACGCCGCCGAGCGAGCAGGGTCCAGGCGGCCAGGCCCAGGGCGCCGGCCAGCAGCAATACGGTGGCGGCGATGTGCGCGGCCTTGAGGGTGGTCAGGTATTCCATTGCTTCACGTCCTTGAGTGTTAGGCCAAGCTTAGTCGCTCAACCCAGGAACAGCTTGTAGGCTGGGTTGTCGGTCTCGTCCCAGTACGGGTAGCCGATCTTGGCCAGGGCCGCCGGTACCAGATGGCGCTCGTCGTCCGGCACCTGCAGGCCTGCCACCACCCGGCCATCGGCGGCACCATGGTTGCGGTAGTGGAACATGGAGATGTTCCAGCGCCCGCCCAGCTTGGTCAGGAAGTTGAACAAGGCACCCGGGCGCTCCGGGAACTCGAAGCGCAGCACCATCTCGTCGCTGGCCCCTGCCGAATGGCCGCCGACCATGTGGCGGATATGCAGCTTGGCCAGCTCGTTGTCGGTCAGGTCGGTGACCGGGAACCCTTGCTCGACCAGCTGTTGCACCAGGGCGGCCCGCGGGTCGGTTTCCGGATGGGTCTGCATGCCGACGAAGATGTGTGCTTCCTTGTCGGCGTGGTACCGGTAGTTGAACTCGGTGATCTGGCGCTTGCCGATGGCCTCGCAGAAAGCCTTGAAGCTGCCCGGGCGCTCAGGAATGGTCACAGCGATGATCGCCTCGCGCTTCTCGCCCAGCTCGGCGCGCTCGGCCACATGGCGCAGGCGGTCGAAGTTGACGTTGGCGCCGGAGTCGATGGCCACCAGGGTCTGGCCCGTCACCCCACGCAGCTCCACGTACTTCTTGATGCCCGCGACGCCCAAGGCGCCGGCAGGCTCGGTGATCGAGCGGGTATCGTCGTAGATATCCTTGATGGCAGCGCAGATTTCGTCGGTACTGACCGTCACCACCTCATCCACATGGTGACGGCAGATGTCGAAGGTATGCTGGCCGATCTGCGCCACCGCCACGCCGTCGGCGAACAGCCCGACCTGTGGCAGCACCACCCGCTCGCCGGCAGCCAGGGCGGCCTGCAGGCAGTTGGAGTCGTCCGGCTCGACGCCGATCACCTTGATCTCCGGGCGCAGGTACTTCACGTAGGCGGCGATGCCGGCGATCAGGCCGCCGCCACCGACCGGCACGAAGATCGCGTCCAGACGGCCTGGGTGCTGGCGCAAAATCTCCATGGCCACGGTACCTTGCCCGGCGATGGTATGCGGGTCGTCATAGGGGTGGATGTAGACAAAGCCCTTTTCGTCCACCAGCTTCAGGGAATAGGCCAGCGCCTCGGGGAAGGAGTCGCCATGCAGCACCACCTTGCCGCCCCGCGAGCGCACGCCTTCGACCTTGATCTCCGGGGTAGTCTTGGGCATCACGATGGTCGCCTTGATGCCCAACTCCCGTGCGGCCAGGGCCACGCCCTGGGCGTGGTTGCCGGCCGAGGCGGTGACCACGCCACGGGCCAGTTCTTCCGGGCTCAGCTGCGCCAGCTTGTTGTACGCCCCGCGGATCTTGAAGGAGAACACCGGCTGCAGGTCCTCGCGCTTGAGCAGGACCTGGTTGCCCAACCGCTTGCTCAGCTGGCCGGCGCTCTGCAGCGGGGTTTCGACGGCGACGTCGTAGACGCGCGAGGTGAGGATCTTCTTGACGTACTGTTCGAGCATCGGGAAAGCATCACTGGGCCGCGGGACAAGGCCTGGGAGTCTACCCCAGCGCCACGTCGGGCGACCACAGCGAAACCGACGTTTTGCTGGCGCTTGCCGCTATAATAGGCAGCTTTCGAACTCCCGCCCTCTCGGAGCCCGCATGACCCAGGACCAACTCAAACAGGCCGTCGCCCAGGCTGCCGTCGACTTCATTCTGCCCAAGCTGGATGAGAAAAGCGTCGTCGGCGTCGGCACCGGTTCGACCGCCAACTTCTTCATCGATGCCCTGGCCAAGCACAAGACCGCCTTCGACGGCGCCGTCGCCAGCTCCGAGGCCACCGCCGAGCGCCTGAAAGGCCATGGCATTCCTGTCTACGAGCTCAACAGCGTCAGCGAGCTGGAGTTCTACGTCGACGGCGCCGACGAAAGCGACGCGCACCTGAACCTGATCAAGGGCGGCGGCGCGGCCCTGACCCGCGAGAAGATCGTCGCGGCGGTGGCCAAGACCTTCATCTGCATCGCCGATGCCAGCAAGCTGGTGCCGGTGCTGGGTGCCTTCCCGCTGCCGGTGGAAGTGATCCCGATGGCCCGCAGCCATGTAGCGCGCCAGTTGGTCAAGCTCGGCGGCGACCCGGTGTACCGCGAAGGCGTGGTGACCGACAACGGCAACGTCATCCTCGATGTGCACAACCTGCAGATCACCGACCCGGTGGGCCTGGAGCGCCAGATCAACGCCATCGTCGGCGTGGTCACCAACGGCCTGTTCGCGGCGCGCCCGGCCGACCTGTTGCTGCTGGGCACTGCCGAAGGCGTGAAGAGCCTCAAGGCCGAATAATCCTGTAGGAGCGGCCTTGTGCCGCGATCGGGCGCGAAGCGGCCGTAAACCCTGAAATCTCGGTCTGTCTGGGTTACCGAGGTGGCAAGTTTTACGGCCGCTTCGCGCCCGATCGCGGCACAAGGCCGCTCCTACAATGGATGTATCAATCTGCTGGTTGCTTGAACACGTAGAACAGGTTCGGCTCACTGACCAGGTAGATGGTCCCGGCATCGTCCATGGCGATGCCCTCGGCCTGCGGCACGCTGCGCTTGAGGCCCTGGAAGCCCTTGTTCAACGACAGGGTGCTCAACGGCCGCCCCTTCACATCCAGCTCCAGCACCAGCCTCGACTCGTCCGACAACGCCAGCAGGTGGCCGCTGCGCTCATCGAACTGCAGGCTCGACAGGTCACGCACGAACAACCGCGAATCACGCTTGCGGTCCTGCACCACATGCACGGCATAGGGCTGTTCGGGCTTGTCGTGGGGGAACCCGTGGATCTCGTAGATCATCATGGGGTCGCGCTCCTTGGCCACGAACAGGCGCTTGCCCACGGAGTCGTAGGCCAGGCCCTCGAAGCCCTTGTTGCCGTTCAGGCCGATGCCCAGCGTGAGCTGTTCGGCATCGTTGGCGTCGAGAAACAGTGTGTCGTCGTCCAGGCGCACGCGGATCAACCGCTGCTGGCGCTCGTCGGTGATCACATAGCTGTTGGGCCCCACGTACTCGACGGCCTCGGGGTCGCCGAAGCCGGTCAGCGGCACACGGCGCAGGATGCGCCCGTCCAGGGAAAGCTCGATCAGTTCCGAACGGGCATTGGTGACGGTGAACAGGCTCTTGCGGTCCGGGTCGTAGGTCAGCGCCGAGATGTCATCGTCCAGCCCTTCGATGGGCTGCCCCTCCACCACGACCTGGTAGCGATCGAGCCCCATGCTCAGCTCAGCGGGTTGCCACCAGGTGCGCAGGTTGAACCAGCCACGCTCGAACAGGCGAAACTCCTGTGCCGCAAGCCCGGCGAGCAGCAGCCCTCCAGCCAAGAGCAAGACCAGGAAGCGAAAAAGACGTGGGCGGCGGCGCATGGGAGCAGACTCGACAAAAGAATGACGAATCTAACCACGAATCAGCTGAAATAAAGCTTAATGCCACTACTGAAAAAACGACGGGCCGCCTCAGTTTTTTCTGAATCGGTAGAAAAGGTCAGGTTCGCTCACCATGTACAGCGTGCCCTGGTCGTCCATGGCCACGCCTTCGGCGCGCGGAATGGTACGCTCGAGCCCGTTGAAGCCCCCCAACAGGGTCATGAAGCTGACCTGCTCACCTTTTTCATCCAGCTCGAGCAGCATGTTGGAGTCTGCGGACAGCACCAGCACGTGGCCGGTGCGAGGGTCTACGCCAAGCGCCGAGAGGTTGCGCAGGTCCAGCTCATCGCTGGGCAGCGCCTGCTTGTCACCGGTCAACGGGCTCTTGCCGTCGGTGGCCCAGGTATACAGCTTCGGTGGGCGCTCCTCGCCGATCAGCAGCCGCTGGTGCGCCGGATCCCAGGCGATGGCCTCGAAGCCCTTGTTCTTGTTGGCTGACTTGCCCAGGTCGTAGTGCGGGTAGTCGGCATGATTCAGGCTGGCAGTATGGGCATCCACGGTCACCAGGGTCAGGTCGTGCTTGCGCTCGTCGACGATCGCCAGTTGGCCGTTGGCCAATACGGCGACGCCCTCCGGGTTGTCCCAGCCCACCAGCGGCATCTTGCGCAGCACCTCACCGTCGAGGTTCAACTCGACGAGGAAGGGGTTGTTGCCCATCACAGCGAACAGGGTACGGGTCAGAGGGTTGAACGCCAGGTCCGACGGCTCGTCGTCGGACATGCCCGGCAGGACCTTGGCCTCGATATCCGCCACGTAGTCCGGTAACCAGACGCTTTCCACCCGCTCGGCCTTGCTCTCCATGCCTTCCTTGAGCCACAGCAGGCCGCGGTCATCCCAATGCATGATCACCGACAGGCCGTAGCCGAGCACCACGGCCAGGCCGAGCCAGAGCTGCCAGCGCCGGACGATGCTGCGTTTGTGCAGGGGAGGAACGGGAGCGCTGGGGGAGACGGCCATCGACGATGCTTCCTGGATAGATTGCCGAAGTTCTCCATAACGCCGGCGGATGAAGGTGATCGGCAGGATTATCCAGATGCTTTGTGAAAAAAATGGCAAATCGTCGATGGGGGCTGCTTTGCAGCCCTTTCGCGGCACAAGGCCGCTCCTACAGGACCATGTCCGGCCGCGCCTGTAGGAGCGGCCTTGTGCCGCGAAAGGGCCGCACAGCGGCCCCAAAAACCTCAAGCCATACGCAGTTCAGAGCACCCGACTTTCGAACCGGCTCGCCCCCGGCAACTCCAGCACCAGCTCATCTCCGACTTCCAGTGGGCCCACACCCGCCGGCGTACCGGTAAGGATCACATCGCCCGGCTGCAGCGAGAAGTACGCCGCGATGTGCTGGATGATCGGCACGATGGGGTTGAGCATCAGGGCGCTGTTGCCGTCCTGGCGCACCTGGCCATTGATCGACAGGCGGATGCCGATGTCGGTCAGGTCCTCGAAGCTGTCGGCGACCACGAACGGCGGCAGTACGCAGGCGCCATCGAAGCTCTTGGCCAGCTCCCATGGCAGGCCCTTTTCCTTGAGCCTGGCCTGCACGTCGCGCAGGGTCAGGTCCAAGGCCGGGGCGAACCCGGAGATGGCGTCGCGCACCTCTTCCTCGGACGGGTGGGTGGACAGCGGCTTGCCCAGCAATACTGCGATCTCGGCCTCGTAATGCACCGCGCCGCGGTCGTTGGGGATCTTGAAGCCACCTTCCAGAGGGACCACGCAACTGCCCGGCTTGATGAACAACAGCGGCTCGCTGGGAATGGGGTTGTCCAGCTCCTTGGCGTGCTCGGCATAGTTACGGCCGATGCAGACCACCTTGCCCAGCGGGAAGTGGATGCGCGTGCCGTCTAGGTACTGGTGCTGGTAACTCATGGCCGACTCCTCTGGATACTGCTTTTTATTCAGGAGCGAAGATCTTACCCGGATTCATGATGCCGTTTGGATCGAATACCGCCTTGATCGCCTTCATGCAGACGATTTCGGCGGGAGAGCGGCTGTAGCCCAGGTAGTCTCGCTTGGTCATGCCCACGCCGTGCTCGGCGGAGATCGAGCCGTTGTAGCGCTCGACGATCTCGAACACCCATTTGTTCACCGTGGCGCAGCGGGCGAAGAACTCGTCCTTGGCCATGTGGTCGGGCTTGAGGATGTTCAGGTGCAGGTTGCCGTCGCCGATATGGCCGTACCAGACCACTTCGAAATCCGGGTAGTGCTGGCCGACGATGGCGTCGATGTCGCGCAGGAACGCCGGTACCTTGGAGACAGTGACCGAGATGTCGTTCTTGTAAGGCGTCCAGTGGGAGATGGTCTCGGAGATGTACTCGCGCAGCTTCCACAGGTTCTTCAACTGGGTCTCGCTCTGGCTCATCACCCCATCGAGGACCCAACCCTGCTCGACGCAGTGCTCGAAGGTGGCCAGGGCTTCGTTGGCCACGTCCTCATTGCTGGCCTCGAACTCCAGCAAGGCATAGAACGGGCAATCGGTCTCGAACGGCGGCGGCACGTCACCGCGCCCCATGACCTTGGCCAGCGCCTTGTCGGAGAAGAACTCGAAGGCGGTGAGGTCGAGCCGGCCCTGGAAGGCGTGCAGCACCGGCATGATCGAGTCGAAGTCAGGGGTGCCCAGGACCATCGCGGTGAGGTTGCGCGGGGCACGGTCCAGGCGCATGGTCGCCTCGACCACGAAGCCCAGCGTGCCCTCGGCGCCGATGAACAGCTGGCGCAGGTCGTAGCCGGTGGCGTTCTTGATCAGGTCCTTGTTCAGCTCGAGCAGCTCGCCCTTACCGGTCACCACTTTGATGCCAGCGACCCAGTTACGGGTCATACCGTAGCGAATGACCTTGATCCCGCCGGCATTGGTGCCGATGTTGCCGCCGATCTGGCTGGAGCCGGACGAGGCGAAGTCAACCGGGTAGTAAAGCCCGTGCTCCTCGGCGAACTGTTGCAGCTGGCGAGTGACCACGCCCGGCTGGCACACCACGGTACGGTCGAAGGCGTTGAAGTCCAGGATCTTGTTCATGGCGTCGAAGGCCACCACTACTTCGCCATTGGCGGCGACTGCGGCGCCGGAAAGGCCGGTACGCCCGCCCGAAGGCACCAGTGCGACCTTGTGGCGGTTGGCCCAGGCGACGATGGCCTGCACCTGCTCGATCGAACGCGGGAAGACGATCGCCGAGGGTGCCGGTGGATAGTGCTTGGTCCAGTCCTTGCCGTAGGCCTCGAGCGAAGCCGGGTCGGTGAGGACCTTGCTCGGGTCGACCAGGGTCATCAGCTCATCAAGTACCGCTGTGTGGGTCATCGGTAGAACTCTCGAACTATTCATAGTCACCCTGAGCACTCTTCACCTGTCGGGATAAGCTCAGTTTCTGTCGCGTATGCTAGCATAGCGCTCCCGCCGTTCGTGCTAAGGCCGACGCCGCGCCGCTTTACCCCCTGCCATTTTTTCTCCGGGATACAGGTTTACGCAGATGAGCAAGACTTCTCTCGACAAGAGCAAGATCAGGTTCCTTCTTCTTGAAGGTGTGCACCAGAATGCGGTCGATACCCTCAAGGCTGCCGGGTACACCAACATCGAATACCTCACTGGTTCCTTGCCGGAAGCCGAGCTGAAGGAAAAGATCGCCGACGCCCATTTCATCGGCATTCGCTCCCGCACCCAGCTGACCGAAGAGATCTTCGACTGCGCGAAGAAGCTGGTTGCAGTCGGCTGCTTCTGCATCGGCACCAATCAGGTCGACCTGGCCGCGGCTCGCGAGCGCGGCATCGCCGTGTTCAATGCCCCCTACTCCAATACCCGGTCCGTCGCCGAGCTGGTGCTGGCCGAAGCCATCCTGCTGCTGCGCGGCATCCCCGAGAAGAACGCTTCCTGCCACCGCGGTGGCTGGATCAAGAGCGCAGCCAACTCCTTCGAGATCCGTGGCAAGAAGCTGGGCATCGTCGGCTACGGCTCGATCGGCACCCAGCTGTCGGTCCTGGCCGAAAGCCTGGGCATGCAGGTGTACTTCTACGACCCGCTGACCAAGCTGCCGCTGGGCAACGCCACCCAGGTGACCAGCCTGCACGAGCTGCTGGGCCTGGCCGACATCGTCTCGCTGCACGTGCCTGAGCTGCCGTCCACCCAGTGGATGATCGGCGAGAAGGAAATCCGCGCGATGAAGAAGGGTTCGATCCTGATCAATGCTGCCCGTGGCACCGTGGTCGAGCTGGACCACCTGGCTGCCGCCATCAAGGACAAGCACCTGATCGGCGCCGCCATCGACGTGTTCCCGGTCGAGCCACGCTCCAATGACGAGCAGTTCGAAAGCCCGCTGCGTGGCCTGGACAACGTGATCCTGACCCCGCACATCGGTGGTTCCACTGCCGAAGCCCAGGCCAATATCGGCCTGGAAGTGGCTGAGAAGCTGGTCAAGTACAGCGACAACGGCACTTCCGTCTCGTCGGTCAACTTCCCGGAAGTCGCCCTGCCGGCGCACCCTGGCAAGCACCGCCTGCTGCACATCCATGAAAACATCCCGGGCGTGCTCAGCGAGATCAACAAAGTGTTCGCCGAAAACGGTATCAACATCTCCGGCCAGTTCCTGCAGACCGACGAGAAAGTCGGTTACGTGGTCATCGACGTGGATGCCGAGTACTCCGACCTGGCGCAGGAAAAGCTGCAGCAGGTCAAGGGCACCATCCGTTCCCGCGTGCTGTTCTAAGCGATACCGCTGCATGAAAAAGGGAGGCCCGGGTGGCCTCCCTTTTTTTCGCCTGTGCGTTCAGTGGCGCCTGCTTTGCGGGTAAATCCGCGAAGTTCCCAGCCGTTACTTCACGGTCACGGTGATCTTCTGCGACTCGACGCTCGGCTTGAACGGCACGTGGTACATGTCGCCCAGCACCAGCTGCAAGGTGTGTTTGCCCGGTGTCAGGGTGATGGTGGCCTCGGTCTGGGCCTTACCGAAGTGCAGCACTTGTGGGCCGGCCGGCAGCGGGGCGTTGTTTTCCGGCATCAGGCTGGTGGGCAACGGCTGGTCGGTCAGAGGTGCCTTGTCTACATCCACCAGCAAGTGGTGATGGCCCGTATGCGGCGTCTGGTCGCCTGCAGGCTTGAGCCCCATGCCTTCGATGCCGAACTTGACCGTGAAGGTCTTGTCGACGGTGGCGCCATCGGCAGGGGCAACGATGAAGACCTTGGCGCCCTGAGGCGGCTCCTGGCTCTTCAGGGCATCCGCGGCGCTGGCCAAAACCGACGCCCCCATCAGCAGGCCGGCAACGGCAGCACGCGAAAATAGGCTGTTCATTCACTTCTCCTGTGTTTCACTTCCATTGACCACTGTCCATAGGCGAACGGCGGCGCTAGAACAACATAGTTCAATTGTGTGCAAAGGTCTCGTCGGCGGTGGCCAGAAATATTTGGACTGCTGCTAAACATTGGAAGCGAGTGGAGGTCATAGCCTGCACCGTGACCGCGGCATGGCACAAAGCTGCGGCATCGAATTCATCTGCCAAACAAGAATGGGGGCATTCATGCGGTTGAGCATTGGCATATTGCTGGCACTTGCGATCAGTCCACTGGCCCAGGCCGAACTGATAGACGAGGTCAACGACCGGGGCGAACTGCGCATAGCCGTGCAAGCGGATACACCGCCCTACGCGTTCAAGGAGAACGAACACCTGACCGGCTTCGACGTGGAGCTGGGCCAGGCACTGGCCAAGGAGTTGGACGTACGCGCCGAGTTCATCGAAGCCCCTGCAGAAGAAGCGATCCCGGGTGTGGAGAGCGGCAAGTTCGACATCGCGCTCGACCAACCCAAGCCCGAGCAGGCCTCGCAACTGGCCGTCAGCGAGCCTTACGGCAGTGAGGCCCGGGTGATTCCATTCCAGAAAGACAACCCGGCCTTCGAAACCGCAGTGAACAACGCCCTGCAACGGCTCAAGGACGACGGCCGGCTGGCGGCGCTGGAGCAAAAGTGGCTCAAGGGTGCACGAGAGACGGCCGCTGGCCAGTAACCCTGCCCGACCCTTTCGCCGGCAAGCCAGCTCCCACTGCACTGCGCTGTCCTTAGCAACACCGCCATACCTGTGGGAGCAGGCTTGCCGGCGATTGGCCGTACAGCCGCCTCAATTCTCCAAGTCAGCCAACGCCCGCTGCGCAGCGTCCAACTCCAGCTCGCTGAACACTTGCACCCCTTCGCGCCGCAGCAGTGCCGTGGTCACGCCTTCACCCGCGACCTTCACCCCGCTGAACGTCCCGTCATAGGTCAACCGGTTGCCACAGGACGGGCTGCCCGACTTGAGCACTGCCACCCGGATGCCATACTGGCGGACCAAGGCCAGGGCCTGCCGTGCACCCGCCAAGAACGCTGCGCTGACATCGCTTCCAGCCACCGTCACGACCTGAGCCTGGCCATCCAGCACGGCCCCGCCCTGCCCACCCGGAATTTCCGCAGGCGGGCGCGGTGTCGGCAGGCCGCCGGCCATCTCCGGGCAAAGCGCTACCACGCGCCCTTCGGCCTGCCAGCGCTGCAGCAAGTCGGGGTGGCCACTGTCGCGCCCGTCGTAGCGCACCGACTGCCCCAGCAGGCAGGCGCTGACCAGGACCTTGGCCGACTCAGAACAGGTCATTGCCACGGCGACGGAACCAGCCGGTCAAGGACAGGCGCTCGCGCCCAGCCGGCAATACTTCGTGGGGGATGTCGCCCGACAGGAACACCACCAGAGTGCCCGCTTCCGGTTGCACGTCGTGCTCCACCCCATCGGCGAGAAACATGCGCAATTGCCCTCCATCCTCGGGTTGCCAATTTTCGTTCAGATAGAGCACCACCGACACCGCGCGCCGGTCGTCGTCGCGAAAGCGATCGAGATGGCGACGGTAGAACGCGCCCTGGGGGTACAACGCGAAGTGGCATTCAAAATCTTCGAGCCCCAGGTAAAGGCCCTGGTTCAATGCCTGGCGCAGGCCTTCCATGATGTCCAGGTAGCGGTCGCAGGCCTCGGACTGGCCCGGCTCGATCCATTGGATATGGTCGCCACGGATCGTTTCGCGCACCTCCTGCCCGATGCCGCGGCCCACACTGGCAGGGCTCAGCTCGCCCTCGGCAGAACGTTGTCGACACTCGGCCGCCAAGACGCGAGTCAGTGCAGCAGGCACAAACAAGGGTTGCCGGCTCCAACCGTGGTTGGCCAGCTCATCGACAATGTTGGAAAGCATCGGATACTCAAGAGAGAGATGATGACGCATAGTATCCACTCGCCATGAAAACCGACAGCGCCACTTGGCCGCCAACCGTCATCGGCGTCTCGACAAAGCCCCGCCGCGCCACGGACAATAGCGGCCTGCCGACAGGAGTCCTGAATGCGCCGTTTGTTTTCCCTGCTGCTGATGATGTGCTGCACCATGCCTGTCTGGGCAGACAGCCTCGACCAGTTGTACAAGGCCGCCGGCTGGCCCGACCAGCGCGCCCACTTCACCGACGCGGTGAGCGCCGCCCAGCAGCGTTACAAGAACAGCCTGCCTCCGGCTGTCTACCAGGCGCTGGTCAACAACAGCAACCAACGCTTCCAGGCCCAGGCCATCGACCGCCGGGCCCAGGCGCAATTGCGCGCCAACCTGCCGAACCCGTCGCCCGCACTGGCCTTTTTCCAGTCGCCCCTGGGGCGCAAGGTGGTGGCCGCCGAACTGCTGGCCACACGCAAGGACCAACTGGCCAAGCATGCCAAGGGCCTGCCGAAGATCCAGGCAAGTGACAACCGCCTGTTGATCATCGGCCACCTGGCCCAGGCCCTGCCGGCTCGGGAGGCCGGTGCCGAGGTCAGCCTGGCGATTGCCGGCGTGGCGGCCGACAGCCTGAGCTCGATGCTGCCCGGCTTGTTCGGCGCAGGCCAGGCCCAAGGCCTGCTCGATGGCCAGCGGCAACGCCTGATGCAGCAGATCGGCGAAGACCTCAACAATACCCTGCTGTATGTCTATCGCGACCTCTCCGACACCGAACTGGAAGAGTTCGCCACCTTCGCCGAATCGGCCGACGGCCAGGCCTACTACAAGGCTGCCATCGCCGCCGTGCGCGCGGGCCTGGCCGTCGGCCAGAACGCTGCCGACCTGAACTGAGTCAACCCAGACGCTGGTCGAGGAAGGCGAAGTAGCGCTGGCGGATTCCCGGCAGTTCGTTAGCCAGGTGATGCCTGGCCTCGGGCAGCAGCAGGATCTGCGGGTCGGCGAACTTGGCCTTGAGCACCTTGAGGTTGTAGGGCCAGTCCACCGTGCCGTCCGCTTCCCCTTGTACAATCAACGGCCGCCGCAGGCTGTGCGGCGCGGCCTCGATGCGCTTGACCCAGGCCACCAGGGCACCGACCCAGGCGGTGGGTAGCTGGCGTGGCTGCAGTGGGTCGGCCTCGAGGAACGGCAGGAAGGCCGGGTCGTTGCTGTTCTCGCTGAAGCGCCGTTCGATGCCGTTGACGAAGTGGCGCAGCACGCAATAGCTGAACTTGGACCAATGCCAGGCCCGGGGTCGCACCAGGGGCGCCAGCAGGATCACCTGGCCATCGGCCGGGCTTTGCTCGCCCCGGTGCAGCAGGTGATCGACCACGATCGCCCCGCCGGTGCTTTGCCCGCACAGGTGCCAGGGGCGCGGCAGGTCGAGCTTACGCGCCTGCTCGAACAAGGCATCGAGCATCTGCTGATAGATGCCGAAGTCGGCGATGCTGGCCCGCTCACCGCTGGACAGCCCATGCCCGGGAAGGTCGCAGCTGATCACCGCGAAGCCCTGTTGCAAGGCCCATTCGACCACATGGCAGTACAGGCCCATGTGGTCGTAGTAGCCATGCAGCAGAAACAGGGTCGCCACCGGTTGCTGCGGCAACCACACCTGCCCCACCAGCTCGAACCCCGCCGCCTGGAACACGCCCAGCCAGCTTTGCCGTGCGGGAAGGTCCAGACCGTAATAATGCTGGTACTCCCGCGCCTGGGGCGACAACGGTTGGCGGTCGGCCAAGGGCCAGAGGCTGGCGCGCAGCAGGTCAGGGTGAAAAGAGGCAGGCATCGGTACATCCACGGCAAAGCGAGTATTGACCTGTGATATTCAGCCCTGGGTCGCATCGTGGCAAGCTAGACCGCTTTCTACGGGCCTGCGGCGCCCCACAGCCATGCGAACACACCATGCCTATCCGGAAAACCCTGCTGACCACCCTCGCGCTGTTGCTCTGCGCCGCCGCCCTCTGGTGGGCCTACGCGAGTTTCCAGGCCCGCTACCTGCGCCCCTTCGACAACCAGGCCACACTGTTCGAAGGCGGCCAACTGCAGCTGCCACCAGAGCTCGCCGGCCCAGGGCCGATCCGGGTCGTGCATTTCTGGGACCCTGCCTGCCCCTGTAATGTCGGCAACCAGCAACACCTGGGTGAACTGGTCGAACACTTCGCACCCCAGGGCGTGAGCTTCCATGTCGTGCAGAAAGCCGGCAGCCACGGTCAGTTGCCGGCCAACCTCACCGGCCTCAAGCCCCTGGCCCTGTTGCCCGGCAGCGAGCGGATCCCCGCCTCGCCCGCCGTGGCGATCTGGGACCGGGAAGGCCGCCTGGCCTACTTCGGCCCCTACAGCGAAGGCGCGGTGTGCAATGCCAGCAACAGCTTCGTCGAGCCGATCCTCAAGGCACTGCTCGAGGGCCGTTCGGTCAATGCGTCCAACACCCTGGCCCAGGGCTGCTATTGCCCCTGGGCCGGCTGACGCACCCGCGCCGGGTTGCCCACCGCGATCGCGCCCGCCGGCACGTCACGGGTCACCACGCTGCCGGCGCCGATCACCGCATTGTCGCCGATGGTCACCCCCGGCAGGATGATCGCCCCGCCACCGATCCACACGTTGTCGCCGATGGTCACCTGCCGCCCGCTTTCGAGCCCCGTGCGGCGCACCTCGGGGTCGAGCGGGTGGTCGGCGGTATAGATCTGCACCGCCGGGCCGATCTGGCAGTCTTCGCCGATGCGCACGGGCAGCACGTCGAGGATCACGCAGTTGAAGTTGATGAAGGTATTGGCGCCGACACTGATGTTGTAGCCATAGTCGCAGTAGAACGGCGGGCGGATCACCGCACCGCTGCCCGCATGGGCGAAGTGCGCGACCAACAGCCCGTGGCGGGCATCGTTGAGCAGGTCGGCGCTGTTGTTGTAGCGGTGCATCCAGTGCTTGTTGGCGATCTGCTCGGCCTGCAGCTCAGGGCACCCAGCGTGGTAGAGCTGGCCGGCCAGCATTTTCTGTTTTTCGCTCAGGGACATGGAGACTCCTTCCAGGGGGCTATGCTGAGTTCGCGAATCCGTCGATGATCGGACCACATTTTTCGCTCGAGTGCACAAGGAGTCTCGATGAAGCGCAGCCTGACCCTACTGGCGGTGGTGGTCGCCGCCGCCGTGGGTGCCAGTTTCTGGTACGTGCAGAGCAAGCAACCGCAGCGCGAGGGCGAGGTCGCCATCGCTGGCCTGCAGGCGCCGGTCAGCGTGCGCTACGACGCCCGCGGCGTGCCTCACCTGCTGGCTGGCAACGAACCAGACCTGTACCGCGCCCTGGGCTACGTGCACGCCCAGGACCGCTTGTTCCAGATGGAGATCCTGCGCCGCCTGGCCCGGGGCGAGCTGGCCGAGGTGCTGGGCGCCAAACTGCTGCCCACCGATACCCTGTTCCGCAGCCTGCGCATTCGCGAGCAGGCCGCGCGCATGGCGCAGCGCCAGGACCGGCAATCACCCGCCTGGCAGGCTCTGCAAGCCTACCTGGACGGCGTCAACCAATGGCAGGCCAGCCACCCAAGGCCCATGGAGTTCGACCTGCTGGGCATCACGCCGCGCCCCTTCACCGCCGAGGACACCCTCAGCATCGCCGGCTACCTCGCCTACAGCTTCGCCGCCGCGTTTCGCACCGAGCCGGCGCTCACCTATGTACGCGACCAGCTCGGTACCGACTACCTGAGGATCTTCGACCTGCGCTGGCAGCCCGAAGGCGCCCTGGCCAGGCCCCTGGCAGCCGCTGACTGGCGCAGCCTGGAGCACTTGGCGCGCGTGAGTCACCAAGCCCTGGGCGAGGCCGCGATACCCCAGTTCGAAGGCAGCAACGCCTGGGTCGTGGCAGGTAGCCGCACCCGCAGCGGCCTCCCGCTGCTGGCGGGCGACCCGCACATCGGCTTTGCCGTGCCTGCGGTGTGGTACGAGGCCGAGCTTTCGGCTCCCGGCTTGAGCCTCTATGGCTATTTCCAGGCCCTCAACCCCTTCGCGTTACTGGGCCACAATCGCGACTTCGGCTGGAGCCTGACCATGTTCCAGAACGACGATGTCGATCTGATCGCCGAACAGGTCAACCCACAAAACGCCGATCAGGTACGCGTCGACGGGCAATGGCACACGCTGGAAACCAGCGAGCAGGCCATCGCGGTCAAAGGGCAGGAGCCGGTCACCATCACCCTGCGGCGCTCGCCCCACGGTCCGATCGTCAACCCGGTACTCGGCGATACCGCCGGGGCTACGCCCATTGCCATGTGGTGGGCCTTCCTGGAGACCGAAAACCCGCTCCTGGAGGGTTTCTACCGGATCAACCGTGCCGACACCTTGGAGAAGATGCGCACGGCCGCCGCCTATATCCAGGCACCTGGCCTGAACCTGGTATGGGCCAACGCCCGTGGCGACATCGGCTGGTGGGCTGCGGCCCAACTGCCGATCCGCCCGGACGGGGTCAACCCCGCCTTCATTCTCGACGGTGCCAGCCACCAGGCCGACAAACCCGGTTTCTACCCGTTCAGCGTCAACCCGCAACAGGAGAACCCGACCCGCGGCTATATCGTCTCGGCCAACTACCAGCCCCCCGCCGTCGTGCCCATACCGGGCTACTACAACCTGCCCGACCGTGGCCGTCAGCTCGACCGGCACCTGGCCAACCCAAACGTGAAGTGGGACACCGACAACAGCCAGGCCTTGCAGTTGGACACGACCACCGATTACGGCCCTCGTACCCTGGCCCCCCTGCTGGGCACCCTGCGCACCATTGCCGACAGCGATGAAGAACGAGAACTGGTGGAGCAACTGGCGGCCTGGCGTGGTGACTATCCGGTGGACTCCACCAGCGCGACGCTGTTCAACCAGTTCCTCTACGAACTGGCCTACGCTGCGCTGCATGACGAACTGGGCGATACCTGGTTCCCGGTATTGATCAGTACCCGCGCCATCGATGCCGCCCTGCCGCGGCTGGCTGCCGACCCGGATGCGCCTTGGTGGAACGTGCGAGGCGGCAACGCGCACACCGACCGTACCGCCATCGTCCGCCTGGCCTGGCAGCGCAGTCTCGCGCATCTGCGCGACGTCATGGGCAAGGACCCGGCCAGCTGGCAGTGGGGCAAGGCCCATACCCTTACCCACAACCACCCGCTGGGGGTGAAGAAGCCACTGAACCTGCTGGTGAACGTCGGCCCGTTCGCCGCGCCCGGCAGCCACGAGGTGCCGAACAACCTGTCCGCGAAGATCGGGCCGGCCCCCTGGGCGGTCAACTATGGCCCTTCCACTCGACGCCTGGTCGATTTCGCCGACGCGGCTACGGCGCTGACCATCAATCCGGTGGGCCAAAGCGGGGTGGTCTTCGACTCTCACTATGACGACCAGGCGGACGATTATGCACAGGGGCGCTACCACAAGACGCGTATGGGTGTGATACCCGCCCGGAGCACCTTGCACCTGGTGCCTGCACCTCGCACAGGGGCACTACCCTAGGAAATATCTGACCACAACTGGGGAGCCTGCCAGTAGTGAAACGCCTTTGGCACCGCTACCGTTCCACTTTTGCGACTTGACTTCAAAAGGAGCACCCGATGCAAAAGCATTTCGTGGAAATCGACGGCGCGCGTATGAGCTACGTCGACCAGGGCCAGGGTTTCCCTGTGCTGTTGGGCCACAGCTACCTCTGGTCAGCGGCCATGTGGGAGCCACAGATTGACGCGCTGTCGAAACACTTTCGTGTCCTTGTCCCAGAGCTCTGGGGCCATGGCGACTCCGATGCACCACCGGCCCTCACGGGTGACATGAGCGTCCTGGCGCGCCAGCACCTGGGGCTGCTCAATGCCCTGGATATCCCCAAGTGCCACCTGGTCGGCTTGTCGGTCGGCGGCATGTGGGGTGCGGAACTGGCGCTCGAACACCCCGACCGCGTCGACCGCCTCGTGCTGATGGACACCTACCTCGGCGCCGAACCCGAAGCCACGCGCCTGAAGTACTTCGCGCTGCTGGATGCCGCCAGCGCCGCAGGCCAGTTCACCGATGACCTGCTCGATACCATCGTGCCGATCTTCTTCCATGCCGGCGGCCAGACCGTGCCAGACATTCGCGAGGCATTTCGTGCTGCACTCAAGGCCTGCAGCGCAGACACCATCCGCAAGAGCCTGGACCCGTTGGGCCGGGTGATTTTCGGCCGGCCGGACCTGCTTCAGCGTCTTGAAGGCTTGCCAGCCGAACGCACCATCGTGTTGTGCGGCGATCAAGATATTCCGCGGCCGCCGGAGGAGTCCAACGAAATGGCCCGGTTGATCGGCTGCCTGGCGGCACAGGTTCCGTTTGCAGGCCACATCTCATGCCTGGAAAACCCAGAGGTCATAACCGACTTCCTGTTGAACTGGCTGCCCCGCAATGCCTGAGGTACCGCCTCATCGGTCGAGCCCCCTGTAAGATCGCGATTGGGCCGCAGCATGGTCCTGAGCATCACGTTCGTCGGATTACCCGGAAATTAATGCCTGGCGAGGGATCTTTCCTGCAAAAACCTTTTCCAAGAGCTCTGACCCGTACGGCCCTCACCTGGAACGACAACAATGAACAGCTCTTGCCCGCCGGTTTCCAACGAACAGCTTCAGTGGCTCCTGGCCTTGCGCCGGGCGCTGGCCAACTCGCGCTGATTGGTCCCCGTAGAAACGACAACGCCGACGCAAGATGCGTCGGCGTTGTCGTTTCCAGGCGCTTGAATCAGAACGCCGGCAATACCGCACCGCTGTATTTCTTGGCGATGAATGCCTTTACCTCTGGGCTGGTCAGCGCCTTGGCCAGTTTCTGGATGGCCTCGCTGTCCTTGTTGTCTGGGCGGGCGACCAGGAAGTTCACGTAGGGCGAGTCGCTGCCCTCGATCACCAGGGCGTCCTTGGCCGGGTTCAAGCCAGCTTCCAGGGCGTAGTTGGTGTTGATCATGTCCAGGTCAACCTGGTCCAGCACACGCGGCAGCATGGCCGACTCCAGCTCGCGGAACTTGAGCTGCTTCGGGTTCTCGGCAATGTCCTTCGGAGTGGCCAGGGCGTTCTTGGGGTCTTTCAGGGTGATCAGGCCAGCCTTTTGCAAGAGCAGCAGAGCACGGCCGCTGTTGCTGCCTTCGTTGGGGATCGCGACGGTGGCGCCCTCTTCCAGGTCAGCCAGGCTCTTGACCTTCTTCGAATAGCCAGCGAACGGTTCGACATGCACGCCAACGACGGTTTCAAGGTGCGTGCCTTTGCCTTCGTTGAAGTTCTTCAGGTACGGCAGGGTCTGGAAGTAGTTGGCGTCCAGGCGCTTCTGGTCGACCTGGACGTTGGGCTGCACGTAGTCGGTGAAGACCTTGATCTGCAAGTCCACGCCTTCCTTGGCCAGGGTCGGTTTGATCAACTCGAGGATTTCGGCGTGGGGCACCGGAGTGGCAGCTACCACCAGTTTTTCAGCGGCGTTGGCGAAGCCGGTCAGCGACAGGGCTGCGGCCAGGGCTGCGGTCAGCAGGGTCTTTTTCATGGTGATCCTTGTTATCAAGCTGATGCCATCGAAGTGGCGAAGTCGGTGCCCCTTCGGCAGGGGCGTGAAACGGACGATACCGGGAATCTTTATTCCTTAACAATATCTTTTGCTTAGCTGCTTATTCCAAAACCAATGCCATTATGGGCTTCGAGCATGAGCGGAGCGCCCGCTCTAGCGTGTGGAGGCGCTCAGGCCCGCCAGCGCGTCCTCCAGCAACCGGCGCAAGGCATGCTGGGTCTGCGGATCGCGGCTGTGGGCCAGTTGCTCGAGCTGCCGGGCCAGGCTGGCCAAGGGCGTGGTGTCCGGCAAGTCCAGATGCTCTGGCAGGATCTGCTCGCCCTCGCTCACCAGCAGGGCAAAATGGATGACGTTCTCGAGCTCCCGGGTATTGCCCGGCCATGCGTGAGCTTCCAGGGCTTGCTGTGCGGCCTCGCTGATCAGCGGCACCGAGCGCCCCAGGCGCACGCTGTAGATGCCTACGAAATACTCGGCCAACGGCAGGATGTCCCCGACCCGCTCGCGCAGCGCCGGCAGCTCCAGCTGGCCTTCGCGTAGGTAATGGTAGAGGCGTTCGTCGAAATGCCCGGCGCAGACGGCCTGGTCCAGGTCGATGCTGGAGGCGGCGACCAGGCGCACGTCCACCGGTTGCGGCCGCTGGGCACCGACACGGGTGACCTCGCGGTTCTCCAGCGCCGCCAGCAGCTTGCCCTGGATCGCCAGCGGCAGGTCGGCGATCTCGTCCAGGTACAAGGTGCCGCCGTTGGCCGAACCGAACCAGCCGGCCCGGCCGCCGGCTGTCCCGCCCTGGGCACCGGCGCTGTAGCCGAACAGCTCGGCATCGGCATAGGTCGGGCTGATCGCCGCGCAACTCACCGAGACAAACAGCCCGCCACGGTCGCTGGCCCGATGCACCTGGCGGGCCAACAATTCCTTGCCGGTGCCGGTCTCGCCGCGGATCAACACCGGCACCGGTTGCGGCGCCAGGCGTTCCAGGGCGTCGCGCAGCTGTTGCGAGCGCGGGTCGATGAACACCAGGGCCTTGGCACGGATGCTCAGCGGGCTCTTGTCCAGCTCGGGAAAGGTCAGCAGCGGCTGGCCGAAAGCGTTATGCACAGTCATGACGAGCTCCCGCCCGAGGCCGTTGCCGGCCGGGCGTCAAGGTATTCAGGGGCGCGGTGATGGATCAGGCGCGGCGCAAGGCCCGCTGTTCGATCCGACCCTGCAGCCGGTAGAGGTACGCGAAGCCTTGTTCCCACCGCTCGTGGCCGGACTTGACGTTGATGTGCCCGGCGTTGGCCAGCAGCCCCGCCTCGGCGCCCCATGCCCGTGCCAGGTGCAGCGCACGCGGCACGCTCACCGCCGGGTCGTTGTCGGAGCTGACCACCTGGCTGGGGAACGGCAGGGCCTGCAGCGGGATCGGCGCGAAATTGCGCAGCGCTGGCGCGCAGGTCGGCCGCTCCACGTCCGCCGGCGCCACCAGCAGCGCCCCGTGCACCTGGCGCAGCAGGGCTGGGCTTGCCTGCGCGGCCCAGTGGGCGACAGTGATGCAGCCCAGGCTGTGGGCGATCAGGATCACCGGCGAGCGTTCGGCGGCGATCGCCTGCTCCAGCGCGTGCACCCAGTCATGCCGCTGCGGGGTGAGCCAGTCGTGCTGCTCGACCCGGGCACTGTTGGGCAGGCTGCGCTGCCAGTGACTTTGCCAATGGTTGTCTGGCGATCCTTGCCAGCCCGGCACAATCAGGTAACGAATAGACTCATTGCGCATGGGGAACGCCTCCAGAAGTTTGCGTGCTTGGGCTCAAGTATAGGGAGGCGTTTATATCAGTAAAGGAATAAGAAGATATTTACTTATAACCTAGAATCCAAAGGGGCCGCGAGGCGCCCATCGCGGCACAAGGCCGCTCCTACATAAAGAGAAAAGACGCAGAGGCACGCAGGATCTCTGTAGGAGCGGCCTTGTGCCGCGAAGGGCTGCACAGCAGCCCCAATGATCACAACCGCTGAATTCAGCGCTTGACCGGCGCCGGCTGCTGCTGGGTCAGGCAGTGAATGTTGCCGCCACCCAGGAGCAATTCGCGCCCCGGGATCATCACCACTTCGTGGTCCGGGAACAGCTTGGCCAGGATCGTGCGTGCCTGGGCGTCCGCCGGGTCGTCGAAGCTCGGCGCGATGATGCCGCCATTGACGATCAGGAAGTTGACGTAGGAACCGGCCAGGCGCACCGATGGATCACGCTCCTGGCTGCCAGCCACCTGGTCGACACCGGCACATTCTTCTTCGGTGGCATACAGCGGGCCCGGGATCGGCATCTTGTGCACGACGAATTCGCGGCCCTTGGCGTCGCGGCTGTTCTTCAGCACGTCATAGGCAGCCTGGCAACGGGCGTAGTTCGGGTCGTTGACGTCATCGGTCCAGGCCAGCAGCACTTCGCCTGGGCTGACATAGCAGCAGAAGTTGTCGACGTGGCCATCGGTCTCGTCGTTGTACAGGCCATCCGGCAACCAGATGATGGTATCCACCGCCAGATGCTCGCGCAGGACCTCTTCGATCTGTTCGCGGGAGAGGTGCGGGTTGCGGTTGCGGTTGAGCAGGCACTCTTCGGTGGTGATCAGGGTGCCTTCGCCATCGACATGGATCGAGCCGCCTTCGAGCACGAAGCCTTCGGTGTGGTAGCGCTGGCAGCGCTCCATTTCCAGGACCTTGGCGGCCAGCTCCTCGTCGCGGTTCCAGGGTGCGTACAGGCCGCCATCGAAACCGCCCCAGGCATTGAAGCCCCAGTCCACGCCACGCACGTCACCGTGGTCGTTGATGACGAAGGTCGGGCCGGTGTCACGCACCCAGGCGTCGTCGTTGCTGATTTCCACCACACGGATGTTCGGCACGTCCAGCTGGCGGCGGGCATTCTCGTACTGGCCAGCGGAAACCGCGACGGTCACGGGCTCGAAGCGGGCGATGGCCTTGGCCAGGGTCACGTGGGCGGCCTGCGCCGGCTTGCCGCCCAGGCGCCAGTTGTCCGGGCGTTCCGGCCAGACCATCCATACCTGAGTTTGTGGTGCCCATTCGGCGGGCATGTGGAAACCGTCGGCACGCGGGGTCGAATTGAGAGTCTTCATCGGTAACCTCTGCAAAAGCCCGGCGCCGACTGCGCCAGGTCGTTGATCAATCGGGGCGTCGGGAAAACGCAGCCCCCTGGAGCGGGCTTGTGCCGCGATAGGCTGCCCAGCTGCCCTGTTCGGTGCCTCATTATATACTCGATAAAAATCGAACTTAGAAGCAGCTGAACAAAATATTTCGCCATAAAAAAGCCACCAAAACCGATAACAATCGGCTCAGGTGGCTATCAATGCAGGTGTTAGAGGCCTTCGCCGAGAATCCGATCCACGCAATCGACGAAGTAATCCACGCTGGCGCGCGTGGTGCACATGGGTGGCTTGATCTTGAGGATGTTCAGGTAATCACCGGTCGGCTGCATGAAGATGCCCAGGTCGCGCAGGCGGTTGCACAGGGCCATGGTTTCCTCGGTGGCCGGCTCCAGAGTCTGGCGATCGCGCACCAGCTCCAGGCCCAGGTAGAAACCGGAACCGTGGGCGGCACCGGCAAGCGGATGTCTATCGACGAGCGCCTGCAGGCGGGCCTTGAAATAGCGACCTACTTCCCGGGTGTTTTCCCACAGGCCCTCCTCCTGCATCACATCCAGCACCGCCATGCCGATACGGCAACTGACCGGGCTGCCGCCGGCCGAAGAGAAGAAGTAGCCCTCGGCCTCCAGGGCCTCGGCAATTTCCCGCCGGGTGATCACCGCGCCCAGCGGCTGGCCGTTGCCCATGCCCTTGGCCATGGTGATGATGTCCGGCACCACGCCTTGCTCTTCGAAGCCCCAGAAATACTCGCCCAGGCGGCCATAGCCGACCTGCACCTCGTCGGCGATGCACACGCCGCCGCGAGCGCGCACCTTGGCGTACGCATCGCGCAGGTAACCTGCCGGCAAGGCAATGCCGCCGGCATTGCCATACACCGGCTCGCAGATGAAACCGGCCAGCTGGCGGCCACGAGCATCCAGGTCGGCAAGCTTGGCATCGACATCGCGCAGGTAGTCCGCTGCACAGTCCGGGCCACGGAAGCGTCCGCGGAAGGTGTTCGGCGCTTCTACCGGGTGTACCCATTCCGGGCGGGTTTCCAGGGCCTGGGGGTTGTCGGCGATGGAGGTGGAGATGGCGTCGGTGGCCACCGACCAGCCATGGTAGGCCTCCAGCACGCTGAGCAGATCGCGCCCACCGCTGTAGGCCCAGGCCAGGCGGATGGCCAGGTCGTTGGCCTCGGTGCCGCTGTTGACCAAGAACACCCGGTCGAAGCCCTCCGGTGCCAACTCGAGCAGGCGCTCGGAGAATTCGGCGATGGCCGCATAGTGGAAGCGCGAGTTGGTATTGACCAGCGACCACTGGCGTGCCGACTCGGCGGCCATGCGCGGGTGGCCATGGCCCAGCACGGCGACGTTGTTGAGCATGTCCAGGTAGGAGCGGCCCTGCATGTCGATCAGGTAGTTGCGCCAGCCACGCTCGATATGCGGCGGCTGGGCGTAGTAGTGCTTCTGCGAACGGGCGAAGCTGGCATCGCGGCGCGCCAGCAAGGCCTGGGCATCGACCAGCGGCTCGGCGTCGCAATCGAACCCGAGCAGGGGGCGCGGCGACGGGCACAGGGCCAGCCAGGCGTCGGCGTGGGACGGCGTGGCGAAGAATGGCGGGCGCTGTTCGTCGCCCCGGCACAACTGGACATTGAGAAAGCCGCAGGTCAGTCCCAAGGACTGCCCCTTGGCCAGCGCCTGGCCGTCTGCCGGCGCCTCTTCCAGCCCGCTCAGCCAAAGGCTCCAGGCTGCGGTGCGTAGTCGCCCGCGACCGTCCCCGGTACGCTCCCAGGTGCCCGCCTCAGGGGCCTGCAGCGCGGTGCCGGCCGGTACGCTGAGCTCCACGCCCAAGGCGCAGGTGGCCGGCTCCTCGGGGCGGTCGATGTGGGTCTGCGACAGCCGATACTGGCCGTGCAGGGTACAGGCCGGGCCTGCCTGGGCAGCCAGCAGCCGCTGGTCGAAGCCCGGCTGCTCCCAGTTGCCCGCCTCGCAGTGCGGGCTGAGCACCCCAAGATCGACGCGTGTCACCGCCTGCCCCACCAGGGCTGGGATCAACGGCGCGCATCCAGCCAGCCCCAGGGGCGCCAGCGCGCCGCCCGTGGCCTGGAGAATCGCAGCTTCCATCAAGGCGAGCGGCACGGCAGCGGCAGTATCGAAGATGGCCCATTCATGGGCGATGTTATCGCGGATGTATTGATTGCCCGGGTCGACCCGCAACTGCTGTTCGCTACTGAGCACCAGCACAGCGGCACGCATCAGCACCAACGGCCACAGAGCGCGCAGTTCGGCACCCTGCAGCGGGTTGACGGCGTGGTAGGCACGAACGGCCGGTAGGATGCGCAGCGGGTCGCCTTCGGCATGGTGCAGCAGCGCCGCGCAGGTGACGGACAGGTCGGCGATACGCCAGGTGCGCAGCAGGTCGCCGAAGTCGATGACGCCCTGCAGCTGCCATTGGCGCGCCTCGTCACGGGCCCAGACGGCATTGTCGTCGGTGATGTCCAGATGCACGGCCTGGGTCGGCAGGTCGGCCACCAGCGGCTGCAGGCGTTCGACGGCCAAGCCAGTGACGCGCTCGACGCGCTGGCGACGCTCGTCGTCCAGCACCGGCAGCAAGTGTTCGATCAGCGCCTGGGCGTGGCGCGGGTCCCATTGCAGGGTGCGCTCGAGGCCTGGGTGCTCGAAGCCGGCCAGGGCCTGGTCGACCCGGGCGCACAGCGCGCCTAGCTCGCCAACCAGCCTTGCCGGCATGTGCGCAAGACGGGTCAGCGGCTGGCCATCGATGTAGTCGAGCAGGCGCACCCGCAGCGGCTGGCCGTCGATCTCCACGGCCAGCAGCTCCTGGCCATCGCGCGCCCGGCGTACCTGTGGCACCGGCAGGCCCTGTTCGCCCAGGTAGGCCAGCGCCGCATGCTGCGCCTCGAGCTCCACCTGGGCATAGCTGCCGTGGCAGGCCTTGAGCACGAAGCGCCCCTGGTCGCTGTCCAGCCGCAGGTTCAAGTCCTGCTGGCTGCCCAACGGTTGCAAGCGCCCTGCCAGGTCGTAGTGCGCTCGCAGCAGGGCGTGGGCCTGGGCTTCGCTGAGCGAGGGGCTGGGCTGGCTGGAACGCTGGATCAGGGTGCTCAAGGGCATGGGAGGGAACCTCGGTTTTTTTGTCGCCTATATCGCCACTGCTCACGGCGATATACAAGAGGCCGATGACAAAAGCATGGCTATGCGGCGCTGATGGACAGACGCAAGTAGCGCATAATTGCGCCAGATCCTTCTGGCGCCCGATAGATGATTCAAACCCAAACGCCTCCACGACGCCCACGCTGGCGCAGCCTCGCCCTGCTGGCCCTGTGCCTGGCACCCCTGCTCTGGCCGCTGCATCACCTGGCCGAGCGCTACTACCAGGATGAGCTGGCCTCGCAGAATCGCCAGACCCTCGACCTCTATGTCGCCAACCTGCTGGGCACCCTGCACCGCTACGAGACCCTGCCGCGCATCCTCGGCGACCTGCCGGCCCTGCGCGGTGCGCTGCACGACCCGTTCAAGACCGAGGCGATCACCAACGCCAACCGCCTGCTCAAGGAAATCGCCAAGCAGACCGGCGCCGAGGTGATGTACCTGATGGATGTCAGCGGCAATACCCTGGCGGCGTCCAACTGGGACAAGCACGACAGCTTCGTGGGCCGCAACTTCGCCTTCCGCCCCTACTTCCTCGAAGCCATGGACGGGCGCCTGGGGCGCTTCTTCGGCCAGGGTACCACTTCGGCCAAGCGCGGCTACTTCTTCGCTGCGGCAGTGCATGACCGGGACAAGGTCGTGGGCGTGTTGGTGGTCAAGGTCGACCTCGACCACACCGAGACCCTGTGGGGGCGTACGCCCGAGCAACTGCTGCTGACCGACCAGAACGGCGTGGTGGTCCTGACCTCCCGCCCGGACTGGCGTTTCCGCGCCACCCGTGAGCTGACCCCGGCCGAGCGCGAGGCGATCGTCGCCATCCAGCCCTACCCGACCCAGGCGCCCCAGCCGCTGAATCTCAACCCCGCCGCCTGGCTGGTACAGACCCGCGACATCAAGGAAACCGGCTGGCAGGTCAGCATCCTGGCCCCGCGTATCCTGGTCGATCGCTCGGTACAGACGGTCATGGCCATCGGTGCCGGCGCCTTGCTGGTGCTGATGCTGCTGGCCGGCCTGGTGATGCAGCGTCGGCGCCACTACATCGACCGCATCGACTTCGAGGCGCGCGGGCGCCAGCAGCTTGAACAACGCGTCATGGAGCGCACCGCCGACCTCGAAGGCCTCAATACCCGGCTGAAGAAGGAAGTGCTCGAGCGCGAACAGGCCCAGCAGGAGCTGGTGCGCGCCCAGGATGAACTGGTCCAGGCGGGCAAGTTATCGGTGCTCGGCACCATGTCGGCGAGCATCAGCCATGAACTCAACCAGCCCCTGGCGGCGATCCGCAGCTATGCCGAGAACGCCGAGATCCTCCTGGACCACCAGCGCACCGAGGACGTACGCGGCAACCTCAAGCTGATCGGCGAGCTGACCGGTCGCATGGCCTCGATCATCACCCACCTGCGTGCCTTTGCCCGCCGCGACCAGCACGCGCCGGAAAGCGTGGCCCTGCAGCCGGCGCTGGACGACGCCCTGGCGCTGCTGGCCAAGCGCCGCCGGGCCATGGCCGTGGAGCTGGTACGCGACCTGCCCGAGGCCACACTCTGGGTGCAGGCCGGCGAAACGCGCCTGCGCCAGGTACTTGGCAACCTGTTGGCCAACGCCCTCGACGCACTCACCGAAAAAGCCAACCCACGCAAGCTATGGCTCAGTGCCGAACGCCAGGATGACTGCGTCTACCTGTACATTCGCGACAATGGCCCGGGTTTCAGCCGCCAGGCCCTGGAGCATGCCAAGGAGCCCTTCTTCACCACCAAGACCCGCACCCAGGGCCTGGGGTTGGGGCTGGCCATCTGCGAAAGCCTGATGCATGCCCTGGGCGGCGAGCTGCTGCTGGGTAACCACCCGGAAGGCGGCGCCCTGCTGACCCTGCGACTGCGCGTGGCCAAGCCCGGCGCCAACCTGCAATCTTCGGAGGACCCCTCGGCATGACGACCGAGACACAGATCGACAGCCGCACCCAGGTCATCCTGGTGGACGACGATCCGCACCTGCGCCAGGCCCTGGGCCAGACCCTGGACCTGGCCGGGCTCAAGGTCGTGGCCCTGGCCGATGCCCAGGGGCTGGCCGAGCGCATCGAACCGGACTGGCCCGGCGTGGTGGTCAGCGACATCCGCATGCCCGGCATCGATGGCCTGCAACTGCTGGAGCAACTGCACGGACGCGACAACGAACTGCCGGTGCTGCTGATCACCGGCCACGGCGATGTACCGCTGGCCGTGCAGGCCATGCGCGCCGGCGCCTATGACTTCCTGGAAAAACCCTTCGCCAGCGATGCCTTGCTCGACAGCGTGCGCCGCGCCTTGGCCCTGCGCCGCCTGGTGCTGGACAACCGCAGCCTGCGCCTGGCCCTGAGCGACCGCCAGGAGCTGTCCGCGCGCCTGGTCGGCCAGTCGCCGGCCATGCAGCGCCTGCGCGAGCAGATCGGCGCCCTGGCTGCGACCCGCGCCGACGTGCTGATCCTTGGCGAAACCGGTGCCGGCAAAGAAGTCGTGGCCCGCGCCCTGCACGACCTGTCGAGCCGTCGCGACGGCCCGTTCGTGGCGATCAATGCCGGCGCGCTGGCCGAGTCGGTGGTCGAAAGCGAACTGTTCGGCCATGAGCCGGGCGCCTTTACCGGGGCGCAGAAGCGCCGTATCGGCAAGTTCGAGTTCGCCAACGGGGGCACGCTGTTCCTCGACGAAATCGAAAGCATGAGCCTGGATGTACAGGTCAAGCTGCTGCGCCTTCTGCAGGAGCGCGTGGTGGAGCGCCTGGGCGGCAACCAGCTGATCCCGCTGGATATCCGTATCATCGCCGCCACCAAGGAAGACCTGCGCCAGGCCGCCGACCAAGGGCGCTTCCGCGCCGACCTGTACTACCGCCTGAACGTGGCCCCCCTGCGCATCCCGCCCCTGCGCGAGCGCGGCGACGATATCCTGGTGCTGTTCCAGCATTTCGCCGATGCCGCCAGCCAGCGCCATGGCCTGCCGGCCAACCATCTGCAACCCGCCCATCGCGCCCTGCTGCTGCGCCACGACTGGCCAGGCAATGTGCGCGAGCTGCAGAACGCCGCCGAACGCTTCGCCCTGGGCCTGGAGCTGGCCCTCGATGGCCAGGCGCCTGCTGCCCCCGCCACCGCCGACCCTGTGCGCACCGGCAACCTCAGCGAACAGGTCGAGCATTTCGAGCGCTCGCTGATCGCTGCCGAACTGGCTCAGCCGCACAGCTCCATGCGCAGCCTGGCCGAAGCCCTCGGCATTCCGCGCAAGACCCTGCACGACAAGCTGCGCAAGCACGGCCTGAGCTTCGCCGACAGCGCCAGCGGGCAAGACGACCCGGAGGACAACCGCCCATGACCAGCGACAGCCAGTACCTGCAGTCCGTACTGCATAACGACATCCCCCTGACCCGCGAGATGGGCATGGCCGTCATCGACTGGCACGACCAGCGCCTGCGCCTGCAGTTGCCGCTGGCGCCCAACGTCAACCACAAGAGCACCATGTTCGGCGGCAGCCTGTATTGCGCCGCAGTGCTGGTGGGCTGGGGCTGGTTGCACCTGCGTCTGCGCGAACTGGGTATCGACGATGGGCATATCGTCATCCAGGAAGGCCAGATCAGCTATCCGCTACCGGTCACCGGGGCGGCTGTCGCCAGTTGCCCGGCGCCTGACGAGAAGACCTGGGAGCGCTTCCTGGCGATGTACCAGCGCCGAGGGCGGGCGCGGCTGACCCTCGAGACGGTGGTGTGCAATGCTGGCAGTGACGCGCCTGCCGTGAAATTCAGCGGGCAGTACGTGTTGCATCGCTGACATAGGGGGCCGCTTCGCGCCCCTTTCGCGGGACAGGTGGGAGCTGGCGGAGCCTGCGATGGGCCGCACAGCGCCCCGCCAACTCAACCGATCGCAGCGGCCAACTGCAACAGTGCCGCACGCCACGGCGCCGCAGCCGGCAAGGCGAGGAAGAACGGGTTGAGCAACGATTCACGCGCCGGATAGCGGAACGGCGCGCCATCAAGGCCGATCACCTCGCCCCCAGCGCCTTCGAGCACGCCCTGGGCGGCGGCAGTATCCCATTGAGACGTCGGCGCCAGCCGTGGATAGCAATCGGCGGCCCCTTCGGCCAGCAGGCAGAACTTCAGCGAGCTGCCCACGTTGGCCAGCTCCAGCTCCCCGACCGCACTGCCCAACCCACCCAGCAACGCCTCCTGCTGCGGGCTGGAATGCCGTTTGCTGGCCACAACGGTGAAACGCCCTTCCTCTGGCGGTTGACGGCGCACCTGGATCGGCTCGGCCTCGGCGCCCGCTTGCGCGCGCCATGCACCCAACTGGCGGCCGCCGAAATAACAGCAGCCGTTGGTCGGCATCGACACCACGCCGAACACTACCTCGCCGTGCTCGATCAAGGCGATGTTGACCGTGAACTCCTCGCTGCCAGCGATGAACTCCTTGGTGCCGTCCAGGGGGTCGACCAACCACCAGCGTGTCCAGGCCCGGCGCTCGCCCAGAGCGATGTCGCAGTCTTCTTCGGACAGGACCGGGATGTGCGGCGCCAAGGCCTGCAAGCCATCGGCGATCACCCGGTGGGCAGCGAGGTCGGCCGCGGTCACCGGCGAATCGTCCGCCTTGTTGGTCACCGCCACATTGGCACGCCAGAACGGCAGGATCGCCTCGCCAGCCAGGCGGGCCAGCTTTACCACTTCGAGCATCAGCTGCTGGTCGTTCATGCGCTCAACTGCCCCCGCTGGATCAGCAGGTCACGGGCCAGGTACAGCGCCGCCAGGGCCCGGCCTTCGGAAAACTGCGGGTGCATGGCCAGGGCCGACAGCTCGCGCAGGTTGACCTTGTCCACACGCATCGGCTCGGGCTCGTCACCCTCGAGGCGTTCTTCATAAAGGTCGGTGGCCAGCACCACCTGGATCTTCTGGCTCATGTAGCCAGGCGAGAGCGACAGCTCGGTCAGGTGCTCCAGCTGGTGCGCGCCGAAACCCGCCTCCTCCTTGAGCTCACGGTTGGCGGCCGCCAGCACGTCCTCCCCCGGCTCGATCAGGCCCTTGGGCAACGACAATTCATATTCGTCGGTGCCGCCGCAGTACTCCTCCACCAGTACCGCATGCTCGGCGTCGAGCATCGCCACCACCATCACCGCACCATAGCCGTTACCGCGGCCAACCAGGCGCTCGTAGGTCCGCTCGGTGCCGTTGGAAAAGCGCAACTGCACGGCTTCGACGCGGAACAGGCGGCTGCTGGCGACGATTTCGCGAGCGAGTACGGTGGGTTTCTGGCGCATGGGGCGGCTCCTTGGCGTGAACGGGTTACTATACCGTGGCTTGCCGACCGATGAGAGTTTCCCATGCCTGTTCTTCCCTGGTCCGCCATCGATACCGTCCTGCTGGACATGGATGGCACCCTGCTCGACCTGCACTACGACAACCAGTTCTGGCTGGAACACCTGCCCCAGCGCTATGCCGAGCTGCACGGCATCAGCCGGGCCATGGCGGAGCTGGAGCTGCAGCCATTGTTCGAGCGCAACGCCGGTACCCTGAACTGGTACTGCCTGGACTTCTGGAGCCGCGAGCTGAAGCTGCCGATCCGCGAGCTCAAGCAGGAAATCGCCGACCTGATCGCCCTGCGCCCGGATGCCGACACCTTCCTCGAGGCGCTGCGCAAGGCCAACAAACGGGTGATATTGATCACCAACGCCCACCGCGACTCGCTGTCGCTGAAGCTGGAGCGGGTGGAGCTGGCGCCGTACTTCGAGCGGCTGATCAGCTCCCATGACTATGGTTACCCGAAGGAAAGCGCGCAGTTCTGGGATGCGCTGCAGGCGGATATCGGCTTCGAGCCCGCGCGCAGCCTGTTCATCGACGATACCCTGGCGATTCTGCGCAGTGCACGGCGCTTTGGTGTGCAGCACTTGCTGGCGGTGCGCGAACCCGACAGCAAGGCGGGACCACGCGATACCCAGGAGTTCGCGGCGGTGGAGGATTACCGGGCGTTGCTGGCGGGACTGTGAGAAGGATTCGCGGATAAACCCGCTCCCGTAGGGGCCACCGTCACACCAATTGCCTTGCAACGGGCACGAGAGAATGCTGCCCCTATGGGTGCGGGCTTGTCCCGCGCTAGGGCCGGTACAGGTTACGGCATAGGGTCAGTCAGGAATACGCAGCACCTGCCCCGGGTAGATCTTGTCCGGGTGCTTGAGCATCGGCTTGTTGGCCTCGAAGATCTTGTTGTACTGGTTGGCATCGCCGTACTCGGCCTTGGCGATGGCACTGAGGGTGTCGCCCTTTTTCACCGTGACGAAGCGCGCTGCCTGGGCCACCGGCCCGGTGACGGTGATCTGGTCATCCACCGTGGCGACGCCGTCGATGTTGCCCGCAGCCAGGATGATCTTTTCCTTCTCCTCCTGGCTGGCAACCTCGCCCTTGAGAATGATCTTGTCGCCCTCGACCGTGGCGGAAATGTTCGGGTTGCCCAGGCCAACGCTTTCCACATGCTTCTTGAGTTGCTCCTCGGCATTGGCGTTACCGGGTGTCAGCAGGTCGATCAGCTTTTCGCCGGCTTCCTTCACGAAACTGAACAGGCTCATGTCACACTCCTTGATGGTGAATTCCAGGAAGCAGGAGTCTAGGACAGCTTTGCCCACTCTGCCGCCCGGAAACCGATCAACCTGCTCTATCACGGCATAGAACCTGGCAACTGGACGCCACTGCCCCAGGGGCATAGGCTTGTGCCGTAACAAAAGCCGCCGGTGATCCGCCCTGATGAACAGCAAACCCCCGGTCTGCGCGGCGTCCCTGCCTGCTGCCCTGCCGGCCGCCAGCAATACCTACGACTACGTGCAGCTCACCGATGGTGCAGCAGACTCGACCCCGCTCGCCGAGGAAGTCGCCCTGGCCATCGCCTACAACGGCCTGAACCAGGCGGTGATGCTGGTCAGCCCCACCGACCTGGAAGACTTCGCGGTCGGCTTCAGTGTCGGCAGCGGCATTGTCGAAAGCACCGATGAAATCTATGACGTGAAGCTGTCCGGCAGCGGCTCGGCCTTGTATGCGGACCTGGAGATCTCCAGCCGTGCGTTCTGGAACCTGAAGAACCAGCGCCGCCAGTTGGCCGGCACCAGCGGTTGCGGCCTGTGTGGCGTCGAAGCCCTGGAGCAGGCGTTGCCGGAGCTGGCCGAACTGCCCGGTGCACCGCTGCCGCCAGCCCAATGGCTGGCCGGCCTTCGCCAACGCATCGATGCCTACCAACCGTTGGGACAGCATTGCGGCGCGGTGCATGCCGCCCTGTTCATGGACCGACAAGGCCAACTGCTCATGGGCCGCGAAGATATCGGCCGGCACAATGCCCTGGACAAGCTGATCGGCGCCCTGCTGCGCCAGCGCATCGACACCGACGGCGGCCTGGCCATCGTCACCAGCCGCTGCAGCCTGGAACTGATCCAGAAAGTGTTGCGTGCCGGCATCCAGACCCTGGTCAGCCTCTCGGCCCCTACCGGCCTGGCGCTGCAATGGGCGCGCAAACACAACCTCAACCTGATCCACCTGCCCAAGCACAGCCCGCCGCGCGTGTTCAGCCCGGTCATGGAGGCTGGCAAACAGCCATGAAAAAAGCCCTGTCCGGGGTGGGCAGGGCTTGGTTTCAAATAGCTCAGACACGCGAAAATGAAGAAAGTTCCATATAGAAAACAATAAGTTAGAGAATTGTGTACAACTCGTGCTACTCGTCGGATTTCAATTGCCAGACGCCTCGCCGAGCCTCACATTCGCCTCGTCATCCCTATGAGGCTCTCTTGAATGAAGAAGTACTCCTCGATTCTGTTGTTGTCCTTCAGCCTGCTCAGCGGCGTTGCCATGGCAGGCGGCAATACCGAGGCCGGCATTGGCGGCGCATTGGGTGGGGTACTCGGCTCCGTAGTGGGCAACTCCATCGGTGGTAGCACCGGCGGCGCCATTGGTGCCGGCCTGGGCGGCGCGGCCGGCGGTGCCCTGGGTGCCGACAAGCGCCAGCGCGGTGAGGCCGCCATCGGTGGCGCTCTGGGCGCTGCCGGCGGTAACGTGGTCGGTCGTTCGATGGGGGGCACCACCGGTAGCCACATTGGTGCAGCCGCAGGCGGTGGCGTCGGTGGTGCGCTGGGTAACTACCTGGGCAACAGGGCCGACGAAGACGATTGGGACGATCGTCGCCGTTATCGTCGCGACTATGATGGCCGCCGCCACTGGGACCGCGGCCACCACTACGGCCACCGCAAGCACAAGCACAAGCGCCACTGGCGTTATGACGACTGATCGCTGAACAGCTCAGTCCACAAGAAGGCCCTGCCCTGACCGGCAGGGCCTTTTCGTTTGCGGTGGGTCGATGATCAGCCGTTGAGCTGCAGGCCCGCCAGGGTCATGCGCAATGTATCGGCCAAGGCCACCGGCTGGCCCGACGCACGCTCCACGAACACCTGCACCAAGGTACCCGCCGCCAGGGCCTGCGCCTCGCCGGGGCGAAACAGCGCCAGGCGGTATTCCACGGTACTGCCCGCCAGGCGCGCCACGCCCAGGCCCACTTCCAGCACATCAGGAAACCCTGGCAGGGCATAGAACTGCGCCGCCGAACTGATCACCACCCCAGCCAGCTCGCCGTCACGCAGGTCCAGCTCGGCCTGCTCCACGAGGAACGCCTGCAGCGCCGTCTCGAAGTAGCCATGCACCGTGGCGCCAGCGATGTGGCCATTGAGGTCGTTATCCTGCGGGCGGGTGAGGATGGGATGGAAATGGTTGAAATGGCTGCGCTGAGGGGATTCGGTCATAGGTTACCCAGGCTTGGTTACCCAAAGTGAAGAAAGCATCGTGCCGGGCCAAGGAGTGGCGGCCCGACCTAGCTTCAGCGACCTTACCATTGCACTCGTATCGGATACAAAAAAGCCGCCCCGAAGGGCGGCTTCTTGATCCGTGCCGGCTACAGCTTACAGCTGCGGGCCTGCGGCCTTGATGGCCTCGGAGACATCGAACTTCTGGAAGTTCTCGATGAACAGCTTGGCCAAGCCCTTGGCGGCTTCGTCGTAGGCAGCCGGGTCAGCCCAGGTGTTGCGCGGGTTGAGCAGGACGGTTTCGACGCCCGGCACGGCCTTCGGCACGTCCAGGTTGATGATGTCCAGGTGCTCGGTCTCGGCACCGACCAAGGCACCGCTCTGGATCGCGGCGATCACGGCACGGGTGGTCGGGATGCTGAAGCGCTTGCCAACGCCGTAGCCACCACCGGTCCAGCCGGTGTTGACCAGATAGACCTTGGAGCCGAAGCCCTTGATGCGCTTGATCAGCAGCTCGGCATATTCGCCGGCCGGGCGCGGGAAGAACGGGGCGCCGAAGCAGGTGGAGAAGGTCGACTTGATGCCGCCGCCCGAGCCCATTTCGGTGGAGCCGACCAGCGCGGTGTAGCCGGACAGGAAGTGGTAGGCCGCCTGCTCGTTGTTCAGGATCGACACAGGAGGCAGTACGCCGGTCAGGTCGCAAGTCAGGAAGATGACCGCATTCGGCTCGCCGCCCAGGTTCTTCTCGGAACGCTTCTCGACGTGCTCCAGCGGGTAGGCGGCGCGGCTGTTCTGGGTCAGGCTGCCGTCGGCGTAGTCGGCGTGCTTGGCGTCGTCGAGCACGACGTTCTCCAGCACCGCGCCATGCTTGATGGCTTTCCAGATGACCGGTTCGTTCTTCTCGGACAGGTCGATGCACTTGGCGTAGCAGCCGCCTTCGATGTTGAAGACCACGCCCTCGCCCCAACCGTGCTCGTCGTCACCGATCAGGTAGCGGCTTTCGTCGGCCGACAGGGTGGTCTTGCCAGTGCCGGACAGGCCGAAGAACAGGGTCACGTCGCCCGCTTCGCCGATGTTGGCCGCGCAGTGCATCGGCAGCACGTCGGCAGCTGGCAGCAGGAAGTTCTGCACGGAGAACATGGCTTTCTTCATTTCACCGGCATAGCGCATGCCGGCGATCAGCACCTTCTTCTGGGCGAAGTTGATGATGACGCAGCCGTCGGAGTTGGTACCGTCGCGCTCGGGGACACATTCGAAGTTGGCGACGTTCAGGACCTGCCACTCTTCACGGCCTGCCGGATTGTACTGGGCCGGGTTGATGAACAGGCAACGGCCGAACAGGTTCTGCCAGGCAGTCTGGGTGGTCATCTTGACTGCCAGGTAGTGCTCGGCGGCAGCGCCTACGTGAACGTGGGAAACGAAGTGTTCCTGGGCGTTGTTGAACGCCTCGACGCGGGCCCACAGGGCATCGAACTTGTCAGCCGGGAACTTGCGGTTGATCGGCCCCCAGGCGATGGCGGAGGAAGTGCTGGGCTCGTCGACGATGAAACGGTCTGCCGGCGAACGACCGGTACGGTGACCGGTTTTCACGACCAGCGCGCCAGTATCGGCCAGCTCGCCTTCACCGCGGGACAGCGCTTCTTTTACCAGTTCATCGACGGTCAGGTCGGTGTACACGGTGTTGTTGGCTTGCGTCATGAGATACCCCATCCGGCCCGAGGCCGAGTGCTCCAAACGTTTTGTAGTCGTCTGTTTTAAACTACTACAGCGAAAAAAGTGGCCGGATTATGCCAGAAAAGCCCAAAAAAAGTAGGCCCCTCCTGTCAGAACTGCGCTTTTGCGCAATTCGACAGGAGATTTCCCTGTAGTTAAACGTTTCAGTGCTGAGTATCTGACGGGAGCTCGGTGCCGCCACCGGCAAACAATTGCGCCACATCGCTCGTATCGAAGAAATAGCGTTCGTTGCAGAACTGGCAATCGATCTCGACCTTGCCGCCGCATTCCTCGACCAGCGCCTTGGCATCCTGCTCGCCGAGGCTGACCAGGGCGTTGCCGGAGCGCTCGCGCGAGCAGCTGCAGCGGAAGCGCAGCGGCTGGATGTCGAACAGGCGCACGGCATCTTCGTGGTAGAGGCGATGCAGCAGCGTTTCGTTGTCCAGCGGCCACTCTTCAGGCTTCAACGTGCTGGCCAGGGCTACCACATGCTGCCAGCTTTCCTCACGTTCTTCGTCGTCAGGCTGGCGGTCGCGGGGCAGTTGCTGCAGTAGCAGGCCACGCGCCTTGCCGCCCTCGGCGTTGAGCCAGAAGCGGGTGTTGAGCTGCTGCGACTGCACGAAGTAGTTGGTGAAGCATTCGGACAGGTTGATGCCATCGAGGTCGACGGTACCTTGGTAGCGTTGGCCTTTGACCGGGTCGATGGTCAAGGTCAGGTGGCCGTCGGGCATCAGCTGGGCCAGGGTCGCGTCAGCAGGAATCTGATCTTCCTCGTAGCGTGCCATGCCACGGATATCACGTTCGCCCGAGCATTCCACCATCAACAGGGGGATAGGGCCGGCCGAACGCGCCTGGAGAATCAGCAGGCCATCGAACTTGAGCGCACCTACCAGCAAGGCGGTAGCGGCCATCAGCTCGCCGAGCAGCGAGGCGACTGGTTGCGGGTATGGATGACGGGCCAGGACGTCGGCATAGCTCTGGTCGAGCGCCACCCACTCGCCGCGGATATCGCGGTCGTCGAAGATGAAACGCTGGGTGAAATCGGTATCGGGCAAATCGCTCATAGGTTCTGGCTATCTGAAAATGATGACAAAATGATTACAAGGGTTTACGAGGCCCTGTTGGAGAGCATTCACGAGATGCTCGAACCCGCTGGTAATAGAGGTATTTTATGGACAATCGACCACTGTTCCAAGCAAGGTGGTCCTGGGGACCCTTGCTGGCCTGCACCTTGATGTCTGTTGCATTACTGTGTTTCTGGTTATGGCCCTTTGGCCAGATCTTGTGCCTGACTTTCGACGAATGGCTGTTCCACAGCCTCAATGCACCGCTGGCCGACAACACGGCCTGGCGCTATATCTGGACCGTCGGCAGCCTGCGCCCATTCGATATCGTCGTTGGCCTCATCCTGCTGGCCCTATTGATCCGCGGCAATTGGGTGTTCAAAGCGGGTCAGGTACGCGAAGCCTTCCTGGGCTTTCTCGTCACGCTGATTCTCTTAGTGGTGATTCGTGCGCTGTTTTCCAAGTGGGTGGCGATCATGGGCTGGCAACATAACAGCCCGTCGATGGTCTTCGACAACGTCGTGCACCTGAGCGACTACTACCCGAACCTGGAAGCGAAATGGGAACTCAAGGACCGCTCCAGCCAAAGTTTTCCGGGTGACCACGCCTCGGTGCTGCTGATCTGGGCGCTGTTCATGAACCTGTTCAGCCGCGGCTTGGTGCAGCGCCTGGCAATCTGGGGGCTGGCGCTGCTGTTCATGCTGCCGCGCCTGGTGGCAGGCGCTCATTGGGGGCAGGACGACTATATCGGCGGGCTGCTGATGGCGCTGCTGGCGTTGGCTTGGAGCTGCTATACACCGCTGGTGGCCAAGGCCAGCGCAGCGCTGCTGCGCTGGACCGCGCCGTTGTTCGGGGTGTTGGCGCGGTTGCCGCTGGTTGGGCGGATGAGCGTCATACGCAGTGCCTGATCGACCCGGGGCTGCTTCGCAGCCCAATCGCGGGACAAGCCCGCTCCTACAGGGGCACTGCTGCCCTCAGCCACGCTGACAATCTGTGGGAGCGGGCTTGCCCCGCGATTGGGCCTTTCAGTCGTAACTGCCCTGCAACTGGTGAATCTGCCGCCGCTGCTTCTTGGTCGGGCGCCCGTCGGTGGTGACGCCCATGGCCCCGGCCTTGCGCATCTCGGCGGCCTGCTCACGCTTGCGCACGCTCTCCTGGGTTTCCTCGTACAGCGCCTGCGCCTGCGGCGCGCCACGGCGCACGTCGGAAAGCGCCTTAACCACCACGGTGCGCTCGTCGAAGCCTGTACGCAGCACGAATTCATCGCCGACCCGCGGCTCCTTGCCCGGCTTGCAGCGCTCGCCCCGGCAGTGCACCTTGCCACTTTCGATCGCTGCCTTGGCCAAGGCGCGGGTCTTGTAGAACCGCGCCGCCCACAGCCATTTGTCCAGGCGGACCTTGTCGTCTTCTTCCGGCTTGTGTGCCATTGCACTACCTCAAATTCTGTCTTTAACGGAACTGTACTACCGTAACTTGCGGATGCAAAAAGTCCGCGCCGTGCTTACAGTTCACCACCTCATCCGCAGGGTGTGTTTCGTGAAGACATTTGACCATCTGACTGTGATCGGCCTGCGCGAGTGGGTCGCCCTACCCGACCTCGGCTTGGCCGGCCTGCGCGCCAAGATCGATACCGGCGCCAGCACCTCCAGCCTGCATGCCACCGACGTGGAACCGTTCGAGCGCGACGGCCAGCCCTGGGTACGTTTCACCGCCCACCTGGGCTCGGTAGTGCAGCTGCGCCATCGCCGCTGCGAGGCGCCGCTGGTCACGATGAAAACCATCAAGAGCTCCAACGGCCAGGCCCAGGTCCGCTATGTGATCCGCACACCGCTGGCGTTGGGCGACCGGGTCTGGGAGGTGGAGTTCACCCTGGCCTGTCGCAAGAACATGCGCTACCGGTTGCTGCTGGGTTCCAAGGCGCTGATCCACGGCCAACTGGTGGTCAACCCAGGCGTGAAGTACGTCCAGGACAAACCGGCCTTCCCGGCCACCCTTTCCCCTGTTACAGGTGCTGCATGAAGATCGCTGTGCTATCGCGCAACCCGCGTCTGTATTCCACCCGCCGTCTGGTCGAAGCCGGTACCCAGCGCGGTCATGAAATGGTGGTGATCGATACCTTGCGTGCGTACATGAACATCGCCAGCCACAAGCCACAGATCCACTACCGTGGCAAACCGCTGGAAGGCTTCGATGCGGTGATCCCGCGCATCGGCGCATCGGTCACCTTCTACGGCTGCGCGGTGCTGCGCCAGTTCGAGATGATGGGGGTCTACCCGCTCAATGAGTCGGTGGCCATCGCCCGCTCGCGGGACAAGCTGCGCTCGCTGCAGTTGCTGTCGCGACGTGGCGTCGGCCTGCCGATCACAGGCTTCGCCCATTCGCCGGACGACATTCCCGACCTGATCCAGATGGTCAACGGCGCACCGCTGGTGATCAAGGTGCTCGAAGGCACCCAAGGCATCGGCGTGGTGCTGTGCGAAACCACCAAGGCCGCCGAGTCGGTGATCGAGGCCTTCATGGGCCTGAAGCAGAACATCATGGTCCAGGAATACATCAAGGAAGCGGGCGGTGCCGATATCCGCTGCTTCGTCGTCGGCGACAAAGTCATCGCCTCGATGAAGCGCCAGGCCAAGCCTGGCGAGTTCCGCTCCAACCTGCACCGCGGCGGTGTCGCCAGCCTGATCAAGATCACGCCGGAGGAGCGCATGACCGCCATTCGCGCGGCCAAGGTGATGGGCCTGAGCGTGGCCGGCGTGGATATCCTGCGCTCCAATCATGGGCCGCTGGTGATGGAGGTGAACTCATCGCCTGGGCTGGAAGGCATCGAAGTCACCACCGGCAAGGACGTGGCCGGGATGATCATCGGGCATCTGGAGAAGAACGGCGGGCCCAACCAGACCCGGACCAAGGGTAAGGGGTAACCCCCAATCGCCGGCGAGCCGGCTCCCATAAGAGGCCTTGCGCCATCCCTGCGGGAGCCGGCTAGCCGGCGATTGGGTGTGTATAGATCAAACGGCATTACGCGGCAGCAACAACCCCAACGGCAACCTCACCCGCGCCTCGATCCCGCCACCCGACCGGTTGCGCAGCTCCACATTCCCACCATGCTGCGCCGCGATTCGCTTGACGATCGCCAACCCCAGGCCGGTGCCCTTGCCACCGCGGGCACGGTCCCCACGGATGAACGGGTTGAAGATGGTCTCCAGCTCCGACTCGTCGATCCCTGCCCCACGATCCAGCACACTGAGCACCACATAGGGCGCACTCTGGTCGCCAGATACATAGGCCGCCACCTCGACGCCCTTGCCGGCATGGTGCAGGGCGTTGCCGATCAGGTTGCCCAGCATGCGCTTGAGCGACACCCGGCGCAGCGGGAATGGCGGGATCGGCTCCAGGCACAGCCGCACCCGCTCCTCGGGCTGGTTGTACGGCGCCACCACTTCGCGCACCAGGTCGCCCAGGTCGGCTTCCTCCACCGGCTCGTCGCGGCCATCACGGATGAACGCCAGGAACTGGTCGAGAATGGCGTCCATGTCCTCGATATCGCGGACCATGTCATCGGTCAGCTCGCTGTCGTTGGCCAACAGCGACAGCGACAGGCGCAAGCGGGTCAGCGGTGTGCGCAGGTCATGGGAGACCCCCGCCAACATCAGTTCACGCTCGCGCCCGGCCTGCTCGACATCCTCGGCCATCTGGTTGAATGCCCGGTACACCTCGGTCATTTCGCTTGGTGTATCGCTGATTGGCAGACGCACGCTGCGCCCCTGGCCCAGTTGCCGGGCGGCGAACACCAGGCGCTTGAGAGGCTGGTTGAGCTGGCGCACGAAGATCCATGCCGAAGCGGTGGACAACAGGCCGATGGCCAGGAACCAACCCAGCACGTTCCAGATCTTCTGCCCGCGCAGCGGGTGCGGGTACAGCGGAACCTTCAGCCAGCCCGGGCCCAGGCTGGGCGCGTTGACCCACAAGGCAGGTGGTGCATGGATGCGCAGGCGTACTTCGGTATCCTCGCCCAGCTCGGCCTGCATCTGGCGCTGGTAGATCTCGCTGTAGGGCCAGTGCTGCTCGCCCTCGGGCACGCCAGCGCCGGTCACCCGGATCAGGCCGGCGGCTTCGGCGATCTTCTCACGGTTTTCCTCGTCGGCCGCCCAGTAGGCGCGCAGCGTCAGCGCCACGCCATGGCTGTACTGGCGATCGACCAGCACATCCTCGTTCATCAACAGGTACACCAAGGTCAGTGCCTTGGAAAACAGGACGACGATCAACACCAGCCACAGGGTGCGGGCGAAGAAGCTTTGTGGGAACCAAAGGGGCGTTTTCATCTGGACAACTACTGCGCTGCGGTCGCGGGCGAAGGCTCGCCGGGCTGCAAGCCTGCCTCAGACGCAAACAGGGCGACCCATTCGGGTCGCCCTGCCGCGTGCTGGCAAGCCTGCAGGCTGAAGGTCATTTGCTGGTGTTTCCGTCCGGCACGAAGACGTAGCCTACGCCCCACACGGTCTGAATGTAGCGCGGTTTGGAGGGGTCTGGCTCGATCATGCGGCGCAGGCGCGAGATCTGCACGTCGATGGAACGCTCCAGGGCATCCCACTCGCGGCCACGGGCCAGGTTCATCAGCTTGTCGCGGGTCAGCGGCTCGCGGGCATGCATCACCAGGGCCTTGAGCACGGCGAATTCGCCGGTGGTGAGCATATGGACTTCTTCGCCGCGCTTGAGCTCGCGGGTGGCCAGCGACAGCTCGTAGTCGCCGAACGTGACGGTCTCCTCCTCGCTGCCGGGCGCACCCGGTACCGAGGGTGCCTGACGACGCAGCACGGCCTTGACCCGTGCGACCAGTTCATCAGGGTTGAACGGTTTGCCGAGGTAGTCGTCGGCGCCCAGCTCCAGGCCCTTGATGCGGCTGAGTTCGTCGCCCTTGGCGGTGAGCATGATGATCGGGATCTGGTTGTTCGCCGCACGCAGGCGCTTGCAGGCTGCCAGGCCATCCTCGCCGGGCAGCATGAGGTCGAGCACCACCAGGTTGAAGACTTCACGCGACAGCAGGCGGTCCATTTGCTCGGTATTGGGCACCGTGCGGGCGCGGTAGCCCTTGCTGGTGAAAAAACGCTCCAGCAGGCTGCTCAGCCCCGGATCGTCATCGACGATGAGAATCTTGTCGCCTTCGGCGGTGTTTGCGGTGCTGGTCATGAAAAACTCCTTTGGTATCGCCGCGCATTATGGCGTAGCCACTGCCATGCGTGCCGTGTGCATTGTTAGCAGATTTTTCCCCTGGCGCCAGTTCCCATCCGGCCCGCGCTGGCCCGGCGCCATCACCGCAAGCCCGGCACGATGGGTATAATGCGCCGCTTTCATCCAGCGCCGCCGGGCCTGCACGCCCCCTTCGCGGCCTCCAGCATTCTCAATTTGTCAGGTGGTTCTCATGGATAGCATCAACAGCCGTATCGCCGAGGAACTGGGCGTTCGCCCACAGCAGGTCGAGGCGGCCGTGGCCCTGTTGGACGAAGGCTCGACGGTGCCTTTCATCGCCCGTTACCGCAAGGAGGTGACCGGCAGCCTGGACGACACCCAGCTGCGTCACCTGGAGGAACGCCTGCGCTACCTGCGCGAGCTCGACGAGCGGCGTGCCAGCATCCTGGCCAGCATCGAAGAGCAGGGCAAGCTGACCCCGGAGCTGGCCCGCGAAATCAAGCTCGCCGACACCAAGACCCGTCTGGAAGACCTTTATCTTCCCTACAAACAGAAGCGCCGCACCAAAGGCCAGATCGCCCTGGAAGCCGGCCTGGGCGAGCTGGCCGACGGCCTGCTCGGCGACCCACAACTGACCCCGGAGACCGAAGCGGCGCGTTTCGTCGATGCCGAAAAAGGCGTGGCCGACGTCAAGGCCGCGCTGGAGGGCGCCAAGTACATCCTCATGGAGCGCTTCGCCGAGGACGCCGCCCTGCTCGACAAGCTGCGTGGCTTCCTCAAGCAGGAGTCGGTACTCAGCGCCCGCGTGGTGGCGGGCAAGGAAGAGGAAGGCGCCAAGTTCCGCGACTACTTCGCCCATGACGAATTGCTGCGCAACGTACCCTCGCACCGCGCCCTGGCGATCTTCCGGGGCCGCAACGAAGGCGTGCTCAGCGCATCCTTGAAGGTGGGCGAAGAGCTGCCAGGCACCCTGCACCCGTGCGAGCTGATGATCGCCAGCCACTTCGGCCTGGACAACCGCAACCGCCCGGCCGACAAATGGCTGGCCGAAGTGGTGCGCTGGACCTGGAAGGTCAAGCTGTACACCCACCTGGAAACCGACCTGTTCGGCGAACTGCGCGACAACGCCGAAGGCGAGGCGATCAACGTCTTCGCCCATAACCTGCACGACCTGCTGCTGGCCGCCCCGGCCGGCCCGCGCGCCACCCTGGGCTTCGACCCGGGCCTGCGCACCGGCTGCAAGGTCGCCGTGGTCGACGCCACCGGCAAGCTGCTGGATCACACCACGGTGTACCCGCACGCGCCGAAGAACGACTGGGACCGCACCATTTCCATCCTCGCGGCCCTGTGCGCCAAGCACTCGGTGGAGCTGATCGCCATCGGCAACGGCACTGCCAGCCGCGAAAGCGACAAGCTGGTGACCGAACTGGTCAAGAAATACCCAGCCCTGAAGATCACCAAGATCATGGTCTCCGAGGCCGGCGCATCGGTGTATTCGGCCTCTGAACTGGCCGCCCGTGAGTTCCCGGACCTGGACGTTTCGATCCGTGGCGCCGTGTCCATCGCCCGCCGGCTGCAGGACCCGCTGGCCGAGCTGGTGAAGATCGACCCTAAATCCATCGGCGTCGGCCAGTACCAGCACGACGTCTCCCAGGTGAAGCTGGCCCGCGGCCTGGACGCCGTGGTCGAGGACTGTGTGAACGCCGTGGGCGTAGACGTCAACACCGCCTCGGTGGCCCTGCTGACTCGCATTTCCGGCCTCAACGCGACCCTGGCCCAGAACATCGTCGCCCACCGCGACGCCAATGGCCCGTTCGCCACCCGCGCGGCGCTGAAGAAGGTCAGCCGCCTGGGCGAGAAAACCTTCGAACAGGCCGCAGGCTTCCTGCGGGTGATGAACGGCGACAACCCGTTGGACGCCTCGGCGGTGCACCCTGAGGCCTACCCGCTGGTGCAGCGCATCGCCGCCGATACCGGCCGCGACATCCGTTCCTTGATCGGTGACAGCAGCTTCCTCAAGCGCCTGGACCCGAAGAAGTTCACCGACGAGACCTTCGGCCTGCCGACCGTCACGGACATCCTCCAGGAACTGGACAAGCCTGGCCGCGACCCACGTCCCGAGTTCAAGACCGCCACGTTCCAGGACGGCGTCGAGGACCTCAAGGACCTGCAGCCGGGCATGATCCTCGAAGGCGTAGTGACCAACGTCACCAACTTTGGCGCCTTCGTCGACATCGGTGTGCACCAGGACGGCTTGGTACATATCTCGGCGCTCTCGGAGAAGTTCGTCAAGGACCCCCGCGAGGCGGTCAAGGCAGGCGATGTGGTCAAGGTGAAGGTCATGGAAGTGGACATTCCGCGCAAGCGCGTGGGCCTGTCCATGCGTATGGGCGATACCCCAGGCGAGAAGGTCGATGGCAACCGGGGCGGCAACCGGGGCAGCGGTAACCGTCCGCAGCAGGCGCCGCGCCAGCGCGAAACCGCCGCGGCGCCGGCCAACAACGCCATGGCAGCCCTGTTCGCCAATGCCAAGCAACTGAAGAAGAAGTGATGGACGTTCCGGCCGAATACGTCGAAAGCGCCTTCAGCCAGCTCCTGGGCTGCCGCCTGCAACGCTTGGAAACAGGCGTGGCCGAGGTGGCCCTGGCACTCGAGCCGCACCTGCGCAACCGCGGCCAGAAGCTGCATGGCGGGGCGATCTTCAGCCTGGTGGACATCGCCATGGGTCTGGCCTGCTCGGCCAGCCATGGCTTCGACCAGCAGAGCGTGACGATCGAATGCAAGATCAACTACCTGCGAGCCGTGAGCGACGGCGAAGTCGTGTGCACGGCACGTGTGCTGCACGCCGGGCGCCGCACCCTCGTGGTCGACGCCGACGTATTCCAGGGCGACAAGCTCGTGGCCAAGGCGCAGGGAACCTTCGCGGTTCTCTAGCTCATCGCGCCTTATCTGCGGTATTTTCGACAGCAATGGAAACCTGGGGCCGCTGCGCGCCCCATCGCGGGGCAAGCCCGCTCCTACGACGGTGTGGGGGCGGGCTTGCAGTGCGATGCAGCGCACGGCGGCTCGAGGCTGGAACCGCGTAAACCAGGCGACAACGCCAGTTCCTTTGTCCCTACCCTTGTAGACCGTCATCTCTACCCCCATATTGGGGCGACTGACGCGTGAAGGAATCCATCTTGAGCGAACTCCTCAACCGCCGCCTGAGCCTGCTCGGCGCCAATCTCCCTCTGCTCAAGCAGTGCCTGCACGGTATTGAGCGCGAATGCCTGCGCGTGACCGACGAAGGTCGCCTGGCCCAGACCCCGCACCCCGAAGCCCTGGGTTCGGCGCTGACCAATGAGCAGATCACCACGGATTATTCCGAGTCGCTGCTGGAGTTCATCACCCCAGCCCTGGCGGACCCGGCCCAAGTGCTCGAGAGCCTCGACCAGATCCACCGTTTCGTCTACACCAAGCTTGGCGACGAATACCTGTGGAGCCCCTCGATGCCCTGCGCGCTGCCGGCCGAGGAGGATATCCCGATCGCCGAATACGGCAGCTCCAACATCGGCAAGCTCAAGCATGTCTATCGCAAGGGCCTGGCCCTGCGCTACGGCCGCACCATGCAATGCATCGCCGGTATCCACTACAACTTCTCCCTGCCCGAGGCGCTGTGGCCATTGCTGCGCGAAGCCGAAGGCAGCGAGCAGAACGACCGCGACTTCCAGTCGGCGGCGTACATCGCGCTGATCCGCAACTTCCGCCGCTACAGCTGGCTGCTGATGTACCTGTTCGGCGCATCGCCGGCACTGGACAAAGGCTTCCTGCGCGGCCACCCGCACCAGCTCGAGGAGCTGGACGCCGAGACCCTGTACCTGCCCTACGCCACCAGCCTGCGCATGAGCGACCTGGGCTACCAGAGCAACGCCCAGGCGGGCCTGACGCCGTGCTACAACGACCTGGCCAGCTACACCGACAGCCTGCGCAAGGCGGTAGGCACGCCCTACCCGCCCTATGTGGAAATCGGCACCCACAAGGATGGCGAGTGGGTGCAACTGAACACCAACATCCTGCAGATCGAGAACGAGTACTACTCGAACATCCGGCCCAAGCGCGTCACCTACACCGGCGAGCGGCCGATCCAGGCACTGATGTCCCGTGGTGTGCAGTACGTCGAAGTACGCTGCCTGGACATCAACCCGTTCCTGCCGGTGGGCATCGACCTGCCCCAGGCGCGTTTCCTCGACGCCTTCCTGCTGTTCTGCGCACTCGATGACAGCCCGCAGCTGGGCAGTGGCGAATGCGGCCAGTGCACCAGCAACTTCCTCACCGTGGTCAAGGAAGGCCGTCGCCCCGGCCTGGAACTGCGCCGCGATGGTCAACCGATCGGCCTGCGCGACTGGGCCAGCGAGCTGATCACCCGCATCGCGCCACTGGCCGAACTGCTCGACCGCGCCCAGGGTGGCGACGAGCACGCCAAGGCGCTGGCCGCGCAGCAGGCGAAGGTCGACGACGCCTCGCTGACGCCGTCGGCCCAGGTACTGGCGCGCATGACCGAGCACGACGAGTCCTTCGTCCAGTTCGCGCTGCGCCAGAGCCGCCTGCACGCCGAGACCTTCCGTGAGCAGGCGCTGGATATCGAACGCCAACAGGCCTTCGAGGCCCTGGCGCGCGAATCGCTGGCCGAGCAATCGCGTCTGGAACAGCAGGAAGTCGGTGACTTCGACCTGTTCGTCGGCGCCTACCAGGCCAGTATCCTGGCGATCAGCAACTGATGAGCCGCACCGCCAGCCCGCGCAAGCCCCGCGCCAGCAGCCAGGCCAGGATCGACGCGATCCTGGCGGCGGCGCGTGAGCTGCTGGCCGACCAGGGCGTGGCAGGCCTGTCGATCTACAGCGTGGCCGAGCGGGCGCAGATTCCCCCCTCGTCGGTATATCACTTCTTCGCCAGCGTCCCGGCGCTGCTCGAAGCCCTGACCGCCGATGTGCACCTGGCCTTTCGCGAAGCGCTCTGCGCGCCGATCGACAGCTCGGCACTGAGCACCTGGCACGACCTCTCGCGGCTGGTCGAACAACGCATGCTGGATATCTATAACGAGGACGCCGCAGCGCGCCAGCTGATCCTGGCCCAGCACGGGTTGAGCGAAGTGGTCCAGGCCGACCGCCTGCACGACATGGAGCTGGGCGAGCTGATGCACAAGCTGTTCGACCAGCACTTCCAGCTGCCGGCGATGCCGACGGATGTGGATGTGTTCGCGCTGGCCATGGAGTTGAGCGACCGGGTCTATGCACGGTCGGTGCAGTTGCACGAGGCGATCACCCCGCGCATGGCCGAAGAGGGCAAGCGGGTGTTCGAGGCGTACCTGGGGCTGTACTTGCCGCCATTCCTGCCCAAGCGCTGATCGGTGCATATGTAACACCTGTCGATGCCTGCACTCGCTGAAATAGTGGCTCCCCATGCCACGATTTCGGAGAGGCACGCATGCCCCAAACCACCCCGTCCGACTTTCTATCCTTTGACTCGACTGCTGCGCTCACTCCACCGGTACCGGCAATCAGCGCGGGTCGTGGCGATGCGCTGCGCGTCGCCAGGCAACGCCGGCTGGACGCAGCCAAGGCCCTGCAAACGCTGGAAGCGCAAGCTCCTCGGCTCAAGGACACCTTGCAGTACCAACTCGAACGTCAGTTTAAAGTCGACCCCTACGCCTGCGGCCTGAAGCATGACACCGGCCAAGTCACGTTGCTGACCCTTGCCGCCCGGGTACTTGCCAGCCCCACATTCGCCACGCCCTTCGCCAATTGGCAACCCTGGGGGTTTCCTGAGGATTCTCCCTATGCCACCTGGACAGCCGATGACTGGCAGTCCGGGCTTGTACCCGTCTGGGCCGGCACCGGCATCTCGGCCTGGACCGCCTACTGGTCCGGTCGCATGCCAGGCAAGGCTGTTTCCCGCAAAACTCATGCAGCTCAATTACTGCGCGAGCATTTCGCCGCGAGCCTGGATCTGGCGCTCGGGCTGGATCATATAGAAACGGCGGCCTGGCTCCAGGGCCAGCCAGATCCGACCCCTGAATACGCTCTGGCTCGTTGGGTACAGCCCGACGGCAAGACCGAGACCTGCACCACCACACTGCTCATCAAGCCCCGCGCCAATGAAACCCGCTGGCTGCTGTACAGGCCCGACGCGAACACTACAATCCATACCTTCGACAATGAGGCCGCGCTGCGCACCTGGCTCCACGGCAATCGCTACATGCTCTGGCCTGACCCCGCTGTCCCCTTGCTGCCGGGAAGCGATGACAGTGCCATCGACTGGGTCGATACCACGGGCGATGGGTTTGGCGCATGGGTCGATGAAGTCCTGGCCCACAAGCATCGCACCACCTCGAACCATTTGACCGAAGCCGCACAGGAAAGCGAGACCGACCCGCTGGATTGGACGACGCTCCAGGCCTGGGAAGAAAAACGAGCATTCGATCCACGTCCGGCCCTGCCTAGAACACTTGAACAGAAGATCGATTCGCTTATCACCTATGACCAGCAACTGGCCATGGATGAGCTGCACTTCGACGCCCTGCCTCGCAAGCTCCCCCTGGGCTGGCGCAAGCAGCGCGTCGCACGGCAGGAACAGTTTCTTGCAGCCTACCTGGGTGACGACACCGCCCCGTCCTCGACCAAGATGGCCATGCTCAGGGAACACCAGGCAGAACTTGATGCCGTAGCAACCGAGCTCGAGCAGTTGTTTTCCCAGTTGCCGGCGAGCATTACCTCGACAACATGGAGTGAGCAGCACACAGACGCCAGTCGGTTCGACCATCTAAGTCAGCTTCTGGCGCGCGCCCTGAAAGGCGAGGCGCGTTTCCAGCACCTGCTGGGCGAGTTGCGACACGAGCACCTCAGCTGGGTGGAACAGCTCGTAGAACGTCCCGAACCCAGCCTGCAGCGCAAGGTGCAACCCTATGCCGTACACATCAAGGTCGGCTCGCATTCATGGCAACTGACCGGCCTGTTGGCACTGCAGGGTGTGCCGGATGCCGATACGCTGGATCCGGACCGCTCATGGCTGCTGTTCCTGGCCGGGCGTGACGGCGGGCTGATGCACCTTGAAAGCCAGGCGCAACTGGCCGAGCGCGTGCAGGCCACACTGTGCGGTGCCTGGCCCGAATCCCTGGTGCACGGTGCTTGGCCGCAAAGCCCCCAGGCGTTGTTCGATGCCCTGTACGATTCCCCCGAATCTCTGGAGCTCGTCTGCGAGCCGATCACCACCCATGCATTCGACTATTGCATCCAGACCATCCAGGCCAGCCTGCCGCAGGATCCCTCGCTGGAAACGGTCGAGGCACGCCTGGGGCTGGGTATCAACCTGGCGCGCAGGCTGGCCTTTGCCCACCTGGCCGAGCGAAACCGGACCGACTTGATCGGCACCCAGCTGGCGTCGCTGCGCAGCCTGGCCCCAGCCTCACGCGCCGAACTGGCCGCCGAAATAGAGGCGCTGCGCGGCGCGATGCTGGCATCCAACCAATTGCTCGAACGTGATCTTCCCGAGCGTGGGAAGTTCGCACGCAGCGCACTGGAGCAGCAGCTGCGCACAGACTTCGAAGCCAAGACGGTTCCGGTCATCAAATTGGATATGGCCGACAGCATCAGCCGACGACTCATCCCTGTGGGAGAGTCCGGCATCGGCCATGCCGTCAAGCAAGTCGTCGAATTCAGCAAGTCGCGCAGCGCCATCGAATTGCCGGATTTTCTGCTGTGGGCGCTCGACGATGACCTTAAACTGCGCCTGACCAATGCCAACGTTCTTTTCTCAGACGGCCCGGTCGAGCCGAAGATTCGCGCCGGCGTCAACCTGACCTACATCGCCAACTTGGTGAAAAAGCTCGATCTGCCCAAGGCCTACGAGCAACGCATCACCGACACCTTCAAAGGCTTGTCAGACGAGTCCGTCTTCGAAAGCGAGCATCGCCAGGAAACCTTGCGAGCACCCTTCGTGCACCAGCTCAGAATCATCGCCCTGAGCCAGCCGGACGCCCTGGATGCAGCGGGTCAGCGCATGCTCGACCTGTTTTGCCAGGAACAAGTGCGTACCGATGGGGCCCACACCATCAATTTCCACTCGGTGGTCCTGCGCCCTGGCACAGCGGCCGACGGCACCAGCACAGCAGTGACCCTCTCGGGCATTTTCCTGCTGCAGGCAGCGACAGGTCCAACCCTGCTGCTGTTGCCCGATGCGCCCGACGGAAAGGTCATCAGCCAACATGAGAACCCAACGCTAGCCTGCCAGGCCCTTGAGCGCATGGCACTGGCCGAGAGTATGCGCAGCTACTTGGCCAAGCTGCCGCTCGATGATGCCCAAGCCGAGCACCTGGCCTACATCAACACGGCCCTGAGCAAAGGCTTTTCAGGGTTCGTCGCGCCTGGCATCGCGCTGCCCGGCTTGCTCGCCACCTATCAGGCGAACCTGATCATGGGCCGCCTTATCCAGGAGAACCGCGCCACTTCCCGTAGCCAAGTCGACCTGTACCTGGAGTCAGAAGCTATCCGTCATGGTCGCGTGTACGACTACATCAAGATGGCCCTGGGTTTCGTCCCCCTGGTGGGCTCGGTCATCGCCTTGTATGACGGCTGGCATGCCGCCAACGCAAGTGTCGAGGCGTTTCTTCGTGGCGACTCGGCAAACGGTATCGAATATCTGAACAGCGTGTTTCTGTCGCTGTTCGACGCTCTCATGGACCTGACGCCCAGCGCAACACTTCCCGTCAAGGCAGGCCAGCTGGGGCGTGTGCGAACTCAGCAAAGGCAACTGGCAAGTACCACCCTCAAAACGGCCCACTACAAGCACTCGTCGTCCTTCAGCGGGTATGAAACCGACGTGCCGACAGGACCTTGGACCGCCCACCCCAATGCCAACGGCGTCGGTGTTCACCGTCACGTAAAGTCCAAGGCTGACTATATCGTCCGCAACGGTCGCTACTACCAAGTCGAATGGGACAAAACCAACCTCACCTGGCGCCTGAAAGGCACTGCCACTCGCACCTACAAGCAGCCGGTACACCTCGGCGACACAGGTGTCTGGGAGACCCATGGCAGCTTGAGTGGTCATCTGGTCAACAGCGGGCTGGCGGGCGGTGGGGCATACCTCAGTACGTTCTACGACCGTGGCCTGGCGACCCTGCGGGGCGCCCTCGGCCTGCAACCGGGGCAGTTGACGCCCTCGGAGATCCTGAGCGAGATCAACACCAGTAGTAAGATCCACAAGACCCAGCTCAAAGCCAAGACCGATGCCTTTAACCGCGCGGTGGGCTTAGGCCCCTACGGCCCTGTAGGGCCGCGTGCCTCAGACGCCGTGATCGAAAATGCCCGGGCCGATCTGGTGGGCCAACTGCGTAACTCCGTGAATTTTCACGAACAGGCCCTCAAGCGCGTGAAGTCCGTGCGTGCCTATATCGACAAAGACGATTTATCAGAGATCATCCATATCATCTCGGGCGACCTGGGATACCAGCATCCAAAGCTGCTCAACCAGCTGCACCTGAGCATGTCCGTAAAGTTCAGGCAAGCCGAGTTATTAGACGACGTCGCTCTCGATGCCCTCACCACTCACGCTCAAATACGTACCCACGTGATCGACTTGCAGCGCACGTACAACGAACTGGCCGCAGCGCTGGCTGAGATCGAACAGGAGCTTCGGCACAGCGCAAAGCTGAAAACGCAATTGCAAGGCAAGAACCTGGCTGATTACGAGGCTGCCCTTGAGAAGCTGGAAATCCCGCTGCACCCGAACGGTTATCGGGTGGTACGCCTCTCAGCCCTGGGCGCGACATTGATAACCCCGGACGCGGTGTTCGACATCGTGTTCTTGCGTCAGCTCAACGACGAACTCACCGCGCTGCGCAGCGCCCTGTTCAGTCATGGTGACCTGGCGTTGGTCGACCTCAACCCTCCTGAAAAACATCGCCTCTTGAACCAGTTGCAGGAGCGTTATCGACGCTTCGATACGCGCATGCGTATCTGGAAAGACAACTACCCTGACCATGTCCAGGCCGATGCAATCAGCAGGATGCGCACTGAATTATCGCTCCTGATCAGCGAAACGAAACAAGCGCTCGCCGCGACCGCTCCGGCCCCATCCACCCAATCCACCCGACCCGCCCCCAGAGGCCCACGCAGGCCGCGCCTGTTCGAGACCGAGGACCAGCAGCTGTACATTGGTCACGAGGTCACCGTGAATGGCCAGCGACAGATGCAGATCGCCAACAATGCCACGAATGAAGCCCATGCGGTCTTCAGCAGAACGCCACAAGGCACATGGCGGAGCAACCAAGCTGCCCGCCCAGCCTACAACACCACGCTGCCACAACTGGAAACCGCAGCTCGGCGCCGTTTGGCCAAAGTCCCGGAAGCAGAAGCATCCCTGCAGCGCTACAAAACGCTGAACATGCTTCCCCAAGAGCTGGAAGACTACGCACAGGGTTGTGCCAGTACGCTGCGTGAACTCGCCACGTCGATCACGAACCAGGCGGGTGGAGACATCACCGATGCCCTACGCAATGTGGTACGCCGATTGGAGGAGTCGGCTACGCAGCTGGATGCGCTGGGACGACGCTTGAGGATCGAGCAGACCAAAACCACGAAAACCCCTACGGCCGGTCACCTGGAATACCTCAACGCCGAAGGCGGAGTGACCCTTAAATGGTCGCGAGTCCTTGACCCGGCCAAGAACAAGCACGGCCATCCCATCGAATACCTAGAGGAGTATGAGATCGCCGACAGCACCACGGGCAAGGCCCTCTGGTATGCGCATTTTCACTTCAAGAGGCGGCCACGCCAGCAATTCGACGGTTTGGAGGCCGGGCATCTGAAGCTGGCCAGTGAGCGAGCCCAGAAAACGAATGCCTGGCGCGGTCCGCTGACCGAAGCCCAGGCCCGTACGCTGTTCGGCGGCTTGCGCCCGACGCAAGCCTGAACCGGCTGACGCCCGGGCCGGCAATCGGCCCGGGCGTCACGCCTCACAACTTGGCAATCGACACCTCGGTGGATTTGACGAAGGCGATCACTTCGCTGCCCACCTGCAGTTCCAGCTCACGCACGGAACGGGTCGTGATCACCGAAGTGACGATGCCAGAGGCGGTCTGCACGTCGATTTCCGACAATACCGGCCCTTCGAGGATTTCCTTCACGGTGCCTTTGAACTGGTTGCGGACATTGATGGCTTTGATGGTCATGGCTTGCTTCCTTCTCGATGGCTACTGGGGTTCAATGCGCCCAACGCAACTGCGTGGGCAAAGGCGCTACAGGTTCCGGCTCGGGCGCTGTGCCCGGGACGGCAAGAACACGGTCGAGGACTTCGCTTTCCAGCGCCGCCAGGCGATGCGAACCACGGCCCCTTGGCCGGGGCAGGTCGATGGCCAGGTCCAGGCCCACGGCGCCATCCTCGATCAGGATCACCCGGTCGGCCACGGCAACGGCCTCGTTGACGTCGTGGGTGACCAACAGCACGGTGAACCCGTGCTGGTGCCACAGGCGTTCGATCAGTTGCTGCATCTCGATCCGCGTCAGCGCATCCAGCGCACCCAACGGCTCGTCCAACAGCAGCAGGCGCGGCTTGTGGATCAGCGCCCGGGCCAGGGCCACGCGCTGCTTCTGGCCGCCCGACAAGGCAGCCGGCCAGTCATTGGCCCGCTCCGCCAGGCCGACGGCCTCCAGCGCCTGCAGGGCATCGGCGCGCCAGTTGCCGGAAAGGCCCAGGCCGACGTTGTCGATCACCTTCTTCCAGGGCAGCAGACGCGCGTCCTGGAACATCAAGCGGGTTTCCTCACGGGCCTGGGCCAATGGCGCGGCGCCAGCGAGCAACTGGCCGCCGCTGGGCTGGTCGAGGCCAGCGAGCAGGCGCAGCAAGGTGCTCTTGCCGCAGCCACTGCGGCCGACGACGGCAACGAACTGGCCAGCCGGGATATGCAGGTCGATGCCGCGCAGCACCTCGCGCTCGCCGAAAGCCTTGCGTAGCCCCTGGGCCGCCAGGGGAGTGCCGCGCAGCAGGCGCGGCGGCTGTTCCTTGAGCACGGTCATGCGCCCTCCTTCTTCGCTGCTTGATAGGCCGGGTGCCAACGCAGCCAGACACGCTCCAGGCCTCGAGCAGCCAGGTCGGCGAGCTTGCCGAGCACGGCATACAGGACGATGGCCAGCACCACCACGTCGGTCTGCAGGAATTCCCGTGCGTTCATCGCTAAGTAGCCGATGCCCGCGTTGGCCGAGATGGTCTCGGCGACGATCAGCGTCAGCCACATGAAGCCCAGGGCGAAGCGCACGCCCACCAGGATCGAGGGCAACGCCCCCGGCAGGATCACCTGGCGGAACAGGCCCAGGCCCGACAGGCCATAGCTGCGCGCCATCTCCACCAGGGCCGGGTCGACGTTGCGGATGCCGTGGTAGGTATTGAGGTAGATCGGGAACAAAGTCCCCAGCGCCACCAGGAAAATCTTCGCCGACTCATCGATGCCGAACCACAGGATCACCAGCGGGATCAGCGCCAGGTGCGGCACGTTGCGGATCATCTGCACCGAGCTGTCGAGCAGGCGTTCACCCCAGTTCGACAGGCCCGTGATGAAGCCCAGCACCAGGCCGATGCTGCCGCCGATCAAAAAGCCCAAGGCAGCGCGCCAGCCGCTGATGGCCAGGTGCGTCCAGATCTCGCCGCTGCGCACCAGCTCGACGCCTGCGCTGACCACTGCGCTCGGTGCCGGCAGGATGCGGGTCGACAGCCAGCCGCTGGCCACCGCCAGTTGCCACACCACCAACAGCAGCAGTGGCAAGGCCCAGGGTGCCAGGCGCTTCGACCAGTAAGACGTTGCACGACTCATGACCAGGCCCTCAGCTCTGCGCCACGGACTTGGGCAGGATGTCGTTGGCCACCATCTCGCCGAATGGGCTCACGTAACCGCCGCTCTTGGGCTGTTCGGGGCGCTGCACATCCAAGTGCGGGAACAGCAGCTCGGCGACCCGATACGACTCTTCCAGGTGTGGATAACCGGAGAAGATGAAGGTATCGATGCCCAACGCTGCGTACTCCTTGACCCTCGCCGCCACGGTCGGGCCATCACCCACCAGCGCGGTACCGGCACCGCCGCGCACCAGGCCGACGCCGGCCCACAGGTTGGGGCTGACCTCGAGCTTGTCGCGCTTGCCGCCATGCAGGGCGGCCATGCGCTGCTGGCCAACCGAATCGAAGCGCGCCAGGGACGCCTGGGCACGGGCAATGGTGTCGTCGTCCAGGTGCGAGATGAGCTTGTCGGCGGCCGCCCAGGCCTCTGCGTTGGTTTCACGCACGATCACATGCAGGCGGATGCCGAAGCGCACCTCACGCCCCAGGGCTGCGGCTTTCTGGCGAACCTGGGCGATCTTCTCGGCCACCGCGGCGGGCGGCTCGCCCCAGGTCAGGTACAGCTCGACCTGTTCGGCGGCCAGGTCCTGGGCGGCATCGGACGAGCCGCCGAAATACAGCGGCGGACGCGGCTGCTGGATCGGCGGGTAGAGCAGCTTGGCGCCCTTGACCTGGATGTGCTTGCCGGCATAGTCGACCACGTCGCCTTCGAGCACCTTGCGCCAGATACGGGTGAACTCCACCGACGCTTCGTAGCGTGCCTGGTGGTCCAAGTGCAGGCCATCGCCGGCCAGCTCGTCCGGGTCACCGCCGGTCACCAGGTTGAACAGGGCCCGGCCGTTGGACAGGCGATCGAGGGTCGCGGCCTGGCGCGCCGCCACGGTCGGCGAAATGATGCCAGGGCGCAGGGCCACCAGGAACTTCAGGCGCTGGGTCACCGGGATCAGCGACGCCGCCACCAGCCAGGAGTCCTCGCAGGAGCGCCCGGTAGGGATCAGCACGCCGCCGAAGCCGAGGCGGTCGGCGGCCTGGGCGATCTGCTGCAGGTAGCCGTGATCGACTGCCCGGGCGCCGTCGGTGGTGCCCAGGTACTTGCCGTCACCATGGGTCGGGAGGAACCAGAAGATATTCAGGCTCATTGGAGTTGTCTCCTCAAGGTTGGCTCGGGCCGGGGCCACGCCCCGGCGCTGGCGAATCGATCAAGGCGCGCTGGCGACCTTGGCAGGGGGTGTCCAGATCACGTCCTTGATGGTCAAGGGCTTGGGGATCAGCTTCAGGGCCTGGAAGGTGTCGGCGATCTTCTGCTGCGCGGCGACCACCTCGGGCGTCAGCGGCGTGGCCCCGAAGCCCTGGCGCTTGACCGAGGTGAGGATGATGTCGGCCGGCAGGCCGAGCAACGGCGCCACCTGGTCGGTGACCTCCTGCGGGTTGGCCTGGGACCATTCACCGATAGCACGCACTTCATCGACCAGGGTGTCGATCACTGCCGGGTGGGCCGTGGCATACGTACGGGTGGCCAGGTAGAACTGGTGGTTGTCCACCAGGCCCTTGCCGTCACGCAGGGTGCGGGCTTGCAGCTGCTGCTCGGCGGCGGCCTGGTACGGGTCCCAGATCACCCAGGCGTCGACGCTGCCCCGCTCGAAGGCAGCACGGGCATCGGCGGGCGGCAGGTATACCGGCTGGATGTCGCTGTACTTCAGGCCTGCGTCTTCCAGGGCGCGGACCAGCAGGTAGTGCACGTTGGAACCTTTGTTGAAGGCGACCTTCTTGCCCTTGAGTTCCTTCACCGACTGGATGGGCGAGCCCTTGGGCACCAGGATCGCCTCACTGTGCGGGGCTGGCGGCTCATATGCCACATAGAGCAGATCGGCACCCGCTGCCTGGGCGAACACGGGTGGCGTCTCGCCGGTGACCCCGAAGTCGATCGAGCCGACGTTCAGCCCTTCGAGCAGCTGCGGGCCGCCAGGGAACTCGGTCCACTGGACCTGGATGCCCTGCTCGGCCAGGCGTTTTTCCAGGGTGCCCTTGGCCTTGAGCAGCACCAGGGTGCCGTATTTCTGGTAACCGATACGCAGGCTTTCGGCCTGGGCCTGGGTGATGGCGCCGAAGGACACAGCCGCCGCGAACAGGGCGACCAGACCACGACGCAAGAAGACTGTGCGCATGGCGCTCTCCTGTGCGAGTTGGGTTCGGGTTGCACCTGCTTGCCTCGTTGGCGGGCGAGTAAGGTGGAAAAGCGGTGAAGCGGTAATGCCGGCTCAGATGCTCCAGCGAGCGGTGAGCAGGCGTTGCTTGAGAACACCCGGGGCTACGGGGTTGGGCCGTCGAGCCAGGGCAACGTGGAACTGCTCCAGCGAGTCCAGCAGGCGCGCGTGCAGCGCATCGGCCAGCTGTGCCGGCTTGCCGTGCTCGCCGTAGGCGATCTGGCTGTCGTCGGCGAAGATCCCTTGCAGGGTCTCTTGCGCCTTTAACGCCGACAGCACCGGTTTGAGTGCGTAGTCCACCGCCAGCATGTGGGCGATGCTGCCGCCGGTGGCGATGGGCAGTACGACCTTGTGTTCGAGCGCACGCTCGGGCAGCAGGTCGAGCAGGGTTTTCAGAGCGCCGGCGAACGATGCCTTGTACACCGGAGTGGCGACCACCAGGCCATCGGCCTGGGCGACCAGTTGCTGGAAGTGCTGCACCTGCGGGCTGTCGAAGCGGGCATGGAGTAGGTCCTCGGCGGGGAATTCGCGTACCTGGAAGGTCACCACCTCCACGCCTCGGCCCTGCAGCCACTGGCGCGAACGCTCGAGCAGCACGCCGGAGCGTGAACGAAGACTGGGGCTACCACCGATAGAAACAACCAGCATTGAAACGCTTCCTTCGATTCGATTGCAGGACCGCGAGGGGTTGGCCCCGCTGGAATGGAAACGACATTAACAGCCTGTCACATATATCTAGAAATCATATTTTTTCATTTGTTTATTCCATTTCTCGCATTAGGCCCAATCGCCGCATGGGATACTCATCGCCCCCGGTTCATCCCAATCTCCATATCATCGATCAACGCCTTGGCCATGGCACTGAGGATCCGGGTCGTACTGCCCGCAATCCGGTCGCCTTCCATTTCGGCCTCACAGGCCAGATGACGGATGCACCCCAGCAATACGGAAAGCTCGTCGAAGGCTTGTTGAAAAGGGATATCGGGCTGGATGCGGTACAGGTCCAGGCAGGTCTGGACGCCTGCGGTCTTCCAGGAGGTTGGGGTGTTGGTCGGAGCGTCAGGGTCGGGAACGATTTTTTTCATGAGCAAGTTCTCTGCGCGATGGAAAGTCGCCACCACCAAGATCTTTCTCACGAGACAAGGGTGGCAGCCGTGCACACGGGGTGAGAAACCGAGGCGCAAGAGAAACTCGGCCAGACCGAAGTCTGCCCGGGCACGGCTGCCATAACAGGAAGGCCAGCTCTCTACGCTGTCGGGTTCTCACACCCGATCGCCAAATGTGACGACCCGGTGAAGTTATCCCTGGGTTATTCCCCCAACAATGCGGCGGCTTCCGGCAGGCACGTAGGATAGTTCGCTAACTACAGCGAGCTGAAGCATTTGGTTTCAGGTTCGGAAATGTCTGACATAGCCGAGATTGCTGGGGCTGCTGGGCTTGTCCCGCGATTAGGCCGGTACAGCCACCGCAAACCACACAGGCATAAAAAAGGGCCGTCGAAACGGCCCAAAATCCCTGCTATGGCAAGAGCATTGCAACGAAGGATCCTAACGATTCGGCTGCGGGGTCAGGCGCAGATAGGGTTTGACCGCCCGGTACCCTTTGGGGAAGCGCTGCTTGATTTCGTCCTCGTCCTTGAGCGACGGCACGATCACCACTTCATCGCCATCCTGCCAGTTCGCTGGCGTGGCCACCTTGTGGTTGTCGGTCAGTTGCAGTGAGTCGATCACCCGCAGGATTTCGTTGAAGTTGCGCCCGGTGCTCGCCGGGTAGGTGATGGTCAGGCGCACCTTCTTGTTCGGGTCGATGACGAACAGCGAGCGCACCGTCAGGGTGTCGCTGGCGTTGGGGTGGATCAGGTCGTACAGATCCGAGACCTTGCGGTCGGCGTCGGCGAGGATCGGGAAGTTGACCACGGTGTTCTGGGTCTCGTTGATGTCGTCGATCCAGCGGGTATGCGAGTCGACCGGGTCCACCGACAGGGCAATGGCCTTGACGCCACGCTTGGCGAATTCGTCCTTGAGCTTGGCGGTCAGGCCCAGCTCGGTGGTGCACACCGGGGTGAAATCGGCCGGGTGGGAAAACAGCACACCCCAGCTGTTGCCCAGCCACTCGTGGAAACGGATCTTGCCGGCGCTGGAATCCTGTTCGAAATCGGGGGCGATGTCGCCGAGTTTCAGGCTCATGGGTGGGCTCCTGGGCTGTGTCGGGTCTATGGGTTTACTGTGCCTGCTCATTCATAAAAATAAAAAGAATAAATACTGATTTATTTATGACTGAAACGCATATCAGATATCAGCCACAAAAAAGCCTCGCGCTAGGCGAGGCTTTCTTTGCAGCTACGGCTTACAGGAAGTTGTAAGTGTAGTTGAAGATCAGGCGGGTCTGATCCTGATCAGCCGACGCTTCGCTGCCTTCGCCGCGATAGACACCGTGACGCAGGCTGGCGCCCAGGCCTTTGAGCGGGCCTTCCTGGATGACGTAGTCGATACGCGCATCACGCTCCCACTCTTTGTAGGTGCCGTGGCCGGAGGTATAGCGAATATCGTCACCTCGCAGGTAGGACACCGACGCCTTCAGGCCAGGCACACCCAAACGGGCGAAGTCATAGGCGTACTGGCCGAAGGTGGTGTTCTCACCAGCCTTGGCGAACTGGTTGATCATGCTATCAGTGAACAGATAGAAGCTCGAACCACCCGCGCCTTCGTTGCGGCCATTGCCATCGACCACACTGCCCTGGTTCAACCAGACGAAGCCACCATCATCGCTGATCTGTTGGTGACCGAGCAGGAACGAGTGACCGCCCAAGGTATAAGTAAAGATCGCGGACCAGGTCTTGTTGTCCACTTCACCCTTGTTCTTCGCATAACCCTTGTTGTTATCGAAGAAATGATCGGAGTTACCGTTCTTACCGTCCTTGCTGCTATCGAAGTAGCGCAGGTCGGTCTTGAACGACTGGTCCTGGTCAATCTGGTAGACGTGGGTCAGGCCCAGGAAGTGCTGCTTGTAGTAGTCTTCCAGGTTCGAGTAGTAGTACTGCAGGGTCAGGTCTTTGGTCAGCTTGTAGTCCAAGCCGCCGTAACGGAACTTGTTGCTGTCCTGGGTACCGCCAGCTACCGACAAGCCAGTACGGTTGCTCGAAGCACGGCCCATGGCGTGGGTCAATTGACCGGCATTGATGGTCAGGTTGTCGATTTCCTTCGAGGTGATGGTGCCACCTTCGAAGGTTTGCGGCAGCAGACGACCATCGTTGGCGACGAGGATCGGCAGGTTCGGCGCCAGGGCGCTACCGAAGTGGGCTTCAGTCTTGGAGAAGCGCGCCTTGGCATTACCACCGATACGTGCCCATTGGCCAACAGCCGACTTGTCGGTGTCGCTTGGGAAGAAGCTGCTGTTATCCGGGTGATGGCCCTTGCCGCCGTCCAGGTGAATACCCCACAGGGCCTGGACATCGACGCCGAAGCCCACGGTGCCTTCAGTGAAACCGGACAGGTAATCGAGCTTGAAGCCCTGGCCCGACTCACGGTTGTCATTGCCACCGTCACGGTTGTCGTTGTTGAAGTACATCGTGCGCGAGCTGAGGGACAGCTTGCTGTCCTCGACGAACCCTGCAGCACCTGCTTGTTGGGCGAGAACCCCCAGTGCCACGGCCAGAGCCAGGCTGGACTTGTACATGTTTTGCTCCTCTACGTTCTAATTTTTATGCGTCTCAGGTGGCAGGGTCTGACGCCCTGCTCACCGGGATGGGCCGATTTAGCACCAACCCATGTCCGCCAAGTCAATCGTTACAAACCGTTTCGCGACTAAGGTCTAAGACGCCGTCTGCGCAAACAGGATAATGACAATCCTATAAATCCAAAATGACTGTTTGATGAATTTCTAAGACTTTTAGGGAATATCTTTGGAACCATTACAGCCAAAAGTTGTATCGGCAAGGTCATTTCATTCCTTTAAGTTATTTGCAAACGTTTGCTTATAGGCGCCTTCCACCTCCCGCAAAATCGAAAAAGCCTAGCAGGCGGTCAGGATTTCGCCATCGCGCTCAGCCGGCTGCACCTCGGTTCGATTCATTTGCCTCCTAAGCTAATTACCAAAAGTTATTTATTTCTGATTTCTTAGATCAATTAGTCTCTTCGTCATTCAAGCCCCATTGCCTGACGAGGAGTTCACCCATGACCCCGCACACTCCGCTGCGCCTGTTCGCTGCCCTGACCCTCGCCAGCACCAGCTGGCTGGCCCAGGCTGCCGACCTGACGGTGGCCTACCAGACCACCGTCGACCCGGCCAAGGTCGCCCAGGTCGATGGCACCTACGAGAAAGCCAGCCAGGCCAGCATCGACTGGCGCAAGTTCGACAACGGCGCCGATGTGATCACCGCCGTCGCCTCCGGCGACGTGCAGATCGGCTACCTGGGCTCCAGCCCCCTGGCCGCCGCCGCCAGCCGCAAGCTGCCAGTGGAAACCTTCCTGATCGCCACCCAGATTGGCGCTGGCGAGGCCTTGGTGGCCCGCGACAGCATCAAGACCCCGCAAGACCTGGTCGGCAAGAAAGTCGCCGTGCCATTCGTATCCACCGGGCACTACAGCCTGCTGGCGGCGCTCAAGCAGTGGAACATCGACCCAGCCAAGGTACAGATCCTCAACCTCGCGCCGCCGGCGATCATCGCCGCCTGGAAGCGTGGCGACATCGATGCCACCTACGTCTGGGACCCAGCCCTGGGCGTGGCCAAGGAAAACGGCAAGGTGCTGATCACCTCCGGCGAGCTGGCCGGCAAGGGGGCACCGACGTTCGATGCGTGGATCGTGCGCAAGGACTTCGCCGCCAAGCACCCGGACATCGTCAAATCGTTCGCCAAGGTCACCCTCGACGCCTACGCCGACTACCGCAAGGACCCGAACGCCTGGCTGGCCAACCCGGACAACGTCAGCAAGCTGGCCAAGCTGTCGGGTGCCAAGCCTGCGGATATCCCGGTGCTGCTGCAGGGCAACGTGTACCCGCTGGCGGCCGACCAGGCCAGTGCCTTGGGCGCGCCGACCACCCAGGCGCTGACCGACACGGCCACTTTCCTCAAGCAGCAAGGCAAGGTCGAAGCAGTGCTGCCGGATTACTCGCCGTACGTCAGCGCGCAATACCTGCCCAACTGAACACGGGGGCCGCTGCGCGGCCCATCGCGGGCCAAGCCCGCTCCTACAACGATCACCGCAAAACCTGTGGGAGCGGGCTTGCCCCGCGATTAGGGTGTGCAGCGGTCCTGATCAACAGCAGTATTCACGACGGAGCCTGCCATGGCCTTGCTCGAACTGGAGCGCATCAGCGCACAGTACCCCGGCACCGACGCCCCGGTGCTGGCCGACATCAACCTGAGCCTCGGGCCACGCCAGTTGCTGGTGGCCCTGGGCCCTTCCGGCAGCGGCAAGACCTCGCTGCTCAACCTCATCGCCGGCTTCGTCGCCCCCAGCGCAGGCCGCATCACCCTTGACGGCAAGCCGGTCGAAGGCCCCGGTGCCGAACGCGGCGTGGTGTTCCAGGACGATGCCCTGCTGCCCTGGCAGGACGTGCTGGGCAACGTCGCCTTCGGCCTGGAACTGGCCGGTATGCCTCGCGCCCAACGCGAAGCCAAGGCCCGCGAGCTGCTGGCGCTGGTCGACCTCGCAGGCTTAGGCGACCGCCACATCTGGCAGCTCTCCGGCGGCCAGAAGCAACGCGTAGGCCTGGCCCGGGCGCTGGCGGCAGACCCGCGTGTGCTGCTGATGGACGAACCCTTCGGCGCCCTCGACGCCTTCACCCGCGAACAGATGCAGGAACTGCTGCTGCAGGTCTGGCAGCGCACTGCCAAGCCCGTGTTGCTGATCACCCATGACATCGAGGAAGCCGTATTCCTGGCCAGCGAACTGGTGTTGCTGGCCCCCAACCCGGGGCGGGTGGTCGAGCGCCTGCAACTGGATTTCGGCCAGCGCTACGCCGCCGGCGAATCGGCCCGGGCGATCAAGTCCGACCCACGTTTCATCGAGACCCGCGAGTACGTGCTGGCGCGGGTGTTTTCCCAACGCGAAGCCGCCCGCCGGCAGGAGCCCGCATGAGCAGCCTGGACCTGCCGGTCAACGACAAGCCTGTCGCCCGGCCAACCGTCACGCCCCCCACACACCGCCCGTTGCCCACCCGCTGGATCAGCGCCCTGACCCTCGCCACCCTGATGCTGGCCTGGTGGCTGGTGACGGCGGCCGGCTGGATCGAGCCGCTGTTCCTACCCTCGCCTGCCGACATCCTGGCCAAGGCCTGGGCCCTGCTCACCCAGGGCTACATGGACGCGAGCCTCTGGCAACATCTGGGCGCCAGCCTCGGGCGCATCGGCCTGGCCCTGGCTGCCGCCATCCTGAGCGCCATTCCGATCGGCATCGCCATCGGCCACAACCGCGTGGCCCGGGGCATCCTCGACCCGCTGATCGAGTTCTACCGGCCGATCCCGCCGCTGGCCTACCTGCCGCTGATCGTGATCTGGTGCGGCATCGGCGAGCTGTCGAAGGTGTTGCTGATCTACCTGGCCATCTTCGCCCCGATCGCCATCGCCACCGCCACCGGCGTGCGCACGGTCGACCCGGCCAAGCTGCGTGCCGCACAGTCCCTGGGCGCGACCCGAGCCCAGCTGGTTCGCCACGTGATCCTGCCCAGCGCACTGCCCGACATCCTTACCGGCATCCGCATCGGCCTGGGCGTCGGCTGGTCGACCCTGGTGGCCGCCGAGCTGATCGCCGCCACCAGCGGCCTGGGCTTCATGGTGCAGTCGGCGGCGCAGTTCCTGGTCACCGACGTGGTGGTGCTGGGCATTCTGCTGATCGCCCTGATCGCCTTCGCCCTGGAAATGGGCCTGCGCGCCCTGCAACGCAAGCTGGTGCCCTGGCAGGGGCAGAGCCACTGACCCGCGAAGAAGTCACCGCCCTGTCTGACCGACCGGCACACATCATTCAAGCGAGACCGACATGAGCCTGACCATCACCTCTCTGAGCCCCGCGCTCGGTGCCCAGATCAGCGGCGTGGACCTGAGCCGCGACATCACCCTCGAGCAACGCGACGCCATCGAGCAGGCGCTGCTCAGGCACCAAGTGCTGTTCTTCCGCGACCAACCGATCACACCTGCGCAGCAGGCCAGGTTCGCGGCCCAGTTCGGCGACCTGCACATCCACCCGATCTACCCCAACGTGCCGGAAACGCCCCAGGTATTGATCTTGGATACGGCGGTCACCGACGTCCGCGACAACGCCGTGTGGCACACCGACGTGACCTTTTTACCGACACCTGCCCTGGGCGCGGTGCTCAGTGCCAAACAATTGCCGGCCTTCGGTGGCGACACCCTCTGGGCCAGCGGTATCGCGGCCTTCGAGGCGCTGTCGGCGCCGCTGCGGGAGATGCTCGACGGCCTCACCGCGACCCATGATTTCACCAAGTCATTCCCACTGGAGCGCTTCGGCACCACCGCCGAAGACCTGGCGCGCTGGGAGGCCACCCGACGCAACAACCCGCCACTGTCGCACCCGGTGGTGCGCACCCACCCGGTCAGCGGGCGCAAGGCGTTGTTCGTCAACGAAGGGTTCACCACGCGGATCAATGAATTGAACGAGCAGGAAAGCGAGGCGCTGCTCAAGCTGCTGTTCGCCCATGCCACGCGGCCGGAGTTCAGCATTCGCTGGAGATGGCAGGAGCATGACGTGGCGTTCTGGGACAACCGCGTGACCCAGCATTTCGCGGTGGACGACTACCGGCCGAACCGGCGGGTGATGCATCGGGCGACCATCCTGGGGGATGCGCCGTTCTGACCGAAGCGGGAGGCCTATGGCCTCCTTTCGCGGCACAAGGCCGCTCCTACAGGAGGGCGCGGCCTTTTGTAGGAGCGGACTTGTCCCGCGATTGGGCTGCAGCGCAGCCCCAGCGATCTAGCGGACCAGATGCAGGAACTGCATGTGCCGCTCGTACTGGTCGAGGATGTCGTTGATGATCTGCTCCTTGCTGTAGCCCACCAGGTCGTAGTTCTGGCTACCTTCGGCCAGATGCACCTCGGCACGGTAGTAACGGCGGTTCTTCAACTCCTGGGTGCCCAGCCCGCCCAGGGCGAACGAGGGGGTGAAATACCCGCGCATCTGTACCTGGTAGATGAACGGCTGTTCCTCGCCCAGGCCGATCTTCAGGCTGACGTTGTCGTGGCTGGGGTCGTCCTGGGTGATCAGGTTTACCCCTTTTTGCATGAACACCTCGCTCACCTCGCCGATGGCCGGGCGCACCACGTCGTCCATGAAGCGGTACACCTCATCGCGCGACGGGAAGTGCACCGCCTGGCTCAGGCGCTGCCGCCAGCCACCACGGCCACGGCGCGACACGGCGAACGGCGCCAGCGAATGCATCTGCGCGATCTGCCGCTGGGACTCCAGGTAGAACGCCTTGTGCAGCCCCCACATCATGCACAGCAGGATCAGCGAGAACGGCAGCGAGGTCAGCACCACCGCCGACTTCAGCGAATCGATGCTACCGGCGAACAGCAGGCCAATGGTCACCAGCGCGGTCATCGCGCCCCAGAAGATGCGCAGCCAGTTCGGGCCGTCCTCATCGGCCTCGCCACCCTTGGCCGACAGGGTCGAGAGCACCACGGTGCCAGAGTCGGCGGAGGTGACGAAGAACACGAAGCTGATGAACACCGTCACCGCGATCACCGCCTTGCTCCACGGATAGGTTTCCAGCAGCAGGTAAAGGCTCATCGATGGGTTTTCCAAAGCCGACTGGCCGAGAGCGGTCAGGCCATGGTCGAGCACTTGGGTCATGGCGCTGTTGCCGAAGATCGACATCCACGCCAAGGTGAAGCCCAGCGGGATGAGCAGCACGCCGAAGACGAATTCACGGATGGTGCGCCCGCGGGAGATACGCGCGATGAACAGGCCAACGAACGGCGCCCAGGCGATCCACCAGGCCCAGTAGAACACGGTCCAGCCACCCAGCCAGTCGCGGTTCTCGCCGTAGGCATACACATCGAAGGTCTTGCGCGGCAAGGCACCGAGGTAATCGCCCAGGTTCTGGATCAGGGTATTGAACAGGTGCTGGGTAGGGCCTGCGAACAACACGAACAAGAGCAGCGCACAAGCCAGGAACAGGTTGATGTCGCTCATCACCCGCACGCCCTTCTCCACCCCGGCGACCGCCACGGCCACCGCGGCGCCCATCATCAGGGTAATGAGGATCACCTGCACCCATTGGCTGTGGCTGATACCGAACAGGTAGTCCAGGCCCGCGTTCAGGTGCAGTACGCCAAAGCCCATGTCGGCGCCCAGACCGAACACCGTGGCGATGATGCCGAAGCCGTCCACCGCGTAGCCGATCGGGCCATTGATGCGCTTGCCGATCAGTGGGTACAGGGCCGAACGCAGCGCCAGCGGCAAGTTATGCCGGTAGGCGAAGTAGGCCAGGGCCATGCCGACGAAGGCGAACACGCCCCAGCCGTGCAGGCCCCAATGCAGGAACAGCAGCTCCATCGCCTGGCGCCCGGCCTCCACCGTGCCGCCTTCGCCCTGGGGCGGCTGCATCATGTGGGTCAGCGGTTCGGAGACACAGAAGAAGAACAGGGTGATGCTGATGCCGGCGGCGAACAGCATGCCGGCCCAGGACAGGTAGCTGAACTCGGGCTCGTCGTGGTCGGCACCGAGCTTGATCTTGCCGTAGCCGGACAAGGCGGTGACCACCACGAAGACCAGGTACAGGGTCATGGCCAGCATGTAGTACCAGCCCACGGTATTGGCCGCCCAGTTCTGCGCCGCGAGCAGCCACTCGCCTGCTGCGGTGGGGTTGGCGATGACCACCAGGCCGAAGATGAGGATGAAACTTGCCGCGAAATAGAACACCGGGGGGTTCATGCGGATCTTGCCATTGGCAAGTGAGGGTGTCGGTGCACTCATGAGGTGTGCACCTCGTGGAGCGGTGAAAGGTTCGGATTGAACGGGTTCAGCAAAGGGGGGCCTCCTGTTGAACACCGGCAATGGACCAGCGTTTTACTTTGAACAAGCGTTCAAGTTAAACATGGATCGGCGTTCAATGCGACCTTGTCCGACCGTTGAGCCTCGGCGCCCAATCGCGAGACAAGCCCGCGATTGGGCTGTTACAGGCAATCGTCAGACGCCAGGCTTACTTCTGCCCCTCACACTCCAACTGCAGGTTCGCCTGGGTGATATTGCTCTCGGCCGGCACGCTGCGGGTCAACCAGACATTGCCGCCGATGGTCGAGCCCTTGCCGATGGTGATGCGCCCCAGGATGGTCGCCCCCGCATAGATCACCACATCGTCCTCGACGATCGGGTGGCGCGGCTCGCCCTTGTGCAGCATGCCGGTTTCGTCCGCCGGGAAGCGCTTCGCGCCCAGGGTCACGGCCTGGTAGATGCGCACCCGCTCGCCGATGATCGCCGTCTCGCCGATCACCACACCGGTGCCATGGTCGATGAAGAAACTCGGGCCGATCTGCGCGCCAGGGTGGATATCGATGCCGGTGGCCGAATGGGCCAGCTCTGAACTGATCCGCGCCAGCAGCGGCAGGCCAGCCTGGTACAGGTGGTGGGCCAGGCGGTGGTGGATGATGGCCAGGATACCGGGATAGCACAGCAGCACCTCGTCGACGCTGCGCGCCGCCGGGTCGCCCTGGTAGGCGGCCAATACGTCGGTATCGAGCAGCACGCGCAACCCCGGCAAGGCGGCGGCGAAGCCCTGGATCAGGTGCAGGGCATGGGCGTCGACATCCGTCACCTCGGCCTTGCTCTGGCGCGCAGCGTAGCGCAGCTCCAGGCGCGCCTGGGCCAGCAATGCCGTCAGCGCGGCGTCCAGCGTATGGCCGACATAGAAGTCCTCGCTCTCTTCACGCAGGTCCACCGGCCCCAGGCGCATGGGAAACAACGCCCCGCACAATTGCTCGAGGATATGCCGCATGGCCTCGCGCGACGGTAGCTCGCGCCCGCCCTGCTCGCCGCTGCTGCGGCCGTTGCGGGTTCGCCATTGTTCGCGGGCACTGCGCAAGTCACTGACGATACCCTGCAGCTGCCAACGACCTGTGGATGGATGTTCGCTCACGGTGTTCTCCTGGCTCGGCGGCTTGTTGGAAAGCCTCTTTGGGGAATGACGCCGCCGGTGCGATCCACTCTACGGCAAATCCGTCTCTTGGAAAAAACAACGCTTTATTCCATCCTGCGCTAAGTCGGGTATAAGCAGACGACGAACTGACGTTCGTGGCCTACCCTCAAGGCTGCCGAACCCTAGACAAAACACAGAAAAGAAATAACAAAATAAGTTTTTATTATTTCCAGGCCTAATAAGCCCACCCCTATAGTCGCCACCCACTACTTCCACAACAAGCGCGGGGCCCAGCCATGACCAGATTCACCAAGCCACTTCTCAACGCCAGCCTTGCCCTCCTGTTGGGCACCGGCCTGTTCAGCCAGGCCTTCGCCGGCGAGCAGCTGAAGAACATCCAGGAAAAAGGCAGCATCAGCATCGGCCTGGAAGGCACCTACCCGCCGTTCAGCTTCGTCGATGAAGACGGCAAGCTCGCCGGCTTCGAGGTGGAGCTTTCCGAGCTCCTGGCCAAGGAGCTGGGCGTCAAGGCCAAGATCCAGCCGACCAAGTGGGATGGCATCCTCGCCGCACTCGAGTCCAAGCGCCTGGACGTGGTGGTCAACCAAGTCACCATTTCCGATGAGCGCAAGAAGAAGTACGACTTCTCCGAGCCCTACACCATCTCCGGCATCCAGGCCCTGATCCTGAAGAAGAAGGCCGAGCAGCTGAACATCAAGACCGCGCAGGACCTGACCGGCAAGAAAGTCGGCGTGGGCCTGGGCACCAACTACGAGCAGTGGGTGAAGAAAGACGTCCCGCAAGCTGACGTGCGCACCTACGAAGACGACCCGAGCAAGTTCGCCGACCTGCGCAATGGCCGCATCGATGCGATCCTGATCGACCGCCTGGCCGCCCTGGAGTACGCGCAGAAAGCCAAGGACACCCAGCTCGCCGGCGAGGCCTTCTCGCGCCTGGAGTCGGGCGTGGCCCTGCGCAAGGGCGAGCCTGAGCTGCTCGAGGCGATCAACAAGGCGCTGGACAAGCTCAAGGCTGATGGCTCCCTGGCCAAGCTGTCCGAGAAATACTTCGGTGCCGACGTCACCAAATGATCGCCGAAAGCCTGCAACTCGTCATCGACTCCACGCCCTTCCTATTGAAGGGCGCTGGCTACACAGTGCTGCTCAGTGTCGGCGGCATGTTCTTCGGGCTGGTCCTGGGCTTTGCCCTGGCCTTGATGCGCCTGTCGAAGATCCTGCCGCTGAACTGGCTGGCCAGGATCTACGTGTCGTTCTTCCGCGGCACGCCGCTGCTGGTGCAACTGTTCGTCATCTACTTCGGCATGCCGCAGATCGGTATCGAGCTCGACCCGATACCGGCGTCACTGATCGGCCTGTCGCTGAACATGGCGGCGTACATCTGTGAAATCCTGCGCGCGGCGATCTCCTCGATCGACCGTGGCCAATGGGAAGCCGCCGCCAGCATCGGCATGACCCGCACCCAGGCCATGCGCCGGGCGATCCTACCCCAGGCCATGCGCACGGCCTTGCCGCCGCTGGGCAACAGCTTCATCTCGCTGGTCAAGGACACCGCCCTGGCAGCGACCATCCAGGTGCCGGAGCTGTTCCGCCAGGCCCAGCTGATCACCGCACGGACCTTCGAGGTCTTCACCATGTACCTGGCCGTTGCCGTGATCTACTGGGTCCTGTGCAGCATCCTCGCGCACTTCCAGAACCGCATGGAAGCGCGGGTCAACCAGCATGACCAGGAGCACTGAAGATGATCGCAGTACAAGGCCTGACCAAGCAGTTCAAGGGCCACACCGTGCTCGACGGTATCGACCTGACGGTCCAGCCCGGCGAGGTGGTGGCCATCATCGGCCCCAGCGGTTCGGGCAAGACCACCTTCCTGCGCTGCCTCAACCTGCTGGAGACGCCTGACGCCGGGCGCATCCAGATCGGTGACATCAGCATCGACGCCAACCGCCCGCTGGGCAGCCAGCAAGGTGCGATCCGCCGCCTGCGCCAGCAGGCCGGGTTCGTGTTCCAGAACTTCAACCTGTTCCCCCACCGCTCGGCGCTGGAGAACGTCATCGAAGGGCCGGTGATCGTCAAGAAGACGCCCCGCGACCAAGCCATCGAACTGGGCCGGCGCCTGCTGGCCAAGGTCGGCCTGGCCGGCAAGGAAGACGCCTACCCACGGCGCCTGTCCGGCGGGCAGCAACAACGGGTGGCCATCGCCCGGGCCCTGGCCATGGAGCCGGAGGTGATCCTCTTCGACGAACCGACCTCGGCACTCGACCCCGAGCTGGTCGGCGAGGTGCTGGAGACCATCCGCGGCCTTGCCGAGGAGAAGCGCACCATGATCATCGTCACCCACGAGATGAGCTTCGCCCGGGACGTGGCCAACCGGGTGATCTTCTTCGACAAGGGTGTGATCGTTGAGCAGGGCGAAGCCAAGGCACTGTTCGCCAACCCCAGGGAAGAACGCACGCGGCAGTTCCTGCGCAAGTTTCTGGGTACAGCGGCAGGCTGAATCGTCAACGTTCTACTGACTGACGCAATCGCCGGCAAGCCGGCTCCCACACGGGCTGTGCCGAACCCTGTGGGAGCCGGCCTGCCGGCGATTGCGCAATGCTCGGCCAACAAGATGCAAACTTCTATATATAGTCCAAAAAGTTAGTTCATAAAGTTTTTATAAGCGCATACGGTATATAGACCGGACCACCGGACCAGCAAATGTCTGTCGCCATCGGCGACGTTTTCAACTTTGTGAGGTAAGGAATGGTCAGGTCCACCAGCGATCTCGACAGCTCGCCCCTGTTGCTGCCGGCCACGGTACTGCAAAACGACGCCCAGGCCCTGCAAGCGGCCCGCGAACTGGCACATACCGCCCGCCAGCAGGCCGCGCGCCGCGACCAGCAGCGCAAGCTGCCATGGACGGAAATCGAACAGTTCACCCGCAGCGGCCTGGGCAGCATCAGCATCCCCAAGGCCCATGGCGGCCCCGAGGTCTCCTTCGAGACCATCGCCGAAGTCTTCCGCCTGATCAGTGCCGCCGACCCGGCCCTGGGGCAGATTCCGCAAAACCACTTCGGCATCATCCAACTGCTACGCCTGACCGCCACCGAGGCCCAGCAGGCGGTGCTCTTCCGCTCCGTGCTCGATGGCTGGCGCATCGGCAACGCCGGGCCTGAGCGTGGCACCAAGGACACCCTGACCCTCAAGACACGGATCACCCGCGATGGCGATCGTTATCGCATCAGCGGTGAGAAGTTCTACTCCACAGGCGCCCTGTTCGCCCATTGGGTGGCAGTCAAGGCCCTGGACGACGCAGGCCGCCAGCGCCTGGCGCTCGTACGCCGGGGCAGCCCGGGGCTGCGGATCGTCGACGACTGGTCTGGCTTCGGCCAGCGCACCACGGCCAGCGGCACCGTCCTGCTCGACCAGGTGCCGGTCGAAGCCGACCTGGTGATCGACAGCTGGCGCCTGCGCGAGGTGCCCAGCACCCAGGGCGCCGCCTCGCAATTGATCCAGGCGGCCATCGATGCCGGCATCGCCGAAGCGGCCATTGAGGATGCCATCAGCTTCGTGCGGGAAAAATCCCGCCCGTGGATCGAGGCCAAGGTAGAGCGCGCCAGCGACGACCCCTACGTGATCGCCGACATCGGCCGCCTGAAGCTCGAACTGCATGCCGCCCAGGCCCTGCTGCGCAAGGCTGCGCGCGTGCTCGACGAAATCAATGCCGGCCCGGTGGACGAGGACGGCGCGGCACGGGCCTCGATCGCCGTGGCCGAGGCCAAGGTGTTGACCACCGAGGTCGCGTTGCAGGCGAGCGAGAAGCTGTTCGAACTGGCCGGCAGCCGCGCCACCCTCGCCGAGTTCAACCTCGACCGGCACTGGCGCAACGCCCGCGTGCACACGCTGCATGACCCGGTGCGCTGGAAATACCACGCCGTCGGAGCCTGGCATCTGAACGGCACACGCCCTGCGCGGCATTCCTGGATCTGATTGGCGAGCCCTGGGGCTGCTACGCAGCCCTTTCGCGGCGCAAGGCCGCTCCTACAGGGGTATGCGTTCTCCTGTAGGAGCGGGCTGCCCCGCGAAAGGGGCGCGAAGCGGCCCCGGCGCTCCCACTGGAGAAACACATGAACGCATTGACCACGCCCAAACCGGCGCTGATCACCTCCGACGCCCAGGCCCTGGCCGTCGCCGAGGACATCGCCCGATACCTGCACCGCGACAGCGCCCTGCGCGACCGCGAGCGCCGCCTGCCTCACGCCGAACTCGACCTGTTCACCCGTTCCGGCCTGTGGGCCATCAGCGTACCCAAGGACTTCGGCGGTGCAGGCGTGTCCAACGTCACCCTGGCCAAGGTCGTGGCCCGTATCGCCCAGGCCGACGCCGCCCTGGGGCAGATCCCGCAGAATCATTTCTATGCCCTGGAAGTGCTCCGCGTGAACGGCACCCTGCATCAGCAGCAGCGCCTCTATGCCGAGGTACTGGCTGGCCAGCGCTTCGGCAATGCCTTGGCAGAACTGGGTACCCGCACCGCCCACGATCGCACCACCCGCCTGATACGCGAGGGCGACGGCCTGCGCATCGAGGGCCGCAAGTTCTATGCGACCGGCGCGCTGTACGCCCAGCGCATCCCCACCTCGGTGGTGGATGAAGATGGCGTGCAACACCTGGTGTTCGTGCCCGCCGACAGCCCCGGCCTGAAGGTGATCGACGACTGGAGCGGTTTCGGCCAGCGCACCACCGGCAGTGGTTCGGTGGTGTTCGACAATGTGCCCGTGCGCAGCGAAGATGTCGTGCCCTTCCAGAGCGCCTTCGAGCGCCCCACCCCGGTCGGCCCCCTGGCGCAGATCCTTCATGCCGCCATCGACACCGGCATCGCCCGCGCCGCACTCGACGACGCCCTGCACTTCGTGCGTACACGCAGCCGACCGTGGATCGACGCCGGCCTGGACAAGGCCAGCGATGACCCGTTGACGTTGAAGAGCTTCGGCCACCTCGCCATCCGCCTGCACGCGGCCGAAGCGCTGCTGGAGCGGGCCGGCGAATACCTCGACCGGGCCCGCGAGGACAGCAGTGCCGACAATGTCGCGGCCGCCTCCATCGCCGTGGCCGAGGCCCGGGCGATCAGCACGGAGATTTCCCTCGCCGCCGGCAGCACCCTGTTCGAGCTGGCCGGCAGCCAGGCCACCCTGGCCGAACACAACCTCGACCGCCACTGGCGCAACGCCCGGGTACATACCTTGCACGACCCGGTGCGCTGGAAGTACCACGCCATCGGCAACTACTACCTCAACGGGGAAAACCCGCCACGTCGAGGGACCATCTGATGGCCAGGCACATCCTGCTCAATGCCTTCAACATGAACTGCGTCGGGCATATCAACCACGGTCTGTGGACCCACCCTCGGGACACCTCGACCCAGTACAAGACCCTGGCCTACTGGTCCGACCTGGCACGCCTGCTCGAGCGCGGGCTGTTCGACGGCCTGTTCATTGCCGACATCGTCGGCACCTACGATGTCTACGGGCAGTCCATTGACGTGCCCTTGAAAGAGTCCGTCCAGCTGCCGGTCAACGACCCGTTGCTGCTGGTCTCGGCCATGGCGGCCGCCACCGAGCACTTGGGCTTCGGCCTCACCGCCAACCTCACCTACGAGGCGCCCTACCTGTTCGCCCGGCGCCTCTCCACGCTCGATCACCTGAGCAGCGGCCGGGTCGGTTGGAACATCGTCACCGGTTACCTGGACAGTGCCGCACGCGCCATGGGCCTGGCGCGACAACCCGAGCACGATCGGCGCTACGACCAGGCCGACGAATACCTGCAGGTGCTGTACAAGCTGCTCGAAGGCAGCTGGGAGGACGATGCAGTCGTCGTTGACCGCGAACGCCGGGTCTATGCCCGGCCGGACAAGGTGCACAAGGTCCGCCACCATGGCGAGTTCTACAAGGTGGAGGGCTACCATCTGTGCGAACCCTCGCCCCAGCGCACCCCGGTGCTGTTCCAGGCCGGCAGCTCGCCCCGTGGCCTGGCCTTTGCCGGGCACCACGCCGAATGCGTGTTCATCGGCGGCCAGAGCCAGGAAGCCACCCGCGCCCAGGTCGACAACGTGCGCGCCGCAGCCAGGGCCGCCGGCCGTGATCCACAGGCGATCAAGGTCTTCCTGGGCATCACGGTGATCGTCGCACCTACCGAGGCCCAGGCCCAGGCCAAGCATGCCGAGTACCTTCGCCATGCCAGCGCAGAAGCAGGCGTGGCGCATTTCGCCAGCTCCACCGGCATCGATTTCGCCGCCTACGGGCTCGACGAACCGATCGGCTTCGCCAAGGGCAACGCCATCCAATCCGCCACCCGCCAGTTGCAGGACAGCGCCTGGACCCGCCGCCGCCTGCTGCAGCAACACGCCCTGGGTGGGCGCTACGTGACCTTGGTCGGCGCACCTGGGCAGGTCGCCGAGCAGTTGATCGACTGGATCGACCAGACCGGCCTGGACGGTTTCAACCTGACCCGTACCGTCACTCCGGAGAGCTACGAGGACTTCATCGACCTGGTGATACCCGAGCTGCAACGTCGCGGCCGCTACAAGACCGCCTACGCACAGGGCACCTTGCGTCAGAAGCTGTTCCAGGCAAGCCACCCCCACCTGCCCGCCGACCACCCCGGCGCCACCTACCGCACCCCGACCACCGCCCCGACTGGAGCCCTGCACCATGCTTGAGAAACTGTTCCGGCCCGTCGCGGCCGCTGTCCTGTCCCTGGGTATCGTCACCGGCGCACTGGGCGCCGCCCCCCTGAAGATCGGCACCACCGCCGCCTTCGCCATTCCACTGGAAGCAGCCGTGGAGGAGGCGCACAAGCAGGGCCTGGAGGTGAAGCTGATCGAATTCAGCGACTGGATCGCGCCCAATGTCAGCCTGCAGAGCGGTGACATCGACGTGAACTACTTCCAGCACATTCCCTTCCTCGAGAACGCCAAGGCCGCCGCCGGTTTCGACCTGGTGCCCTACGCCCCAGGCATCATCAACAACGTCGGGCTGTACTCGAAGCAGTACAAGCAGTTCAGCGAACTGCCCGAGGGCGCCAGCGTGGCCATCGCAAACGATCCGATCAACAGCGGCCGCGGGCTGCAACTGCTGGCCAAGGCCGGGTTGATCACGCTCAAGCCGGGCGTGGGTTACAAGGCGACCGAGGAAGACATCATCGCCAACCCGAAGAAACTGAAGATCCTCCAGGTGGAAGCGGTACAGCTGGTGCGGGCCTATGACGACGCCGACCTGGTCCAGGGCTATCCGGCCTATATCCGCCTGGCCAATAGTTTCGACGCCACCTCGGCACTGCTGTTCGACGGCCTGGAGAACAAGGAGTACGTGATCCAGTTCGTCATTCGCCCGCAGAGCAAGGACGACCCGCGCCTGGCGAAGTTCGTCGATATCTACCAGCACTCGCCGGCGGTGCGCGCAGCCCTGGACAAGGCCCATGGCAGCCTCTACCAGGCCGGCTGGGAGGGTTGAGATGAGCAGCGCCAACGCCCTCGGGGCGCCCCTTTCGAACCTTTCGCCGCCCCTGGCCCGCCAGCAGGCTCTACGCCCGGAGGTCAACGAAGCCCATGTGCGCTTCATCGGCCTGGGCAAGACCTACCCAGGGCAGGACCAGCCCGCCCTGCACGGCATCGACCTGAACATCCGCCGCGGCGAGATCTTCGGCATCATCGGCCGCAGTGGTGCCGGCAAGTCGTCCTTGCTGCGCACCATCAACCGCCTGGAACAGCCCAGCCAGGGCCGGGTGTTGATCGACCAGGTGGACATCGCCGCGTTCGACGAACAGCGGCTGGTCGCCCTGCGCCGGCGCATCGGCATGATCTTCCAGCACTTCAACCTGATGTCGGCCAAGACGGTCTGGCAGAACATCGAGCTGCCCCTGAAGGTGGCCGGCGTGCCTCAGGCCGAGCGCCACCGCAAGGTGCGTGAACTGCTGGAGCTGGTGGGCCTGGCGCACAAGCACGACGTATACCCGGCGCAACTGTCCGGCGGGCAGAAACAGCGTGTCGGCATCGCCCGCGCGCTGGTGCACGACCCCGAGATCCTGTTGTGCGACGAAGCCACCTCGGCCCTGGACCCGGAAACCACTGCCTCGATCCTCGAGCTGTTGCGCGACATCAACCAGCGCCTAGGCCTGACCGTGGTGCTGATCACCCATGAAATGGCGGTGATCCGCGATATCTGCCACCGGGTCGTGGTACTCGAACGCGGCGAGGTGGTCGAGCAGGGCGAAGTCTGGCGGGTTTTCGGTACCCCCCGACACGAGGTGACCCGAACCCTGCTGGCGCCCTTGCAAGCCAGGCTGCCTGCCGCGCTGCAGGCCAGCCTACGCCCGGAACCTGGGAAAGGCGCTGCCGTGGTGCTGCGCCTGAGCCTGCTGGGCGAGCCGGCGCTGTCGGACCTGTTCGCCGACCTCGGCGGCCGGGTGCGCCTGCTCCAAGGCGGCATCGAGACCATCGGTGTCCATGCCCTGGGGCAGTTGATCCTGTCGGTTCAGGACTCGCCCCATGAGGTGTCGCACTTGCTCGAACGTGCCCGCAGCTGGGCCGAGGACGCGGAGGTACTGGGCTATGTGGTTTGATCGCCTGCTCGAAGGCTTGCTCGATACCTTGCTGATGGTGGGTGTGTCATCGCTGGTGGTCCTGCTGGTCGGCGTACCGATGGCGGTGTTCCTGGTGACCAGCGACAAGGGCGGAATCTTCGAGGCCCCGACGTTGAACCGCACGCTGGGCGCCATCGTCAACCTGTTCCGCTCGATCCCGTTCCTGATCCTGATGGTCGCGCTGATCCCCTTCACCCGCCTGGTGGTCGGCACCACCTACGGTGTGTGGGCCGCGGTGGTACCTCTGACCATCGCCGCCACGCCGTTCTTCGCCCGTATCGCCGAGGTGAGCCTGCGCGAGGTCGACCATGGCTTGGTGGAGGCCGCCCAGGCCATGGGCTGCCGGCGCTGGCACATCGTCTGGCATGTGCTGCTGCCCGAGGCGCTGCCGGGTATCGTCGGTGGCTTCACCATCACCCTGGTGACGCTGATCAACTCCTCGGCCATGGCCGGTGCCATTGGTGCCGGTGGGCTGGGCGATATCGCCTACCGGTATGGGTACCAGCGATTCGACAGCCAGATCATGCTGACCGTGATCGCCATGCTGGTGGCGCTGGTAGCGGTAATCCAGCTGGGTGGCGACCGGCTGGCCAAGGGGTTGAACAAGCGTTAGGTCACTTGGAACCACTATGTGGGAGCGCAGTCGATCGCGTTCAACCCCAGCGCAAGTCCCCCGCCGGCACCGGTCGCCCGAACCAATACCCCTGCCCCACATCGCATTGCTGCTCCAACAGGAACCGTGCCTGCTCGGCCTGTTCGATCCCTTCGGCATGCACCTGCATACCCATGCTTCGGGCCAGGGCGATGATCACCCGCACGATGGCGATGTCGTCCTCGTCCTCAGGCAGCCCGGCGACGAAGCCCTGGTCGATCTTGAGCTTCTGCACCGGCAGGCGCTTGAGCCGCAGCAACGACGAGTAGCCGGTTCCAAAGTCGTCGATGGCCAGGTTCAGCCCCAGCTCACGCAGCCGGTGCAGCTGTTCGAGCGCCACTTCCGGGTCCTCCATCACCGCGCTCTCGGTGACTTCCAACTCCAGCAGCGCCGGATCCAGCCCGGTGTCATGCAGCACCTCGGCCACCTGCCGGTACAGCTCACGCTGGCCGAACAGCCGGGCGGAGATGTTCACCGCAACGAAGCGCAACTGGCGCCCTTCACGCTGCCACTGCACCATCTGCCGGCACGACTGGCGCAGCACCCAGGCATCGATCTCGGCGATCAGGCCGGTACGCTCGGCGATGGGAATGAACTCCCCCGGCGACACCAGCCCGCGGGTGGGGTGCTCCCAGCGTACCAGCGCCTCGACGCCGACCATCTGCCCGCTGAACAGGTCGTGCACCGGCTGGTAGAACACTCGCAGTTCCTGTTGCTCCAGGGCCCTGCGCAGCTCACCGGCGGTCTCGACCCGGTGCTGGGCATGGGCGGTCAGCTCTTCGGTGTACAACGCATAGCAGCCGCGGCCGTTGTGCTTGGCCTTGCCCAGTGCCGCGTCAGCGTTGCGCAGCAGTTGCGCGGCGCTCTGCGCATCGCTGGGGAACAGGCTGATGCCGATACTGACACCAACGAACAAGCGATGGTCGTCGAAGACGAACGGCTCGCGCATACGCTCCAACAGGGCCTGGGCCAAGGTCGCTGCCTGCCCCACCTGCTCGCAGCCCTCGGCCAGCACACCGAATTCGTCACCCCCCAGGCGCGCCAGAGTCACGCCACTGCCCACGGTTTCGCGCAGGCGCTCGCCCACCAGCTTGAGCAACTGGTCGCCCACGGTATGACCGAGGCCATCGTTGATGCTCTGGAAATGGTCGAGGTCCAGCAGCAGCAACGCGCAGCCGCGCTTGCTGGCCTGGGCATTGGCAAGGGCTTGCTCGGCACGGTCGCTGAACAGCAGGCGGTTGGGCAGGCCCGTCAGCGGGTCGTGGTGCGCCAGGTAGGCCAGCTCCTGTTCGGAGTGCTTGATCGCACTGATGTCGCTGAACACCGCCACATAGTGGCTGAGGGCACCGCTGTCGTCGCGGATGGCACAGATGGTCTGCCATTGCGGGTAGATTTCACCGCTCTTGCGCCGGTTCCAGATCTCCCCGCTCCACTCGCCCTTTTCCGCCAGCGCGGCATAGATCTGCTGATAGAACCCCGCGCCATGGCGGCCGGACTTGAACTTGCTCGGGCGCTGGCCGATCACTTCGTCCCGGCTGTAGCCGGTGATGCGCATGAAAGCACGGTTGACGTGCACGATCAGGCCACTGCTGTCGGTCACCAGCACGCCTTCGAGGGTACTGTCGAATACCGCAGCGGCCATGCGCAGGCGTTCGCGGTCCTCGCTGCGCAGGCGGGCGCCGATGCCAATGAATTTGAGCAAGCGGGCCCGCGAGACGAAGATCAGCGCGGCGCTGACCAGCACCCACACGAATACGTTGGCCGTGCGCCCTGCCGCCAGCAACTGCGGGTCCAGGAACAAACCCTGCAACACGTGCTCGGACGCCACCAGCCAGAGCATCGAGAACACCAGGTACAACGCAGCCATGCGCAAGGCGTCGCGAACGGAAACAGACATGTCGGGTGGGTAAGCCCATGAAAAATAATGGGGCATTATAAAGGCTGAAACATGCCGTGACTTGCTCGCGGAAAGGTCGACTGGTTTTATTTCGCCACCCAGGGATAATGCCAGCGCTGTTCCCCTGTTTTTTCGAGGGTTTCTACACCTATGTGGTACTACGGTCTGCTCGACTTGTCGGCCTGGCAACTGGTCGGCGTCACTCTGCTGATGACCCACGTGACGATCATCAGCGTCACCCTTTACCTGCATCGCTATTCCGCCCACCGCGCGCTGGAGCTCAACGCCGGTCTCAAGCACTTCTTCCGCTTCTGGCTGTGGCTGACCACTGCGCAGAACACCCGTGAATGGACGGCCGTGCACCGCAAGCACCACGCCAAGTGCGAAACCCCCGACGACCCGCACAGCCCCGTGCACAAAGGCCTGGGTACGGTGCTACGCAAGGGCGCCGAGCTGTACCGCGAGGAGGCGCGCAACCCCGAGACCCTGCGCATCTACGGCAAGAACTGCCCGGACGACTGGGTCGAGCGCAACCTCTACTCGCGCTACAAGTTCGGTGGCATCGCGCTGATGGCAGCCATCGACCTGCTGCTGTTCGGCACCATCGGCATCACCATCTGGGCGATCCAGATGATGTGGATTCCGTTCTGGGCTGCCGGCGTGGTCAACGGCCTGGGCCACGCGCTGGGCTACCGCAACTTCGAATGCCGCGACGCCGCCACCAACCTGGTGCCCTGGGGCATCGTGATCGGTGGCGAGGAGCTGCACAACAACCACCACACCTACCCCAACTCGGCCAAGCTCTCGGTCAAGCGCTGGGAATTCGACATGGGCTGGATGTGGATCCGCCTGCTGTGCCTGCTGCGCCTGGCCAAGGTGCAGCGTGTGGCCCCCATCGCCCACCGGGTCGCAGGCAAGGCGCACCTGGACATGGACACCGCCATGGCGATCCTCAACAACCGTTTCCAGATCATGGCCCAGTACCGCAAGCTGGTCATCGCGCCTTTGGTCAAGCAGGAACTGGCGCGGGTCGACGCATCGGTGCGCCATCGCCTGCGCCACGCCAAACGCCTGCTGTCGCGTGAAACCAGCCTGCTGCAAGACCGTCATCACGTACGCATCGAGTCCATGCTCGCCCATAGCCAGGCACTCAAGACCATCTATGAGAAGCGCCTGGCCCTGCAGCAGATCTGGGCCCGCACCAGCGCCAACGGCCACGACATGCTGGCCGCCATGAAGGATTGGGTACACGAGGCCGAGGCCAGCGGCATCCACGCCCTGCGCGACTTCGCCGGCCAACTCAAGACCTATTCCCTGCGCCCTACCGGGGCCTGATCGCCGTTGATCGGCACGCCCTGCACCGGGGCGTGCCGCCCGGAACTTCGCCGCCTGTTCCCGACTCAAACCCGGCATATCGCCCGCGTGGCGGGCCGGATCGTGGCCGCACGCTTCAATGCCGAGAACCACTCCGTGCTCATGGCCAAAGACCTCACTCCAACCTTACCCGGCACTGCACCGCCGGAAACCGCCCAAACCCTGCTCGCCCTGCTCCATGCCCAGGGCGAGGTCGCCCGCCTGAGCGAACGCGAGCAGCTCTACAGTTCCCTGCTCGACAGCGTCAATGCCGTGCTCTGGGCCTTCGACTGGGAAACCCACCAGGTGCTCTATGTAAGCCCCGCCTACGAACGCATTTTCGGCCGCCCCGCCAGCTTGGTGCTGGCCGACTACAACGAGTGGCGCGACAGCATCTACCCCGATGATCTCGAATACGCCGAGCACAGCCTGGCCCAGGTGCTGCTCCATGGCGCGGTGGAAAACCGTGAGTACCGGATCATCAATGCGGCCGGCGAGATACGCTGGCTGAGCGACAAATGCTACGTCAACCAGCAGCGCGAGGCGGACCAGCGGGTGATCATCGTCGGCATCGCCGAGGACATCACCGAGAAGAAACAGCTCGAAGGCGAGCTGCAGCGCCTGGCCACCACCGATGTGCTGACCCAGAGCAGCAACCGCCGGCACTTCTTCGAGTGCGCCCGGCAGGCATTGGAAACCGCCCGCGAGGAAGGCACGCCCCTGGCCTTCCTGTTGTTGGATATCGACGACTTCAAGCGCATCAATGACAGCTACGGCCACCAGGAAGGCGACCAGGTGCTGCAGCGCATCGCCGACAGCGGCCGCGCCGTACTACGCCGGGGTGATTTGTTCGGGCGCATCGGTGGCGAGGAATTCGCCGCCGTGTTTCCCGGTTGCACCGCCGAAATCGCCGAACAGATCGCCGACCGCCTGCAACGGGAGATCCAACGCCAGCGTTTCAACCATGGGCCGGAAACCTATGGCGTCACGGTCAGCCAGGGCGTGACCGGGCTGACCGATGAAGACGACAGCATCGACGCCCTGTTCGCCCGCGCCGATGCGGCCATGTACCAGGCCAAGCGCCAGGGCAAGAACCAGATCGTTCGGGCATAGATTCCTGACATTCAGCCCTCGACCTTGCGCAGCCGGCTCAACTCCGCCAACCCCAGCTTGAGCAATCGCGCCGTCTTGTTGCTGGCCACCTTCTCCAGCCCCTGCCCGGCCGGCAGCCGCGACAACTGACCGGCCAGGTTCATGGCCAGGATCTCCCGCGAATACACCCCGCCGCCCAGCTGGTAGATCGCCGCGATCAGTTCGCGCAGCCCCAACGGCAAACGCCAGCGCGTGCGCAGCGCCGAGCCGAAGGCGGCGCCGTATTCGCCGAGCGCTCGTTGCACCTGGCCCTCGTCTAGGTCGCCGCCGGCCAGGCGCCACTCCTGCAGGCAACGCAGCACCGCCAGATCACCCAAGCAATGCAGCAACCCTGCGCAATAGCACCGCTCTTCTTCCAGTTCCAGCAGGCGCGCCAGGCTGCGCGCATATTCGGCGGTGTGCAGCGAGAGGTCCCAGTAACGGGCCGCAGGGTCGGCCAGCATCGGGTCGCTCAGCCGCGCGCTGCGCTTGAGGGTCAGGCCCAGGATCAGGTTCATGCTCTGGGTACTGCCCAGCTTGCCCAAGGCCTGCAACAGGGTCTGCACCGGTATTTCACTGTGCAGGGCGGCGCTGTTGGCAGCAGCGATCAATACCGCGGTGATCTGCGGGTCGTTGCGCAGCTCCTGCTCGAGCAGCTTGAGGTCCAGCCCATGGGGATCGAGTGCACGTTTGATCGCCACCTGCACATCGGCGAACAGCGGGCCGCCATCGGCACTGACGCGGCGTTGCTCCAGGTAGGCCGCCAATGTGATCCCCGGCGGCAATGGGGCCACCGGGCAGGCGATCTGTTCGCCGACGTCCAGCAGCAGTTTCTCCAGGCGCTGACGCAGCGAGTCCAGGTCCAAGGGTTTGCTCAGGTAGGCCGTGGGGTGCAACGGCAGCACTTCATGCACGCTGGCGCTGTCGTTGCGTTCGCTCATCAGGATGAACGGCAGCGCGGGCTTGTGCCCCTTGGCCCGCACGTTGCGCAGCAGGTCGAGGCCATCGACACCGGCCAGCTCACGGGCGGCGATGATCAGGTCGGGCTTGCTCGCCAGCGCGGCCAGGGCCTCCGGGCCATCGGCGCAGACCTGCAGGCGTGCATCGCAACGCACGCTGAGCAGCATCTCGCGGAGCATGTCGCGCACCCAGGGATCGCCTTCGGCGATCAGGACACAAGGCGGGGTGGGGGTTGCAGCGCTCATCGGCGACTCCTGGCAATCCTTTACATGCGATCCGTCGCAGCATCCAAGCGAATCCATGGCACAACGATAGCGTTCCGCTCCGGTATTGGGCATAAAAAAAACCCGCCGAAGCGGGTTTTTTTCTGACGCCTGTCACATTCAGGCGAGCTCGGCGAAGCACTCTTCGATGATCGCCAGGCCCTTGTCCAGCAGCGCATCTTCCGCGGTCAGCGGAACCAGGATACGCAGGACGTTGCCGTAGGTGCCGCAAGACAGCAGGATCAGGCCCTTGTCACGCGCCTTGGCCACAACCTGGGCGACTGCGGCAGCGTTCGGGGTGTGGGTGCCTTTCTCGAAGACTTCCACAGCAATCATCGAGCCCAGGCCGCGGACATCACCGATGATCGGGTGCTTTTCCTGGATCTTGCGCAGGCCGGTGGTCAGGCGCTCGCCCACAGCCTTGCTGCGGTCCAGCAGTTTCTCTTCTTCGAACACCTTGATGACGGCCAGGGCCGCGGCGCACGCGATCGGCGAACCGGCGTAGGTGCCGCCCAGGCCGCCCGGGGCGATGGCGTCCATGTACTCGGCCTTGCCGCACACACCGGCCAGCGGGAAGCCGCCGGCGATGGACTTGGCGAAGGTGGTCAGGTCAGGCGCGACGCCCATCTGCTCCATGGCGAAGAAGGTGCCGGTACGGCCAGCACCGGTCTGGACTTCGTCGGCGATCAGCAGGATGCCGTGCTGGTCGCACAGGGCGCGCAGGCGCTTCATCAACTCTTTCGGCGCTGGCAGGAAGCCGCCTTCGCCTTGTACCGGCTCGAGAATGATGGCAGCGATGTCGCGTGGCTCGGCGTCGTTCTTGAAGATGCGCTCGACCGAGGCGATAGCGTCGTCAACGCTGATGCCGTGCAGTTCGCTCGGGAACAGGGCGCGGAAGATGCCGCCTGGCATCAGGCCCATGCCAGCGGAGTAAGGCACGACCTTGCCGGTCAGGCCCAGGGTCATCATGGTGCGGCCGTGGTAGCCGCCGGTGAAGGCGATCACGCCGGCACGGCCAGTGGCGGCACGGGCGATCTTCACGGCGTTCTCGACGGCTTCGGAACCGGTGGAGACCAGCAGGGTCTTCTTGGCGAAGTCGCCCGGGACCATCGAGTTGATCTTCTCACACAGCTCTACGTAGGGCTCGTACGCCAGAACCTGGAAGCAGGTGTGGCTGACTTTGGTCAGCTGCTCTTGAACGGCGGCAACCACTTTCGGGTGCAGGTGGCCGGTGTTCAGTACTGCGATGCCGCCGGCGAAGTCGATCAGTTCGCGGCCTTCAACGTCGATCACGGTCGAGTTCTTCGCGGTGTCGACGAAGATCGGGTGGATCTGGCCAACGCCACGTGGGACGGCGTTGACACGGCGTTGCATCAAGGATTCGTTGGTCTTGCTCATAATGCCCTCATTCGCGCCGACTCAAGATGGCGCTGTTATTCGGGGGTGGCTGGATGCGACCACGCACAGTATTCGTTGATCGACTGTCGTGAACGCCCTGGCCACCAGGTACTACGGTGTCAAAAAGGCCAGCGAGACGTCGCTCTCGCGCCCCGCTGGCAGAGGGAAATTCAGTACGTGATCAGATGCTGATGCACAGGTACTTGATCTCGAGGTAGTCCTCGATGCCGTACTTGGAACCTTCGCGGCCCAGGCCCGAGGCCTTGATGCCACCGAACGGTGCCACTTCGTTGGAGATCAGGCCGGTGTTGATACCCACCATGCCATACTCCAGAGCCTCGGCGACACGGAACACACGGCTCATGTCACGGGCGTAGAAGTACGAAGCCAGGCCGAACTCGGTGTCGTTGGACATGGCGATGACTTCGGCTTCGTCTTTGAAGCGGAACAGCGGAGCCAGCGGGCCGAAGGTTTCTTCCTTGGCCACGGCAGCGCTCTTCGGTACGTCGACCAGGATGGTCGGCTCGAAGAAGTTGCCTTCGATCAGCTTGCCGCCGGACAGCACCTTGGCGCCCTTGGAGACTGCGTCTTCGATGTGCTCCTGGACCTTGGCGACAGCCTTGCCGTCGATCAGCGGACCTGTAGTGGTGCCTTCTTCCAGGCCGTTACCGATCTTCAGCTTGGCGACAGCGGCCTTGAGCTTCTCGGCGAACGCGTCGTAGACGCCATCCTGAACGTAGATACGGTTGGCGCAGACGCAGGTCTGGCCGTTGTTGCGGTACTTGGAGATGATCGCGCCCTCGACCGCCTTGTCCAGGTCGGCGTCGTCGAACACGATGAACGGCGCGTTGCCGCCCAGCTCCAGGGAGACCTTCTTGATGTCCTTGGCGCATTCTTCCATCAGTTGGCGACCGATTTCGGTGGAGCCGGTGAAGGACAGCTTGCGCACCAGGGCGTTGCTGGTCAGCTCGCCGCCGACTTCGCCAGCGCTGCCGGTCACCACGCTCAGCACGCCAGCCGGGATGCCGGCACGGTTGGCCAGCTCGACCAGGGCCAGGGCGGAGTATGGGGTTTGGGAAGCAGGCTTGAGGACCATGGTGCAGCCAGCGGCCAGCGCCGGGCCGGCTTTACGGGTGATCATCGCGGCCGGGAAGTTCCACGGGGTGATGGCGGCGGTGACGCCGATCGGCTGCTTGATGACGATCAGGCGCTTGTCCGGCTGGTGGCCAGGAATCACGTCACCGTAGACGCGCTTGCCTTCTTCGGCGAACCATTCGATGAACGAGGCGGCGTAGGCGATCTCGCCCTTGGCTTCGGCCAGTGGCTTGCCCTGCTCGGTGGTCATCAGGCGGGCCAGGTCGTCCTGGTGCTCGATCATCAGCTCGAACCAGCGACGCAGCTTGCCAGCACGCTCTTTGGCGGTCAGTGCGCGCCAGGCCGGCAGGGCCTTGTCGGCAGCCTCGATGGCGCGGCGGGTTTCGGCGGCGCCCATCTTCGGCACGGAACCGATGACTTCACCGGTGGCCGGGTTGGTCACCTTGATGGTCTGACCGTTGTCCGCGTCCAGCCACTCACCGTTGATGAAGGCTTGCTGGCGGAACAACTGAGCGTCTTTGAGCTGCATGTCGGATTCCCTTGAAAGCACCGTGCACGGACGGGGCTGATTATTGATTGTTGAAAGGCACCTTGGGGGCGCCATCAGGAATTCTTGCACCAGGGGTGTTCAACGCCTGGGCATCGAGCGTTTGAAATCTCAAACGGAATGCTAAGCGGCTGCTGGGGTGTTGGACAATAGGCTGTTCGAAAAAAAGAACGAACGGTTGAACACCGGTGGCCACTCCTACCGCCGGCACGCCGGCTCCCACAGGTACGGCGGTGTCTCTGAAAACAGTGCAGGACAGGTGGGAGCCGGCTTGCCGGCGATGAGGCCAGTACAGGTTAGCCCAGTGTCATGAAGGAAGAATGGCGTAGGGACCGACGGCCGGCGCAGCCCTAGCCGAGGCTGCGCAGATAGCTCCATGGGTAGATGCCCCGGTCATGCCCGTCGCTGAAGACCAGTTGTACCCCATACCCTTGCAACGCGATACGCTCCACCCGCACACCTTCGCGTACCAGGGCGATCCCACCCCGCAATGCCGCCGCCCGGCACTGCGAACAGGGGCAGGCACCGCGCAGCCGCGCATGGCTGACCACCTGCAAGGTCTCGCCCCATTGCACCGCCAGTTCGCCTTGCCCACGCAAGTTGCGCACGGCGCTTGGCGCGTCCATCACACCGCTCCTTGCAACTGGGCCAAGGCAATGCGCACGGCCTTGCGCACCTCCGGGTCGGCATCGGCTTCGGCGGCCTGCAACGCAGGCAATGCCCGGGCCTGGCCCAGCTCGCCCAAGGCCAGGGCAGCCTCCTTGCGCAGGTTCGCGATGCCGTGGCCCAACAAGCTGGCCAGGGGCTCCAGCGCCGCGTCGTGGCGCAGCCGACCCAAGGCCCGGGCTGCGCGCAGGCGCACTTGCCAGTAAACGTCATCGAGCGCCTCGACCAAGGCCGGGCCCGCCTCGCCAAGGCCGACCTTGCCCAGCGTGGTGGCCGCCTCCTCGCGCACCTGCCAGGCCTCGTCGCGCAATGCCATGACCAGCGCCGGCAGCACACCCGCATCACGTGCCAGCCCCAGCGCACCGATCGCGGCGCGGCGCACCTCGGTGTCCATTTCCTCGGTCGCCAACCGGGCCAGGGCCGGCAAGGCAGGCGCATGTTTCAGCCAGCCGAGGATACCCACCGCCTCACGGCGTACGGCAGCCTCCGCGTCATCGAGCGCCCTCAAGGCAGGGGCCGCAGCCTCTTCCAGGCGCAGCTCGCGCAGCGCCCGCAGCGCGCTGGCGCGCACGAACCCATCGGCATGCTCGGCCCAGGGCAGGATGAGCTGGCCGGTCTCCAGGGACTTGAGCTCGCTCAGACTCTGGGCCGCCGCCTGGCGCACCGGCTCGGCAGTGTCGGCCAGAGCTGCGCACAGCGCCTGTACCACCTCGGGTGCTTCCCAGGCTTCAAGCAAACGCGCGGCCTCGGCGCGCACCTCAGGGTCGCTGTCCACCAGCAGGGCGTCGGTCAGCCAGGGCAGGCCGTCCGGGTCTTCCAGGTCGGCCAGTTCGATCAGGGCGATGCGCCGCACCCCCGCGTCGGTGTCAGCCAGGCGGGGCAACAGTTGGTGGATGTCGGGGTTGTCGGTGGTTCGTTCGGTCATGGCGCGATCCGCAGCTATGAGGGGTCCAATGGCAGTGAGCGTGGTGTCAACGCAGCAGGTACGGGATATCCACCTTCACTGCGCCTGTCGGGCAGTCTTTTTCGCACGGCATGCAGTACCAGCATTCGTCGAAGGCCATGTAGGCCTTCTGGGTGGCTGGGTTGATCGCCAGCAGGTCCATGGGGCAGACCTCGACGCAGACGGTGCAGCCTTTTTCGGCGATGCACGTGTCTTCGTCGATGGTGACCGGGGCGTTGCTGCGAAAGAAGATTTCTTGGGGTTGGTAGGCCATTTCAGGGCTCCTTGAAGCCTGTGGTTCGCATGGTTGGTTGTCGAAAGGCTACCGGCCCAATCGCGGGGCAAGCCCGCTCCTACAGGTGTCTCCTGGGTGAGCCAGCCTCTGGAACCGGCCTGACCCGCGATTGGACCGCACAGCGGCCCCATTCACGCGGCGTCGGCCTTCACTCGCAGCCGGTCGTATGCGCTCTGTTCCTGGGCGTCCAGGGGAATCAGGTACGGCTCCACCGGTTTCTTGAAACTGGTCATCCGCCCGGCCTCGTCCTTCTTCAGATGGCAATGGCAGAACCACTCGCCATCGTTGCGCTCGGGGAAGTCGACCCGGTGGTGATACAACCCCCACCGGCTCTCCTCGCGGAACAGTGAGGCACGCGCGGCCATTTCGGCGCAGTCGCGGATCACGCTCACCTCCATGGCGCGCATCAGCTCATGGGGGTTATTGGCCTTCATCTGCGATAGGTCCCGTTCGATCTCGGCGAAGCGCGCCAGGCCGATTTCCATCTTCTTGGTCACTTTCGGCGGCTGCAGGTAGTCGTTGACCATACGCCGCAGCTTGTACTCCACCTGGGCCGGCGGCAGGCCGTGCTCACGCCGCAGCGGGGCGAACACCCGCTCGCGCTCGCGCTCGACCTGGGCCGGGTCCACCTCGGCCAGCGCGCGCCCGGCCACGTAGCGGGCAGCGTTGACCCCGGCGAACCAGCCATAGGTGAACGCGCCCAGCATGTAGTTGTGCGGTACCGCCGCCATGTCTCCGGCAGCGTACAGGCCTTGCACACTGGTCTCGGCCTTCTCGTTGACCCACACGCCCGAGGCCGAGTGCCCAGAACAGAAACCGATCTCGGAGATGTGCATCTCCACCATGTGCTGGCGATAGTCGGTGCCGCGCCCGGCATGGAACTGGCCACGGCTGGGGCGTTCATTGCTGTGCAGGATCTGCTCGATGTCCTGGATGGTTTCCTCGGCCAGGTGGTCGAGCTTGAGGAACACCGGGCCGTTGCCGCCCTCCAGCTCCTGGTGGAACTCCCACATCATCTGCCCGCTCCAGTAGTCGCACTCGATGAAGCGCTCACCCTTGCCATTGGCCGTGTAGCCGCCCAAAGGGCCGGTGACATAGGCGCAGGCCGGGCCGTTGTAGTCCTTGATCAGTGGGTTGATCTGGAAGCACTCCAAGTTCGCCAGCTCCGCCCCGGCGTGGTAGGCCATGGCATAACCGTCGCCAGCATTGGTCGGGTTCTCGTAGGTGCCCATCAGGTAGCCCGACGATGGCAAGCCCAGGCGCCCGGCCGCGCCACAGGCGAGAATCACCGCCTTGGCGCGGATCACCTGGAATTCGCCGCTGCGGCAGTCGAAGCCCATCACCCCGGCCGCAGCGCCTTCAGCGTCCAGCAGCACGCGGGTGCAGACCACGCGGTTGCTGATCTCGACCCGCGCGCGCTTGAGCTGGCGATAGAGCACTTTCTTGATGTCGTGGCCCTCAGGCATGGGCAGCACGTAGGCGCCCATGTGGTGGACCTTCTTCACCGCGTAGTCGCCGGTTTCGTCCTTCTCGAACTTCACACCCCAGCGGTCCAATTGCTCGAGGGTCTCGAAGCTGTGGGTGGCATAGGCATGCACGGCGGCCTGGTTGACGATGCCGTCGTTGGCCACGGTGATCTCCTTGGTGTACTGCTCCGGCGTGGCATGGCCGGGGACGATCGCGTTGTTCAGGCCATCCATGCCCATGCTGATGGCACCGCTGCGCTTGACGTTGGCTTTTTCCAGCAGCAGCACGCGCAGGGTCTTGTCCTGCTCCTTGGCCTTGATCGCCGCCATGGGCCCTGCAGTCCCGCCGCCGATGACGATGATGTCGTAGTCGCGTGTGTCGAGGGTCATGCCTTGGCTCCTTTCTGGCGGTCGATGCGCAGGCGGTACTGGAAGGCATCGCCGCGGTAGTAGAGGTGTTCGAAGTCCAGCGGCGTGCCGTCGGCGGCGTGGGTCAGGCGCTCGATACGCATGATCGGCGAGCCCTCCTCGACCTCCAGCGCCTGGGTCAGGTCACGGTCGGCGAGCACCGCGTCGATGGCCAGGTCCGCATGGCCCAGCGGGATGCCGCAATCGTTCTCCAGCAGCAGGAAGATGTCGCAGGTGGCCAGGTCGGCTTTCTCCAGCTTCTCGCCTACGGCCTTGGGCAACCAGGTCAGCTCCAGCGACACCGGTTCGCGGTTGATCAAGCGCACCCGGCGGATCTCGGTGACCAGGCTGCCCTCCTCCACCTGCAGCCGCGCCGCCACCAGTGCACTGGCCGGCACATGGCGGAAACTGCGCAGCCGGTTGAGCACCTCGTAGCCCATCTGCGTCATGGACTCGGCCAGCCCTTGCAGGTGGGTCACGTTCTGGAATGCCTTGGGCTTGGCCACGAAGGTGCCCTTGCCGTGGATCTTGAAGATCAGCCCCTCCTTCTGCAGGTCGCCCAGGGCCTGGCGTACGGTGATACGGCTGACATCGAACACCTTGCCCAGCTCGCTTTCCGACGGCATGCGGCTGTGGGGTGGGTAGGTGCCATCGAGGATGCGCTCGCGCAGCACTTCCTTGAGCTGGGTATAGAGCGGTACCGGGGACAAGGGGAGCAGTTCGGCCATGGTTCTCTTCGCTATAGGCTGACTTGTTATAACAAGTTGTGACGAGAGAATAGCAAGCATAAGAACGGCATGGGAAATACCGATATCGCATAACATTATGGCAACGCTCATCGCGGGCTCGCTGAGCCCCCCTTGTGGGAGCGGGCTCGCCCCACGCTGGGGGTCATCACCGTCTTGTGGCAAAAACAGCTACAGATCAAGGCGATGGACGCAACCCCCGGAGATGGGTATCATGCGCCCCGTTGCACTCGTAGCTCAGCTGGATAGAGTACTGCCCTCCGAAGGCAGGGGTCGTGGGTTCGAATCCCGCCGAGTGCGCCATACCTGAAGCCCTGGGAGATCTCCCGGGGCTTTTTCGTTTGTGCTGAAGCCTTGCAAGATGCGTTTACATCTCCACCGCTCAGCGCAGCGTCAAGCGTCTTGCAAAACTGGGCGCAGCTCCATAACCTTGGCCACAACACACCCGCCATGCCTCTGGTTGCCTCGGCAACCATGCACAAATTGAGCGGGTTTTTTTTGCCTGGCCAATCCCTTATGAAGCGCTTTCTCAAGCCCGCGATTAGTGTTCCCGAGCAATTGGCATTGCTAAGAGGGCGCGGGCTTGTTATTCAAAACGAAACCAAAGCGCTTTGTTTTCTGGAGGCAGTCAGCTTCTTTCGCCTTACGCCCTATATGCGCCCCTTTCAGGTTTCCGATGATCCGGACCACGGTTTCAAACCAGGAACCAGGCTGCGCTCACTTACCCGCTTATACGATTTTGATCGTCGCTTACGATTGCTGGTCATCGACGCGGTCGAGCGAATTGAAGTAGCGACACGCACCGCAATCAGCAACCATATGGGACCTGCGCATGGGGCGCATTGGTATTTGGAGCGCGAGCTGTTCCAACGCGGCTATCGTCACCAAGAGCTTCTCGACGCGATACGAGACAAACAAGAAAAGGCTCGCCGCGACTATCTACGAGAATGCCAACGCATCGATACATCCAGCATGCCCATGCTTCGCAAACAGCAGCTTAAAAGCTTGAGAAGCAAGGAAAGCTATGCACGCCACTACACCCTGAGCTATGACACGCCGGCGCTGATGCCCGCTTGGGCTGCGATGGAAGAAATCACTCTAGGTGACCTTTCCCACTTGTTCAAAGGCTTAGCCAGGGATGCTGATCGTAAAGCTATTGCTCGTCGGTTGGCGTTGCCCGGCCCTCTCCTGCAATCCTGGCTGCACACCCTCACCACCATTCGGAATATTTGTGCCCATCATGCACGCTTGTGGAATCGAGAGTTGGGGATTCGTCCTGAGTTGCCTAGATCCGTCACTTTCCTCTGGCCCAAGCACCTCCAACATCCTGGTCAACATGCTCGTGTATTCACCGTTTTGTGCATCCTCAACTTGTTGATGCGCCAAGTGAGCCCTCATACCAGCTGGGATCGTCGTCTTCATGATTTACTGGCCGAGTTTCCGGAAGTCCCATTGCATGCCATGGGCTTTCCGCGTGATTGGCAAGAAGATCCGTTCTGGCAGATAAGGATTTAGAGCAACCCTTCGAAGAGTTTCCGGCTCTTTCGTTTGTGCGTCAGTGCCACTGTGCCTCTCCCCTGAGGCAGGTCATTGGTGTTAGCGTGGATGCCTTCCCGTTCCTACGGAGCGGGCTCCACTTCCCATGATCTGCGAAGGACTGCGCTGACCCATGACCCTGAAAAAACTCACCACCGCCACGCTACTGCTCGCCAGCCTTGGGCTGTTCGCCGGCCAGGCCCAGGCCAACCTCACGCCACAACAGTCGGCCGCTATCCTCAAGGCCTACGACGGCAGCGACCCGGCTGGCTTCCGTCAATTTCTCGGCAAGCTGGCAGACAGCGACCTGGCCCAGGCGGACAACCTCGCCGACACGGTAAAGGCCTACCTGGCCAGCAAGCCGCTGTCCGCCGACCAGCAGAATGAAATCAACCGCCTGCTCGGTCTCTATACCCGCATCAAGTACGGCAAGGCCGCCACCGAGACCCTGCGTGAACTGGTGGCCATCCCGACCTTCCAGGTCGAGGGCGTGCCGCAGCATGAGAACCCCGAGTTCCTCAAGATCGCCGACAAGATCAAGACGCTGGCCGAGGGCTTCGGCCTGGCCTTCCGCAACATCGACAACCGGGTCTATGAGATCTCCCTGGGTGACAACGACAAGGAAGTCGTCGGTATCCACGCCCATGCTGACGTGGTGCCGGTGAACCCGGCCAACTGGAAGCTCGAGGATGGCACGCGCCTGGACCCGTTCAAGGTCACCTTGGTCGGCGACCGCATGTATGGTCGCGGCACCGAGGACGACAAGAACGGTATCGTCGTGGCGCTGTACGCCTTGAAAGTGGCCAAGGACGAAAAGCTGCCGCTGGCCCGCCAGTTCAAGCTGCTGGTGGACACCACCGAGGAAACCACCGGCGAGGCCATCCCCTACTATTTCGCCCGCAACCCCAAGCCCAACTACAACCTGGCCCTGGATGGCGGCTACCCCGTGGTGATCGCGGAAAAAGGCTACGGCACCGTGATGGCCAGCTTCCGTCGACGTCCGGCCACCGGCAAGGGCGCGGAAGTCACCCAGCTGACAGGCGGGCTGGCCACCAACCAGATCCCCTCCACCTCGGTGGCGACCTTGCTCGGCGACAACCCAGCCGCACTGGCCGAGGGCCTGAAGAAAGCGGGCGATGAGTACGTCAAGCGTAACGGTGGAGACTTCACCATCGATGCCAAGGTAGCCGGCAAGGAGGTGATCCTGACCGTCACCGGCGTCTCGGCCCACTCCTCGGAGCCGGAGTCGGGGGTCAACCCGGTAGCGCGCATGCTCGACTTCCTCAATGGCCTGGGTGACCAGGTGCCGCTCAAGCACAACCACATCACCGACGCCGCCCGCTACGCGGCCGACAACTGGGGCCTGGACTATCTGGGCAAGAAGCTGGGCGTGGGCTTCGAGGATACATTCATGGGCCCGTTGACCGCCTCGCTGACCTACGTCGGCCTCGACCAAAAGGCCTTGAAACTCGCAGTCAACCTGCGCATCCCGAAAGGCAAGCCGATCGCCGCGATCAAGGACGACCTGGCTGACAAGCTGGGCACCTGGGCACGTGGCAGCCATACCTCGGTGGCCTTCGACTACAGCCTCGACGAGCCGATGTACCGCAACCCGGAAGGCGAGTGGGTCAAGGCGCTGCTCGACGTGGCCACCGAAAACCTCGGCTTGCCCCACGAGTTCGGCACCTCCGCCGGCGCGACGTCGGTGCATGACCTGCCCAACGGGGTGCAATTCGGCCTGGCCATGCCCAATGTGAAGTACACCGGGCACAACGACAACGAGTTCAAGACCGTGGAGCAGTTCATGCTCGATTTGCAGATCGTCAGCGAGATGGTCGCGCGGATCGGGCAGATGCCCAAGCTCTGAAGTGTTCCCTCCTGTAGGAGCGGGCTTGTCCCGCGATTGGGCCGGCCCGACCACGCGATTACATGGCAAGGGCTTCGCCCTTGATCGCGGGACAAGCCCACTCCTACAGAACCAGTGCAGCCCCAACAGACGATGCCGGGGTGACTGCCATGACGTTTTTCAATCGCGTCGATGCCGTTTCCTGCATTGCCGTGCAGGTCGGCATGCCGGATGCTTTAGTTAAATCGACCCATCGATTTTTCCACCTGCAGAGGCCCGTATGAAGAACGTCGAACAATTGCTCAAGACCAAGTCACAGCATCAGACCGTCTACACCATCGGCCCTGACGACTCGGTGCTCGACGCCCTCAAACTGCTGGCAGAAAAAAACATCGGCGCATTGCCGGTGGTAGAAGACAACCAGGTGGTGGGGATCGTCAGCGAACGCGACTACGCCCGCAAACTGGTGCTCAAGGGTCGCTCTTCGGCCGCCACCCCCGTGCGCGAGATCATGAGCGCGCCGGTGGTCACGGTCGAGCCCAAGCAGAACCTCGAGTACTGCATGAACCTGATGACCAACCGCCACCTGCGCCACCTGCCGGTAGTGAGCAATGGCGAGCTGCTCGGCCTGCTGTCGATCGGTGACCTGGTCAAGGAAACCATTGCCGAGCAAGCCAACCTGATCCTGCAGTTGGAGCAGTACATTCGCGGTGAATAAGCGGATTGGGGGCTGCAAAGCAGCCCCTACCCTTCAATGGTAAGCACGCTCCAGCTCGTCCAACTGATGGTCGAAGCTGCGCAGCCGCGCTGACCAGGTGTACACCAGCACTTCCAAGTCGCGGTTGAGCACGGCTGTGTTGCCGCCCTCGCGTCCTTGCGAGTCGCACAAGTCCAGCTGGTAACGTTCGCGGGCCATGGCCGTGGCCACGCTGGAAAGGTCGCGGGCATTGGCCAGCCAGCGATGCTGGTGATCATGGACCTCCCGGTCCAGCTCCCGACATTGGCGCTTGAGCGCATCCAGGCTCTGTTCCAGCGGCGTGCCCTTGAGCTCGCCCATGACCTCCTCGAAAGTCCGCCCGGAATGCCAGTAGCTGCCCCAGAAATAACGGTCGAACACGGTCTCGACGCGCCGCAGCGCGACCTTGGTGTTCCAGATGGCCAACAGCGTATGACCCTGGCTCACCTCGCGCTTGTTCAAGCGCAACTGCTGCCAGGCGATCCATGCCAGCACGCAGAGCACCGCTGCCGCCGTGATCGCGGCCGCGGCATACATGAACTGCAGCGCGTGGCCCATGGAGTGGACATGGCGGATACCGTAGAAGTAACCGGCCGTCAGGATGCCCAGGATCGTCACGGAGCACCAGAAACCTGATGCGTAGGGATCTTTCATCACGCTATCCCCTGTTGTTTTACCTGAGCATAGCAACGGCCCCATCACCCATCAGGTGCCACTCGGCGCTTTATTGCCTGGGTCGGCGCAACGCCTCGTTGAGTTGATCGAACGGCACGGCCCAATCGGCGTCGTCTATCACGCTCTCCTTGAGAAAGGCGCGCTGGGCCTCGGTCCAGAACGGCGCATCCACCAGCTTGATCTCATTCTTGAGCGGCGAGTGGGTGGTGATGAACTTGTCGATGCTCTCGGCATCGTCCGCCAGCCCCAGTTGCTTGAACAGTTCGGCGAACGGATGGATCGGTGCTTCCATGATTCCTCCTGCGGCCGGGCGGGTCGTCCACGACGCCAGCCCGGCAATGGGTTGAGGGACATCAGCACAGTTCGCGCACTTCGGCATGCGGAACCAGCTTCAGGTACTGCTCCATGCTCATGTGGATCAAGTGATCGTGGTCACCCGCCTCCAGGTAGACATCGCCCTGGCGGGTAAGGCTCGGGTCGAGCAGCATTTTTATGTCATAGGCATCGCCAAGCGCTGGCACGGCGCCACGCTCGCAGTCGCCGAACAGGGTCGGCAAGCCGCTTTCGCGGGTCAGCTGCCAGGCGCCGGACATGCGGATCTTGCTCATGTCCAGATGCCGGTTGGCCGGTAGCACGGCCATGATGTAGTTGCCATGGCGGTCGTCGAGCATCACCGACTTGGCGACCCGCTCTGCGGGAACGCCGGCCGTGCGCGCCGACTCCAGGCTCGTGGCCGAGTGAGGATGGGGAATGATGTCGTAATCGCAGTTCGCCTTGTCCAGGCGCTGCTGCAGGGTCTTGGCCATACGCATGATGCACCTCCGGTTTACCCCCATCTGCAAGTTTAGGCCGTGCCCCGGCAGGCACGGCTAAACTTCGTTGACAGGACCTGACGAGGTGACGATAGGTGATCGCTCGCTGCTGGCGTTGGCTGCTGCTTGTGCTGTTGCTCGGCACCGTACCGGGCGGCCAGGCGGTGCCCGGCGCCAGCGTCTGGGTGTTGAGCGTGGACGACGCCATCGGCCCGGCCAGTGCCGACTACCTGGTGCGTGGCCTGGAACAGGCCCAGGAACAAGGCGCGCAGTTGGTGGTGATCCGCCTGGATACGCCCGGCGGGCTGGATACCTCCATGCGTCAGATCATCAAGGCCATCCTCGCCAGCCCCGTGCCGGTGGCCAGCTTCGTCGCCCCCGGCGGCGCCCGCGCAGCCAGCGCCGGGACGTACATCCTGTACGCCAGCCACGTGGCGGCCATGGCCCCGGGCACCAACCTGGGCGCGGCCACGCCGGTGCAGGTTGGTGCGCCGTCGCCTGGCAAACCGGCGCCAGACGGGCCCAGCGAGAACGATGCGCTGGCCCGCAAGCAGGTCAACGATGCCGCAGCCTATATCCGCGGCCTGGCCCAACTGCGCGGGCGCAACGCCGACTGGGCGGAACAGGCGGTACGCGAGGCGGTGAGCCTGTCGGCCAGCGAGGCGCTGCGCATCAAGGTCATCGACCAGGTGGCCCACGACCTGCCCGAGCTGCTCGCACAGCTGGACGGCAAGACCCTGGTCGCCGCCGACCAGCCCCGCCAGTTGCACACGGCAGGAGCGGCCGTGGTCGAACACCTGCCCGACTGGCGCACTCGCCTGCTGGCGGTGATCACCAACCCCAGCGTGGCGCTGATCCTGATCATGATCGGCATCTACGGCCTGCTGTTCGAGTTCATCAACCCAGGCTCCGGTGTCGGCGGCGTGGTGGGCGGTATCTGCCTGCTGCTGGCGCTGTACGCCCTGCAGCTGTTGCCGGTGAGCTACGCCGGGGTGGCCCTGGTATTGCTCGGCGTAGCGTTCATGATCGCCGAGGCGTTCCTGCCGAGCTTCGGCGTGGTCGGTTTCGGCGGTATCGTCGCCTTCGTGGTGGGCGCAGTGATCCTGATCGATACCGACGCCCCTGGCTTCGGCATCCCGCTGGCGCTGATCGTCGCCCTGGCGGTGGTCTCGGCCCTGCTGCTCGGCGGCGTGTTGGGCATGGCCATCAAGGCGCGGCAACGCGCCCTGGTCAGCGGCGACGCCGGCCTGGTCGGCAGCCTGGCCACAGTGACCCAGGTGATGGCGGACAACCCGTTCTGCGGCTCGGTGCAGGCCCAGGGCGAACAATGGCAAGCCCAGTGCACGACCCCGTTGCAAACTGGGCAACATGTGCGCGTGACAGCCCGCCGTGGCGTGATGCTGGAGGTCAGCGCCACCGCGCCCGGTGCGCAAGGAGAGTGACGATGTTCGTTCAATTCGGTTTCGGCGCGGTGCTGGCGGTCCTCGGCCTGCTGCTGCTTTCGGCCCTGCGTATCCTGCGCGAGTATGAGCGTGGCGTGGTGTTCCAGCTGGGGCGCTTCTGGCAGGTCAAGGGGCCTGGCCTGATCCTCCTGATCCCGGGCATCCAGCAGATGGTGCGGGTCGACCTGCGCACGGTGGTACTCGATGTGCCGACCCAGGATGTGATCACCCGCGACAACGTCTCGGTCAAGGTCAATGCCGTGGTGTACTTTCGCGTGCTCGACCCTCAGAAGGCGATCATCCAGGTAGAGGACTTCTTCAGTGCCACCAGCCAGCTGGCCCAGACCACCCTGCGCGCGGTACTGGGCAAGCATGAGCTCGACGAATTGCTGGCCGAGCGCGAGCAACTGAACTCGGACATTCGCCTGGTGCTGGACGCCCAGACCGACGCCTGGGGCATCAAGGTGGCCAATGTCGAGATCAAGCACGTCGACCTCAACGAGTCGATGGTGCGCGCCATCGCCCGCCAGGCCGAGGCCGAACGCGAACGGCGGGCCAAGGTGATCCACGCCGAAGGGGAATTGCAGGCCTCGGAGAAATTGATGCAGGCCGCGCAGATGCTTGGCAAGGAGCCGGGAGCGATGCAGTTGCGCTACATGCAGACCCTGGGAACGATTGCCGGGGACAAGAGTTCGACCATCGTCTTTCCGCTGCCGATGGACCTGCTCAAGGGGTTGGTCGATAAACAGCCGTGAAGGCCCTGTCTCTGCTGGGCCGTCTACGGCAGGTCAGACCGGCGCGCGGCGCAAGGTGGCCAGGAAGGTCGCCGCACCGATGAACAGCCCGGCGAAGGTGCGGTTCAGGCGCTTCTGCTGCTTGGGTGTGCGCAGCAACCGCAGCACGCGGGCTGCGAGCCCTGTGTAGCCAGCCATCACCAGCATGTCGACGGTGATCATGGTCGCGGTAATGGCCAGGTACTGCGGCAGCAATGGCTCATGGGGGTTGATGAACTGCGGCAGCACCGCGAGCATGAACACCAGGGCCTTGGGGTTGCTGACGTTGACCAGGAAACCACGGAACACCAGGCTCAACGGCTTGCCGATCGGCCGCACGGCAGAGGAGTCGCTCATGTCCATGGGCAAGGCGCGCCATTGCTTGTAGGCCAGGTACACCAGGTAGCCGACACCGAACCACTTGATGAGCTGGAAGGCGGTGGCCGAAGCCGCGAGGATGGCACCTACACCGGCGGCGATGACGGCGATCTGCACGATCAGGCCCAGTTGCAGGCCCAAGGCGTTCCAGTAGCCACGCCAAAAACCGTACTGCAGCCCGCTGGACATCGAGGCAATGGCCCCGGCACCCGGCGACAGGCTGATCACCCAGCATGCGGCCAGAAAGGCCAACCAGGTTTCCATCGACATCGCACACCTCGCTCGAACAAATATTGCAAAAGGTTAAGCTAAGGCCTTGGCGAAAAAATAACCAGCGATTTTTAGGGTGCCGGTGCAGGCTTCTTCGCGGGTAAACCCGCTCTCACAGGCATACCGCCGAGCCCGATACGGTTCCAGCTATCAATCAGCCTCGACCGCCTCACCCTTGGTCACGACCGGCACCTCGGTCCCTCGCCAGCGGCGCACAGCCTTCTGGAAGAACTGGCTGTTCGGCACTTGCACCAGCGCCCCGCCCGCCTCGGGCGTTTCCATCAACGTGGTGTACAACAGGTTGATGGCGATCACCCGGCCCTTGACCCCGGGCTTGTCCAGGGTGTCGACCAGCTCGACCACATCGCCGATGCGAAACGGCCCGACCGTGAAGATCAGCACCGCGCACAGCAGGTTGGACAACACGCTCCAGATGGCGAAGAACGCCACCGCTGCCACGGCCACGAAGCCCGACAGAGCCGTCCACAGCACCGTGGCCGAAACGCCCATGCGCTCCAGCACGAACAACAGTGCGCTGCCCATGATCAGCCAGCGCAGGCCACCACGCACCGGCACCAGCAGCTCCGGCGGCAGCGGGTAGCGCTCACCCAGGCTCTTCAGGCCCCGCGCGACCACACGCTGCAGGATGAACGCGGCGATCAGGATCAGCAGGATCTGCAACCCCAGCCAGAACGCATCCATCCATTGCCCCGGCAACAGCGAACGCAACGCCTCCATCAGGACAGCGCCTCGAGTTCGGCCTGCATGCTCTCGAGAGTCTCCAGGGCTTCCATCCAGGCTTCCTCAAGCTCACCTTCACGCTGCTTGAGCTTGGTCTGGCGGGCCAGCAGGTCACGCAGTTCGTCCTTGCGAGCCGCTTCGTAGAGGCTGGCATCGCCCAGGGCGGCTTCGATCTCGGCCAATTGCCCGTGCACCTGGTTCAGCTCGGCTTCCAGCTTCTCGGCTGCGCGCTTGTGGGGCGCCAGTTGCTGGCGCAAGGCGGCGGCAGCCTGGCGCTGGGCCTTCTTGTCGGTCTTGTCCGGGTTGGCCGGAGCATTGCTGGTAGGGGCGCTGCGCTGGCGGTAGTCGATCAGCCAGCGACTATAGTCGTCCAGGTCGCCGTCGAAGGCCTCGACCTTGCCATCGGCCACCAGCAGGAAATCGTCGGTGGTGCTCTTGAGCAGGTGGCGGTCGTGGGAAACCACCACCACCGCGCCGCTGAATTCCTGCAGGGCCATGGTCAGGGCCAGACGCATCTCCAGGTCCAGGTGGTTGGTCGGTTCGTCGAGCAGCAGCAGGTTAGGCCGCTCCCAGGCGATCAACGCCAGTGCCAGGCGCGCCTTCTCGCCACCGGAGAAGTTCACCACTGGCTCGTCGACGCGGTCGCCGTGGAAGTCGAAGCCACCGAGGAAGTCACGCAGGGTCTGCTCGCGCTCGGCAGGTGCGATGCGTTGCAAGTGCAGCAACGGGCTTGCCTTGTCGTCCAGCGAGTCGAGCTGGTGCTGGGCGAAATAGCCCACGGCCAGGTTCTCGCCACGGACCAGGCGCCCGGCGAGCGGCTGCAGTTCACCGGCCAGGTTCTTGATCAGAGTCGACTTACCGGCGCCGTTGGGGCCGAGCAGGCCGATACGGGCCCCGGGCGCCAGCTGCAGCTTGACCTTCTCCAGGACGGCCTTGTCGCCATAACCGAGCCGACCTTCGGAAAGGTCGAGCAAGGGGTTGGAGATCTTCTCCGACTCACGGAAGACGAAGTCGAACGGCGAATCCACATGGGCCGCCGACAGCTCTTCCATCCGCTCCAATGCCTTGATCCGGCTCTGCGCCTGGCGAGCCTTGGTGGCCTGGGCGCGGAAGCGGGCGATGTACTTCTCCATGTGCGCACGGCGGGCCTGCTGCTTCTCGTAGGCCTGCTGCTGCTGCGCCAGGCGCTCGGCCCGGGTGCGCTCGAAGGCGGTATAGCCGCCCTTGTAGAGGTTGAGCTTGCGCTGTTCGACGTGCACCACATGGTCGACCACCGCATCGAGGAAGTCGCGGTCGTGGGAAATCAGCAGCAGCGTGCCGGGGTAACCCTTGAGCCAGTCTTCCAGCCAGAGGATGGCATCCAGGTCCAGGTGGTTGGTGGGTTCGTCGAGCAGCAGCAGGTCGGACGGGCACATCAGCGCCTGGGCCAGGTTCAGGCGCATCCGCCAACCACCGGAGAAATCGCCGACGCGGCGATCCATCTGCTCGGCAGTGAACCCGAGCCCGGCCAGCAACTTGCGTGCGCGGGCATCGGCGGTATAGCCGTCGGCGCTGTCCAGCTCACTGTGCAGGCGTGCCAGGGCGGTACCGTCATGGGCAGCCTCGGCGACGGCCAATTCGGCCTGGACCTTGCGCAGGCGCACGTCACCGTCGAGCACATAGTCCACAGCCAGGCGGTCGAGGGTATCGACTTCCTGGCGCATGTGGGCGATGCGCCAGTCGGCCGGCAGCTGGCAGTCACCGCCATCGGGTGACAGCTCGCCACGCAGCAAGGCGAACAAGCTGGATTTTCCGGCGCCGTTGGCGCCGATCAGGCCGGCTTTGTGACCGGCGTGCAGGGTCATCTCGGCGCCTTCTAGCAAGCGCTGCGGACCACGCTGTAAAGTGAGGTTGGATAGTCTGATCATGATGGTCGCGGAGTCTATCAGCTTCCCACTGGAGCACACAGGCCACCTTGACCACTGGCGAGCCCGAACATGCACGACGATTTGTGGAACTACGCCCTGGCCCTGTACACCCGGCCAGGGGTTGAAAGCGCCTGCCTGACCTTGCAGGCACTGGGCGGTGATGTCTGCCTGCTGCTGTGCGGCACCTGGCTGCGAGCGCGTGGCGTGGCGCCGGATGCCGAGCGGGTGCGTGCACTGCAGGAGCTTGCCGCGCCCTGGCAACGCCAGGTCGTGACGCCGTTGCGAACGCTACGCCAACAGTGGCGTGCCGGCGTGCAGGACGACCCGCAGCTGGCGGCGTTGCGCGAGCGAGTGAAAGGGTTGGAATTGGAGGCCGAGCGCACCTTGCTGGCACGCCTGGAGCAGCGGGCACAGGCATGGCCCACTACGAAGGGCCACCCTGTGGAAGACTGGCTGCCCTGGCTGGCGCCAGAGCAGGCCCGCGACCACGACGCGCTGCGTCAACTGCGCGTCGTGGCCGAAGGGCTTCAGGACGCCGACGAAGGCGACTGAGCCGGGCTGCTGGCCGGTGCTGGCGAAGCGGCAGCCGGTGCCGCCGAGTGGGTCGCTGGCGCCGAGCTGCTGCTTACCGCCGGCGTGGATGGCTTGGTTTCGGCAGGCTTACTGGCGGCAGGCTTGGCTGCAGCTGGCTTGGCCGGGGCTTTTGCCGCAGCGGGTCTGGCTGCGGGCTTGCTCGCGGTGGCCTTGGCAGCAGCGGGTTTGGCAGCCGGCTTAGCGGCAGCGCTCTTGGCCGCGGTAGGTTTGGCTGCGGGCTTGGCAGCAGCCTTGGTGGCGGCTGGTTTGGCTGCGGGCTTCGCGGCAGCGGCCTTGGCGGCAGCTGGCTTGGCAGCGGTGGCTTTGGCAGCAGGCTTGGCAGCGGCAGCTTTGGTCGCAGCTGGTTTGGCAGCAGCGGTACGCGCGGCTGGTTTGGCAGCAGCAGTCTTCGCGGCTGCGGGCTTGGCGGCGCTGCGGGTAGCCGGCTTGGCAGCAGCGGCTTTGGCGGCGGCCGGTTTTGCAGCAGGTTTGGCAGCGGCAGTGCGAGCGGTAGCCGGTTTAGCGGAAGCCTTGGCTGGGGCCGCTTTGGCGGCCGGCTTGGCAGCCGGTTTGGCCGCGGCTTTCACCGGCGCCTTGGCCGCAGGCTTGGCCACTACCCGCGCCGGAGCCTTGGCAGCGGCGGCACGTTGGTCAAGCGCCTTGCCGGCGGCTTCGCGTACCTTGCCGACACCCTGCGCCAGCTTCAGGCTTTCCTGGGCATCGCGCTTGAGTTGTTGAATATAAGAGCGAGTCTGTGCCTGACGCTCTTTGAGCGAATCGAGCAACTCTTCAAGTTCGCCGGCTGCTTTCTGGGCCTTGCCCTGGGCCTTGGCTTTACCGGCCTTGGCGGCGTCCTGCAACTTCAGGCGCGCATTGTGGAGTTTTTCCTGCGCCTTGCCACGTTGCTTTTCCAACTTGGTCAGCAGTTTCTCGGCATCCGCCAGCGCTTGCGAGCAGGCATCTTCCAAATGTTCGAGCAGGCTGCCCGAAAGTTGCTGGAGCAGGTGCAACGGCGTACTGACTGGCTTCTTCTTGGCCGACATGGCTTACCTCCTGGCTGACGAGAGTGCGGCTCATACTATGCTTCTGCTGCTTACGCCGCTAGGGCATGTTGACCGTAATATTGATGCCGCGTTGCATGCCTGGGCAAAGTTGTCATCTTGCAGCTCGGTGCAAGTGTAGTTGGTCAATAAAGTGTTGCTGATATTTACATATCTTTCATCAACAAGGCTGGCATACTTTCCGTTCCTCCCAACCGGAGTTGAACGTGCCTCGTTATCTTGTCCTGGGCCTGTGCCTGGCAGCCCCCTTTGCCCTGGCCGATCCTGATACCCCTGCCAATGACCATGACCTGGCCTACAGCCTGGGCGCGAGCCTCGGTGAACGCCTGCGCGCCGAAGTTCCCGGCCTGCAGCTCGATGCACTGCTCGAAGGGTTGCGCCAGGCCTATCAAGGCCAGCCACTGAAACTGGAAAAGCCGCGCATGCAGGCCATCCTCCAGCAGCACGAGGAACAGGCCAACGCAGCGGCAGAGCAGGCCGAGATCGAGCGGCTACAGGCGGACGAAAAACGCTTCATGGCCAGCGAGCGGGCGCGCGCCGGCATGCATGAGCTGGACGGGGGCATCCTCTACACTGAACTGGCGCGTGGCAATGGCAACGCCCCCAGGGCCGGCGGCAAGGTGCAGGTACGCTACGTGGGGAAACTGCCGGACGGCTCGGTCTTCGACCAGAGCCTGCAACCGCAGTGGTTCAGCCTGGATTCGGTAATCGAAGGGTGGCAGGCAGCCTTGCCGCGCATGAAGGCAGGGGCGAAGTGGCGCCTGGTGATCCCCTCGGCGCAGGCCTATGGCGCCGAAGGCGCGGGCGACCTGATCGCCCCTTACACGCCCCTGGTGTTTGAAATCGAACTGCTGGCGGTCGCCAACTGACACAGGCCGTCAGGCCTGCACCGCGCTCTCTTCCTTGTGCGCGTTGTGCAGCACTTCGATCAGGCAGTCTTCCAGCTCGAAGCGCTCATGCAGCAAGCTGCCGAGCTTGCCCAGTTTTTCAGCGAAGCGCTCTGTGTCCTTGCATTCCCCTTTCTCGCAATGGTCATTGAAGGCCAGGGCGATCTGGGTAATGTCATTGATTCGCGGATTGATATCCTCGGCCAGCTTCAGGGCCTCGTTGTCACCGAACGCCTTGGCCTCCGTGACCAATTGTTCGCAGACTTCGAAATGCCACGCCGACACATAATCGACCAGCACCGCACAGAAGTCGCGGTTCTTGTCCTTGTCGGCAAAGGCTGGCTTGGCATCGCGCAAGGTGCGAAAAGCCTTGACCAGCTCCTCCCGCTCCTTGAGCCAACGATCGATCAGCTTGTGAACCCCACCCCAGCGTTCCTGAGCGTTCTGACAACTATCGAGCATGGCTATCTCATCCCTTCTGGGTTGATGCCGCTGCACCTCGCGCATAAACACCGCAGCACAAAGGTGACATCAGCAGGACGGCATCGAGCAGTTGTGTTTTCGGTATGCGTGCTGGGAGATTATTCCCGCGCGTGCTGGCCTTCAAGGTACGCAGCGGACAAAGTTCATACAAGCGTTTAATCCCCTTCCGGGGCACCGCTGGTCGAACAATCCCATCGCGCTTGCCATGGGTCAACCTTTGTCGATCATGTGCAAGCGATACGCAACCAACCACCCCAGGGGTAGCGTCGATAACAGCAGGAAGGCCAGCAGGCTCCATTCGGGCAGGGTCAGGTCGATGAAGCTCCAAGTCAACGAGGTGCAGTCGGGGCCACCGAACAGAAGTTGCCTCAAGGCCTCGCGCCAGGATTGCTCCACGACCCGCCCGAACGGCATCTGGCAAGTCTCGACCACCGCCCCCGCTCCCTGCAGCCAGACATGTCGCGCCGCCAGCAACGCGCCCCCCACCGAACTGGCCAGCGCCAGCCCGGCATAGTTGCGACTGCCACGCAACTGCGGCCTGTGGACAATGGCGCATAGGCAGATCAGCGAATACATCCCCAACAGCAGTCGCTGGCTGAAACACAGCGGACATGGCACCAGGTTCAACACATGCTCGAGGTGGAAAGAGGCGATCAGGACCGCCATCGAGGCGAGCCAGCCTGGTAGGAAGAAGACGCGCAAACGGGCCGGCAGCATGGGCAAGGAAAGTCCCGGGTTGGATGAAGTAGTCCGGAACGGTAGAGGAAAGACACGCTTTGTTTCAAGGCACTACCAGGAAGACAAGTCCCTGATTGAAAAAGGAAAGTGTTCAATTTTACGTAGGAAGTTTCCGAAGCAGGCCAGCGTAAACACTGGCGATGCTACCGGAGAAGTTACTGACACAAGTGCCCACGGGGTGGCATGGGCACTTGTGTCGGGTCAGGCACGCACGCCTTCGGGTAGAGGCAGGGCCAGCAGGCGCTCGTCCAGCAGGCCCAGGCCCTCCTGGAACAACTGGTTGCTGCGCTCGGTTTCCCCAAGCCCGGCAAGCAGGCGGGCCAATTCGGCACAGGCTTCCGGGTTGCGCTCCATGCGCAAGCTGCTCTCCAGGTAGTCACGGGCCTTGCCCCACAGGCGGTTCTGCAGGCTCAGCCGCCCCAGGGTCAGCAACAGGCTCGGGTCTTGTGGATGCTCCTTGAGCCAGCCCTCGGCAGTTTGCAACTGGCGGGCGGTATCGTCACCGCGCACCAGGCCATACAGCCGGGCCAGGTGGCTTTCATACTGCCGCTTGAGGGCAGCGCGCAGCACCTGCTCGGCCTCGCTCTGGGCCCCGACCTGGCGCAATTGCTCGGCATACGCCGAAACCAACTGCGGCTCCTGGCGCTGGGCGGCAGTCAGCTGTTGCCAGGCCCGTTCCAGTGCCTGCCGGGCCGCCTGCGGGTCTTCGCCGCGGGTCGCGGCCAAGCCCAGGTTCTGGCCCCAGGCACGTTGCTCCAGTTCGGCCAGTTCCTTGGCTGGCAGCACCTTGCCCTTGCGCAACTCGGGCAGCAGCCGGATGAGGGCCGACCAGTCACCGGTCTCCAGGTGCAGGCGATGCAGCAGGCGCAGCACCTGCGGGTTGTGCGGGTGGCGCTCCTGCATGGCCAGCAGGGTTTCATGGGCGCCGCCGATATCGCCACGGTCCATCTGCAGCTGCGCGTGAGTCAAGGCGATGGCCAGTTCGGCCTGTGGCTGGCGCTCGAGGGCACGCTCGAGCAGGTTGTCGCTCTCTTCTGCTCGGCCCAGTTCGTTGGCGGCACGCGCCGCGCCAAGGTAGTAGAGCAGCGGCTGGCGCTCGGCCTCGGCCGCCCGGTGCAAATGGCGCTGGGCACTGGCCCAGCGGCCTTCGGCCAGGTCCAACTGACCTTGCTCGATGGCGATGCGGGTGCGCCGGCTGCGGTTGCGGCGCGACCAAGGGTTGACCACGCCAGTGGAGGTCAGCACCAGGCCCACCAGGTAACGCAGCAACCAGAGCACCACGACGACGGCAACCAGCGCCGCCAAGGCCGCCCAAAGCCCGGACTGGTAACGGAACCCACCATAGGCGATCAGCACATAGCCGCTGTGCTTGGCCACCGCGATGCCCAATGCCGCGGCCACCACGATCGCCAGCACCGCCAGCAGGTAGACACGCTTCATGGCTTGCCCCCTTCGGCTTCGGCCGGCAGGTGGCTGCGCTGGATATAGGCCTGCACCGCTGCCAGGCTCTCGCTCAGGTCAGGGGTGACCACCGAGACCGGCTGCTCGGCCAGTTCGTTGAGGCTGGCAAGCATGGCCTTGCTTTGCGGGTTGTCGGCGTTGAAATTGGCCAGCAGTACGCTGCGTGCATCGTCCAGGGCCTGGGTATAGACCTTGGCGTCGCCATTGAGCGCGGCCCATTGTGCCTGTTCGATGGTCAGGCTCAGGGCCAGGCGCAACTGGTTCAGCGACTGCCCGGACAGCAGCGGCCGCACGTTCTCATCGGCATTGAACTCGATCTGGAAGTACTTGGAGATCTCGGCCCACCACTGGGACAGGCGGCTGGCACCGTCGCCGTCAGCGGTCAGTGCCCCCAGGGCATCAGCCTTGGTTTCGAACTCCGGCGACTGGGCGCTGAGTTGCTGGACCAGCTCGCGCTGGGCGGCGAGCTTGAGGAACAGGCCGGTGCGGTCCGGCTGTTCGGTGCTGCTGAGGGTCGCAAGGCTGCGGGCCAGTTGCTCGCGGGCGGCGAAGGCGCCCGGGTCGCTCTGCTCGCGCAGGATCTCGTCGGCGCCTTCGACCAGCGCCTTGGCGCTGGTGATGTCCTGCAGGGCCGACAGGCGCAGGGTCGCCAGGCGCAGCAGGTGCTCGGCCTCGGCCAGGCGCCATTCCTTGCGGCTTTCGCCGAGCACCGTCTCCAGGCGCTGGCTCAGGCGTTGCTGGTCGCCCTGCAGTTGGGCCACCAGGCGCCGGCGATCTTCCAGCTCACTGGCCGCCGGCAGGCTGGCCAGCTGGGCGCTGATCTGCTGTTCGCGCTGCTGCAAGGCGGCCGTGCGCTCGTTGAGGGTTTGCAGGTGCTGGCCCTGGCCTTGCTCGGTGCCTTGCAGCTGGCGAACCTGCCAGACGCCCCAACCACCGACTGCGACCCCAGCCGCACCCAGCAGCAGAGCCAACAGCGCCAAGCCATTGCCAGAGCGCTTGGCAGGCGTGGCGGAGGTGGATTCCGGCGTCTCGGACGCCGTAGGTTGTTCGTTGTTGGACAAGACAGTTTCGCTCACGTATCCATCCTTTGCATGGGGGCGCGTCGCATACAGCTTAGCGCCTTAGTCGGCAGGTGCAGCACTTCGCTGCACCGCAGCAATCAAGGCCGTGGCACTGGCGCCACGGCAATCCACAATCTGTTGGGCGCCTGCCGCCCTGGCCTGTTCGGCGACCCTGGGGCTCGGCACGAACAATGGCAGGTGCGAAAGGCACGGCCAATCGGTGCCCGCCAGCTGCAGCAGGTGCACCAGGCCCTGCCCACTGCTGACCACCAGACCGTTGAGGCGTTCCGCCTCGACGCGGCGCAGCAGGGTACCGGCCGGATACTCCGGCAAGTTGCGGCGATACAGTTCCAGATAATCGACACTAGCACCTTGCTCTCCAAGACGCCCGGCCAACAGTTCGCGACCTCCCACACCACGGACGATCAAAACCCGCGGCCTGGCGACCTCGGCGATAGCCTCGCGCAGCTGGGGCAGCGCGAGCAAGGCCTCGCTGTCATCGCCCTGGGCTGGGAAGCTGGCGTGCAGGCCATGGCGCTCGAGCACCTGGGCCGTGGCCGCGCCCACCGTGAACCAGCCCCGGCATGGCGGCTTCAGGCCAGCCTGGGCCAGGTGTTCGAGCAACAGGCGAGCAGCCGGCTTGCTGACCACGACGATCGCCTGGTACGCCTGCAGTTGCGCAAGCACCCCGGCCTGCGGCGTCTCGAGCACTACAGGCGCAATGGCCAGCAACGGCAGGCTGCTGCTGGCGATACCTACCTGCGCGAGGCTTTGCGCCAGTGCCTGGCACTCCTCTTCGGGGCGGGTCAGCAGCAGGCGCCAAGGGCTCACGGGTGGCCGGCCTCGCCGTATACGTCCTTGAGGATCGCCTCGGCGCCCTGTGCCAGCAGGGCCTCGGCAACCTGCACACCCAGCGCCTCGGCCTCGCCGCGCGGCGCCCGGGCATCGGCCACCAGCAAGGTGCCACCGCTGGGTTGGCCGACCAGGCCACGCAGCCACAGCTGCTCGCCTTCGAGCACTGCGTAGCAGGCGATCGGCACCTGGCAGCCGCCGTTCAGACGTTTGTTCAGAGCCCGCTCCGCCATCACCCGGTCGGCGGTGTCCGCGTGGTGCAAAGGCGCCAACAAGGCATGGATCGCCTGGTCGGCGCTGCGGCACTCGATACCCACCGCGCCCTGCCCGCCCGCCGGCAGGCTATCTTCGACACTGAGGCTGGCGCGGATACGGTCTTCGAAGCCCAGGCGGATCAGGCCGGCCGCGGCAAGGATGATGGCGTCGTATTCACCGGCATCGAGCTTGGCCAGACGGGTGTTGACGTTGCCACGCAGGAAGCGGATCTGCAGGTCTGGGCGGCGAGCCAGCAGCTGTGCCTGGCGGCGCAGGCTGGAGGTGCCGACGATGCTGCCGGCTGGCAGTTCCTCGAGGCTGGCGAAACGGTTGGAAACGAAGGCATCGCGGGGGTCTTCACGCTCGCAGATGCAATACAGGCCCAGGCCCTCGGGGAAGTCCATGGGCACATCCTTCATCGAGTGCACGGCGATGTCGGCTTCGTTGTCCAGCAGGGCCGTTTCCAGCTCCTTGACGAACAGCCCCTTGCCGCCGATCTTCGCCAGCGGAGCGTCGAGCAGCTTGTCGCCGCGGCTGACCATGGGCACCAAGGTCACGACCAGGCCTGGATGGGCCTGTTCCAGGCGGGCCTTGACGTATTCGGCCTGCCACAGGGCCAAGGCACTTTTACGGGTGGCAATGCGGATTTCGCGAGTGGACATGGAACGCCCCGAACCAAAGAAATGCTGTCGATGATAACAGCATCGTCGGGGTCGCTTGCAGATATGGGTCAGGATCCTTTGTTGCCTGGACCACCCCAATCGCCGGCAAGCCGGCTCCCACGGAAATGGTGCAATGCGCGAACCTGGCGGTATTCCAGTGGGAGCCGTCTTGCCGCCAATAGGGCCGCAGCAGGCTCAGAGGGTCTGCATCATCTTGCGCACGCCGGCCACATGGCGGCGGCTGACGGTCAGGGCGTCGCCGTCCAGGCCCTTGAGGTACAGCTGGAAATGCCCCAGCGGCGTACGCTGCAGGCGCTCGATACGTTCACGGGCGACCAGCGCGTTGCGATGGATGCGCACGAAGCGCTCACCGAATTCGTCTTCCAGGGCCTTGAGCGGCTCGTCCAGCAGGACCTCGCCGGCTTCGTGGCGCAAGGTCACGTACTTGTGGTCGGCGATGAAATAGATGACCTGGGGCAACGGGATCAACTCGATGCCTTTACGCGTCCTTGCACTGATATGGCTGCGCGGCCCACCGCCTTCATTGGCAGGCCGGGTAAGGGCGGCGAGCTGGGCACGGTTGGGTTTGTCGGCCTTGCGCAAGGCATCGCGCAGGGCCTGGGGTTGGATGGGCTTGGTGACGTGGCTGAGGGTACTGTCCTTGAAGGCCTGGCTTCCGTATTCATCATCACCGGTGCAGAACACCACCGCCGGCGGTGCCTCGCGTTCGCACAGGCGGGCGGCGACCTGCAGGCCATCAACGCCGGGCATGCCGATGTCCAACAGGACCACATCGGGCTTGAGGCTTTCGATCAAGGCCAGGGCCTCCTCGCCGTTGGTGGCGCTGGGCTCCAGCACGGTGTAGCCCTCCAGCTCGCCAAGCAGCCTGCCAAGGCGTTCGCGGGCCAGGGGTTCGTCATCAACGATCAGGACATTCATGATTACGCTGGATTCCTGAGTGAGTCTCGCATGGGTATAGCGTAGACAGATGTAGGGTGACCGACAGCGCGGTCACGCTCTAGACCGATGCGATGGCCAAAGATTCACTGACCTGACAGATTCGCTGCCAGTCCTTTGTCCAACTGTAGACGCTTCGTGGAACACTGCCGTTCAATCGTTGAATATCCCCACATCCGATGCTGGCACGCATTTTCGGCGGATTCTCTCGACCAGCGCCCTGCGGCGCGTGCCCCAACCCTGCTATGATCGGCGCCACTTTTTTCGTTCACGCCTTCAACGAGTGAATCCATGAGCACCGACAAGACCAATCAGTCCTGGGGCGGCCGCTTCAGTGAGCCCGTCGACGCCTTCGTCGCCCGTTTCACCGCCTCGGTCGATTTCGACAAGCGCCTGTACCGTCACGACATCATGGGTTCGATCGCCCACGCCACCATGCTGGCGCAGGTCGGCGTGCTCACCGATGCCGAGCGCGATGCCATCATCGATGGCCTGAAGACCATCCAGGGCGAGATCGAGGCTGGCAGCTTCGACTGGCGTGTGGACCTCGAAGACGTGCACATGAACATCGAAGCACGCCTGACCGACCGCATCGGCATCACCGGCAAGAAGCTGCACACCGGCCGCAGCCGCAACGACCAGGTGGCCACCGACATCCGCTTGTGGCTGCGCGACGAGATCGACCTGATCCTGGCCGAGATCACCCGCCTGCAGCAGGGCCTGCTGGAGCAGGCCGAGCGCGAAGCCGAGACCATCATGCCCGGCTTCACCCACCTGCAGACGGCCCAGCCGGTCACCTTCGGCCACCACCTGCTGGCCTGGTTCGAAATGCTCAGCCGTGACTACGAGCGCCTGGTTGACTGCCGCAAGCGCACCAACCGCATGCCCCTGGGCAGCGCCGCGCTGGCAGGCACCACCTACCCGATCGATCGCGAGCTAACCTGCAAGCTGCTGGGCTTCGAGGCCGTGGCCGGCAACTCGCTGGACGGTGTTTCCGACCGCGACTTCGCCATCGAATTCTGCGCCGCGGCGAGCCTGGCGATGATGCACCTGTCGCGCTTCTCCGAAGAGCTGGTGCTGTGGACCAGCGCCCAGTTCCAGTTCATCGACCTGCCCGATCGCTTCTGCACCGGCAGCTCGATCATGCCGCAGAAGAAGAACCCGGACGTCCCGGAGCTGGTGCGCGGCAAGAGCGGCCGCGTGTTCGGCGCCCTGACCGGCCTGCTGACCCTGATGAAAGGCCAACCGCTGGCCTACAACAAGGACAACCAAGAAGACAAGGAACCGCTGTTCGACGCCGCCGACACCCTGCGCGATTCGCTGCGGGCCTTCGCCGACATGATCCCGGCGATCAAGCCCAAGCACGCCATCATGCGTGAAGCGGCCCTGCGCGGCTTCTCCACCGCCACGGACCTGGCCGACTACCTGGTGCGCCGTGGCCTGCCGTTCCGCGACTGCCACGAGATCGTCGGCCACGCGGTGAAATACGGCGTGGAGACCGGCAAGGACCTGGCCGAGATGAGCCTGGACGAGTTGCGCCAGTTCAGCGACCAGATCGAGCAGGATGTGTTTGCCGTGCTGACCCTGGAAGGGTCGATCAATGCGCGCAATCACATCGGCGGCACCGCACCGGCCCAGGTGCGTGCAGCCGTGGCACGCGGCAAGGCGCTGCTGGCTTCGCGCTAAGTCACCCTTGGGGCCGCCTGGCGGCCCCCTTCTCATCTCAACGCTTGCCGCGAACCATCTCCAGGAACGCCGGCATCGCCGCGTCCTTGTCTGCCGCGATCTGCGCCACGTGCGGATTGTCCGCGAATGTCTTCATCAACGCCTCGGCCTGCGGGAAATCCGCCAGGAAGTCGATGTTCAGCACTTTTTTGCCCACGGCACAGGCCAGGTCCACCGAGAAGCAGAACATCAGGTCGGCCAAGGTCATCTGTTCGCCCGCCACATAGGGAGCGAAACGGCCATTGCGCTTGAGCGTGGCGAACCCTGCCAGCAAGTCGGCGCGGGCACGCTCCTTGACCACCGGTTCAACCGCCATGCCGAAGAAGGCTTCCGGGTAGCAGGTGCGCGCCGGCAGTTCGATGTACAGCTCGATTTCCTTGAGCAGCTCACGCACCTTGGCCTGGGCGAAGGCATCGGCCGGCAGCAGCGGCTTGCCGCCCTGGGTTTGCTCGATGTAGTCGAGAATCACGCTGGTCTCGCTGAGAAAGCCGTGTTCGGTCTCCAGCACCGGCACCTTGCCCCGCGGGCTGATGGCCAGGGACTGCGGCGTCTGGCTGGGGAAGAGCAGTACTTCTTCGAAGGGCAAGCCTTTTTCCAGCAGGGCCAGCTTGACCATGTTGTAGTAATTGCTGACGGCAAATCCATGTAGCTTGAGCATTGGGTGCAGCCTCCAGGCCGTAGTGGGATGAGCCGGCTGTTTATAGCCCCATCGTCTGCGGCTGGCCAGCATCATCCGCCAGGTCGATGGCCAGGCATCGCCGACGCGGGCATGGCACACTGTGCATCCCACCCTAGGAGCACAGCCATGAGCGAGCCCAGCGACATCGACAACAATGAAGAGGAAGCCTTCGTCGAGGCGACCCTGACCCAGGCCATCGAGAACCAGATCGAAAGCGGCGAGCCGCCAGCGGCCAAGGCTACCTTCAATAAACTGACCCTGGTCGGCTACGAGCGCGAGGACATCCTCAACCTCATGGCCCATGTGCTGGCCATCGAGATCGATGCCATGCTCGATGAAGATCGTCCGTTCAACGGCGAGTGGTACGAGAACGCCCTGCGTGCCCTCCCCGAGCTTCCACCTGAAGCAGATCAAGGCGACAACGACGAAGCCTGACTACACTCCAGGATCAGGCACCGACCACGGTGCCTCCGTCCTTGTCTGGAAGTCAGGAGTCGCCATGTCCTTCACCCCCGAACTGATCGCCGAACTGGAAGTCCTCGCCCTGTTCAACCTGGACTCCCACCAGGAAGGCATCAAGGTCCACAGTAATGCCTCCCCTGCCCTGGTGGCTGCCGCCCGGCGCCTGTACGAAAAGCAACTCACCGACCAGCCCGACGGTGGCTACCTGACCAGCCTGGGGCTCGATGCCGCCCAGAGTGTCCAGCAAGTGCTGACCATCCTCAAGGCGGCACAACCGGCCTGAGCCAAACCCGCGCCTCAGGAATACCACGCCTCCTCCCCTGTGGGAGCGGGCTTGTCCCGCGATTGGGCCAGCCCTGCCATCGTAGTTGCATGGCAAGGGCTTCGCCCTTGATCGCGGGGCAAGCCCGCTCCCACAGAGGGGGCGGTAGCAGCAGGAAAATGACGTCAAAAAGCCACTTATCGCTTATCCGACTGCAATACTCAGGCTAAACTCGGCGCAGCGCCTGGAAGCCCTGAGTACGCAATGAACCGCCCCCACGAAATCCGCCCCGACCTCGACCAAGGCATCGACCGCAAGGAACTGGCGAAACTGCGTGCGCGCTTCCTGCACGTCAACCAGGGGCGCCTGGAGCGGGCACGGGAAGGCCTTTCGGCACGCCAGCAACACGTGCTGACCCTGTTGCCGCTGCTGTTCCACGTCAATCACCCGCTGTTGCCAGGCTACGTCTCGGGCAACACCCCCGCCGGCCTGTCCGGCTTCGAGCCAGGCCCGCAGTTGCTGGCCGAGGCCCAGCGCCTGGCGCGCTCCTTCACCCACAAGGCTCGCCGGGGCAATGTGCCGCAGTCCATCCACGGCCTGTTCCTGATGGGCAGCCTGGGCACGCTGGCCCAGGCCGAGCAAAGCGACATGGATGTATGGGTATGCCATGCCCCGGGGCTTAGCGAACTTGAACTGGCCGAACTGCGGCGCAAATGCCAGTTGCTCGAGGCCTGGGCGGCCAGCCAAGGCGCGGAAGCGCACTTCTTTCTCATAGAACCCCAGGGGTTCGTCGATGGCGAGCGCAATGGCCAGCTGAGCTCGGATGACTGCGGCACCACCCAGCACTATCTGCTGCTGGACGAGTTCTACCGCACCGCCATCTGGCTGGGCGGGCGCACACCCTTATGGTGGTTGGTGCCGGTGTACGAAGAGCACAACTACCAGGCCTACACCCAGACGCTGCTGTCCAAGCGCTTCATCCGTGCCGAGGACGACCTCGACCTCGGCCACCTGGCGCACATCCCGCCCGGCGAGTTCGTCGGTGCCGGGCTGTGGCAGCTGTTCAAGGGCATCGACTCACCTTACAAATCATTGCTCAAGCTCCTGCTGACCGAGGCCTACGCCAGCGAGCACCCTGGCGTGCACTGCCTGAGCCTGGACTACAAGCAGGCGGTATTCGCCAACCAACTGGACCTGGACGCTCTGGACCCGTACGTAATGGTCTATCGGCGTATCGAACATTACCTGCAAGGCCGTGGCGAAACCGCACGCCTCGAACTGGTACGGCGCAGCCTGTACCTGAAGGTCAACAAGAAGCTCAGCGAGCACGGCCGCGCCCGTGCCGGTGGCTGGCAACGCCAGTTGCTGCAACGCCTGGCCGGGGAATGGGGCTGGGACGAACGCCAACTGGCGATGCTCGACAGCCGTGCCCAGTGGAAGGTGCGCCAAGTCGCCGTCGAACGCCGTGAGCTGGTAGCCGAGCTCAACCACAGCTACCGATTCCTCACCCAGTTCGCCCGCGGCCAGAACGCCAGCACCCGGGCCGACCAACGCGACCTCAACGTCCTGGGCCGCCGCTTGTATGCAGCCTTCGAGCGCCGCGCCGGCAAGATCGAGGTGATCAACCCGGGCATCGCACCGGACCTGGCCGAGGACACCCTGACGCTAGTGCAATCGCCCAACCGAAAGGAGCCCGGCACCTGCCACTGGGGCTTGTACAACGGCAACCTGGGCGTGCACGAATGGGAGCATTTCAGCCCCATCAAACGCTGCCGCGAGCTGCTCGAGCTGCTCACCTGGGCCCATCGCAATGGCGTGATCGACAGCAGCACACGCCTGGCGCTGCACCCTGGAAGCAGTGACCTGACCGAGTTCGAGCTGTTCAATCTGCTGGGCGCCCTGCAACAGACGATCGCACTGCCACTGGAAACCGTCAGCGAGATCCGCCTGCTGCAACCGAGCGTGGCCGACGAGATCCTGCTGCTGATCAATGTCGGCATCGACCCGTTGCGCCAGCATCGCGACCTGAACATCCTGATGACCACCGAACGCACGGACTCGCTGAGCTACGCGGGCGTGCGCGAGAACCTGGTGCTGACCCTGGACCAGGTCACCCTCAACAGCTGGAACGAAGTGCTGGTGCACCGCTACGACGGCGAACACGCCCTGGTGCGCTGTCTGCGCGACTACCTCAACAGCCTCGGCCAGCGCCGTCATCGCCCGCGCCTGCGGGTGCGCTGCTTCTGCCACAACCGCGCCCAGGCCATCACCCAACGGGTCGAGGGCATCTTCGCCACCGTACAACAGTTGCTCGACCAGGGCCTGAACCACCGTTACCTGTTGCAGGTTGCGCAGCATACCCATGTGCTGGAGCTCGAGCCCGGCCAGGTCACCCTCGCCACGCTCCCTGACCACGAGGCGGTGTTGGCGTGCCTGGGCGAGGAGCGTGGCGCCTACAGCCCCCTGCACCTGGATGCCAATGCCTTGCAGGATCATGACCTGCCATTGCTGCTGGAACAGGGACGCCCCCATTGCATCCAGGTGTTCTACCGCCTGTTCGAGGGCTGGGCCGACCTGTATGTGCTCGATGAATACAACGCGCTGTGGCAACAGCGCCTGCCTTTGCAGGACGAGGCGCACCTGCTGCTACCGTTGCAACGTTTCTTGCGCTCGGTGGTGGTTCGCCGCGACGCCCAGCTGCCGCTGGAGAGCCTGCAGCAGGCGTCGCTGGAGATCTTCTACTACCAGCTGCTGCCGTCGGGCAACGGCAAGGCGCGTAGCCTGGAACCGCGGCCTGTGCCGAACGAAGAGGGTGGCCGAGGTGGCTATGAAGTCCAGGCGATCCTGCAGGCCGGTGCGGATGACGAGGTGCATGTGACGCTCTACTGCGACCAGCTGGAGTTTTCCCAGCTGGAGCATGGCGACCAGCTCTATGCCGTGGTCGCCCGCCAGATTCTTGGCCAGCGCCGCAGTGCGGGCAGCTACCGCTGCTATATCACCGACCTGGACCTGTCCGAGCTGTTGGAAGATGAGCAGGGTTCGACTGCGCTGTACCTGCGCTACAAGACCGAGCTGGAGAAGGCGTTGAATGAAGGGCTGGAGGAGTTGCAGGCGGTGCGGGAGCCTTGAGATCGGGCCGCAAAGCGGCCCCTACCCTACCTTTCAAAGGTCGAAATCACCCGCCGCTTCCGGCTGGTACTCGACCTCCAGCAACGTCAGCTTGAGTGTCTTGCCGCCCGGCGCCGGCCAGTCGATCTGCTCGCCCACCGACAACCCCAGCAGCGCGCAGCCGATCGGTGCGAGGATCGACACCTTGCCTTCGCCGCCGGCATCCTTCGGGTACACCAGGGTCAGGTGATAGTCCTTGCCGCTGGCTTCCTCGCGGCAGTGCACGCGCGAGTTCATGGTCACCACCCCGGCTGGGACCTCCTCGTGACCCACCACCTGCTCGGCGCGGTCCAGCTCGTCCTGCAAGGCGAGCACACCCGGCGTACTTTCGTCGAGGCTGTCGATCAGACGCTCCAGACGCTGTACGTCCAATCGGGTGAGGATGAGGGAAGGCTTGGTGCTCATGATCCAGTCAGACTCCTTTTTAACAGGCAGATAAAGCAAAACCCCGCCCAAGGGCGGGGTTTGTGAATGCTTTTGGCGTCAACGACGCAAACCTGACACTACCACAGCCGGGCAAATACTCAAGCCCATGGCATCATTGGGTGCTGTGCTGCGCCCGCAGCACCTGGGCTTCGCGGCAGATCTGGCGGCGCCGTTCGTCGTCTGCCGAGCGCCATTCACGGATGTGTTCCACATGACGGAAACAACCGGTGCAGACCCTGCGCTCGTCGAGCCGGCAAACGCTGACACACGGCGAAGGCACCGCCGGGCTTACGTTGCTGTACAGCGGCTTGGGCGGCCGGGGTTGCTCGCTCATCTCAGATCTCGTCGAAGTCCAGCTTCTCGCCGGCGCGCTCCCAGACAATGCGCTCGAGCATCTCGCCCAGCAGTTCCTCGCTCTTCTCGCAGACCCATTTGCCGCTCTCTTCGTCATAGTCGAAGTGGAAGCCCCCCGAGCGGTCGGCCAGCCACAGCTGGCGCAGCGGCTCCTGACGGCTGAAGATCAGCTGGCTGCCACTGTCGAACTTGATGGTGAGCACCCCGGCGGAGTTCTCCATGTCCACATCCAGCCCGCTTTCATCGAACAGGTCTTCCAGGGCCTGTTGGGTCGCGTCGACCAGGTCGTGGAAACGCGCTTCGCTCAAACTCATTGCAGGAACCTCGAAATTGGCTGCTTACGGCAAGCCGGGCAAGATACGGGCGCTTGCCGGCGAATGCAAAGGTTAGCATCTGTGTCGGCGGCGCTCCGTTCGTAGGTAGAACCGCTCCCGCAGCCCAGCGTTCGGCCCAGTCGGAACGAGTTCACCCGCCAACAGCATGCAGGCTGTATGTCCGCCAGGCGGACCGGTCCTTGCATAGGCAAGCCCGCAGGCGCTCGGTATACTCGGGCGTAATACTGCATATTTCAAAGGATTCGCCAATGAAGCGCCTGATTTCCTCCCTCGCGGCGCTGGTCGCGGTTGCCTGCCTCGTTTCGGCCTGCGGTCAGAAGGGCCCTCTGTACCTGCCTGAAGAAGGCAAGGACGGCAAGGACAGCCACAAGTCGCACCAGCATCAAGCTGCCGAGCCGGCTGCACCGGTCGATGCCGCCGAACCCGCCCAGCAAGAGCCGCAGCCCGAGCAGTAAGGAAATCCAATGGACGCTTTCAACTACCGCGACGGTGAGCTGTTCGCGGAAGGCGTGGCCTTGTCGGCCATCGCCGAACGTTTCGGCACCCCCACCTACGTCTACTCGCGTGCCCACATCGAAGCCCAGTACCGCAGCTACACCGACGCCCTGCAAGGTGTCGAGCACCTGGTGTGCTTCGCGGTCAAGGCCAACTCCAACCTGGGCGTGCTGAACGTCCTGGCGCGCCTGGGCGCGGGCTTCGACATCGTCTCCGGCGGTGAGCTGGAGCGTGTGCTGGCCGCCGGCGGGCGTGCCGACCGCGTGGTGTTCTCCGGCGTCGGCAAGACCCGCGACGACATGCGCCGCGCCCTGGAAGTGGGTGTGCACTGCTTCAACGTCGAGTCCACCGACGAGCTCGAACGCCTGCAGGTCGTGGCGGCCGAGATGGGCAAGGTCGCACCGGTGTCGCTGCGAGTGAACCCGGACGTCGATGCCGGTACCCACCCGTACATCTCCACCGGCCTGAAAGAGAACAAGTTCGGCATCGCCATTGCCGACGCCGAGGCCATCTACGTACGCGCCGCGCAGTTGCCCAACCTGGATGTGGTCGGTGTCGACTGCCATATCGGTTCGCAGCTGACCACCGTCGAGCCGTTCCTCGATGCCCTCGACCGCCTGCTGGTGCTGGTCGACCGCCTGGCCGAGTGCGGCATCCACCTGCGTCACCTGGACCTGGGTGGCGGCGTCGGCGTGCGCTACCGCGACGAACAGCCGCCGCTGGTGGCCGACTACATCAAGGCGATCCGCGAGCGCGTAGGCGAGCGCGACCTGGCCCTGGTGTTCGAACCTGGCCGCTACATCGTCGCCAATGCCGGCGTGCTGCTGACCCAGGTCGAATACCTCAAGCACACCGAACACAAGGACTTCGCCATCATCGATGCGGCGATGAACGACCTGATCCGCCCAGCCCTTTACCAGGCCTGGATGGGTGTCAGCGCGGTCAAGCCACGCCAGGGCGAAGGCCGCAGCTACGACCTGGTCGGCCCGATCTGCGAGACCGGTGACTTCCTGGCCAAGGACCGCGTGCTGAACCTGGCCGAAGGCGACCTGCTGGCTGTCCAGTCCGCGGGCGCCTATGGTTTTGTCATGAGCTCGAACTACAACACCCGTGGCCGCTGTGCCGAAGTGCTGGTCGACGGCGACCAGGCCTTCGAGGTCCGTCGCCGGGAAACCATCGCCGAACTGTTCGCCGGCGAAAGCCTGCTCCCGGAGTGACCCCATGCTGCTGCGTTTCACCAAGATGCATGGGCTGGGCAACGACTTCATGGTCCTGGACCTGGTCAGCCAGCACGCGCATATCCAGCCCAAGCACGCCAAGCAGTGGGGCGACCGCCACACTGGCGTGGGCTTCGACCAGCTGCTGATCGTCGAGGCCCCCAGCAACCCGGACGTGGATTTCCGCTACCGGATCTTCAACGCTGATGGCTCCGAAGTCGAACAGTGCGGCAACGGTGCGCGCTGCTTCGCCCGCTTCGTACTGGACAAGCGCCTGACCGCCAAGAAGCGTATCCGCGTGGAAACCAAGGGCGGCATCATCGAGCTGGACGTGCGCAACGATGGCCAGGTGTGCGTCGACATGGGCCCTCCGCGCTTCGTCCCGGCTGAAATACCCTTCGTCGCCGATAAACAGGCCCTGAGCTACCCGTTGGAAGTCGACGGCCAGGTCCATTCGATCGCCGCCGTTTCCATGGGCAACCCCCATTCGGTGCTGCGTGTCGACGACGTGCGCACTGCGCCGGTGCATGAACTCGGGCCGAAGATCGAACACCACCCGCGCTTCCCGCAGCGGGTCAACGCCGGCTTCATCCAGGTCATCGACCGCCACCGCGCCAACCTGCGCGTGTGGGAACGTGGCGCCGGCGAGACCCAGGCCTGCGGTACCGGCGCCTGCGCCGCTGCCGTGGCCGCCATCAGCCAAGGCTGGATGGATTCGCCGGTGACCATCGACCTGCCGGGCGGGCGCCTGAACATCGAATGGGCCGGCCCCGGCAAGCCCGTACTGATGACCGGCCCCGCCGTGCGCGTCTACGAAGGACAGGTTCGTCTTTAAGCGAGTAACCGCCATGACCGATCAGCCCCAGGCTGCACCCAAGCAGGCCCAGGACCTCGATGCCGAGGCCGTGGTCGCCTACCTGCGCGCCCACCCGACCTTCTTCGCCGAACACGACGAGTTGCTGGTCGAACAGCGCATCCCGCACCAGCGCGGTGACAGCGTGTCGCTGGTGGAACGCCAGCTCAAGCTGCTGCGCGACCGCAACATCGAGATGCGCCATCGCCTGTCGCAGTTGATGGACGTGGCCCGGGACAACGACCGGCTGTTCGACAAGACCCGACGGCTGATCCTCGACCTGCTCGACGCGGGCAGCCTGGAGGAAGTGGTGATGGCGGTCGAGGACAGCCTGCGCCAGGAATTCCAGGTGCCCTTCGTCAGCCTGATCCTGTTCGGCGAAACGGCCGCCCCGGTCGGTCGCTGGGCCAGTAGTGGCGAGGCCCAGCAGGCCATCGGCGCGCTCCTGGGCAGTGGCAAGACGGTCAGCGGCAACCTGCGCGAGCACGAGCTGGCCTTCCTGTTCGGCGAGGAGCAACGCAAGGAAGTCGGCTCCAGTGCCGTGGCCGCCCTGGAATACCAGGGGCTGCATGGCGTGCTCGCAATCGGCAGCCGCGACCCGCAACACTACAAGAGCAGCGTCGGCACCCTGTTCCTCGGCTACATCGCCGAAGTGCTCGGCCGTGTCGTCCCACGCTTCACCCAGACCCTGCGACCGGTGCGCTGATGGAGCGCCAGCTGGAGGCTTATTGCGCACACCTGCGCAACGAGCGCCAGGTGTCCGACCACACCCTGCTGGCCTACCGTCGCGACCTGCAGAAGGTCATCGAATATTGCAACAGCCAAGGCATCGACGGCTGGGAGGCGCTGCAGGTACAGCAACTGCGCCAGCTGGTCGCACGCCAGCACCACCACGGCCAGTCGTCGCGCAGCCTGGCACGCCTGCTCTCGGCAGTGCGGGGCCTGTACCGCTACCTCAACCGCGAAGGCCTGTGCCAGCACGATCCAGCCAACGGCCTATCGCCACCCAAAGGCGAACGGCGCCTGCCCAAGACCCTGGATACCGACCGCGCACTGCAACTGCTCGATGGCGGCGTCGATGACGACTTCATCGCCCGACGCGACCAGGCCATCCTCGAGCTGTTCTATTCGTCCGGGCTGCGCCTGTCGGAGCTGACCAACCTCGACATGGACCACCTGGACCTGGCCGGCGGGTTGGTCCAGGTCCTGGGCAAGGGCGGCAAGGCCCGCGTCCTGCCGGTCGGCCGCAAGGCCCGCGAGGCCCTGCAGGAGTGGTTCAAGCTGCGCGGCATCAGCGCCCCGCGGGACAATGCCGTGTTCGTCACCCGCCAGGGCAACCGCCTCGGCCCACGCGCCATTCAAATACGGGTCAAGACTGCCGGCGAGCGCGAACTCGGCCAGCACCTGCACCCGCACATGCTTCGCCATTCCTTCGCCAGCCACCTGCTGGAATCGTCCCAGGACCTGCGCGCCGTGCAGGAGATGCTCGGCCACGCCGACATCAGCACCACGCAGATCTACACCCACCTGGACTTCCAGCACCTGGCCGCGGTGTACGACAGCGCCCATCCTCGGGCCAAACGCAGCAAAGGCACAGACTCATGAGCATCAAGCTGATCACCTTCGACCTGGACGACACCCTGTGGGACACCGCACCGGTGATCGCCAGCGCCGAGATCGTCCTGCGCGACTGGCTCGAGGCCAACGCCCCGAGCTTGGGGCCGATCCCGGTCGAACACCTGTTCGCCATCCGTGAGCGCCTGGTACAGGCCGAGCCTGGCCTCAAGCACCGGATCAGCGCCCTGCGCCGCCGAGTGCTGTTCCATGCCCTGGAAGAAGTCGGCTACAGCGCAAAACAGGCCCAGGAACTGGCCAACGAAGGGTTCGAGGTGTTCCTCCATGCCCGTCACCAGGTCGAGGTATTCCCCGAGGTGCAACCGGTGCTGGAGATTCTGCGTCACCAGTACATCCTCGGCGTGGTCACCAATGGCAACGCCGATGTGCGTCGCCTGGGGCTGGCGGACTATTTCCGGTTCGCCTTGTGCGCCGAGGACCTGGGCATCGGCAAGCCGGACCCGGCACCGTTTCTTGAAGCCCTGCGCCGTGGCGAGGTGGAGGCCAGTGCGGCTGTGCACATCGGCGACCACCCCGGTGATGACATCGCCGGCGCCCAGCGCGCAGGGCTACGGGCGGTGTGGTTCAACCCCCAGGGCAAGGCCTGGGCGGGCGAGCAGGCGCCGGATGCCGAGATCCAACGGCTTTCCCAGTTGCCGGACATCCTGACCCGCTGGCGGTGAACGGATCTGTGGGAGCGGGCTTGTCCCCCGATTAGGCCCGACCCGATATCACCGTCGCCTGGCAAGGGCTTCGCCTTGACCGCGGCACAAGGCCGCTCCCACAGGGGCAGCACTAACCACGTGTACGCTGCGCGACAGCTCAGCCCGAAGGGCTAGGTAATCTCCACAGAATCATTGCCGGCCCCACCGGATCGCCAGCCACAAAAAAGCCCGCAGCGACGGCGGGCTTTCTTGCATCCAGCCACTCAGATAGGGCGGCTGCCGTACTTGTTGTCCGGCTTCTTGGGCGGATCGGCGACCACGTTGGCTTCGACCTCTTGAACCTTGCCACCACGTGCAAGGAATTCTTCCATGGCCTTGGCCAGCGCATCGCGCTCCTTCTGCTTGGCCTCCATGCTCGGCATCTCGTCTACCGAGACCGCTGCCTTGGATTTGCCCTTGGCGGCAGGTGCGGGGCTGTCGTCTTCGCCGGCATCTTCCACGCCGTCGTCGGCTGCAGCTTCAAGGCCCTCATCGGCCTCGTCTTCGTCGCCTACTTCGAGGTCGTCATTTTCCAGATCGTCGTCGCTCATGTTCTACCTCATGACTTGCGAAAAGCAGGTTAGTTATAGACCAATGGAGCCGTAGACCGGCGTCCACCAGTGAAAATTCAACTGGCCGTGGGTTGGCCACTGCCCGGGCATCCATCTCCTGATGGGAGACTGCCGCCCTGCAGGCCCTGCTCCTGGCAGTGCCTGAAAAATCATCGAGCCATCGGCCGGAAAAAAGCGCCGGCAATTACCTGCTGGCCATGCGCTATTGCAAGCCTAGCAAAGGGTTGAGAAGAGTGTGGACAGCTCATCGAACACCCTTCGGCGCGCATTCTAGCGCGCTCGTGAAAAAAGCAAAGCTCCCTGAACGCCTGGCAACCTGTAAGTTTTTTACGAATGTCACGAACGTGCCGGGTAAACCGTTTGCCCTACGCTAAACAGCGAATTCCAGGCAAAAAAAAGCCCGGCGAACCGGGCGATTTTCTACCGCGTTGCGGTTACAGGTTGTAGCCGCGTTCGTTGTGCTGAGCCAGGTCGAGGCCGACCGACTCTTCTTCGTCATTGACTCGCAGCCCCATCAAGCCATCGAGCACCTTGAGGATCACGTAGGTGGCAATGGCGGTGTAGACCACGGTGAACAGCACGCCCTTGGTCTGCACCCAGACCTGCGCGCCGATGTCTTCGACCGCACCAAAGCCGCCCAGGGCAGGCGCTGCGAATACGCCGGTGAGGATGGCACCGACGATACCGCCGACCCCATGCACGCCGAAGGCATCCAGAGAGTCGTCGTAGCCGAGCTTGCGCTTGAGGCTGGTGGCGCAGAAATAGCAGATCACGCCCGAAGCCAGGCCGATCACCAGCGCGCCCATCGGGCCAACGGTACCGGCAGCCGGCGTGATGGCCACAAGGCCGGCGACCACACCCGAGGCGATGCCCAGGGCACTCGGTTTGCCGTGGCCGATCCATTCGGCGAACATCCAGCCCAGTGCCGCGGCGGCGGTGGCGATCTGGGTGACCAGCATGGCCATGCCGGCGGTGCCGTTGGCGGCGGCGGCGGAACCTGCGTTGAAACCGAACCAGCCGATCCACAGCATCGCGGCGCCCATCAGGGTATAGCCCAGGTTGTGCGGGGCCATCGGCGTGGTCGGGTAGCCCTTGCGCTTGCCCAGCACCAGGCAGCAGACCAGGCCTGCGATACCAGCGTTGATGTGCACCACGGTGCCACCGGCGAAGTCCAGTACGCCCCAGTCCCACATCAGTGCACCGTCACCGCTCCAGACCATATGGGCGATCGGTGCGTAGACCAAGGTGAACCACACGCCCATGAACACCAGCATCGCAGAGAACTTCATGCGCTCGGCGAAAGCACCGACGATCAGCGCCGGGGTGATGATGGCGAAGGTCATCTGGAAGGTGATGAACACCGCTTCGGGGAACAGCGCGGCAGCCGAGGTCAGGCTCTGAGGCGTGACACCGCTGAGGAACGCCTTGGAAAAGCCGCCGACGAAGGAATTGAGGTTGACCACGCCTTTTTCCATACCGGAGGTATCGAATGCCAGGCTGTAGCCATAGATGACCCAGAGAATGCTCATCAGGCCGGTGATGGCGAAGCATTGCATCATCACCGACAGCACGTTCTTCGAGCGCACCATGCCGCCGTAGAACAGCGCCAGGCCCGGAATGGTCATGAACAGCACCAGCGCCGTGGCGGTGAGCATCCAGGCGGTGTCACCGGAGTTCAGCGCCGGGGCAGCGTCCTCTGCCAGGGCCAGGCCGGGCATTACGAGGGACAATAGGGCTCCTAGCCCTGCGATCTTGCGCAGAGTCATGTTGTTTTCTCCTGGGGCGTTGGGTTTGGTGAGGCTGTGGTGCTTAGATCGCGTCGGTATCGGTTTCGCCGGTACGGATGCGAATGGCCTGCTCCAGATTGACCACGAAGATCTTGCCGTCACCGATCTTGCCGGTGTTGGCCGCCTTGGTGATGGCTTCGATGACCCGGTCAAGATCCTTGTCGTCGATGGCGACGTCGATCTTCACCTTGGGCAGGAAATCGACCACGTACTCGGCACCGCGGTACAGCTCGGTATGGCCTTTCTGCCGACCGAAGCCTTTGACTTCGGTCACGGTGATGCCCTGCACGCCGATTTCCGACAGCGACTCGCGCACGTCGTCCAGCTTGAACGGCTTGATGATGGCAGTGACTAGCTTCATGAAACTTCTCCCGATTTGGTGGACTTGCCCCAGGAAAACAAACCCGTCTCAAGTCTAAGCGCAGCGCCTGGCTTTGTAACGCGCCGTCGGCGGCATCTGGCATCGCATGCGCGCTGCCTGGTTCAAGGAACTGCATCAGTGCATGGCTCGCAGAGGTCTTAGCAGAAACCTTGCCAGCTCGAACAAAGCCATAAAAAACAAAGAGTTACTGTAAATCCGAGTGCTGGGCCAATCGCTATCAGGCAAAACGCGCACAATTATGGTGCATGCTGGCCTGGCGTATTGCGCAAAACCTGTGCAGCGCGAGCCCCGCCGGGGCGCGTGTTACACTGCCCGCCTTCTCATTGATTCAGCGGACAGCCCAACATGCTCGCGCCAAAAGCCTTCCTCGACGCCCTGAGCGACCAGGCCTCCCGCCTGTTCAGCGGCGACACCGCCCAACCCCGCGCCGAACTGGAAAGCCAGTTCAAGGTCCTGATGCAAGGTGCCTTCAGCAAGCTGGACCTGGTCAGCCGGGACGAATTCGACAGCCAGATGGTCGTCCTGGCGCGCACCCGCGCCCGCCTAGAGGCGCTGGAGAAGCAACTGGCCGAGCTGGAGGCTCGGGTCGCGCCGCCTGCCCAGGAATAACGACCGCCGCTCCCTATGGGTGCGGGCTCACCCGCGAAGGGCCGTACAGCGGCCCCTGGCCTTGACCCGGTTCGCTGCAAAACCCCGACGCACTCTTTCCCGATAGCCTTTCCCCAGGCGCTCTATGCTTGCCAAACCGCAGGAAGCGGTTCCCCACAAGCGACCACGGAGTGTCCATGTCCCTCGCCCTCGTCCACAGCCGCGCCCAGGTCGGAGTACTGGCGCCCGCTGTCAGCGTCGAAACCCACCTGGCCAACGGCCTCCCAACCCTGACCCTGGTCGGGCTGCCCGAAGCCACGGTCAAGGAAAGCAAGGACCGGGTGCGCAGCGCCATCGTCAATTCCGGGTTGGACTACCCCAACCGACGCATCACCCAGAACCTCGCGCCCGCCGACCTGCCCAAGGACGGCGGCCGTTACGACCTGGCCATCGCCCTGGGCATCCTCGCGGCCAATGGCCAGGTACCAGTGGCGGCTTTGAGCGAGATCGAGTGCATCGGTGAGCTGGCCTTGTCGGGTGGGTTGCGCCCGGTACAGGGCGTCTTGCCGGCGGCGCTGGCGGCCCGGGAGGCCGGGCGAGCGTTGGTCGTGCCGAAGGAGAATGCGGAAGAGGCGAGCCTGGCGAGCGGCCTGGTGGTCTATGCGGTGGGCCATCTACTGGAGCTGGTCGCCCACCTCAACGGCCAGGTGCCCCTGCCACCTTACGCGGCCAACGGTTTGCTGCTGCGCAGCCGGCCCTATCCCGATCTCAGCGAAGTACAAGGCCAGGCCGCAGCCAAGCGTGCGCTGTTGGTGGCGGCGGCGGGAGCCCATAACCTGCTTTTTACAGGCCCGCCAGGTACCGGCAAGACATTGCTCGCCAGCCGCCTGCCCGGGTTGCTTCCCCCACTGGATGAACGCGAAGCCCTGGAAGTGGCGGCGATCCAGTCGGTCAGCGGCCATAAGCCGCTGGACTGCTGGCCACAGAGGCCTTTCCGACACCCTCATCACTCAGCGTCAGGACCGGCCCTGGTGGGCGGGGGTAGCCGGCCGCAACCAGGAGAGATCACCCTGGCGCACCATGGCGTGCTGTTTCTGGATGAACTGCCAGAGTTTGAGCGGCGTGTACTCGAAGTACTTCGCGAACCCTTGGAGTCCGGCGAGATCGTGGTGGCGCGGGCCAAGGACCGGGTCCGCTTCCCGGCGCGCTTCCAGTTGGTGGCTGCGATGAATCCCTGCCCGTGCGGCTACCTGGGCGACCCTACCGGGCGCTGCCGCTGCAGCACCGAACAGATCCAGCGCTACCGCAACAAGCTTTCCGGCCCCCTGCTCGACCGCATCGACCTGCATCTGACCGTGGCACGGGAAAGCACGGTGCTGACCAACGACCCCAGCGGCGATTCCAGCGCCAGCGTCGCCCGCCTGGTGGCCGAGGCCCGCGAGCTGCAGCAACGCCGTCAAGGGTGCGCCAATGCCTTTCTCGACCTCAATGGCCTGCGCCGCCATTGCGTGCTGGAGCCTGCCGACCAGGCCTGGCTGGAGGGTGCCTGCGAGCGTTTGACCTTGTCGTTGCGCGCAGCCCATCGCCTGCTCAAGGTGGCCCGCACGCTGGCTGACCTTGAGCAGGTGGAGCGCATTGGCCGTGCGCACCTGGCCGAAGCGCTGCAGTATCGGCCTGGTTCCTGATCACGGCAGTGCATGCAACTCCATCGCGGGGCAAGCCCGCTCCCACAGGTTTGCCGCCGTGCTCAAGGTGGCGATGACGTGTAGGAGCTGGCGGAGCCTGCGATGGGCCGCAAAGCGGCCCCTTGAGTCTGAAGAGCTCCACCGTTTGAAGGCTTGGGGCTGTTTTGCAGCCCATCGCAGGCTGTCGCCAGCTCCCACCGAGATTGCGCCGCTCTCAAGACTTGCGAAATCCCTGTGGGCTTGTCCTGCAAAGGTACCAATGACAGAACGCTGCTTCTCGGGAAACCCGGATTGTCCTGTTTCGATCCCAGGACGAAAATGCGCCCCTCGCTTACCCTGGCGTAAGCTGATACCGCTGCGCCAATCCCCCACAAGCCGCTCAAGGAGCCCGAGCAATGCCCCACGAAGGCAGCCTTCTACAAACCGCAGTGATCTTCCTGCTCGCCGCTGTCCTGGCAGTCCCGCTGGCCAAGCGTCTGCAACTGGGCGCAGTGATCGGCTACCTGCTCGCTGGCGTGGCCATCGGCCCACAAGCCCTGGGGCTGATCCGCGATACCGAAAGCGTCGCGCATATTTCCGAGTTGGGTGTAGTTCTGCTGCTGTTCATCATCGGCCTGGAGCTGTCGCCGAAACGCCTGTGGCTGATGCGCAAATCGGTGTTTGGTGTCGGCACCGCCCAGGTGTTGCTGACCGGCGCGGTCATCGGCGCCATCGCCCTGTTCGGCTTCGGCCAGTCGCTGCCGGCAGCGATCGTGCTCGGCCTGGGCCTGGCATTGTCGTCCACCGCCTTGGGCCTGCAGAGCCTGGCGGAAACCAAGCAGCTCAACGCCCCTCACGGGCGCCTGGCATTCGCCATCCTGCTGATGCAGGACATCGCAGCGATCCCGCTCATCGCCCTCGTCCCTCTGCTGGCCGCCAGCGGCCCGGACACCAGCCAGGGCGACAGCCTGGAACATGGCCTGAAGGTGTTCGCCAGCATCGCCATCGTCATCGTCGGCGGCCGTTACCTGCTGCGCCCGGTGTTCCGCACCGTAGCCCGTACAGGCATCCCTGAGGTCTCGACCGCCACTGCACTGTTGGTGGTGATCGGCACCGCCTGGCTGATGGAGGAAGCCGGCATTTCCATGGCCCTGGGCGCCTTCCTCGCCGGCCTGCTGCTGGCGGATTCCGAATACCGCCATGAGCTGGAGTCGCAGATCGAACCGTTCAAGGGCCTGCTGCTGGGCCTGTTCTTCATCAGCGTAGGCATGGGCGCCAACCTGGGCTTGCTGCTGGAGATGCCCTTCGTGCTGCTGGGCCTGACCCTGCTCCTGGTCGCGGTGAAGTTGGCGCTGTTGATCGGCGTCGGCCGCGTCGCAGGCCTGAGCAGCACCAGTGCTCTTCGCCTGGGCATGGTACTGGCGGCGGGCGGTGAGTTCGCCTTCGTGGTGTTCAAGCTGGGCAAGGACCAGGGCCTGCTCGACACCCAGACCTACGACCTGCTGTTGATGACCATCACCCTGTCGATGGCCATCACGCCCCTACTGATGCTCGGTTGCGCCCGCGCCCTCAAGCGCCCGCAAGCCACGCGTGAAGTGCCCGAACAGTACAAGCAGATCCAGACCGACACGCCACGGGTGGTGATCGTCGGCATGGGCCGCATGGGCCAGATCGTTTCGCGCATCCTGCGCGCCCAGAAAATCCCCTTCATCGCCCTGGAAACGTCTGTGGACGCCATCGAGATGACCCGCATGTTCGAGCAGGCCCCGGTGTTCTACGGCGACCCGCTGCGCTCGGAAGTACTGCATGCTGCCAAGGTCGGCGAGGCGGAATATTTCATCATCACCACCGACGACCCCGACGTCACCACCCGCACGGCGGAGCGGGTCAAGCGCCTGTACCCGCACCTGAAGGTGTTGGCCCGCGCACGCAACCGCCAGCATGTGCACAAGTTGGTGGATGTAGGCGCCGAGCCGATCCGCGAGACGTTCTACTCCAGCCTGGAGATGAGCCGCCGGGCATTGGTCGGGTTGGGCTTGAGCGACGAACAGGCAGCCGACCGGATCGAACGGTTCGCCCAGCATGACGAAGAGGTGCTGGTCGCCCAAGGGCAGGTACGCGATGACCGGGCCAAGGTGATGCAGACGGCCAAGGAGGCGCGGTTGGAGTTGGAGCGGTTGTTTGAATCGGATACTGATTGAGCGATCAGGCAAACACTAACCGTACTATCTGGGGGTGCTCACGGTGCGCAGCCTGCCAGAGATCATAAGCTGCCTGTTCCGCAAGGTACTGGCGGGCATCACCAAGGCCCGCCAGCTCAAGACGATAAGCAAGGTCGGCGGATATGGCGGCGCGTCCATTGAGCACGGTGGACAATTGCCCACGCGAATAGCCGAGGTGGCGCGCCAGCCCCGATACGCTCATGCCAATAGCAGGTAATACGTCCTCACGGAGAGACTCCCCTGGGTGGGGTGGATCGAACATGGCATTGGGAAGCCACATAGTCGTGCTCCTGAAGGATTTCCGGGTGCCGCAGTTTGTTCCTGACCGCCCGGTTTGGCGACTTCAGGTGCTCCGATCTGTGCGTAAGTAATTTCTCAAATTAATTCCAAGCAAATCCAGCCGCCCTCTTCGCAGGCCATCGCTACTAGACGGTCTGATATAGCCTCCGGAAAGAAGGCTTGACTGCACTAGCCGTGCACCGTTCTTAAACACGGTCGTCTCAGCAACGCCCTACTTCATCGCGAGCCATTTCCTACGTATGCGTGCAGCGTGGGGATTTATCGTACACACCGTGTCGACGCCCGTCTGATTGTCCGGGGAAAGCCTGCTCTCTAGGCTTGCCGGGTCGCTGTCGGTTCAGCGATCGGGCGTGGAAACCCGTCTAGGTCTGAGGTGCTGTCTTCAATGGCAGTTGTGCGCGGGAGGCCGTATGGCCTACCGGGTTGCCTCTCACCGGTTTTCCACCCCGCGTACAACTGCCACCCTTCGCGTGGAAACGGATGGTTGCAGTACAACCTAGAGAGCACACTGCAATGAAAAAGATCGTCCCCGATCCACCCCTCCCCAACACCACACAACGCGCCTTCAGCCGCTGCGACGCCGGCCATCCACCATTGTTCACGGTAAATCCGGATGTATCCGCCCATGACGCCCTTGTACACGTCGCACAGTACCTGCGAGGTGCCTACGACTGTGGCTACAAGGCTTTGGAACACCTGGACGAAACCGGCAAGAGCCTGTTCTGGAGCACCCTGAATGCGGTCGAAATGGCAGAGGGGTTGATTGAGGCGCTACTGGATGGGATCGAATTGCAGCCCGTGAATTGAGGTATTGCCACCCCCCCAGGCAACCACCCATCGAGTTGCCTGATATTAACCGCAGCCGACGCGATTCAGCTGGCGTTCTGTTTCATGGACGATTGCTTTTGTACTATCTACGCCAGCCCTTTCGCATCTGGTGCCGCCCCACAACGGAGCAGCTTTAGCCGCGAAGAGGCCAGTACAGGCAGCCACGCATCCGGAGACGATCATTGGAAGACCTCAATTCCCTCTACTACTTCACCCAGGTAGTCGAGCACGGCGGCTTCGCCCCGGCTGGCCGGGCGCTGGACATTCCCAAGTCCAAGCTCAGCCGGCGCATCGCCGACCTGGAAGAGCGCCTGGGCGTGCGCCTGCTGCAGCGCACCAGCCGGCACTGCTCGCTGACCGAGATCGGCCAGGCCTACTACCAGCGCTGCCTGGCCATGCGCGTGGAGGCCGAGGGGGCGGCGGAGATCATCGAGCGCAACCGCAGCGAACCTCGCGGGCTGGTACGCATCAGCTGTCCGACCACCCTGCTCAACTCCTGGGTCGGGCCGATGCTGACCCGCTACATGATCAAGTACCCGCAGGTGGAACTGTTCATCGAGAGCACCAACCGCCGGGTCGACCTGCTGCACGAGGGCTTCGACATCGCCTTGCGTGTACGCTTCCCGCCGCTGGAAAACACCGACATGGTGATGAAGGTGCTGAGCAACAGCACCCAGTGCCTGGTCGGCCAGCCGCAGTTCCAGGAGCAACTGCCTGACGGCTTTGACCCCCTGATGCTCGGCCAGCTGCCGAGCCTGCACTGGGGCAGCGCCCAGCGTGAATACCGCTGGGAACTGTTCCACGACGAGGACGCCAGTCGCAGCATCGTCATCCCCCACACGCCCCGCGTAGTGACTGACGACCTGTTCGCCTTGCGCCATTTCGTAGTGACCGGGGTAGGTATCGCGCACTTGCCGCGGGTGGCGGTGCGCGACGACCTGGCAGCGGGCCGGTTGGTGGAGTTGATCCCGGGTTGGCACCCGCGCTGCGGTATCGTGCATGCGATCTTCCCTTCGCGACGGGGGTTGCTGCCGTCGGTGCGGGCGTTGATCGATCATTTGGCCGAGGAGTTCGCCGTCAGCGACATGGCTTGATATCGAGATGGCGAAGCAGCCCCGGCCTGTGTTGCAGTGTTGTCTTGGGGCTGCTTTCAACCTTTTCGCGACGCAAGGCCGCGTCACTGGGCATGTGCGCTCAAAACGCGAAGCACGAGCAGCCCAGTGCGCCCCAGAAACCTTGGAAGTCGTTCACCGGTACATTCGAATGCCGCGCCTTCTCATGGCTGTGCGCATGCACCCCGCAAGGCCCGACGCACTGGTGGGCCACCGCCGCCAACGACGGCGTACCGACTCGCCAATGCCCTGGCACCTTGGTCACCGGCGACCACTCCGGCAGCACCGGCACCTGCGGGGGGCCGAGCCTGTCGAACTCCGCCGCGCCATATACCACCTTGCCGTCGACGATGGTCAGCACCGACTCGATCCCCTTGATCGCTTCCTCCTCGACACTGAAGAAGTCCAGCGACAGCGCCGCCAGGTCGGCCAGCTGCCCTACTTTGATCTGGCCCTTCTTGCCCTGCTCGCTGGAGAACCAGGCGCTGCCCTGGGTGAACAGTTGCAGGGCGGTGTCGCGGTCGAGGCCTTCGGGGTACAGCGCCATGCCACCGACGGTCTTGCCGCTGACCAGCCAATATAACGAAGTCCATGGGTTGTAGCTGGACACACGGGTAGCGTCGGTACCGGCCCCCACCGGCACGCCCATGTCGAGCATTCGCTTGATCGGCGGCGTCTGCTCGGCAGCCTTGGCGCCATAGCGGTCGACGAAGTATTCACCTTGGAAGGCCATGCGGTCCTGGATGGCGATACCACCGCCAAGTGCCCGCACTCGCTCGATGTTCTGCGCCGTGATGGTCTCGGCGTGGTCGAAGAACCATGGCAGGCCGTTGAACGGGATGTCACGGTTGACCTTCTCGAACACATCGAGCATGCGCGAGATCGACTCGTTGTAGGTGGCATGCAGGCGGAACGGCCAGCGCTGCTCCACCAGATGGCGCACCACCGGCTCGAGCTCTTGTTCCATGGTTTGCGGCAGGTCAGGACGCGGCTCGAGGAAGTCTTCGAAGTCGGCAGCCGAGAACACCAGCATTTCGCCGGCGCCGTTGTGGCGCAGGAAGTCGTTGCCGCCATGCAGCTTGACGCTAGAGGTCCAGCTCTTGAAGTCGGCCAGTTCCTGCTTGGGCTTCTGGGTAAACAGGTTGTAGGCGATGCGGACGGTCAGCTGGTTATTGTCGGCCAGCTGCTGGATGACCTGATAGTCGTCCGGGTAGTTCTGGTAGCCGCCGCCGGCATCGATGGCACTGGTCAAGCCCAGGCGGTTGAGCTCGCGCATGAACTGGCGGGTGGAATTGACTTGGTATTCCAGCGGCAGCTTCGGCCCCTTGGCCAGGGTGGCGTAGAGGATCATCGCGTTCGGGCGGGCAATGAGCATGCCGGTCGGGTTGCCGAACTTGTCGCGCTGGATCTCGCCGCCTGGCGGATTGGGGGTGTCCTTGGTGTAGCCCACGGCCTTGAGGGCGGCTCGGTTGAGCAACGCGCGGTCGTAGAGGTGCAGCAGGAACACCGGGGTGTCGGGCGCGGCCTGGTTGATCTCTTCCAGGGTCGGCATGCGTTTTTCGGCGAACTGGAATTCATTCCAGCCACCGACCACACGCACCCACTGTGGGGTGGGTGTACGCGCGGCCTGGTCCTTGAGCATGCGCAGGGCGTCGGCTACCGACGGCACACCCTCCCAGCGCAGCTCCAGGTTGTAGTTCAAACCACCGCGGATCAGATGCAGGTGCGAGTCGTTCAGGCCGGGGATCACCGTGCGCTGCCTGAGGTCGATGACTTGGGTGGTGTTGCCCTTGTGGGCCATGGCCTCGGCGTCGCTGCCCACAGCGATGAAGCGGCCGTCCTTGATGGCGACTGCGGTCGCAGTGGGCTTCTCGCGGTCAACGGTATGCAGTTTGCCGTTGAACAGAATCAGGTCGGCCGTCATGGAACCTCCTTGGATGGATGCGTGAACGGAACCGGCGGCGCCGGTGAAGGGCAATGCGGACCAGAGCGCGCCGGCGGCACCCAGCACGGTGCTGGCGGCGAGGAACTGGCGACGGGTCGTGTCGTTGTGGTCCTTGGACATGGTCTTCTCCGTCTGGGCGGCAGGCGCAACCGGGCGCATGCCGGCTGGGGCCGATCAGGGCCTGGATGCAAGTGCGGTGGGCTGTGAAAGATTAGCCCTGTTCAACGTTTGTGCTGTCTGGCGTAGCCTCTTTCGGGGTGAACCCGCGCCCACAGCTACATCAAAGGCTTGGCTCAGCCGCGCAACCAATTGGCGCAGCGGCGGGTTACCCAAGGCATGATGTAGAACACCACGGGCAGGATGACGAACAGGTTGACGATGAGGTTGCCGGCGATCGCGCCGCCCAGTTGCGGGAAGCGCGCGAAGAGCGGCGCCAGCAGCTGCGGGATGACCAGCGTCATGGGGCAGATCACCAGGTACGTCAGCAGTGCCTGCTTCCAGCGTGGCGGTTGGGACGCTCCGCTGGCGGGTGGGGTGAACCAGAACTCCGGATCATCATGGACCTGGGTCTGGTCGCCTTCCTCCAGCAGCGGCAGCACCTCGTTGACCAGTGCCTGGCGTTCGGCGGAATCGACCCAGGCCTGCAATTGGTTGGCCTCGGCGAAACGCACCACGGTGGTGAACTGGCGGCTGCCGTTGTCAGGGCGGATCACATTCACATCCAGATGACCCGGCTGCTGGCGGGCGACGCCGACGGTGTGCCGCAGCCAGTCTTCATAACGTGCCAGCGCATCGCTACGCACTCTGTGCTGGATGACCAGCGTCACCACAGTACGGTTGTCCATCGATCTTCCCCTAGGCAAGGTGAAGCCAGGCGCCGGCATCCGGCGCCTGGTCAGGAGGTTTACTTGCCAGCAACCAGGGTGCTGTAGCTGGTCATCAGGTTGCGGTAGTCCGGGATGTGGTTGGAGAACAGGGTACCCAGGCCTTCGATGTCGTTGCGCCAGTCGCGGTGCAGCTCACAGGCCACGCCGAACCAGGTCATCAGTTGCGCACCTGCGCGGCTCATGCGGTCGTGGGCGGCGTCGCGGGTCATCTCGTTGAAGGTGCCGGAGGCATCGGTCACCACGAACACTTCGAACTCTTCTTCCAGGGCCGACAGCGCCGGGAAGGCCACGCACACTTCGGTCACTACGCCGGCGATGATCAGTTGCTTCTTGCCGGTGGCCTTCACGGCCTTGACGAAGTCTTCGTTGTCCCAGGCGTTGATCTGGCCAGGGCGGGCGATGTAGGGCGCGTCCGGGAACATGGCCTTGAGCTCTGGCACCAGCGGGCCGTTGGGGCCTTGCTCGAAGCTGGTGGTGAGGATGGTCGGCAGGTTGAAATACTTGGCCAGATCAGCCAGGGCGAGCACGTTGTTCTTGAAGCGATCCGGCTCGATGTCGCGTACCAGCGAGAGCAGGCCAGTCTGGTGGTCGACCAGCAGAACGGCAGCGTTGTTCTTGTCCAGACGGTTGTAGGTGAATGGGGTCATGGTCTGTGCTCCTTCAGATTGGGTTGGGATGTTGCCTTGACTGCATGGGCACAGATTAAAAACATCACCTTTGAAGCACTAGATAGTGAAAATTGGCTGTTGCGTTCTATTTTCAGAACGAAAACCGTGTCGGCTCGACTCGCGGGTAAACCCGCGAATGGGGCGGCGACGTCATCCATTGCCTGCCTGCCCAACGTGCTCTTTACTTCCCCCATCCGTCCTTGAACCGAGACCATCATGCTGGCCTTCATCCAGTCCTCACCGCTGCTACTCGGCGCCTGCCTGGTGCTCTTGGACCTGCTGCTCTGGCAGCTGATCCCGGTCGAGCGCCGGGCCTGTCGCATCGCTGCCCGGCTGGTGATCTTCCTGCTGTTCAGCTGGGTCTTGCTCACCGCCGGCCTGAGCCCGTTGCAACCTGCGCCCTGGCCGGACGATGTGCCGCGCAACCTGATCGCCACCCTGCTGGAAATCGCCTGGTGGCTGTTCGGCGCGCGTACGGTCACGGTGGTGTTCGGCCTGCTGCTGGTGGCGCGAGGCGGCCATGGTGGGCGTCTACTGCAGGACGTGCTGGGCGCGCTGATCTTTCTCGCAGCGGTGGTGGCCGCGGCAGCCTACGTAATGCAACTGCCGGTCAAAGGGTTGCTGGCCACCTCCGGCGTCATGGCCATCGTCATCGGCCTGGCGTTGCAGAGCACCTTGGCGGACGTGTTCTCCGGCATCGTGCTGAACACCACGCGGCCCTACCAGATCGGTGACTCGATCTCCATCGACGGCACCGAAGGCAAGGTATTGGACATCGACTGGCGCGCCACGCGGCTGCTCACCGGCACCGGTAGCCTGGCCGTGGTGCCCAATTCGGTGGTGGCGAAAGCCAGGCTGCTCAATTTCAGCCGCCCGGCGGATGTGCACGGGGTATCGATCAGTGTGGTGGTACCGGCCAAGGTGCGGCCCAAACGGGTATTCGATGCTTTGGAAAAGGCGCTGCAGGGCACCAGCGCGTTGCTGGCCACGCCCAAGCCCAAGGTCGCGGTGAAGGCTTCGACCCTCGAATCCGTGGAGTACGAGGCCAGCGGCTTCGTCGCCAGCATGGAACGCAAGACCGAGGTGCGTAACCAGCTGTTCGACCTGGCCCACCGCCACCTGGAGGCCAGCGGCGTGATGTGGAACGTCGATCTGGCCCTGCCACCACGAAGTCGCCAGCGCGACCTGCTGGACGAGGTGCGGGTGTTCCGCTCGTTGACCGGCGAAGAGCGCGATGCCCTGAGCCAGCGCATGACAGCAGTGGAATACCTGGCGGACCAGGTGATCCTCGGCGTGGGCGAGCACTCCGACCATGTGCTGGTGATCGGCAGTGGCGTGGTCTCGGCGTCGATCCGCGATGGCGAGCGGCTGGTCGAGGCCGGGCGCATGGGGCCGGGCGAGGTGTTGGGGATCGAAGGGTTGACCGACGACGAGGCGTCCTTCGCCGAGTTCCGCACGCTGACCGGCTGCCTGCTCTATCGCATCGACAAGGAGCAGGTACGCAGCTGCCTGATCAAGCGTGGCGAGGTGCAGTCGGCACTGACCAAACTGCAGCGGTTCCGCCGCCAGAGCCGGGAATCACTGTTGCTGCAGAAGCCGCCTGAAGTGAAGAAAGGCGGCTTCCTGAGCTGGTTGCACAAGTAAGCCTCCACGCTCCTACAGCACTACCCGCAGGCACTGGCCCGCGTGATACAGCGCGAATCCGGACTCATAGAACGCGGTACGTAACGAGGGGGCACTCACCGGCTTCATCGGCGAGAACGGGATCGGCAGGCTGTCTGGGTCATCCTTGAGCAGGAATTCGGCAAACGCCCGGCCGATCACCGTGCCGGTGGTGTTGCCGCGGCCGTTGTAGCCGGTCACCGCCACCAACCCAGGGGCCGGTTCGAACAGGCGCATCAGGTGATCGGGGGTGAAGTCGATGCAGCCGGTCCAATGCATTTCCCATTCGACCTTGCCCAATTCCGGGTAGTAATGGCTCTGGATGCGGTCGGCCCAGCTGCGCACGAACCAGGCCGGCTTGTTGTCGACTCGGCCCAAGCTGCCCAGCAACAGGCGGCCCTGGTCGTCGCGGCGAATGCTGCTGAGCACGGTACGGGTGTCCCAGGAGCCTTGGCCGTGGGGCAGGACCTTGTCCGCCGCCGCGCCTTGCAAGGGCTTGGACGCGACCTGGTAGTAATAGCCCCGGAAGAAGTGCTTCTGCAGGTTGCTCCACTCGCCTTCGGTGTACGCGCCAGTGGAAATCACCACCTTGTCGGCACGCACAGAGCCACGGGCGGTATTCACCCGCCAGCCATCGCCGTCGCGCTCCAGGCCCTGGACCGAGGACTGTTGGAACAATTGGCCGCCCAGGCGTGCCACGGCAGCGGCCAGGCCTTGGGTGTACCCCATGGGGTTGATGGTGCCGGCGCGGCGGTCGAGCAGCGCGGCGGAAATCTTGTCGGTGCCGCAATATTCCTGGCAACGCGCGCCGGTCAACAGCTCGACGTCGGCGCCGCGTCGGCTCCACTGGGCATGGCGGGCCTCCAGGTCAGCGATGCCGGTAGCATTGTGCGCCATGTGCAGGGTGCCCTTGTGCTGGGCCTGGCAGTCGATGCCCAGGCGCTCGATCATGGCGAACACTTCGCCCGGAGCTTCGCCAAGCACCTTGTTCAGGCGGCTGCCCTGCTGCAGGCCAAGGGTCGCCTCGACGTCGTCGGGGCGGATCCAGGTGCCGGCGTTGACCAGGCCGACGTTGCGTCCCGAGCCACCATGGCCGATCTTCCAGGCCTCCAGCAGGATCACCGATTTGCCTTGCTCGAGCAGGTGGATCGCCGCCGACAGGCCCGTGATGCCACCGCCGATCACGCAGACATCGGCCTTGTGCTCACCGGCCAGGGCCTGGGTGGCGACGGTTGGCTTGGTGACGAATTCCCACAGACATTCTTGACGCAGTTCGGACATGGCCCGGCTCCAGCAATGTTGTTCTTGTTGGGGCCGCATTGCGACCCATCGCGGGACAAGCCCGCTCCCACAGGATTGCGCTGAACCCTGTGGGAGCGGGCTTGTCCCGCGATACGGGGGCAGAGCCCCCGCGTGCGATCATCAGTCGAACACGATCCCCTGCGCCAGCGGCAGCTCGCGTGAGTAGTTCACGGTGTTGGTCTGCCGACGCATGTAGCCCTTCCAGGCATCCGAGCCGGACTCACGGCCACCGCCGGTTTCCTTCTCGCCGCCGAAGGCGCCACCGATCTCCGCACCGCTGGTGCCGATGTTGACGTTGGCGATGCCGCAGTCGCTGCCCGAAGCGCTCTGGAAGCGTTCGGCCTCGCGGATGTCAGTGGTGAAGATGCACGAGGACAGGCCTTGTGGCACTTCGTTGTTCAGGCGCAGGGCCTCTTCGAAGTCGTCATAGGCCAGCACGTAGAGGATCGGGGCGAAGGTCTCGTGGCGTACCACGTCGCTCTGGCCCGGCATCTCGGCGATGGCCGGCGAAACGTAGTAGGCGTTCGGGTATTCGCTGGCCAGCTGGCGCTCGCCGCCGAATACCTGCCCGCCTTCGTCGCGCGCCTTGGCCAGCGCGCCTTGCATGGCGTCGAAGGACTGCTTGTCGATCAGCGGGCCGACCAGGTTGTCCTTGCGTGGGTCACCGATGCGTACCTTGCCGTAGGCGGCTTTGACACGGGCAACCACTTCATCCTTGATGGAGCGGTGCACGATCAAGCGGCGCAGGGTGGTGCAGCGTTGGCCGGCGGTACCGACCGCCGAGAACAGGATGCCGCGCACGGCCAGGTCCAGGTCGGCGCTCGGGGCCAGGATCATGGCGTTGTTGCCACCCAGCTCGAGGATGCTGCGCCCGAAGCGGGCCGCGACGCGCGGGCCGACTTCGCGCCCCATGCGGGTGCTGCCGGTGGCGCTCACCAGCGGTACGCGCGGGTCGTCCACCAGGGCTTCGCCGGCTTCACGGCCGCCGATCACCAGCTGGCTCAGGCCCTGCGGCGCATCACCAAAGGCATTCAAGGCTTTTTCGAACAACGCCTGGCAGGCCAGGGCGGTCAGCGGGGTCTTCTCGGACGGTTTCCATACCACGGCGTTGCCGCACACCAGGGCCAACGCGGTGTTCCACGCCCAGACCGCAACCGGGAAGTTGAAGGCACTGATCACGCCGACCACGCCCAGCGGGTGCCAGGACTCACGCATGTGGTGGCCCGGGCGCTCGGAGGCGATGGTCAGGCCATACAGCTGGCGCGACAGGCCGACGGCGAAGTCGCAGATATCGATCATTTCCTGGACTTCGCCCAGGCCTTCCTGGGTGATCTTACCGGCCTCGATGGACACCAGCTCGCCCAGCTCGGCCTTGTGGGCACGCAGCACTTCGCCGAACAGGCGCACCAGCTCGCCGCGGCGCGGGGCCGGCACGTTGCGCCAGGCCTCGAAGGCTTTTTGCGCCTGGTCGATACGCGCGGTGGTCTGGGCCTTGTCGAGCAGCTTCACCGAGGCGATCTGGCTGCCGTCGATCGGCGTGTGAACAGGGTAGTCACCCTGGGTGTAAGCCTCGGCGGCAACGCCAAGGCGCTCGAGCAATCCAGCGACCATGTGCTTCTCCTACAGAAGGTGGAGGGTTGAAAACCTGATGTGGATCAGTATTAATCCGATGACACTGGCGCAACAAACGACCTTTATTCCGTATATCATTCCGCCAGGTAATGAACAATCCGCCGTAGAGACCGCTATGTCCAAACGCCTGGTGCCATCGATGACCGCCCTGCAGTGCTTCGAGGCCGCTGCCCGTCACCTGAGCTTCACCCGTGCCGCCGAGGAACTGCACCTGACCCAGAGCGCGGTCAGCAAGCAGGTGGCACAGCTCGAGGAAATGCTCCGTCACCACCTGTTCCTGCGCATTCGTCGGCGCCTGCAACTGACGCCCGCGGGCTCGCTGTACCTGGCCGAGGTCAACAAGATCCTTACCCAGGTGGACATGTCCAGTCGCTACGTACTGACCTACGGCGAGCAGACCGAAGTCTTGAAGGTAGCCACCCAGCCGAGTTTCGGTGTGCGTTGGTTGATCCCGCACTTGAAGGGATTTGGCAAGCGCCACCCCAACATCCACCTCGACATCCGCAACGAAATGGAGCCTTTCGCCCTGCTTCAGGGCTCGGCCGACGCGGTGTTCTTCTATGGCCAGGGCACCTGGCCGGGCGCCACCTGCGTGGAACTGTTCGGCGAGGAGGTGGTGCCGGTGTGTGCACCCGAGCTGCTGCAGGGGCGAGCCTTGCACGATGCCAGCGAAGTGGCCGAACTGGTGCTGCTGCAAAGCACCTCGCGGCCAGAGGCCTGGCATGAATGGTTCCTGGAGCAGCGCCTGCACACCGACAACAGCTACCACGGGCCGCGCTTCGACACATTCTACATGGCACTGAGTGCGGCCCAGGCCGGTTGTGGCGTGGCGCTGGTACCGCGCTACCTGGTGAGCAAGGAGCTGGCCGAGGGCAGCCTGGTGGTGGCCTGGGACTATGCGATGAAGAGCCCCGGGGCCCATTACCTGGCCTTTGCCGAACATGCGGCGGAGGTGCCGAAGGTGCGGGCATTAGTGGAGTGGGTTCGGGAGCAATTGCAGGGCTGACTGTTATCGGGCCCGCTTTGCGGGCCGTCGCGGGGCAAGCCCGCCTCTACAGGGATGGCGCAACACTCGCGATCATCAATCGCAAAAGGAATGACACCTGCACTTTTTTTCGCTTGTGGGGGAGGTGCATTCCCCGCTTTCATGTACGGGTATCCACTCACCTCCAGGAAGCTAGCGATGCCCGCCCATGATTTCGTCAGCCCCGACAGCATCCGCGCGCAGTTCTCTGCCGCCATGTCGCTCATGTACAAACAGGAAGTGCCCCTGTACGGCACGCTGCTGGAGCTGGTGAGCGAAATCAACCAGCAGGTGATGACCCAGCAGCCCACGGTCGCCGAGGCCCTGCGCTGGACCGGTGAGATCGAGCGCCTCGACCAGGAGCGCCATGGCGCCATCCGCGTCGGCACCGCCGAGGAGCTGGCGACCATCGCCCGGCTGTTCGCGGTCATGGGTATGGAGCCGGTGGGCTACTACGACCTGAGCTCGGCCGGCGTGCCGGTGCATTCCACCGCCTTCCGCGCTGTGCATGAACAGTCGCTGCACATCAGCCCGTTCCGCGTGTTCACGTCCCTGCTGCGCCTGGAGCTGATCGACAACCCGCAACTGCGCGAGCTGGCCCAGGGCATCCTGGCCAAGCGCAAGATCTTCACTCCACAGGCCCTTGAACTGATCGCCCAATGCGAGCGCGACGGTGGCTTGGGCGCTGCCGATGCCGAGGCCTTCGTCCAGGAAGCGCTGCACACCTTCCGCTGGCACCAGGACGCGACGGTGACCGCCGAGCAATACCAGCGGTTGCACGATCAGCATCGCCTGATCGCCGATGTGGTGGCCTTCAAAGGCCCGCACATCAACCACCTGACCCCGCGCACCCTGGACATCGACGCCATCCAGCTGGGCATGCCGGCCAAGGGCATCCCGCCCAAGGCGGTGGTCGAAGGCCCGCCCACCCGCCGTCATCCGATCCTGCTGCGCCAGACCAGCTTCAAGGCCTTGCAGGAAAAGGTAGCCTTCAGCGATGCGCAGGGCAGTCATACCGCGCGCTTCGGCGAGATCGAACAACGCGGCGCGGCGCTGACGCCGAAAGGCCGCCAGCTCTACGACCGCCTGCTCGATGCAACCCGCGACGCCCTGGGCGGCGTGCCAGCCGAAGCCAATGCCGAGCGCTACATGGCGCTGCTCAAGGCGCAGTTTGCCGAGTTCCCGGACGACCTGGCGCAGATGCGCGAGCAGGGGTTGGCCTATTTCCGCTACTTCGCCACCGAGAAGGGCCTGGCCGCCCGCGACCAGCAGGGCCGGCCGACCACGCTGCAAGGGCTGATCGACGCAGGTCATGTGCATTACGAAGCCTTGGTGTACGAAGACTTCTTGCCGGTGAGCGCGGCGGGGATCTTCCAGTCCAACCTGGGCGACGATGCCCAGGCCGACTATGGCAGCAATGCCAACCGCGAAGCCTTCGAGGCAGCGCTGCAGATGAAGGTGCAGGATGAACTGGCCTTGTATGCCCAAAGCGAGCGGCGCTCGCTGCAGGCCTGCGCCCAGGCGCTGAACCTGGACTTCAAGTGATCTGAACACGTTTGCGGCGCTTTGCGCCCTTTTCGCGGCACAAGGCCGCTCCTACAGATGTTCACGGTGCTTCGGTAGGAGCGGCCTTGTGCCGCGAAAGGGCTGCGAAGCAGCCCCAGGTGCTACGGCGTAAATGGAGCCGCCACGGGTGCCTCAAGAATGCGCACATCCGGCAGGTTCATCGCAGCCGCCTCCTCCTGCAAGAACTGACTCAAGCGCCGCAAACGCTCCCCACCCGGCCGCGTCCGAGGCCACACCAAGTAGTAATCCATGCCACTGGGCACAGCCGTCGGCCACGGCAGGCTCAACCGCCCCTGGGCGACATCTTCGGCGACCATCAGCAAGTCGCCCATGGAAATGCCATAGCCACGTGCCGCCGCGATCATGCCCAACTCCAAGGTATCGAACACCTGCCCGCCTTTGAGCGAGACCTTGTCGGCAAGCCCCATGCGCGCCAGCCAGGCACGCCAGTCGCGCTTATCGGGCGTGGGATGCAGCAACTCGATACCCGCCAGGCGCCGTTCGTCCCAGGGCCCGTCCTTGAGCAGGTCGGGCGCCCCCACCGGGATCAACAACTCCGAGAACAGCCGCCGCACTTCCCAGTCGGCCGGGAACACCCCGTCGCTGAGCAATACCGCGCAATCGAAGGGCTCCTGGTTGAAGTCCACGTGGTCCACATCCATCCAGGCACTGGTCAGCTGCACTTCGTTGCCCGGCTGCTGGTGGCGGAACTGGCTCAGGCGCGCCAACAGCCAACGCATGGTCAGGGTCGAAGGGGCCTTCATGCGCAGGATGTCGTCCTCGCCGCGCAAGGTATCGCAGGCCCGCTCCAGCGCGCTGAAGCCATCGCGCACACCTGGCAGCAGTACCCGCGCCGCCTCGGTGAGCTGCAGGCTGCGCCCGTTGCGTACGAACAGGCGGCAGGCGAAGTGCTCCTCCAGGGTACGGATGTGCCGGCTGACCGCACTCTGGGTAATGGACAGCTCCTCGCCGGCCCGGGTGAACGAGCTCAGCCGGGCAGCGGCTTCGAATGCGCGCAACGCATACAGCGGGGGAAGCTGACGGGACATTTCGCACCTGCCCTGCGGGAACACCAATGGAATGCAATGGATCATACATACATGAGTTCAACTCATGCCAACGATCGCTTTTATCCTTTTGTGCAAAGTTGACCGAAGCCTCAGAATCGATGCCTCGCTCAACAGGACCCGGAAAAAGGACACCTCCATGCATGTCGCGCCCACCACCGAACTCAAGGCTCTGCTGCGCCTGGCCGGCCCGCTGATCGCCTCGCAGTTGGCGCACATGCTGATGGTGCTGACCGACACCCTGATGATGGCCCGCATCAGCCCCCAGGCCCTGGCCGGTGGCGGCCTGGGCGCGGCCAGCTATTCGTTCGTGTCGATCTTCTGCCTGGGTGTGATTGCCGCAGTCGGCACACTGGTCGCCATTCGCCAGGGCGCAGGCGATGTGCCCGGCGCGACCCGGCTGGCGCAGAACGGGCTGTGGCTGGCCTGGGGCCTGGCCTTGGGGGCCGGGCTGGTGCTGTGGAACCTGGAGCCGGCCCTGCTGCTGTTCGGCCAGAAGCCGGAGAACGTCGCCTCGGCCATGGAGTTCCTCACCCTGCTGCCTCTGGCCCTGCCCGGCTACCTGACGTTCATGGCCCTGCGCGGCTTCACCAGCGCCCTGGGCCGTTCGACGCCGGTGATGGTGATCAGCCTGGTGGGTACGGTGCTCAACTACCTGTTCAACCACGCCTTGATCGAAGGCATGTTCGGCCTGCCCAAGCTGGGCCTGATGGGCATCGGCCTGGTCACCGCCGTGGTGTCCATGGGCATGGCCATCGCCTTGGCGCTGTATATCCGCTGGCACAAGGCCTATGCCGACTACCCGCTGCGCAAGGGCCTGTCGCGGCCTTCGCTGCCGGCGCTGCGCGAGCTGTGGCGCCTGGGCCTGCCGATCGGCGGCACCTACATGGTGGAGGTCGGCCTGTTCGCCTTCGCCGCCCTGTGCATGGGTGTGCTGGGCAGCACAGAGCTGGCGGCGCACCAGATCGCCCTGCAGATCGTCTCCACGGCGTTCATGGTGCCGACGGGGCTTTCCTATGCCGTGACCATGCGTGTGGGCTTGTACTACGGTGCAGGCAACCTGTTGGCAGCACGAAGTGCCGGGCGGGTGGGAATCGGCTTTGGGGCAATGATCATGTTCGCCTTCGCGGCGCTGTTCTGGCTGCTGCCTGAGGCACTGGTGGCGTTGTTCATCGACCGGAACGACCCAGCCTTCGCGGCGATCTTCCAGCTGGCCGTGAGCCTGTTGATGGTGGCGGCCTGGTTCGAACTGTTCGATGGCATGCAAACCATCGCCATGGGCTCGATCCGTGGCCTGAAGGACGCCAAGACCACCTTCCTCATCGGCCTGTGCTGCTACTGGCTGGTGGGCGCGCCCAGCGCCTGGCTGTTCACCTTCACCCTCGGTGGCGGTGCGGTGGGTGTGTGGTGGGGCTTGGCATTGGGCCTGGCCTGCGCGGCAGTGGCACTGACCATCGGCTTCGAATGGCGGACCCGGCGGTTGCTGGGCAAGGCGCAACGGCGTGAGGGGGCTGTGGCCTCCGCCTGAGCAGATCGCGGGACGAGCCCGCTCCCACAGGTTCTCGATAGCCTCGTGGGAGCGGGTTTAGCCGCGAACGTTACAGGCCTGCGGCCCCGTTGCCCGCTGCAGGTAGTTCACCAGCTCGTCCACCGGCAACGGTTTGCTGACCAGGAAGCCCTGCACCTGATCACAGCCAAACCCTTGCAGCAACGCCAACTGTTCCTGCGTTTCCACCCCTTCGGCGACCACCTCCAGGTTGAGGTTATGCGCCAGGTTGATCATGGCATGTACCAGCTTGCGGTTCTCCTCGCGCAGCTCCATACCGGCGACGAAGCTCCGATCGACCTTGAGCAAGGTGATCGGCAGGCTGTTCAGGTGCACGAACGATGAAAAGCCCGTGCCGAAGTCGTCCAGCGAGAAGCGCACCCCCAGGCGCCCCAGGGCGTCCATGGTCTGCTGTACCAACTCGTTGCGGCGCATCACCGCGGTTTCGGTGAGTTCGAATTCCAGCCAACGTGCGTCGACGCCATGCTCGATGATCAGGCGGCTCAAGGTGGCCAGCAGCTGGCTGTCCTGGAACTGGCGGAAACTCAGGTTCACCGCCATGTGCAGCGGCGCCAGGCCGTCTTCGCTCAGGGCCTGCATATCGCGCAGGGCGCGGGAAATCACCCAGTAGCCCAGCGGTACGATCAAGCCGCTCTGTTCGGCCAGGGGCACGAACTCGCTCGGTGGCAACAGCCCGCGCTCGGCGTGGCGCCAGCGTACCAGGGCCTCGAGCCCGACGATCCGCCCGTCGGCAAGGCTCAGCCGCGGCTGGTAATGCAGCTCCAGTTCGTCGCGGCGCAGCGCTCGGCGCAGCTCGCCTTCCAGGTCGGCCAGGCTGCGTGCGTTGCGGTTGATCCGTTCGTTGAATACATGAAAGGTACACCCCTGGCTGCCCTTGGCCTGGCGCATGGCGATATGGGCATGCCACATCAGCGGGTCGGCGCCGGCCTGGGCGCGGGCGTGGGCCAGGCCCAGGCTGCAACCGAGCAGCAGGCTTTCGCCGTCGATCCAATAGGGCTCGGCCAAGGCCTCGACGATGCGTTCGGCCACCCATTCGGCGCGGTTGGCATCGCGCCGAGTGTCGATCAGCAAGGCGAACTCGTCGCTGCCCAGGCGGGCCAGCTGGTCGCCAGCCTCCAATTGCTGTTTCAGGCGTGCAACCACCTGCAGGATCAGCCGGTCGCCGCCCTGGTGGCCAAGGGCATCGTTGACGTGGCGGAAGTTGTCCAGATCCAGGTGGCCGAGGGCGACACCACGGCCTTCGTTCTGCGCCAGGCGCGCGGTCAACAGGGCCTGGAAGCCCTGGCGATTGGCGATGCCGGTCAACGGGTCCTGCTCGGCCAGGCGCTGCAGCGTAGCCACCAGCACACCTCGTTCGCGAACATGCCGCAGGGAGCGGCGCAGGGCATCGCTGTTCAATTGCCCGCGCACCAGCCAGTCGCTGACCGCTGCCGGCGGCGTCTCGGGCTCGTGGTCGAGCAGCAGGATGGTCGGCAGGTCGCAGCGGCCTGGTGCCGGCTGCAGGGCTGGGGTGGCCAGCACTACAGCCTGGCGATCATGGGCGAACAGGCTGTCGACCGACTCCCAGTTCGGTGCGGTCAGCAATACCGCGCTGCCCGCCAACGGCTGCAAGCACTCGCGCAGCAGGGCGGCCCATTCCGGCTCATCGGCCAACAGCAGCAAACGCAACGGTTCGACAGGCGTGGACAAGCGGGCTCCTCAGGCTTGGACGGTAGAACGGCGAGCGCAGGCATCCCCACCTCATGAGTGAAAATGATTTTTACTCCAGGTGCCATTCCTTGGCCAGCACCCCGACGCATTATGTCGTGCATCCTGCGCGAAACCGACGAAAGCGGCAAATCTGATTCATGCACTGCGTCACACTGTCAGACGGTCGCGCCACAACCGCCCCATGCCTGCTAGAATGCGCGGCTATTTTCTGGTGACCCCCGGTTTCTAGCATGTCCCGACTCAATCCCCGGCAACAGGAAGCCTGTGACTACGTCGGCGGCCCTCTATTGGTGCTCGCCGGTGCAGGCTCCGGCAAGACCAGCGTGATCACACGCAAGATCGCCCACCTCATCCAGAACTGTGGCATCCGTGCCCAGTACATCGTGGCCATGACCTTCACCAACAAGGCGGCGCGCGAGATGAAGGAGCGGGTCGGCACCCTGCTGCGCCCCGGCGAAGGCCGCGGCCTGACCGTGTGCACCTTCCACAACCTGGGCCTGAACATCATCCGCAAGGAGCACGAACGCCTGGGCTACAAGCCTGGCTTCTCGATCTTCGACGAGACCGACATCAAGGCATTGCTGTCGGACATCATGCAGAAGGAATACTCCGGCGACGACGGCATCGACGAGATCAAGAACATGATCGGTGCCTGGAAGAACGACCTGATCCTGCCGGCCGAGGCCCTGGAAAAGGCGCGCAACCCACGCGAGCAGACCGCCGCCATCGTCTACACCCATTACCAGCGTACGCTCAAGGCGTACAACGCGGTGGACTTCGACGACCTCATCCTGCTGCCGGTGAAGCTGTTCGAGGAACACAAGGACGTCCTGGAGCGCTGGCAGAACCGCGTGCGCTACCTGCTGGTGGACGAGTACCAGGACACCAACGCCAGCCAGTACCTGCTGGTGAAGATGCTGATCGGCATGCGCAACCAGTTCACCGTGGTGGGCGACGATGACCAGTCGATCTATGCCTGGCGCGGCGCCCGCCCGGAAAACCTCATGCTGCTCAAGGAGGACTACCCCTCCCTGAAGGTGGTGATGCTGGAGCAGAACTACCGCTCCACCAGCCGCATCCTGCGCTGCGCCAACGTACTGATCGCCAACAACCCCCACGCCTTCGAAAAGCAGTTGTGGAGCGAAATGGGCGTTGGTGACGAGATCCGCGTGATCCGCTGCAAGAACGAGGAAGCCGAGGCCGAGCGTGTGGCCATGGAGATCCTCACCCTGCACCTGCGCACCGACCGGCCCTACAGCGACTTCGCGATCCTCTACCGAGGCAACTACCAAGCCAAGCTGATCGAGCTCAAGCTCCAGCACCACCAGGTGCCCTACCGCCTCTCCGGCGGCAACAGCTTCTTCGGTCGCCAGGAAGTCAAGGACCTCATGGCCTACCTGCGCCTGCTGGTCAACCCGGACGACGACAACGCGTACCTGCGGGTGATCAACGTGCCGCGCCGGGAGATCGGCTCCACGACCCTGGAAAAGCTCGGCAACTATGCCACCGAGCGTGGCGTGTCGATGTATGCCGCCAGCGAGGAACTGGGCCTGGGCGAGCACCTCGATGCCCGCTATACCGAGCGCCTGCAGCGCTTCAAGCATTGGCTCGACGGGGTGCGCCAGCGCGTGGCCCTGGAAGACCCGATCGCCGCCCTGCACGACATGGTCCGCGACATCGACTACGAGAACTGGATCCGCCAGAACACCGCCAGCGACAAAGCCGCAGAGTTTCGTATCAGCAACGTCTGGTTCCTGATCGATGCCCTGAAGAACACCCTCGAGAAGGACGAAGAGGGTGACATGACCATCGAGGACGCCATCGGCAAGCTGGTGCTGCGCGACATGCTCGAGCGCCAGCAGGAAGAGGAAGAAAACGCCGAAGGTGTGCAGTTGATGACCCTGCATGCCTCCAAGGGCCTGGAGTTCCCTTACGTGTTCATCATGGGCATGGAGGAGGAAATCCTCCCGCACCGCTCCAGCATCGAGGCCGACACCATCGAGGAAGAGCGGCGCCTGGCCTACGTGGGCATTACCCGCGCGCGCCAGACCCTGGCGTTCACCTTCGCCGCCAAGCGCAAGCAGTACGGCGAAATCATCGACTGCACGCCCAGCCGGTTCCTCGACGAACTGCCGCCGGACGACCTGGCCTGGGAAGGCCTGGACGATGCGCCAGTCGAGGTGAAGGCCGCTCGCGGCAACAACGCACTGGCCGACATCCGGGCAATGCTCAAACGCTGACCAACCCTTACTCTTTAAACCTTTGTCGCGGCCCTGGCTGCGGCCACCTTTGCTACATCGAGGAATACCACAGTGGAAGCACTGCAGCAGAAGATTCGCGAAGAAGGCATCGTGCTTTCCGACCAGGTTCTCAAAGTCGACGCGTTTCTCAACCATCAGATCGACCCGGCGCTGATGCAGCTGATCGGTGACGAGTTCGCCCGCCTGTTCGCCGATTCGGGCGTGACCAAGATCGTCACCATCGAAGCGTCCGGTATCGCCCCGGCGGTGATGACCGGCCTGAAACTGGGCGTGCCGGTGATCTTCGCCCGCAAGCACCAGTCGCTGACCCTGACCGAGAACCTGCTGACCGCCTCGGTGTACTCCTTCACCAAACAGACCGAGAACACCGTGGCCATCTCGCCACGCCATCTCAACAGCAGCGACCGCGTGCTGGTGATCGACGACTTCCTGGCCAATGGCAAAGCCTCCCAGGCGCTGATCTCGATCATCAAGCAAGCCGGCGCCACCGTTGCTGGCCTGGGCATCGTGATCGAGAAATCGTTCCAGGGCGGCCGTGCCGAACTGGATCGCCAGGGCTATCGCGTCGAGTCGCTGGCCCGGGTGAAGTCGCTGGAAGGTGGCGTGGTCACGTTCATCGAGTGATGACCCTAGGGGCCGCTATGCGGCCCTTTCGCGGCACAAGGTCGCTCCTACAGAAGATCGCGTTCCCTGTAGGAGCGGCCTTGTGCCGCGAAAGGGCTGCACAGCAGCCCCGGCCATTCATCAGGTTGCCGCCAACCCTGCCAGCAACAGCCGCTGGTACAACTCTTCCTTGAGCCCCTGCGGCTGCTCCAACCCCATGCGCGCCAGCTGCGCCGCGTAGGCTTCCGGTGCGGGCGCGTCCAACGCGGCCTTGCCCAGCTCCAGCACCTCGCTCAGCTTGAACTTGCTCTTGAGCCAGTTCAGCGCTCGTAGCAAATCCCGCTCTTCGGCCGTGAAGTCGCACCCCAGTGGATACTCCGGGAACAACCGCCCATGTTGCTCGCGGATCTTCTCCAGGCGCTCGGGCGTGTTGTCGGTGAAGCACGCATCCAGCTGGAAGTTTTTCGGCAGCTTGCCCGCTGCCTTGGCCTGCTCCATCAATTGCGGCTGGAAGCGTGAGTCGCTGATCGCCAGCAACCTGGCGATCACCTCGCTGTCGGTCTGCCCGCGCAGGTCGGCGATGCCGTACTCGGTCACCACGATGTCGCGCAGATGCCGAGGGATGGTGCAATGGCCGTAGCTCCAGAATAGATTGGAAGTGACCTCGCCACCTGCCTCGCGCCAGCTGCGCAGCAGCAGGATCGAGCGCCCGCCTTCCAAGGCATGGCCCTGGGCGACGAAGTTGTATTGCCCGCCTACGCCGCTGAGCACCCGACCGTCCTCGAGCTGATCGGCCACGCCAGCCCCCAGCAAGGTCATGCCGAACACCGTGTTGACGAAGCGGGCATCGCAGCGCTGACGGCGCTTGAGCGCTTCCTGGCCATACAGCTCGTTGATGAAGCCGATGCCGGTCATGGCGAAGCGCCTACGTTGCTCGAGGGACATTTCCCGCAAGCGCTGGTAGAACGCCTGCGGGCCCAGGAAGAACCCGCCGTGCACCAGGACCCCGCGCTCATCGGCCGGGCGCCGGATCACCCCTGCCTCGACCAGCGCCAGCAGGCCATTGACGAACATTTCGCTGCAACCGTAGAGCCCCTCGGCGAAGGCATCCAGGCCTCCCTCACGGTCTATCAGAGCCTGCCAAGAGGTGACGTCCAACGCCTGGAGCACTGCACGATAACCGGCGTTGTCCCCCTGGCGGGCCAGCAGCGCGGCAGCCACCGCATCGCCCATGGCGCCGATGCCGATCTGCAGGGTGCCGCCATCGCGTACCAGGGCACTGGCATGCAGGCCGATGCAGTGGTCCTGGGTCGATACCGGCATGTTCGGCGTGGAGAACAACCGCCGCCGCTCGGGCGCCTCGATCAACAGGTCGAAGTCGTCCTCGCCAAGCTCGGCATCGCCAGGCATGTAAGGTAGCTCGGTGTGCGCCTGGCCGAGCAGCAGGATGGTTTCGCCCGCCGCACGGCGGCGGGCCAACATCGGCAGCAAGTCAAGGGTGATGTCCGGGTTGCAGGCCAGGCTGAGCTGGCCGGGGCGCTCGGGCGTGGTGGCCACCAATTGGGCGACCAGGTTCAAACCCTTGGCGTTGATGTCGCGCGCCGCATGGCTGTAGTTGCTGCTGACGTAATCCTGCTGCGCCGCTTCGCTGTGCAGCAGGCTGCCCGGCTGCAGGAAGAACTGCTCGATGCGGATGTTCGCAGGCAGGGTGTCGTTGCGCAGGTCGGCGAGGTAGTCGAGCTCTTCGTAGTCGGCGAAGACCCGCTCGATGAACGGCTCCAGGAAGCGCCGCTGCAACCCATCGCCCAGCGGCGGTCGGCCGAGGCTGAGAGCGGTATAGATCGTCAGCTGGCGCTCGGGGCATTCGCGTATCCGGGCGTAGAGCGCGTTGACGAAGGCATTGGGCTTGCCCAGGCCCAGCGGCAGGCCCATGTGGATATGGGCTGGCAGGCGGGCGAGGACCTGTTCTACCGCCTGGTCGATGGAAACGCATTGCGTCATCTGAGCCTCCTGTGAACATCCGTGCATACAGGGATTGGACATGGGCTTTGGACAGGTTGCTGAACATGCCGGCCCATCGCGGGACAAGCCCGCGATTGGGCCGGCGAGCCCTAGAATACAAAGCCCGCCATGAAAGGCGGGCTTGCGAATATCAGGCTCGGCTCAAAGCCCCGACATTTTCTTGATGGCGCCCTTGAGCTCTTCATCGGAGCAGTCGGCGCAGGTGCCTTTCGGCGGCATGGCGTTGATGCCGGTGATGGCCTTGGCCAGGATGCCGTCGAGGCCGCCTTGGTGGTCCGCGCGTTCCTTCCAGGCGGCGGTGTCGCCGATCTTCGGTGCGCCGAGCAGGCCGCTGCCATGGCAGGCGTTGCAGTGCTTGGCGATGATCTCGTCCGGTGTCTTGGCGCCGCCGCCCCCTGCAGTGGCAGCCACGGCCATGCCTTTGCATTCCTGGCCCTGGACGCACACCTGGCCGACCGGCTCGAGGCGCTTGGCAAGGTCGTCGTTGGTCGCAGCGGTTGCGCTCATTGCCCAAAGGGCGAATACGGCTGCTGGTACGGCCAGCATCTTCTTGATTTGGTTCACGCGAACACCCTCATGGTGGCTAATCACGCCCGCGGCCACGGATCTGCGAGCGTTTGAAAGTATAGCGGGAACCCAGGGCCCGTGAAACGACCCCACAAGGGAAAGGGATATTGCCGCAACAATGCACTGCGCTGGATCAAAAGTTCGATGGTGTCGCTGCGCTGATCAGCCGGGCAGGCTCGTCGAAGGGGTTGCGAAAACGGTGCGGCCGGGTGCTTTCGAAGTAATAGCTGTCGCCTGCTTCGAGGACGAAGGTCTCGGTACCGACCACCAGCTCCAGGCGCCCTTCCAGCAGGATGCCGGTTTCCTCGCCGTCATGGGTGAGCATTTCCTCACCGGTGTCGGCGCCAGGCGGGTACACCTCATTGAGGAAGGCGATGGCCCGGTTGGGGTGCGACTTGCCCACCAGCTTCATGGTCACCGCACCGTCGGAGATGTCGATCAGCTCGTGGGCCTTGTAGACGATCTGGGTGGGGCTTTCGGGGGCGAGCTCGACAGAAAAGAATTCCACCATCGACATGGGAATGCCACTGAGCACCTTGCGCAGGGAGCTGATCGACGGGCTCACGCTGTTCTTCTCGATCATCGAGATGGTGCTGTTGGTAACGCCCGCGCGCTTGGCGAGTTCACGCTGGGACAGGCCCTTGAGCTTGCGGATGGCTTGCAGTCGTTCACCGACGTCCAAAGCTGGAGCCTCCTGAAACGGTCGAGGTGGGAGCAAAGTGTGAACGATATGATGGCGATGCCGTTCAGTATTTACAACACTTTACCCCGCAGCCTGTCCGCTTCGGCCGCTTATTCGCCGATATAGTCCAGCGGTACGCGCTTGAGGTTGCAGAAGATCTGATACGGGATCATGCCCGCCTGGGCCGCCACCTCGCTGGCCAGCACCTGCTTGCCCCACAGCTCCACCGGGCTGCCGAGGGTCGCCTCGGGCACGTCGGTCAGGTCGATGCAGAGCATGTCCATGGACACCCGCCCGATCAGTTGGCTGCGCTTGCCGGCGACCATCACCGGGGTGCCGGTGGGCGCCTGGCGTGGGTAGCCATCGGCATAGCCCATGGCGACCACGCCGACCCGGGTCGGTCGTGGGGTGATGAACTTGGCGCCGTAGCCCACCGGCTCGCCGGCCGGCAGTTCACGCACGCCGATGACGCGCGATTGCAGGGTCATCACCGGTTGCAGGCGCTCGGCCTGGGGCTGGGAGACTTCGAAGGGCGTGGCACCGTAGAGCATGATGCCCGGGCGTACCCAGTCGCTCGGTACCTGGGGCCAGCCCAGGACCGCGGGCGAATTGCGCAGGCTGCATTCGGCGGCCAGGCCCTGACGGGCGGCTTCGAACACCGCCACCTGCTGCGACGTGGCGTCCGCGTCCAGTTCATCGGCCCGGGCGAAGTGGCTCATGAGCACGATGCGTGCGACCTTGCCGCTGGCCAGCAGGCGCTGGTAGGCCTCCTGGTAGTCCTTCGGGTGCAGGCCGACACGATGCATGCCGGTGTCCATCTTCAGCCAGACAGTCAATGGCTTGTGGACGGTTGTCTGCTCGATCGCCTCCAACTGCCACAGCGACTGCACCACGCACCACAGGTCGTGCTCGGCGATCAGCGCCAGCTCGCTGGCTTCGAAGAAACCTTCTAGCAGCAGCACCGGCGCCTTGATCCCGGCGGCACGCAGCTCGAGCGCTTCCTCGATGCAGGCCACCGCAAAGCCATCGGCTTCGGTTTCCAGGGCCAGGGCACAACGCACTGCGCCATGCCCATAGGCATCGGCCTTGATCACGGCCAGGGCCTTGGCACCGGACAGTTCACGGGCCAGGCGATAGTTGTGGCGAAGGGCTTGGAGGTCGATGAGGGCACGGGCGGGACGCATGGCGGCAGCCTTATGGTGGTTCAGGTTGAAATCGGTTTTTCCCTGTCACCGGCAAACCGGCTCCCACACAGGGTTGGCGTGGGAGCGGCTTGCCGGTGACAGGGCCGGTGAAGCAGGCCAATTACTGATGCACAGGCTCAGCCTGGCCGTGCTTGGCCACTTCCCGGTTGTTGCCGTAACGGGAAATGTCGAGGCCTTCGGCACTGATCTGCGGCTTCTTGCGCGCGATCAGATCGGCCAGCAGGCGACCGGAGCCACAGGCCATGGTCCAGCCCAAGGTACCGTGACCGGTGTTCAGGAACAGGTTGCGGTACGGGGTGGCGCCCACGATCGGGGTGCCGTCTGGGGTGGCCGGGCGCAGACCGGTCCAGAAACTGGCCTGGCTCAGGTCGCCGCCGCGAGGATAGAGGTCATTGACGATCATCTCCAGCGTTTCGCGCCGGCGCGGGTTCAGCGAAAGGTCGAAGCCGGCGATCTCGGCCATGCCGCCCACGCGGATTCGGTTGTCGAACCGGGTGATGGCGACCTTGTAGGTTTCATCCAGAATGGTCGAGGTCGGCGCCATGTCGGCATTGGTGATCGGCACGGTCAACGAGTATCCCTTGAGCGGGTAAACCGGCGCCTTGATACCCAGCGGCTTGAGCATCTGCGGCGAGTAGCTGCCCAGGGCCAGCACGTAGCGGTCGGCGGTTTCCAGCTTGCCGTCGATCCATACACCGTTGATGCGGTCACCAGCGAAGTCCAGGCGCTGGATGTTCTGGTCGAAGCGGAACTCCACGCCCAGCTTGACCGCCATTTCGGCCAGTTTGGTGGTGAACAGCTGGCAGTCGCCGGTCTGGTCGTTGGGCAGGCGTAGGGCTCCGGCCAGGATGTTCTTCACCCCGGCCAGGGCAGGTTCGACGCGGGCGATGCCATCGCGGTCGAGCAGCTCGTAGGGCACGCCGGACTGTTCGAGCACGGCGATATCCTTGGCGGCGGCATCCACCTGCGCCTGGGTACGGAACAGTTGGGTGGTGCCCAGGGAGCGGTTTTCGTAGGCGATACCGGTTTCGGCGCGCAGTTCGTCGAGGCAGTCGCGGCTGTACTCGGACAAACGCACCATGCGCTCCTTGTTCACCGCGTAGCGGTTGGCCGTGCAGTTGCGCAGCATCTGCGCCATCCACAGGTACTGGTCGACATCGCCGGTAAGCTTGATAGCAAGGGGGGCGTGGCGCTCGAGCAGCCACTTGATGGCCTTCAGCGGCACGCCAGGGGCGGCCCAGGGCGAGGCATAGCCGGGCGAGATCTGGCCGGCGTTGGCGAAGCTGGTTTCCATGGCCACCGCTGGTTGGCGGTCGACCACCGTCACTTCGAAACCTTGCCGGGCCAGATAGTAGGCACTGGCGGTTCCGATCACACCGCTACCAAGTACCAGAACTCGCATTGTTTATCCCTCGCACGCGGTCAACCGCAGACTTTTGTTGAAATGGCTGGATGGGCGCAGTATATGGAGGAATAGCCAGTGCATTTCACTATATAAAAGCCTATATTTGGCGAGAATTCTCGGCAAAATCGCCTTTCACGGAGGGGCATCCCCTATGAGAACCCAGCACCAGAGCAAACGCGAACTGGACAAGATCGACCGCAATATCCTGCGCATCCTGCAGAACGACGGGCGCATCTCGTTCACCGAACTGGGCGAAAAGGTCGGCCTTTCCACCACGCCTTGCACCGAGCGGGTTCGCCGTCTGGAGCGCGAGGGAATCATCATGGGCTACAACGCCCGGCTCAATCCACAACACCTAAAGGGCAGCCTGCTGGTGTTCGTCGAGATCAGCCTGGACTACAAGTCCGGCGACACCTTCGAGGAGTTCCGCCGCGCGGTGCTCAAACTGCCCCACGTGCTGGAGTGCCACCTGGTCTCCGGCGACTTCGATTACCTGGTGAAGGCGCGTATCTCGGAAATGGCCTCCTATCGCAAACTGCTTGGCGACATCCTGCTCAAGCTGCCGCATGTGCGCGAGTCCAAGAGCTACATCGTCATGGAAGAGGTGAAGGAAAGCCTCTGCCTGCCGATTCCGGAATAAGGTTCAGACCAGCACCTGGCGGGTGCTGGCGATGAACTGATGCACCAGTTGCTCGGCCTCGGGTTCGATCATCTGTTCGGGCCCCCGCCCCCGCGGGCAGGCCAGGCGTGGCGTGGTGCCGAACAGGCGGCAGATCATCGGGCGCTCTTCGTAGACCGTGCAGCCGTTGGGGCCCAGGTGCACACAGTCCAGGCGCTCCAGCGCAGCATCCTGCTCGGCGCGGGGTTTACGCGGCAGGCGGGCCATCTCTTCGGCCGAAGTGGTGACCGGGCCGCAGCAGTCATGGCAGCCAGGTTCGCATTCGAAGGATGGGATCAGTTCGCGCAGGAAATGGATCTTGTGGCTGTTGCAGGACATGTTCGGGTACAAAGCTGGGAAATTAACCAGATTATATAGCGCCGCCCTTCGGTAGGAGCGGCCTTGTGCCGCGTCAACCTGGGTTGGCCGGTTGCCCACCCCAGAGCCCCGGCTTATCCTCCTCGCCTAGCCCACCTGCCCCAGGACCCAGCCCGATGATCCACAGCGCGCAGCACGCCGCCTCCTACTATGCCGCCAGCAGCGCGCCCCACCCTGACCACGCCTTCCTGCAAGGCGACCATCGCACCGACGTCTGCATCGTCGGCGGCGGTTATTCCGGCCTCAATACCGCCATCGAGCTGGCCGAGCGCGGGCTTTCGGTGATCCTGCTGGAAGCGCGCAAGATTGGCTGGGGCGCCAGCGGGCGTAACGGTGGACAGTTGATCCGCGGGGTCGGCCATGGGCTGGAGCAGTTCCTGCCGGTCATCGGCGAGGATGGCGTGCGCAGCATGAAGCTCATGGGCCTGGAGGCTGTGGACATCGTCCGCGAGCGCATCGAGCGCCATGCCATCGCGTGCGACCTGACCTGGGGTTACTGCGACCTGGCCAACAAGCCGGGCGAACTGCAAGGCTTTGCCGAAGACGCCGAAGAACTGCGCAGCCTGGGCTATCGCCATGAACTACGCCTGGTGCAGAAGGACGATATCCACAGCGTGGTCGGCTCCGACCGCTATGTCGGCGGCTTGATCGACATGGGCTCGGGGCACCTGCACCCGCTGAACCTCGCACTCGGCGAAGCCGCCGTGGCCAGCCGCCTGGGCGTGGGCCTGTACGAACAATCGGAAGTCGTTCGCATCGACTACGGCCCCGAAGTGACCGTGCATACCGCCCAGGGCCGCGTACGTGCCAAGACCTTGGTACTGTGCTGCAACGCCTATCACAACGACCTGAACCGCGAACTCGGGGGCAAGGTGCTGCCCGCCGGCAGCTACATCATCGCCACCGAGCCGTTGGGCGAGGAGCGTGCCCGCCAGTTGCTGCCGCAGAACATGGCCGTGTGCGACCAGCGCGTGGCCCTGGACTATTACCGGCTCTCTGCTGACCACCGCCTGTTGTTCGGCGGCGCCTGCCATTATTCCGGCCGCGATCCGCAGGACATCGCCGCCTATATGCGGCCCAAGATGCTCAAAGTATTCCCTCAGCTGACCGACGTGCGTATCGACTACCAATGGGGCGGCATGATCGGCATCGGTGCCAACCGCCTGCCCCAGATCGGCCGCCTGGCCAGCCAGCCGAACGTCTATTACGCCCAGGCCTATTCCGGCCATGGCGTGAACGCCACCCACCTGGCCGCGCGCCTGCTGGGCGAGGCCATCAGCGGCCAGCACAGCGGGCGCTTCGACCTGTTCGCCAAGGTGCCGCATATCACCTTCCCCGGCGGCAAGCTGCTGCGCTCGCCGCTGTTGGCCCTGGGGATGCTCTGGCATCGACTGAAAGAGCTGGCCTGACACCCCTTTGTAGGAGCGGGCTTGCCCCGCTCCTACAGGAGACCGTGTTCAACGTTTCCAGAAGGGTTTGCGTCCTTCCTCCCGCGCCTGCGCCCGACTGAGCCCGATATCCCAAAGCTGGGCATCGTCGAGCTGCAACAAGTGCCTGCGGGTGCGCCAGCGATGCACCATCAAACCCCACCGGCCCAGGCCCGCCGGTGCGCCATAGACCTTGTCCCGCTGCCCGGCGTCCAGTTCCTTGGCCAACAGTTGCAAGCGCACATCGCTCATGCCGTCCATCGCTGCCCTCTCCCGATCAGTTGATACTGTAAGCGAAGCATGCCCGTCGGCACCCAAGGCCATACAGATCCAATACGAATTTATTATTTCCATACAGAATTGGCTGAGCGGGCGCTGAATGCTGTATTTTCAGCCGATCTGTACTGGTCTGCATGCCCACTTGACGCAGGAGTATGCCGTGACGCTCTACCTCAACCTCGCCGAACTGCTCGGCGCCCGTATAGAACAAGGCCTGTACCGCCCCGGCCAGCGCCTGCCCTCGGTGCGTGCGTTGAGCCTGGAACATGGGGTCAGCCTGAGCACGGTGCAGCAGGCCTATCGCCTGCTCGAGGACAATGGCCTGGTCTCGCCGCGGCCCAAGTCCGGCTATTTTGTCGCCGAAGACCGCAGCCTTCCTGCCCTTCCCGCCGTCAGCCGCCCGGCCCAGCGGCCGGTGGATATCTCCCAGTGGGAGCAGGTGCTGGAACTGGTGCGCAGCACACCGCAGAAGAATGTCATGCAGCTGGGTCGCGGCATGCCCGACATCGACAGCCCGACCTTGAAACCCCTGCTGCGCAGCCTCGCCCAGCTCAGCCGGCGCCAGGACATGCCAGGGCTGTACTACGACAACATCCACGGCAACCTCGCCCTGCGCGAGCAGATCGCACGGCTGATGCTGGATTCCGGCTGCCGTCTGGGCTCGGCCGACCTGGTGGTAACCACGGGATGTCATGAGGCGCTGTCTACCAGTATCCGCGCCGTGTGCGAGCCAGGCGATATCGTTGCGGTGGAGTCGCCCAGCTTCCATGGCGCCATGCAGACCCTCAAGGGCCTGGGCATGAAGGCCCTGGAGATCCCTACCGACCCGCTCCAGGGCATCAGCCTGGAGGCCCTGGAACTGGCGCTGGAGCAATGGCCGATCAAGCTCATCCAGCTCACTCCCAGCTGCAACAACCCCCTGGGCTACATCATGCCGGAGGCGCGCAAGAAAGCCCTGCTGAACCTCGCCCAGCGCTATGACGTGGCGATCCTCGAGGACGATGTCTACGGCGACCTGGCCTACACCTACCCTCGCCCGCGGACCATCAAGTCGTTCGACGAAGACGGCCGCGTGCTGCTGTGCAGTTCCTTCTCCAAGACCCTGGCGCCGGGGCTGCGGGTTGGCTGGGTGGCACCCGGGCGCTACCTGGAGCGGGTGTTGCACATGAAGTACATCAGCACTGGCAGCACGGCCTGTCAGCCGCAGCTGGCCATCGCCGACTTCATCGAGGCCGGGCACTACCACCCCCACGTAAGACGCATGCGCAGCCAGTACCAGCGTGGCCGCGACCAGATGAGCGACTGGGTCACCCGCTACTTCCCCGCAGGCACCCGCGCCAGCCGGCCCCAGGGCGGCTTCATGCTGTGGGTCGAATTGCCGGAAAGTTTCGACACGCTACGCCTGAACCGGGCTTTACTGGAGCAGGGGGTGCAGATTGCGGTTGGCAGCATCTTCTCGGCGTCGGGCAAGTACCGGCACTGCCTGCGCATGAACTTTGCCGCACGGCCCACGCCGCGGATCGAAGACGCTGTGCGCAAGGTGGGCGAAACCGCCCTTCGTCTACTGGAAGCGGACGAAAGCCCAGCGTAACTTTGCGCCGCCCCCCACGGTCCAACCCATAGGCCTTTGCTGTACAGGACGTTCTACCCTTGAGACTCCAGCGAGCTCTGCCTCTCTTGCTGGCGCTGTTGCTTGGCCTGTCGGGCTGCGCCAGCGTCGGCACACCACGCCAGGTCAGCCAGGCGCTGCCGGCCAGCGATTCGGCCTTCGGCCGCTCGGTGCAGCGCCAGGCAGCGCCTTACGAGGGGCGCTCAGGCTTTCGCCTGCTACCCAACAGCAACGAGGCCTTTCGTGCCCGCGCCGAGCTGATTCGCAACGCTCAGGCGAGCATCGACCTGCAGTACTACATCGTCCATGACGGCCTGAGCACCCGCGCCCTGGTGCATGAACTGCTGCGTGCCGCCGACCGCGGTGTGCGGGTACGCATCCTGCTCGACGACACCACCAGCGACGGCCTGGACACGCTGATGGGCACCCTGGCCGCCCACCCGAACATCCATATCCGCGTATTCAACCCCCTGCACCTGGGACGCAGCACGGGGGCCACCCGCGCCGTGGGCCGGCTGTTCAACCTGTCGCGCCAGCATCGGCGCATGCACAACAAGCTGTTCCTGGTGGACAACAGCATGGCCATCGTCGGTGGGCGCAACATCGGCGACGAATATTTCGATGCCGAGCCCAACCTGAACTTCACCGATATCGACCTGCTCGGCGTGGGCCCGGTGGCCGAGCAGCTCGGGCACAGCTTCGACCAGTACTGGAACAGCGCCCTGAGCCGGCCGATCGGCGACTTCCTCTGGCGCCAACCAGACGCCGCCGATCTGCGCGCCAGCCGCAAACGCCTGGAAATCTCCCTGGCCCAGGCACGGGTCAAACACAAAGCGTTGTACGACCGACTGATGGCCTACCAGTCCCGCCCACGCCTGGACACCTGGCGCAACGAGCTGATCTGGGCCCACAGCCAGGCCCTGTGGGACTCGCCGAGCAAGGTTCTGGCTCAGGACGAGCCGGACCCGCACCTGCTGATGACCCAGCAGCTGGCACCGGAGTTGGCCAAGGTACAGCACGAACTGATCCTGGTGTCCGCGTATTTCGTGCCGGGGGAGTCCGGCCTGCTGTACCTCACCAGCCGAGCCGATGCGGGCACCTCGATCAAGCTGCTGACCAACTCCCTGGAAGCCACCGACGTGCCGGCGGTGCATGGCGGCTACGCCCCCTACCGCCGTGCCCTGCTCGAACACGGCGTGCAGCTGTACGAGCTGCGCCGCCAGCCAGGCGACCCCAGTGCCTATCGCAGCCTGAGCTTTCGCGGCAGCTCCGACTCCAGCCTGCACAGCAAGGCAATCGTCTTCGACCGGCGCAAGACCTTCATCGGCTCGTTCAATTTCGACCCGCGCTCCGTGCTTTGGAACACCGAGGTCGGCGTATTGGTGGACAGCCCGGAACTGGCCGAATACACCCGGGAAATGGCTGTCGAAGGCATGGCGCCAGCGTTGAGCTATCAGCCAAAGCTGGTGGGGGACCAACTGGTGTGGGTGACCGAGGACAACGGCAAGCGGCGCATGCTGACGTCTGAGCCTGGCGGCCTGTGGCGGCGCTTCAATGCTTGGATCAGCAAGGCGGTGGGGCTGGAGAAAATGCTGTGAGCCGCCGCCATTCGCGGGTAAACCCGCTCCCACAGGTACAGCGCTGTCATTGAGAGCCCTGCATAACGTGTGGGAGCCGGTTTACCCGCGAATGGGCGCAAATTCCTTATCAGGCCGAAGCAGGCTCGAAGGCATCCCGCCGGCGGGTCAACACCACCAGCCCTGCCGCCCCCGCCGCCATCAGCCAAGGCAGCGCATGCCCGCTGATCCACTGGCTGCCAGCCCCTGCGATGAGCGGCCCCAACAGGCAACCGATCCCCCAGAGCTGCGCCACATGCGCATTGGCGCGCACCAGCTCATCGTCCCGGTAACGCTCGCCGATCAACACCAGCGACAAGGTGAACAGGCCACCGGCACTGGCGCCGAACAGCACCCATACCGGCCAGATCGCAGGCGTGTGCAAGGCCAGCGGAATCGCCAGGCTGGAAACGAGCAAGGCCAGGGCACAGCCACTGAACAGGGTCCGGCGCGACATGCAGTCGGCCAGGGCACCGATCGGCAGCTGCAGCACCGCATCGCCCACCACCACGGTACTGACCATGAACAATGCCACCTCCGCCGTGAACCCTTGCTGCAGGCAGTACACCGGCAACAGAGTCAGGATCATCGCCTCGAACGCAGCGAACAGGGCAATGGCCCAGGCGATCACCGGCAGGCGCCGACAGAAACCGAACAGGTCGCCAAAGGTGACGCTGCACGCTTCGGTGCTCGGCGCACCACCGCGCCTCAACAGCAGCAACGGCGCACACAGCAGCAAGACCGTCGCGACCCAGAAGCCGAAATCGTCGCCCGAGCCCAGCAGCCCCAGCACCAGAGGCCCGGCCAGCTGGCTCAACGCGTAGCTGCTGCCATACAGCGCCACCAGCCGTCCCCGCCACTGCTCGATCACCAGCTGGTTGATCCAGCTTTCGCCAAGGATGAATACCACGGTCAGGGCCATGCCGATCGCCAGGCGCAGCGCCAGCCACAACGGATAGCTGGGCAACAGCGCCACCAGGCCGATCGACAAGGCGCCGCCCCACAGGCACAGGCGCATGGCAGCCGGCACGCCGACCCACCCGGCCAGGCGACTGGCCAGGCTGGCACCGAGCAGCACGCCGAAAGCTGGCATCGCCGCCATCACGCCGATGGCGAACCCACCGTAGCCCCAGCCCTCCAGGCGCAGGGACACCAACGGCATGCTCACGCCGAGCGCGAGCCCAACGCTGAGTACCGAGGCCAGTACGGCAAAGTAGGTTCCCCAACGCATGGCAGCCCTCCTAGGCCCAGTTTTCAGAACCCCATTCGCGGGTAAACCCGCTCCCACAGGTACTACGCCATTGTTAAGGGCGATATGAAACCTGTGGGAGCGGGTTTACCCGCGAAGCGTCCGCGCTGAATTACAGCTTGATCCAGGTCGCCTTCAGCTCGGTGTACTTCTCCAGTGCGTGCAGCGACTTGTCACGGCCATTGCCCGACTGCTTGAAGCCGCCGAACGGCGCGGTCATGTCGCCGCCATCGTACTGGTTGACCCACACGCTGCCAGCGCGCACAGCGCGGGCGGTCTGATGGGCCTTGGAAATGTCCGAGGTCCAGATGCCGGCAGCCAGGCCGTATGGCGTGTCGTTGGCGATGGCCACGGCCTCTTCTGCGGTGTCGAAGGTGATCACCGACAGCACGGGGCCGAAGATCTCTTCCTTGGCGATCTTCATGGCGTTGGTCACGCCGTCGAAGATGGTCGGCTCGACATAGGTGCCGCCGGTTTCCTCCAGAGTGCGCTTGCCGCCAGCCAGCAGCTTGGCGCCATCCTGGTGGCCGGCCTCGATGTAGGACAGCACGGTATTCATCTGCTGGGTATCGACCAACGCACCGACAGTGGTCGCGGGATCCAGCGGGTTGCCCGGCTTCCAGGCCTTCAGGGCCTCGACCACCATCGGCAGGAACTGGTCCTTGATCGAGCGCTCGACCAGCAGGCGGGAGCCGGCAGTGCAGACTTCGCCCTGGTTGAAGGCGATGGCGCTGGCAGCGGCCTCGGCGGCAGCCTTCAGGTCAGGCGCGTCGGCGAACACAATGTTCGGGCTCTTGCCGCCGGCTTCCAGCCAGACACGCTTCATGTTCGACTCGCCCGCATAGACCATCAACTGCTTGGCGATCTTGGTGGAGCCGGTGAACACCAGGGTGTCGACGTCCATATGCAGGGCCAGAGCCTTGCCCACGGTGTGGCCGTAGCCAGGCAGCACGTTCAGCACACCAGCCGGAATACCGGCTTCGATGGCCAGCTGGGCGATGCGGATGGCGGTCAGCGGTGACTTTTCCGACGGTTTGAGCACAATGGAGTTACCGGTGGCCAGGGCCGGGCCGAGCTTCCAGCAAGCCATCAGCAGCGGGAAGTTCCACGGCACGATGGCACCCACCACACCCACCGGCTCGCGGGTGACCAAGCCGAGCTGGTCGTGCGGGGTCGGGGCGACTTCGTCGTAGACCTTGTCGATGGCTTCGGCGGTCCAGTGGATGGCGTTGGCGGCACCTGGGATATCGATGGTGGAGGAGTCACCGATCGGCTTGCCCATGTCCAGGGTTTCCAGCAGGGCCAGCTCTTCGACGTGCTCGCGCAGCAGGCCTGCGAAACGGATCAAGGTGGCCTTGCGCTTGGCCGGGGCCAGGCGCGACCAGACGCCGGATTCGAACACAGCGCGGGCATTCTCGACGGCACGGTTGGCGTCGGCCAGGTCGCAGCTGGCGACCTTGGCCAGGAAGCGTCCGTCCACCGGGCTCAGGCAGTCGAAGGTTTCACCGGATGCGGCGTCGGTGTATTCGCCGTTGATGAAGGCGCGACCTTCGATCTTCAGTTGTTGGGCACGCTGTTCCCAATCCGCACGAGTCAGGGTGGTCATACGAAACTCCTCCTCTTGTTAAGGTGCAACGCCGTACTGAGGACATCACGACGTTGTCGAAAATTCTGACAGGGCGACAAGCGCATACTGGCACCCGACACCCTAAACCAGCCGGGTGAAACTATCAATATATTTGACACGAAAGGCCTAAAAGCCTACTGATGTGCATTTTATTAAACAACAGGAGGACTTCACCATGACCATCAGCAGCATCATCGATTTCGCCCAGATGCTCACCGAGGCAGAACGCTATCGCCCAGCGGCGGAGAAAATTCTCAAGGGCGAACCCGACCAGGCAGTCTACAACCACTACTCAAGCCCCTGCGGCCAGTTCGCCGCCGGTGTATGGGAAGGTGCGGTCGGCCAATGGACGGTGAACTACACCGAGCATGAGTACTGTGAAATCACCCAGGGTGTCTCGGTGCTGCGCGACCAGGACGGCAATGCCAAGACCCTGCGTACCGGTGATCGTTTCGTGATCCCTGCAGGCTTCAAGGGTACCTGGGAAGTCCTCGAGCCTTGCCGCAAGATCTACGTCATGTTCGAACAAAAGTAATAGTTAACGCAGGCGCAGGCTCCCCTGGCGAGAGGATGGCCCGGCCCATCCGGGCAATCCATCAACCAAGGAGTATCCCCATGACCAATGAAGAAGTCGTGCAAGCGCTGCAACACCTGGTCGGCATTCCCTATGAAGGGTCGATCAAAACTGCCATCACCCAGGTCACCGGTCGCACACGCGTGGTAGGCCCCAATGAAATGTCCACGCGTGAGTTCGACCCCGAACGCGTGCATGTACGCGTCGATGCAAGCGGCGCGGTTTCGGGCTTCGCGTTCAACTGAAGCTGAACGCCGGGCATAAAAAAACCCGCTTCCTCACGGAAGCGGGTTTTTTTAGGTCGCCGATCAATTACTTGATCTTGGCTTCCTTGTACACCACGTGCTTGCGAACGACCGGATCGTATTTCTTGATCTCGATCTTGTCCGGGGTGGTGCGCTTGTTCTTGTCGGTGGTGTAGAAGTGGCCGGTACCGGCACTCGAAACCAGACGGATCAATTCACGCATGATGTTCTCCCTTAAACCTTGGCGCCAGCGCGACGGATGTCGGCCAGGACGGCATCGATACCGCGCTTGTCGATGATACGCATGCCCTTGGCGGAAACGCGCAGACGCACGAAACGCTTCTCGGATTCAACCCAGAAACGGTGGTGCTGCAGGTTCGGCAGGAAACGACGACGGGTTTTGTTGTTTGCGTGGGAAATGTTGTTCCCGGTTACCGGACCCTTACCGGTAACTTGACAGACTCTCGACATGCCTCAGCCCTCTAAAACCACATGCCCAACCCGGCATGGGTTGGCCGCTTAATCTCTCAGTCTATGGCGCCAGGCGCCGTGTTTCCGGGGGTCTTATCGACCGGATCCGCTTGCGCGACAGACCGTGCCCCTAGAAAAGAGCGCTGCTTTATACCAGAAAGACTCGGCCACAACAACAGAAGATGCGTTTCCTGAACGGGCCGAGCGCGCCAGGCCAGCATAGCGACAAGCCCTGCGCGCTGTCGACCGCTCGTCGCCGTACCCATGAAAAAGAGGGTGGTCATTTAGCGATGCGCACACTAGGGTAGGACGTTTCCGACTGCATAGATAGATAAAATGGGCCATCTGGCCAGCCAAGGAGCCACCATGCGTGCCGCCGCCCTTTCGTTGTTGTTCGCTTCCCTGTTCGCCACGGGCCTCGCCCAGGCAGCGCCGCTTGCCGTCTGTACCGAGGCCAGCCCCGAAGGTTTCGACGTGGTCCAGTACAATTCGTTGACAACCACCAATGCCTCGGCAGACGTGCTGATGAACCGCCTGGTGGAGTTCGATGCCAGCCTGGGCAAGGTGGTGCCCAGCCTGGCCGAAAGCTGGACGGTGTCCGATGACGGCACGGTCTACGACTTCAGGCTGCGCAACGACGTGAAGTTCCATACCACGCCCTGGTTCAAGCCCAGCCGCACGTTGGATGCCGACGACGTGCTGTTCAGCTTCCAGCGCATGCTCTACCCTGCCCATGCCTGGCACAAGACCGCTGCGGGCGGCTACCCGCACGCCCAGTCGCTGCAACTGGGCAGCCTGATCAAGCTGATCGAGGCACCGGAGCCGCACACCGTGCGCTTCACCCTGACCCACCCGGACGCCACCTTCCTGGCCACCTTGAGCATGGGCTTCGCCTCGATCTACTCCGCCGAGTACGCCGACAAGCTGCTCAAGGCTGGCACGCCGGAGAAGCTCAACAGCCAACCGGTGGGCACCGGGCCGTTCGTGTTCCAGCGCTTCCAGAAGGACGCCGTGGTGCGCTACCGCGCCAACCCCGACTACTTTGCTGGCAAGCCAACCATCGACCCGTTGATCTACGCCATCACACCAGACGCCAACGTACGCCTGCAGAAAATCAAGCGTGGCGAATGCCAAGTGGCCCTGTCGCCCAAGCCGCTGGATATCGCCGAAGCCGGCAAGGACGGTAGCCTCAAGGTCGCCTCCACCCCAGCCTTCATGACCGCCTTCGTCGCGCTCAACAGCCAGCATCCGCCACTGGACAAGCCCGAGGTGCGCCAAGCGATCAACCTTGCCTTCGACAAGCCCGCATACCTCAAGGCGGTGTTCGAGGGCACCGCCACCGCAGCCAACGGCCCCTACCCACCTAATACCTGGAGCTACGCCAAGGACCTGCCCGGCTACACCCTGGACCTGAAAAAGGCCAAGGCGCTGCTGGCCAAGGCCGGGCTGGCAGACGGCTTCGCCACGACGATCTGGACCCGCCCCTCGGGCAGTCTGCTCAACCCAAACCCGAACCTGGGCGCGCAGATGCTCCAGGCTGACCTTGCCAAGATCGGCATCAAGGCCGAGATCAAGGTCATCGAGTGGGGCGAGCTGATCCGCCGGGCCAAGGCTGGCGAGCATGATCTGCTGTTCATGGGCTGGGCAGGCGACAACGGCGACCCGGACAACTTCCTCAGCCCGCAGTTTTCCTGCGCGGCGGTAAAGTCGGGGACCAACTTCGCGCGCTTTTGCGACAACCGCCTGGATCAGTTGATCAGCGCCGGACGCACCACCAACGACCAGAGCGTGCGCAGCCGCCTGTATCAGCAGGCGCAGACGCTGATCCACCAGCAGGCCCTCTGGTTGCCGCTGGCCCACCCGACTGCGGCCACGTTGCTGCGCCAGGGGGTGGAGGGGTACCAGGTAAGCCCGTTCGGGCGGCTGGACTTCAGCAAGGTCTCCGTCAATCGCTAAAGCCCTGTAGGAGCGGCCTTGCGCCGCGAAAGGGCCGCAACGCGGCCCCAGGGCTCTACTGCCCACCGCGAGGCAAGGGGCGGCTGGGGATAGCTAGGTTACGAGCCACCCCTGCTCGACCATCGACAGCGGCTCCCCGTCGCCAATGATGATGTGATCCAACACCCGCACATCGATCAACGCCAGCCCCCGCTTCAGCGAAACCGTCAGGTGCACGTCATCCTGGCTCGGCTCGCTGTTGCCCGAAGGATGGTTGTGGCACAAGATCAACGCCGCCGCATTGTGCAGCAATGAGCGCCGCACCACTTCACGGGGGTAGACGTCCGCTCGGTTGACCGTCCCTCTGAACAGGATCTCGAACGCAATAGGCCTGTGCTTGGTGTCCAGAAACAGGCAGCCGAATACCTCGCTGACCTCATGGCGCAGCATGGATTTGAGGTAGCGCCGCACAGACGCCGGGCTCTCCAGGGCCGGCTCACGCTCGATGGACTCACCCAGATAACGCCTGCCGATCTCCAGCAAGGCTTGCAACTGCGCGTATTTCACCGGCCCCATGCCTGGCTCTCGCAGTACGGCTTCGCGGCCGGCCTCGAGAAACTGCCTGAGCCCGCCAAAGTGCGCCAACAGCCCGCGCGCAAGGTCCAGCACGTTGCGCCCGGCTACACCCGAGCCCAGCAATACAGCGAGCAATTCGGCATCGGACAGCACGGCCGCACCGCGTTGCAACAGCTTCTCCCGCGGCCGTTCATCCGCCGGCCACTCCCTGATGTTCATACCCCTCCTTGCGTGTTACTGCGGCCCGTTTCGGCCCTGTGTTAATCTATCCCGCTCCGTAGATGCGACGTTCTGCCGCAGGCAGTTGTCGTCGCCGCCCGCTTTCACTGGAAAAAGGCAAGCCTATGCAGCGGCTGTATCGCAAGCGCATCGTTCTCGGCGTGGGTGGCGGCATCGCCGCCTACAAGAGCGCCGAGCTGATTCGCCGACTCCTGGAACACGGCGCGCAGGTGCGCGTCGTCATGACCCGAGGTGGTGCCGAGTTCATCACCCCGCTGACCCTGCAGGCGCTGTCCGGCCACCCGGTGCACATGGATCTGCTCGACCCCGCGGCCGAAGCGGCCATGGGGCACATCGAACTGGCCAAGTGGGCCGACCTGGTATTGATCGCCCCGGCCACCGCCGACCTCATGGCACGCCTGGCCCAAGGCATGGCCGACGACCTGCTGACCACCCTGGTGCTGGCCACCGATGCCACCGTGGCCGTCGCCCCGGCGATGAACCAGGCCATGTGGCGCGACCCGGCCACCCAGGCCAACCTCGAACTGCTCAAGAGCCGCGGTATCCAGGTGTTCGGCCCGGCCTCCGGCAGCCAGGCCTGCGGCGACGTGGGGCTGGGGCGCATGCTCGAGGCCACGGACCTTGCCTGGTGCGCAGCCGAGAGCTTCAAACGCCAGGCACTGACCGGCAAATACGTGCTGATCACCGCCGGCCCCACCCAGGAAAACATCGACCCGGTGCGTTACATCACCAATCATAGTTCGGGGAAGATGGGCTTCGCCCTGGCCGAGGCGGCCGCCGAAGCCGGCGCTCGGGTGACCCTCGTCACGGGTCCTGTGCACCTGCCGACCCCCGACCGGGTCAACCGGATCGACGTGGTCAGCGCACGGGACATGCTCGCGGCGTGCGAGGCGGCCATGCCGTGCGATCTGTTCATCGCCTCGGCCGCGGTCGCGGACTACCGCCCGGAAGTCGTCGCCCCGCAAAAACTCAAGAAAGATCCTACGACCGGTGATGGCATGCTGCTGCAGATGGTGCGCAATCCGGATATCCTTGCGACCATCGCCGGCCGTGCCGACCGCCCGTTCAGCGTCGGCTTCGCCGCCGAAACCGAACACCTGCTCGATTACGCCACGCGCAAGCTCAAGGACAAGAACCTCGACCTGATCGTCGCCAATGATGTGGCCAACCCCAGCATCGGCTTCAACAGCGAGGAAAACGCCCTGACCGTGATCGACCGCCAGCAGCACCAGACCCTCTTCGCGCAGACCAGCAAGGGCAAGATCGCTCGTCAGTTGGTCGCCTTCATCGCCGAACGGCTCAACCAGGTTCAATAAGTTACATGCACGCTCTTCAAGCCAAGATCCTCGACCCTCGCCTGGGCAACGAATTCCCGCTGCCGCAGTACGCCACACCCGGCTCCGCCGGCCTGGACCTGCGCGCCATGCTCAAGGAAGACACCGTCCTGGAGCCGGGCCAGACCCTGCTGATCCCAACCGGCCTGTCGGTCTATATCGGCGACCCGGGCCTGGCCGCCATGATCCTTCCGCGCTCGGGCCTGGGCCACAAGCATGGCATCGTGCTGGGCAACCTGGTCGGCCTGATCGACTCGGACTACCAGGGCGAGCTGATGGTCTCCTGCTGGAACCGCGGCCAGACGCCCTTCACCATCGCCATCGGCGAGCGCATCGCCCAGCTGGTGCTGGTACCGGTGGTGCAGGCGCATTTCGACATCGTCGAGTCGTTCGACGAGAGCCAGCGCGGCGCAGGCGGCTTCGGCCATTCCGGTAGCCACTGAGCCGATAGACCGACCGTTGGGCCATGGATGGCGAACTCTCTGGCAAATGCACCGTCCAAGCGTTCAGTTTGCGCCTGCCCAGAAGCCTTTGATTATTGGAGCACCCCCAGAGATGAACGACATGGCCCACCTGGTACCCGCACTGCCCGAGAGCATCTTCCGCGCCTATGACATCCGCGGTGTGGTCGGCAAGACCTTGACGGGCGAGACCGCCTACTGGATCGGCCGCGCCATCGGCGCCCAGAGCCTGGCCCAGGGCGAACCCCAGGTCTCGGTTGGCCGCGACGGCCGCCTGTCCGGCCCGATGCTGGTGGAACAGCTGATCAAGGGCCTGGCCGATGCCGGCTGCCAGGTCAGCGACGTCGGCCTGGTGCCGACCCCGGCGCTGTACTACGCCGCCAATGTACTGGCCGGCAAGTCCGGCGTGATGCTCACCGGCAGCCACAATCCGCCTGACTACAACGGTTTCAAGATCGTCATCGCCGGCGACACCCTGGCCAACGAGCAGATCCAGGCCCTGCTGACCCGCCTCAAGACCAATGACCTCACCCGTGGCGAAGGCCGCGTCGAGAAGGTCGAGATCCTCCAGCGCTACTTCCAGCAGATCACCGGCGACGTGAAACTGGCCAAGAAGCTCAAGGTCGTGGTCGATTGCGGCAACGGCGCCGCCGGCGTCATCGCCCCGCAGCTGATCGAAGCCCTGGGCTGCGAGGTCATCCCGCTGTTCTGCGAGGTCGACGGCAACTTCCCCAACCACCACCCGGACCCGGGCAAGCCCGAGAACCTCGAGGACCTGATCGCCAAGGTCAAGGAAACCGGTGCCGACATCGGCCTTGCCTTCGACGGTGACGGCGATCGCGTGGGCGTGGTGACCAATACCGGCAACATCGTCTACCCCGACCGCCTGCTGATGCTCTTCGCCCAGGACGTGCTGTCGCGCAACCCAGGCGCCGAGATCATCTTCGACGTCAAGTGCACCCGCCGTCTGACCCCGCTGATCGAACAACACGGTGGCCGCGCCCTGATGTGGAAGACCGGTCATTCGTTGATCAAGAAGAAAATGAAGCAGACCGGCTCGCTGCTGGCCGGCGAGATGAGCGGGCATATCTTCATCAAGGAACGCTGGTACGGTTTCGACGACGGCATCTACAGCGCCGCGCGCCTGCTGGAGATCCTCAGCAAGGCCGGCCAGGACGCTGAAAGCCTGTTCGCTGCGTTCCCGAACGATATTTCCACGCCGGAAATCAATATTGATGTGACCGACGAGAGTAAATTCAGCATCATTGATGCACTGCAACGCGACGCTGCCTGGGGCGATGCCAACCTCACCACCATCGACGGTGTTCGGGTCGACTACGCCCATGGCTGGGGCCTGGTCCGCGCCTCCAACACCACGCCGGTGCTGGTGCTGCGCTTCGAGGCCGACAGCGACGCCGAACTGCAACGTATCAAGGCTGTATTCCGCGAGCAGTTGCTGCGGGTCGAACCAGGCCTGCAACTGCCGTTCTGACGACTATCCGTTCCTTACCTGGAGCCCTGCATGACCCTCGATCGCGATGCCGCTTCCCATGTAGCCGAGGTTTTGTCCGAAGCACTGCCCTACATTCGCCGCTTTGTCGGCAAGACCCTGGTGATCAAGTACGGCGGCAACGCGATGGAGAGCGAAGAGCTCAAGACCGGCTTTGCCCGTGACATCGTGCTGATGAAGGCCGTGGGCATCAACCCGGTGGTCGTGCACGGCGGCGGCCCGCAGATCGGCGACCTGCTCAAGCGCCTGTCGATCGAAAGCCATTTCATCGATGGCATGCGCGTCACCGACTCGGCGACCATGGACGTGGTGGAAATGGTGCTGGGCGGCCAGGTCAACAAGGACATCGTCAACCTGATCAACCGCCATGGCGGTAGCGCCATTGGCCTGACCGGCAAGGATGCGGAACTGATCCGAGCCAAGAAGCTCACCGTCAGCCGCCAGACCCCGGAGATGACCCAGCCGGAAATCATCGACATCGGTCATGTGGGTGAAGTGGAAAGCGTCAACACCGACCTGCTCAATATGCTGGTCAAGGGCGACTTCATTCCGGTGATCGCCCCGATCGGCGTGGGCAAGAACGGCGAATCGTACAACATCAATGCCGACCTGGTGGCCGGCAAGGTGGCCGAGGCGCTGAAGGCCGAGAAGCTGATGCTGCTCACCAACATCGCCGGCCTGATGGACAAGCAAGGCACGGTGCTGACGGGCCTGACCACCGAGCAGGTCAACGAACTGATCGCCGACGGCACCATCTACGGCGGCATGCTGCCGAAGATCAAGTGCGCCCTGGAAGCGGTGCAAGGCGGCGTGAACAGCTCGCACATCATCGATGGGCGCGTACCGAACGCCGTGCTGCTGGAGATCTTCACCGACAGCGGTGTCGGTACCCTGATCACCAACACCAAGCGTTCCTGAGTCGTCAGCAGCCCCCATCGCCGGCAAGCCGGCTCCCACAGGGGGCAGTGCAATCCTTGTGGGAGCCGCCTTGCCGGCGATGAGGCCGGTACGCACAACGGCTACAAAAAAGGCGACCTCGAGGGTCGCCTTTTTTGCTTGCATTGATCCGGATCAGATCCCGTACTGCGCCCGATAGGCCTCGACAGCCGGCAGGTGCTGCTTGAGCTGCGGGTCGTCGGCCAGGAACTCCAGCACCTGGGTCAGCGACACGATGCTGACCACCGGGATGCCGAAGTCGCGCTCGACTTCCTGGATCGCCGACAGCTCGCCATTGCCGCGCTCTTCGCGGTTCAGCGCGATCAGCACGCCTGCGGCCTTGGCCTGCTGGGCATTGATGATCTGCATGACCTCGCGGATGGCAGTACCGGCGGTGATCACGTCGTCGATGATCAGCACGTCACCGGCCAGCGGGGCGCCGACCAGGCTGCCGCCTTCGCCGTGGTCCTTGGCTTCCTTGCGGTTGAAGCACCAAGGCACGTCGAGCTGGTGCTGCTCGGCCAGGGCCACGGCGGTCGCCGCCGCCAGGGGGATACCCTTGTAGGCCGGGCCGAACAGCACGTCGAACGGGATCTTGCTGTCGACGATGGCCGCCGCATAGCAACGCCCCAGTTGGGCCAGGGCCGAACCTGTATTGAACAGGCCGGCATTGAAGAAGTACGGGCTGGTACGCCCCGATTTCAGGGTGAACTCACCGAAGCGCAGAACCCCGCGATCGATGGCAAAACGAATGAAGTCGCGCTGATACGGCTGCATGAAGAGTCCCGAATACCACGGATTTAGCTAAATGAGTTGAGCTCGGGTATCATACACGCACGAGATTTTTGGGGCCATTTATGCGGATCATCAGTGTGAACGTAAATGGCATTCAGGCTGCGGCCGAGCGTGGACTGCTCAGCTGGCTGCAAGCCCAGAATGCCGACGTCATCTGCCTTCAGGATACCCGCGCCTCGGCCTTTGAACTCGACGACCCAGCTTTCCAGCTCGATGGCTATTTCCTTTACGCCTGCGACGCGGAGGTGCCAGCCCAAGGTGGCGTGGCACTGTATTCGCGGATGCAGCCCAAGGCAGTCATCACCGGCCTGGGCTTCGAGACAGCCGACCGCTACGGGCGTTACCTGCAAGCAGATTTCGACAAAGTCAGTATTGCCAGCCTGCTGCTGCCTTCGGGCATGAACGGCGACGAAGACTTGAACCAGAAGTTCAAGTTGATGGACGACTTCGCCAAGTACCTGGACAAGCAGCGCCGCAAGCGTCGCGAGTACATCTATTGTGGCTCGTTGTACGTGGCGCAGCAGAAGCTGGACATCAAGAACTGGCGCGACAGCCAGCAATCGCCGGGCTTCCTGGCGCCGGAGCGCGCCTGGATGGACGCGATCGTCGGCGACATGGGCTATGTCGATGCCCTGCGCGAAGTCAGCCGTGAAGGCGACCAGTACAGCTGGTGGCCGGACAATGAACAGGCCGAGATGCTCAACCTGGGCTACCGGTTCGACTACCAGATCCTCACCCCGGGCCTGCGCCGCTTCGTACGCAATGCACGCCTGCCGCGCCAGCCTCGCTTCTCCCAGCATGCACCGCTGATCGTGGACTACGACTGGACGTTGACCATCTGACCGTTGGGGCTGCCCTGCAGCCCAATCGCCGGCAAGCCGGCCCCACAGGAATTGTGCAGGCCCCTGTGGGAGCCGGCTTGCCGGCGATTGGAACAACCAGCCTTACTTGATCGGCCGCCAGATCAGCGGATAACGGTAGGGCTTGCCTTCATTGGCCTTGACCCCCGCAACAATGGCCAGGACCAGCACCGCCACCGCCAGGATGGCGAACAGCACGATCCCCACCAGCACGAACATCAGCAGGAAGCAGATGAACCCAGCGATGGTCACGCTGATCTGGAAGTTCAGCGCCTCCTTGCCCTGGGCATCGATGAACGGGTCCAGTTCACGCTTCCAGATCCACATCACCAATGGGCCCAGCAGGTGCCCGAGCGGCACCACCAAGCCAAGCAGCGCCGAGAGGTGGCAGAACATCGCCCATTGCCGGATTTCGGCATTGGGCGGCGTGATCGGCAGATCAGGTTCGTTCATGTTCCACACCTCCTTGGCGTAGCGATCAATCGGCCAGCGAGGCCTTTTGCAGTTCGAAGATTTCGTTCATGCCCTTCTGGGCCAGGGCCAACATGGCGTTGAAGTCTTCCGGCTGGAACGGAGCGCCTTCTGCGGTGCCCTGCACTTCGATGAAGCCTCCGGCGCTGGTCATGACCACGTTCAGGTCGGTCTCGGCGGCGGAGTCTTCCAGGTAGTCCAGGTCGAGCACCGCTTCGCCCTGGTACATGCCCACGGACACGGCAGCGATCATGTGCTTGAGCGGGTTGCCGCCCTTGAGGCCGCCGCGTTTCTTGATCACGGCCAGGGCGTCGCACAGGGCGACCATGGCGCCGGTGATCGAAGCGGTACGGGTACCGCCGTCGGCCTGGATCACGTCGCAGTCGACGTACAGGGTGATATCGCCCAGCTTGCTCATATCCAGCGCGGCGCGCAGCGAGCGGCCGATCAGGCGCTGGATTTCCAGGGTGCGGCCACCCTGCTTGCCACGGCTCGCCTCGCGCTGGTTACGCTCGCCGGTGGAGCGCGGCAGCATGCCGTATTCGGCGGTCAGCCAGCCTTGGCCCTGACCCTTGAGGAAGCGGGGAACACCATTCTCGACGCTGACCGTGCAGACGACCTTGGTGTCGCCGAACTCGACCAGTACCGACCCCTCGGCGTGCTTGGTGTAGTTGCGGGTGATGCGGATCGAGCGGAGCTGATCGGCGGCGCGACCACTTGGACGTTTCATCTGGGATACCTGTACCGGGACTTGAATCTGCGGAGCATTATAAGGCCCGGCGCCCCAGGAGGACATGCCTATTGTCGCGGCCCGGCAGCCTGTCGTCTTTCCCTACACCGGCGCCAGGCTGTCTGTAACATGGGTGGATTGGGCGCCCACGCCGCACTGCGTTACAATCCCGCGCCTTGCAGCCGAAAGGCTTCCCCGTTCATTCAGATTTCGCGAGGTACTCTCCATGGTGCACAGCATGACCGCTTTTGCTCGAGTCGAGCGCGCCGGCAGCCAAGGCACCCTGGCCTGGGAGCTCCGCTCGGTCAACCACCGCTACCTGGAGCCCCACCTGCGCCTGCCCGAGGCCCTGCGCGACCTGGAAGGCGCCGTGCGCGAAGGCCTGCGCCAGGGCCTGTCGCGGGGCAAGGTGGAGTGCACCCTGCGCTTGAGCGAAGACAGCACCGGCAAGCCCTTGCAGGTCGACCGCGAGCGTGCCGCACAGCTGGTGGCCGCTGCGGAAACCGTCGCCGGGCTGATCAAGCAACCGGCACCGCTCAACCCTTTGGAAGTCTTGGCCTGGCCGGGCGTGCTGGTGGGCGATGCCAGCGATCCCCAGGCTCTCAACGCCGAAGCCATGGCCCTGTTCGACGAAGCCTTGGCCGAGCTCAAGGCCGGGCGCCAGCGCGAAGGCCTCGAGCTGGCCCGGCTGATCAACGAACGCCTGGACAGCATGGCTACCGAAGTCACCACCCTACGCGCCCTGGTGCCGCAGATGCTGGCCGCTCAACGCCAGCGTATCCTCGACCGCTTCGCCGACCTGCAGGCCGAGCTCGACCCGCAGCGCCTGGAGCAGGAGATGGTCCTGCTAGCGCAGAAGAGCGACGTCGCCGAGGAACTGGACCGCCTCAGCACTCATATCACCGAAGTGCGCCGGGTGCTCAAGTCCGGCGGCGCCGCCGGCAGGCGCCTGGACTTCCTGATGCAGGAACTCAACCGCGAGGCCAACACCCTGGGCTCCAAGGCGTTCGACCCACGCAGCACCCAGGCGGCGGTCAACCTCAAGGTATTGATCGAACAGATGCGTGAACAAGTACAGAACATCGAGTAAGGCCACCCCTACCATGAACCACAGCAGCGGCACCCTCTATATCGTCTCGGCCCCTTCCGGTGCCGGCAAGACCAGCCTGGTCACCGCATTGACCAAGGACGACCCGAAAATCCGCGTCTCGGTCTCCCACACCACCCGCGCCATGCGCCCGGGCGAGCAGCACGGGGTGAACTATCACTTCGTCCAGCACGAGGCGTTCAAGGCCCTGATCGAGCAAGGCGACTTCCTCGAGCACGCCGAAGTCTTCGGCAACTTCTACGGCACCTCACGCAGCGCGTTGCAGCAAACCCTCGAACAAGGCTACGACCTGATCCTGGAAATCGACTGGCAAGGCGCACAGCAGGTGCGCAAGCTGATGCCCGAGGCGCTGTCGGTGTTCATCCTGCCGCCGAGCCAGCAGGCCCTGCGCCAGCGCCTGGACAACCGTGGCCAAGACAGCGAGGCCATCATCGAAGGCCGCATGAAGGAAGCGGTCAGCGAGATGCAGCACTACGACGAGTACGACTACGTCATCATCAATGATGATTTCGACGTGGCGCTGAAGGAGTTGAAGGCAGTGTTCGTTGCCAACCGCCTGCTTCTGAAGAAACAGCAACAGCGTCATGAAGCACTGCTCAAGCAACTGATCGGCTGAAAGCAAAAGGGGCCGCTTTGCGCCCCAATCGCGGGCCAAGCCCGCTCCCACAAAGCCGTTGACGAATCCTGTGGGAGCGGGCTTGGCCCGCGATTGAGCTGCAAGGCAGCCCTTTTTCATCACTCCTGCAATCGAAGCTTGGCCTGCTGCTGCAAGGTGGCTCCCAGGAAATAGGCCGGCGCGCGCCAGCGCGACAGCACCATCAGCACGATCCCCAGCGCCGAGATGATCGCCGCGATCACGAACACCAGCCCCAACCCGCCAACATGCGAGCCGCTGCCGAAGTCCGGTGAGGCACTGTCGATCGCGGTGCGCACGAAGATCACCGACAGGATCACCCCACCCACCAGCGGGCACAGGCCACGCATGAAGAAGTGGCGCACGCTGTCGAACAGGCTGTCGCGGAAGTACCAGACGCAGGCGAAGGCCGTCAGCGAATAGTAGAAGCAGATCATCATGCCCAGGGCCGTGATGGTGTCGGCCAGCACGTTCTCGCTGAGGGTACGCATGGTCACGTAGAACACCGCCGCGGCGACACCGGCACAGATGGTGGCGTAACGCGGGGTCTGCGAGCGCGGGCAGACACTGGCGAAACGTTGCGGCACGGCGCCGTAGTAGCCCATGGCAAGCAGCGTGCGAGCCGGCGAGACGAAGGTCGACTGCAAGGAGGCGGCGGTGCTGGCCAGTACCGCGATGGACATCAGGATCGCCAGCGGCCCCATGACCGGGCCGGCCAGGTGGGCGAAGACGTTCTCCTGGATGCGCGGGTTGCCAAGGCCCAGGCCGACATCGCTGATCCCGGCGAATTGCAGGGTGGCGATGGCGGTGACCAGGTAAAGGCCGAGGATCAGCAGCACGGTCCAGGTGGCGGCCTTTCCAGGCACCTCGTCACTGCCGATCGACTCCTCGCTGACCGTCAGGCAGACATCCCACCCCCAGAAGATGAAGATCGACAGCGACAGACCAGCGGCGAACGCCGAGAACGACTCGACGCCGAACGGGTTGAACCAAGACAGGTCGAAGGCCAGCGGTGGCGGCGCAGTGGTCTCGCCGAAGGCGGCGAAGGCAAAGCCGATCAGCACCAGCAACTGCAAGGCGACCAGGCCGTACTGCACGGTCATGGTGGTGCCCATGCCTCGGCAGCAGATCCACACGGCCAGGGCAATGAACACGCAACAGGTCACCACGTTGATCAACAGGTTGTCCGCCAACGCGGCCAACGCCTGTTGCCCAGTGATCTGACCGAGGAACAGATAGAAGAAATCGACGGCCACGCCCGCCAGGTTGGACAGCACGATGGTGGTCGCGACGACCAGCCCCCAGCCACCGATCCAGCCGATCATCGGCCCGAAGGCACGTGCCGACCAGGTGAATGACGTGCCGCTGTCAGGCTCGGCGGCGTTGAGCTCGCGGTAACCAAGGGCCACCAGCAGCATGGGCAAGAAGCCCACGATGAACACTGCCGGCAGGTGGGCGCCCACCTCACGTACGGTCGGCCCGAGGGCGCCGGTCAGGGTATAGACCGGCGCGATGGTGGAAATGCCCAGCACCACGCTGGCCAGCAGGCCCAGGCGGCCCTTTGCAAGGCCCTTGCTGGCGCGCTGGGTGTTGCCTGCGTCGGTCGCCACGTCGGGTGGGCGGCCGGCTTCAGTGTATTCGCTCATGAGTATTTGCCGTAACTATTGGTATTGTTTTCACGGGCCTTGCGAACAAGGCCCGCGTTTCACTCATTGAAAGCTGTTGCAGGGGAACGGGTCATCCGAGACCTTCGGGTAATGACGTCAGAATGCTTCTGCCGTTAACCCTCCCGTGCAGCATGGGCGATGCAGGCCTCGCGGAACGCCTGGAAAAGGCGCCGGGAGACCGGGTTTTCGGCGAAACGCCATTCCGGGTGCCACTGCACCCCGAGCACGAAGCCCGAAGCGCCAGGCATCGACACCGCTTCGATCAGGCCATCCGGGGCCCGCGCCTCGACACGCAGCCCTGGGGCCAGGCGATCGATGCCCTGGCTGTGCAGCGAGTTGACCTCGAACTGCGCAGCCAGGCCCAAACCCTCGAACAACCCGCCCGGCTCGATGGCCACGGGATGTCGAGGGCCGTACTGCACCTCAAGGGGTGCATCCTCAGGTTCTCGGTGGTCCAGGTAGCCGGGCAGTTCCTGCACACGCTGGTGCAGCGAACCGCCAAGGGCCACGTTCAGTTCCTGGAAGCCACGGCAAATGCAGAACACCGGCACGCCGGCAGCAATGGCCGCCTGCAGCAAAGGCAAAGTCAGGCGGTCACGCGCGAGGTCGTGCCGAGTGCCTTCCACGCTGGGGGCGCCATTGTAATGATGCGGCTCGACATTTGAAGGCGAGCCGGTAAAAAGAATGCCATCGAGCCGCGCCACCAGCGCCTGGGGGTTACTGCCCCCGTCGCGCGCCGGCAGGATCAGCGGAAGCCCGGCAAAGCCGGCCGCCTCGACATACTTGTCGCCCACCGTGTGCGACGAGTTCTTCCCCACCTGCTGGCGGCAGGCGCTGACACCGATCAGAGGGACCGCATTTGCGCTCATGGGTTCACACCGTGTGCAGGTACCAGTTGTACTCGAGGTCGGAAATCGACACTTCGAACTCGGCCAGCTCGCTTTCCTTGCAGGCCACGAAGATGTCGATGTAGTCCGGGCTGATGTATTGGTTGAGGACTTCGCTGTCATCCAGTGCGCGCAGTGCATCGCGCAGGTTGTTCGGCAGGCTTTGCTCGAGCTGCTCGTAGGAGTTGCCTTCGATCGGCTCGCCCGGCTCGACCTTGTTGGTCAGGCCGTGGTGAATGCCGGCCAGGATCGCGGCAAGCATCAGGTACGGGTTGGCATCGGCACCGGCCACGCGATGCTCGATGCGCACGTTCTCGCTGCTGTCGGTCGGCACGCGCAGGGCCACGGTGCGGTTGTCCAGGCCCCAGCTCGGCGCATTGGGCACATAGAACTGCGCACCGAAGCGGCGATAGGAGTTGATGTTCGGGCAGAGGAAAGCCATGGATGCCGGCATGGTCTCCAGCACGCCACCGATGGCGTGGCGCAGCGCCTCGCTTTGCAGCGGGTCTGCGCTGGCGAAGATGTTCTTGCCGGTCTTCTTGTCCAGCAGCGAGATATGCACGTGCAGGCCATTGCCCGCCTGGCCCGGGTAGGGCTTGGCCATGAAGGTGGTGTCCATTTCATGGTCGTAGGCGATGTTCTTGATCAGGCGCTTGAGCAGAATCGCATAGTCGCAGGCCTTGAGCGGGTCGGCGACGTGATGCAGGTTGACCTCGAACTGCGCCGGGGCACTTTCCTTGACGATGGCATCGGCAGGAATGCCCTGTTCCTTGGCAGCCTCGAGCATGTCCTGCAGGCAGTCGGCGTATTCGTCCAGGTCATCGATCAGATACACCTGGGTCGACTGCGGGCGCTTGCCGGAAATCGGCGAGCGTGGCGGCTGTGGGCGGCCATTGAGGTTGTCCTGGTCGATCAGGTAGAACTCCAGCTCGAACGCCGCGCAGATATCCAGGCCCAATGCGTCGAACTTGCCGACCACCTGGCGCAGCACCTCGCGCGGGTCGGCGAAGAACGGCGCACCGTCCAGCTCGTGCATGGTCATCAGCAACTGGGCGGTGGGGCGCTTCTGCCAGGGCTCGTCGGACAGCGTGCCCGGGATCGGACGGCAGATACGGTCGGCATCGCCGATGTCCAGGCCAAGGCCGGTGCTCTCGACGGTGGAGCCGTTGATATCCAGGGCGAACAGCGACGCCGGCAGGTTGATGCCTTTCTCGTATACCTTGTGCAGGCTCGCGCGCTCGATGCGCTTGCCACGGACCACCCCGTTCATGTCGGAGATCAGCAGATCGACGAACTGCGTATCCGGATGAGCCTCTAGGAATTCATTCATCTCGCTGGCAGAACTGGCGCACGGAGTGACCGACGTCATGGCTGTACATCCTTTGATTCGGGGCGGCGATGTGGAGGGATACGGCTGGCGCCTTGCGGGCGGCGATGGTTGTACTGTTGTTCTTTTCACTGTCCCATCGTGGGGATAGGGTGCGGATCCGGCGCATTGATTACCGGGTGCCGTTCCACTATAAAATGGCACCTACGCAACAGACATTGGCATTACGGCAAACAGAGCGTGCATCGATGCAATACCAGATTACCCATGCGGACCTCTCCCTGGTGCTCGCCCTGGAGCGCGGTCGCTCGCTGGCCAAGGCCGCCGAGCTGCTGAAGGTCGACGTCTCGACCGTGTTCCGCTCCATCCGCCGGCTGGAGTCGGCGCTGGGCACGGCGCTGTTCGTCAAGAGCCGCAAAGGCTACCTGCCTACCGATACCGCCCAGGCCCTGGCCGAACAGGCCGAGCGTGCCGAACAGGCCCTCGATGCCGCGCGTATCGCCCTGACCAGCGGTGAACAGGTGGTCAGCGGCACCGTCCGCCTGACCTGTACCGAGGCGGTGATGCACAGCCTGCTGCTGCCGGCGCTGGCCGACTTCATGTCGAACTACCCGGCCCTGTCACTGGAGATGGGCACCTCCAATACCTTCGCCAACCTCAGCCGGCGCGATGCCGACATCGCCCTGCGCCTGACCAACACGCCGCCGGAACACCTGGTCGGCCGCTGCCTGGGCTCCACGTCCTATGTGGTCTGCGGCCAGCCGCAGTGGCGCGAACGCCTGGCCGAGTCGCACAACAACGTGCCGTGGATCGCCCCGGACGACTCCATGCAGGATCACCCCACGGTGGTCTGGCGCAACCAGCAATATCCGGGGCTTAACCCGCGCTACCAGTGCAGCAGCATGTCGACCATCGCCCAACTGGTGAGCACCGGCCTGGGCGTGGCGGCGCTGCCCGACTACATGGTCGACGCCCTGCCGGAAGTCGAGGCCTTGAGCGGCCCCCTGCCGGGCTGCGATACCCAGCTGTGGCTGCTGACCCGCCCGGATTGCCGGGCGCTACGCTCGGTGCAGACGCTGTTCGAGGAGCTGACCCCACGATTGCGTGACGCGATGCTCTGAGGTTATCGTCGGGCTCAGGTATCGAGGGTGTCTGTTCCGGCCCTTTCGCGGCTGAAGCCGCTCCCACTGGGTGCAGTGATGAGCCTGAGGACAATGCTGCCCCTGTGTGGGCTTCAGCCGCGAATGAAGGCAACACAGGGCTTGAAGGTGACCACTCGACAAAACAACCCTTCCCTATTGGCTGGTGATTTTTTAAACTATCGAGTCCGCCTGCCCAATCTGGGCTGCACGCCTACCGCATTTGCTACTGAGGAAGACCATGGCCCGCGTAACTGTTGAAGACTGCCTGGAACACGTGGATAACCGCTTTGAGCTGGTCATGCTCTCGACCAAGCGCGCCCGTCAACTGGCCACCGGCGGCAAAGAGCCGCGGGTAGCATGGGAAAACGACAAGCCGACCGTCGTCGCCCTGCGCGAAATCGCCGAAGGTATCGTCACCCCTGAGTTCATCGCCGCCGAAGAGATCGTCACCGAAGATCCGGTCTTCGCCGCGTTCGAGGACGAAAACAACGAGGCTGTCTGATTCATGCCCGGTCGACGTCGCGCGGCACAAGGCATTCTTCCTCGGCAGGAGGTGACCCCATGCCGGGTATAGAAGCCCTCGCCGAACGGCTGTCGACCTATCTCGGCCCCGACCAGGTCAACCTGGTCCGCCGGGCCTACTTCTACGCCGAACAGGCGCACGATGGCCAACGCCGCCGCAGCGGCGAGCCCTACGTGACCCACCCGCTGGCCGTGGCCAGTATCCTGGCCGACATGCACATGGACCATCAGAGCCTGATGGCCGCCATGCTGCACGATGTGATCGAAGACACCGGCATCGCCAAGGAAGCCCTCTGCCAGCAGTTCGGCGAGACGGTCGCCGAGCTGGTCGACGGGGTCAGCAAGCTGACCCAGATGAACTTCGAGACCAAGGCCGAGGCCCAGGCCGAGAACTTCCAGAAGATGGCCATGGCCATGGCCCGCGACATCCGCGTGATCCTGGTCAAGCTGGCCGACCGCTTGCACAACATGCGCACCCTGGAAGTGCTTTCGGGCGAAAAACGCCGACGCATCGCCAAGGAAACCCTCGAGATCTACGCCCCCATCGCCAACCGCCTGGGCATGCACAACGTGCGCGTGGAGTTCGAGGACCTCGGCTTCAAGGCCATGCACCCGATGCGCTCCTCGCTGATCCACCGCGCAGTCAAGAGCGCCCGTGGCAACCGCAAGGAAATCGTCGCCAAGATCGAGCATTCCCTGGCCAACTGCCTGGCGGCAGACGGCATCGAGGGTGAGGTCAGCGGTCGGCAGAAACACCTCTATGGCATCTACAAGAAGATGCGCGGCAAGCGCCGCGCCTTCAACGAGATCATGGACGTGTACGCCTTCCGCATCATCGTCGACAAGGTCGACACCTGCTACCGCGTGCTTGGCGCCGTGCACAACTTGTACAAGCCATTGCCTGGTCGCTTCAAGGACTACATCGCGATTCCCAAGGCCAACGGCTACCAGTCGCTGCACACCACGCTGTTCGGCATGCATGGCGTGCCCATCGAGATCCAGATTCGCACCCGCGAAATGGAAGAGATGGCCAACAATGGCATCGCCGCCCATTGGCTGTACAAGTCCAACGAGGACGAGCAGCCCAAGGGCAACCACGCCCGCGCCCGCCAGTGGGTCAAGGGTATCCTCGAGCTGCAGCAACGCGCCGGCAACTCCCTGGAGTTCATCGAAAGCGTGAAGATCGACCTGTTCCCGGACGAGGTCTACGTCTTCACGCCCAAAGGCCGGATCATGGAGCTGCCCAAAGGCTCCACCGCCGTCGACTTCGCCTACGCGGTGCATACTGATGTGGGCAACAGCTGCATCGCCTGCCGTATCAACCGCCGCCTGGCGCCTCTGTCCGAGCCGCTGCAGAGCGGCTCGACCGTGGAGATCGTCAGTGCCCCGGGCGCACGGCCGAACCCGGCCTGGCTCAACTTCGTGGTCACCGGCAAGGCACGCACGCACATTCGCCACGCCCTCAAGCAGCAACGCCGCTCCGAATCCATCAGCCTGGGCGAGCGCCTGCTGAACAAGGTGCTCACCGGCTTCGACAGCAGCCTGGAGCAAATCCCCCCGGAGCGCATCCAGGCCATCCTCGCCGAGTACCGCCTGGAGCTGATCGAAGACCTGCTCGAAGACATCGGCCTGGGCAACCGCATGGCCTATGTGGTCGCCCGCCGCCTGTTGTCCGCCGAGGGCGAACAATTGCCGGCCCCCGAGGGCCCGCTGGCCATCCGTGGTACCGAAGGCCTGGTGCTCAGCTACGCCAAGTGCTGCACGCCGATCCCAGGCGACCCGATCGTCGGCCACCTCTCGGCAGGCAAGGGCATGGTCGTGCACCTGGAAAACTGCCGTAACATCAGTGAAATCCGCCACAACCCGGAGAAGTGCGTGCAGCTCTCCTGGGCCAAGGACATCACCGGCGAATTCAATGTCGAGCTGCGCGTCGAGCTGGAGCACCAGCGTGGCCTGATCGCGCTGCTGGCCAGCAGCGTCAACGCCGCCGACGGCAATATCGAAAAAATCAGCATGGACGAACGCGACGGCCGTATCAGCGTGGTCCAACTGGTGGTCAGCGTGCGCGACCGCGTGCACCTGGCCCGCGTGATCAAGAAGTTGCGTACCCTGACCGGCGTGGTCCGCATCACCCGCATGCGTACGTAGTCCGTCAACCAAGGAGTCATCATGACCAAGACCGTCATCAACAGCGACAAGGCCCCAGCCGCTATCGGCACCTACTCCCAGGCGATCAAGGCCGGCAACACCGTGTACATGTCCGGCCAGATCCCGCTGGATCCGAAGACCATGGAACTGGTCGAAGGCTTCGAAGCCCAGACCGTCCAGGTCTTCGAAAACCTCAAGGCCGTGGCCGAGGCTGCCGGTGGTTCGTTCAAGGACATCGTCAAGCTGAACATCTTCCTCACCGACCTGAGCCACTTCGCCAAGGTCAACGAGATCATGGGCCGTTACTTCGAACAGCCCTACCCGGCCCGTGCCGCCATCGGCGTTGCCGCGCTGCCGAAAGGCTCGCAGGTCGAGATGGACGCGATCCTGGTCATCGAGTGATGCCCGTGGTGACGGGCTGCCCGCCCGTCACCTTCCCTTCCCCAAGGTTCCAGCACCATGCGCCACGCCCTTTCCCTTGCACTGGCAGCCCTGCTTCTGGGCGGCTGTGCCAGCCACAAGCCCGAAGACTACAACGGCACCTGGATCAATCAGGACGCCATCGATGCCGCCGATGGCGGCAGCCTGCACCAGGCCCTGAGCGAGCACGGGCCGGTACTCGAATGGAAGATCGACGTCGCCAACCAGCAGGCCAGCTACAGCAATGGCTTCGAGGCGGTCGACGGCTACCTCAGTGCCAAGGAAGACCAATGGCAAGCCAGCTTCTCTGGCGGTCAGACCGAGCAATTGAACCTGGACGGCGATACCCTGCGCACCACCTCGCAGGCCGGCGAAAAGCAAACGTTCGTACGGGTCAAGGCCGCACCCGCCAACGCCCCGCTGGGCGGCAGTTTTGAAAAGGCTCTGTACAAGGCTTACCTGGGCGGCGACTGGAAGATCATTGAAGGCCCCGGCAAGGGGGCGGTGGTGCGCTTTGCCGAGAACGGCAGGGTGACCGGCCTGCCCAACCTCGACCGCTACGCCCTGTGCCTGGCCGGCGATTGCGCCGACATGGGCGGCGACAACGACAGCCTGTGGCTGGAGCGCGACCGGCGCGGGGCACCCTGGATTTTCAAGCGCGATGACGACACGCTGGAGATCCTCCAGGCCGTCAACCGCGCGCAACCTGACGAGAAGCCGCAACTGGCGCCAGGTGCTCGGCAATGGGTGCTGGAGCGCGACTGACCTTTATCGGTTTCGATGACCCAATCGCCGGCAAGCCGGCTCCCACAGGTGCGGCAGGCATCACCTCTGTGGGAGCCGGCTTGCCGGCGATTGGGCACTGAAGCCTACCCCTTCAGGATGGCCGCATAGCCGTCCTTGTAGCTCGGGTACTGCGGCATCCAGCCCAACGCCCTGGCCCGCGCATTGCTGCACCGCTTGCTGCCGGTGCGGCGCACCCGCTGCTCGTCCGACCACTCGGTGACCCCCATGTACTGGCGCAACCAGGCCACCACATCGGCCAGCGGCGCCGGGTCGTCGTCCACGCCGATATAGCAGTCATCCAGCGCCACACCCTGCGCATCGGCCTGCAGCAGGAACGCGATCAACCCTGCGGCATCCTCGGCATGGATGCGATTACCGTACAGTGGTGGCTCCTCGGCCACGCGGTAACCTTGGCGTACCTGACTGAGCAACCATTCGCGCCCCGGGCCATAGATGCCGGTCAGGCGCACGATGGAGGCCGGCAGCCCACTGTGCAGTGCCAATTGCTCCGCCTCCAGCATTACCCGCCCCGAATAGCCCTGGGGCTCAGTGACCGCGCGCTCGTCGATCCATTCGCCATCGGCCTGGCCATACACGCTGCTGCTGGACACGAACAGCACTCGTCGCGGCCGCTGTCCACGCTCCGCCAACCAACCCAGCACATGGCGCAACCCCTCGACATAGGCCTGTCGGTAGCCCGCCTCGTCGTGCTGGCTGGCCGCCACGCAATACACCAGGTAGTCCGGCGACCGTGCCGGCCAGGCCGCTGGAATCGTCGGCTCGGCCAGGTCGGCGGCGATCGGCCATACGCCAGCCGGAAGGTGCTCGACAGAACGCCGCAAGCCGCTGACCTGCCAACCCTGGGCAAGCAGTTGTCGCGCCAGACGGCCACCTACATCGCCACAGCCTACGATCAACACGGATGGTTCCGACATCTCCAAACTCCCAAGGCCAAAGGTTCAGGCTAGCCGGATTAATCGATGGGCGGCTAGACGTTGGTTAAAAAAGGCAACTTTATTACTTCTGCTAACAAGAATTACTTGCAATAATGGCGCCCTGTCTGTTCTCGGCCTGTCTCGAGGCCGTGGGGAACATCAATCTTTTTCTTCATCAGGTCCGGCCAGCATGACACGTACTCAACCCTCCGCTTCGCCAACCACGTCGCGCGCCTGGCGCGCCATCGCCGCGCTGACGCTCAGCCTGGTGCTGGCCCCGACCGCCATGGCCGATGAGCCTGTCGCACCCGCCACCAACGCCCCGGCAGCCGCCGCAGCCCCTGCGGCTCCCATGCAGGCGCCGGCAGCCGATGCCAAGGCGCCAGCCGACGCCGCCAACGCCGCTGCCGCACCGGCCGGCGCCCAAGCTGCAGGCGACGAGAACGTCCAGTCCCTGGTCGAGGACACCTCCCTGGGCATGGCCCACGACCTGTCTCCATGGGGCATGTACAAGAACGCCGACGTGGTCGTCAAAGCCGTGATGATCGGCCTGGCCATCGCCTCGCTGATCACCTGGACCATCTGGATCGCCAAGGGCTTCGAGCTGATGGGCGCCAAGCGTCGCCTGCGCGGTGAAATCGCACTCCTGAAGAAGGCCGCCAGCCTCAAGGAAGCCAGCGACGCCGCCAACAAGCCAGGCACCCTGGCCCACACCCTGGTCCATGATGCCCTGGATGAAATGCGCCTGTCGGCCAATGCTCGCGAAAAGGAAGGCATCAAGGAACGCGTGAGCTTCCGCCTGGAGCGTCTGGTCGCCGCCAGCGGCCGTAGCATGAGCAGCGGCACCGGCATGCTTGCCACCATCGGCTCCACCGCACCCTTCGTGGGCCTGTTCGGCACCGTGTGGGGCATCATGAACAGCTTCATCGGCATCGCCAAGACCCAGACCACCAACCTGGCCGTGGTCGCCCCCGGCATCGCCGAAGCCCTGCTGGCCACTGCCCTGGGCTTGGTCGCGGCGATTCCTGCCGTGGTCATCTACAACGTCTTCGCCCGCTCCATCGCCGGCTACAAGGCCCAGGTCTCCGACGCTTCGGCGCAGGTCCTGCTGCTGGTCAGCCGCGACCTGGACCACCAGGGCAGCGAGCGCGTCGCCCCGCACGTGGTCAAAGTGGGGTAAGCCATGGGCCTGCATCTCAACGAAGGTGGCGACGACCTCGCCGAAAACCACGAAATCAACGTCACACCCTTCATCGACGTGATGCTGGTGCTGCTGATCATCTTCATGGTCGCGGCACCACTGGCCACTGTCGATATCAAGGTCGACCTGCCTGCCTCCAGCGCCAAGCCGGCACCAAGGCCCGAGAAGCCGGTGTTCGTCAGCGTCAAGACCGACAAGAAGCTGTTCGTCGGCGATGACGAGGTGGCCCAGCGTGACCAGCTGGGTGCGATGCTCGACGCCAAGACCAAGGGCGACAAGGAAACCACCATCTTCTTCCAGGCCGACAAGGGTGTTGACTACGGCGACCTGATGGATGTGATGAACACCATGCGCGCGGCCGGCTACCTCAAGGTCGGCCTGGTCGGCCTCGAAACGGCAGCCAAGCAATGACGAACACACGGTCCAACCTGGCGCGCTACGGCGTCAGCCTGGCGATCGTGCTGGGCGTGCACGCCCTGGCGGTACTGCTGATGCTGAACTGGTCGGTACCCCAGGCCATCGAGTTGCCGCCGGCAGCCATGATGGTCGAGCTGGCGCCACTTCCTGCGCCAGCCCCACCGCCACCGCCCAAGGCTGCGCCGAAGCCTCCGGCCCCGGTCGAAGAGCCACCGCTGCCCAAGCTGGTGGAAGCGCCCAAGCCGAAGATCGCCGTTCCCAAGCCGCCCAAGCCGAAGGCCAAGCCGCAGCCGCCCAAGCCCGAGAAGAAGCCTGAGCCGCCGAAGGACCTGCCGCCGGCCAAGGAAGAAGTCGTCGATACGCCGCCAAGCAACACGCCACCGCAGAAGTCGGCAGCACCGGCACCGAGCGTCGCGGCCAACAGCAAAGCCTTGCCGACCTGGCAGAGCGACCTGCTGCGCCACCTGGCCAAGTACAAGCGCTACCCGGAAGACGCACGCCGTCGCGGCCTGCAAGGCATCAACCGGCTGCGTTTCGTGGTCGATGCCGATGGCAAGGTACTGTCGTTCGCCCTCGCCGGTGGTTCGGGCAGCGCGGCGCTGGACCGGGCGACCCTGGAGATGATCCGCCGGGCGCAGCCTGTACCCAAGCCGCCGAAGGAGCTGCTGAACAATGGCCAGATCGAGGTGGTAGCGCCGTTCGTCTACTCGCTGGACCGCCGCTGAGGCGTTTGCTTCTGTCACAAAACGGCAAGTCTGATAACGTGCGTCTATCGATTGCAGCCGCTATGCTGGGGCCGCAACTTCATGGACGCACGTTATGACCCTCACAGAATTACGCTACATCGTCACACTCGCCCAGGAGCAGCATTTCGGCCACGCCGCCGAGCGTTGCCATGTCAGCCAGCCGACCCTGTCGGTCGGGGTGAAGAAGCTCGAGGACGAGCTCGGTGTACTGATCTTCGAACGCAGCAAGAGCGCGGTGCGCCTGACCCCGGTCGGCGAAAGCATCGTCGCCCAGGCCCAGAAGGTGCTGGAACAGGCCCAGGGCATCCGTGAGCTGGCCCAGGCCGGCAAGAACCAGCTGACCGCGCCGCTGAAGGTCGGGGCCATCTATACCGTCGGCCCCTATCTGTTCCCCCACCTCATTCCCCAGCTGCACCGGGTCGCCCCGCAGATGCCGCTGTACATCGAGGAAAATTTCACCCACGTACTGCGCGAGAAACTGCGCAACGGCGAACTGGATGCAGTGATCATCGCCCTGCCGTTCAACGAGGCCGACGTGCTGACCCTGCCACTGTACGACGAGCCCTTCTACGCGCTGATGCCAGCCGACCACCCCTGGACCGCCAAGAAGACCATCGACACGGCCATGCTCAACGACAAGAGCCTGCTGCTGCTAGGCGAAGGCCACTGTTTCCGCGACCAGGTGCTCGAGGCCTGCCCAACCATCAATAAGGGCGGCGAAGGCTCCAAGCACACCACGGTCGAGTCCAGTTCGCTGGAAACCATCCGCCACATGGTCGCCTCGGGCCTGGGTGTGTCGATCCTGCCGCTATCGGCTGTCCATAGCCACCATTACGCCCCTGGTGTGATCGAAGTGCGCCCACTGACGCCGCCCTCGCCGTTCCGCACCGTGGCCATCGCCTGGCGCGCCAGCTTCCCGAGGCCGAAGGCCATCGAGATCCTCGCCGACTCGATCCGCCTCTGCTCGGTCGCCAAGCCGCCCGCGGACAAATCGGCCTGAGCCCATGACCGAGCTGTCGAACGTCCCGGTCACCGCCCTCAAGGGCGTGGGCGATGCCATGGCCGAGAAACTGGCCAAGGTTGGCCTGGAGAACCTGCAGGACCTGCTGTTCCACCTGCCCCTGCGCTACCAGGACCGTACCCGCGTAGTGCCCATCGGTGCCTTGCGCCCGGGCCAGGACGCGGTGATCGAGGGCGTGGTCAGCGGTGCCGACGTGACCATGGGCAAGCGCCGCAGCCTGGTGGTGCGGCTGGGTGACGGCACCGGCGTGCTGAGCCTGCGTTTCTACCATTTCAGCAATGCCCAGAAGGAAGGCCTCAAGCGCGGCACCCACCTGCGCTGCTACGGCGAGGCCCGCCCCGGTGCCTCGGGGCTGGAGATCTACCACCCGGAATACCGCGCGCTCAATGGCAGCGAACCGGCACCACCGGTGGAGCAGACCCTGACGCCGATCTACCCCACCACCGAAGGCCTGACCCAGCAACGCCTGCGTCTGCTCTGCCAGCAGAGCCTGGCCATGCTCGGTCCGCGCAGCCTGCCCGACTGGCTGCCTGCGGAACTGGCCCGGGACTACCAATTGGCGCCGCTGGACGATGCCATCCGCTACCTGCACAACCCTCCGGCCGACGCCGACCTGGAGGAGCTCGCCGAGGGTCAGCACTGGGCCCAGCACCGCCTGGCGTTCGAAGAGCTGCTGACCCACCAGCTTTCTCAGCAACGCCTGCGTGAAAGCCTGCGCACCCTGCGCGCCCCGGTCTTGCCCAAGGCCAGTCGCCTGCCGGCTCAGTACCTGGCCAACCTGGGGTTCAACCCCACCGGCGCCCAGCAACGGGTCGCCAACGAGATCGCCTACGACCTCAGTCAGCCTGAGCCGATGATGCGCCTGGTCCAGGGCGATGTCGGGGCTGGCAAGACGGTCGTCGCCGCCCTCGCCGCGCTCCAGGCCCTGGAGGCCGGCTACCAGGTGGCGCTCATGGCGCCCACGGAGATCCTCGCCGAACAGCATTACCTGACCTTCAAGCGCTGGCTCGAGCCCCTGGGCATCGAAGTGGCCTGGCTGGCCGGCAAGCTCAAGGGCAAGGCCCGCGCCAGCGCCCTGGAGCAGATCGCCAGCGGCGTGCCGATGGTAGTGGGCACCCATGCCCTGTTCCAGGAGGAAGTGAAGTTCCGCCACCTGGCCCTGGCGATCATCGACGAACAGCACCGTTTCGGCGTCCAGCAGCGCCTGGCCCTGCGCCAGAAAGGCGTGGCCGGCCAGCTGTGCCCACACCAGTTGATCATGACCGCCACGCCGATCCCGCGCACGTTGGCCATGAGTGCCTACGCCGACCTGGACACCTCGGTGCTCGACGAGCTGCCGCCTGGCCGTACCCCGGTCAATACCGTGCTGGTGGCCGACAGCCGCCGCTTCGAGGTGGTCGAGCGGGTACGCGCCGCCTGCGCCGAAGGGCGCCAGGCGTACTGGGTGTGTACCTTGATCGAGGAGTCCGAGGAGCTGACCTGCCAGGCGGCCGAAAGCACCTTCGAGGAGCTCGGCAGCGCGCTGGGCGAGCTGCGCGTGGGCCTGATCCACGGGCGCATGAAACCGGCCGAGAAAGCCGCAGTGATGGCTGAATTCAAGGCCGGCAACCTCCAGCTGCTGGTCGCCACCACGGTCATCGAGGTGGGGGTGGACGTGCCCAACGCCAGCCTGATGATCATCGAGAACCCCGAGCGCCTGGGTCTGGCCCAGTTGCACCAGTTGCGCGGCCGTGTGGGTCGGGGCAGCGCCGTCAGCCATTGCGTGCTGCTCTACCATCCGCCTTTGTCGCAGATCGGCCGCGAACGGCTGGGCATCATGCGCGAAACCAACGACGGATTCGTGATTGCCGAAAAAGACCTGGAGTTACGCGGGCCCGGGGAAATGCTGGGAACCCGCCAGACCGGCCTGCTCCAGTTCAAGGTGGCCGACCTGATGCGCGACGCCGACCTGCTCCCGGCAGTGCGCGATGCCGCCCAGGCGCTGCTGGCACGCTGGCCGGACCACGTCAGCCCGCTGCTCGACCGCTGGTTGCGCCATGGCCAGCAGTACGGGCAGGTTTGACGGCAAGCCGGCTCGTTCTGATGTTGTCCGCCTTCCTGTAGGAGCGGGCTTGCCCCGCGATTGCGGCAGTGAGCCAACATCGCAATCGCGGGACAAGCCCGCTCCCACAAGGGGAACCCTATTCGTTCTGAAACAGAATGGATCCAGCCCCGGCCCAGGCTGGTTATACTTCGCGTTTAAAGAAAACCGTGGACACAGACCATGACTGAAGTTGCCCTGGACACCGCAACCCCACACGCACCGTCTGTCATCCGGCTGCTGCTCGACAAGCTTGGCGTGCCCTACCGCGAAGTACCCGAGCATACGCAACTGCCGGCCAGCGCACGTGTCCAGGCGATTCTCCTAGACGACGAGGTCGGCGCCCTGATGGTGCTGTTCCCGCAGGACCAACTGCTGGACCTCAACCGCCTGACCGAGCTGACCGGGCGCAAGCTGGTAGCCGTGCCGGTGGCGCGCCTCAAGCATATGCTCGACAAACACGCCCTCAAGACCCTGCCCGGGATCCCGGCCCTGACCAGCTACCCGTGCCTCTACGAAGCCAGCCTGCTGCAGGCCGACAACCTGCTGATCCAGTCCGGCGAGCGCGGCCTGCTGCTTGAGATCCCACGTGAAGACTTCAAGCGCATGCTGGCCAAGGCAAGCGCCGGCCATTTCGGGGAACAGATCGAGGCCATTCGCCCGAATTTGGACCGCCCCGACGACGACTCCAAGGAAATCAGCCGCGCCGTCCAGGCCTTTACCGCTCGCCGTATCCAGCAACGCCTGGAACAGACCATCGAGATCCCGCCGCTGGCCGACACGGCGCAGAAGATCATCAAACTGCGCGTCGACCCCAATGCCAGCATCGACGACATCACCGGTGTGGTGGAAACCGACCCGGCCCTGGCGGCCCAGGTGGTCAGCTGGGCGGCATCGCCCTACTACGCGTCTCCCGGCAAGATCCGCTCGGTGGAAGACGCCATCGTCCGTGTGCTGGGCTTCGACCTGGTGATCAACCTGGCCCTGGGCCTGGCGCTGGGCAAGACCTTGAGCCTGCCCAAGGACCACCCGCAGGAAGCCACGCCGTACTGGCAACAGTCGATCTACACCGCCGCGGTGATCGAAGGCCTGACCCGCGCCATGCCCCGTGCCGAGCGCCCCGAGGCAGGCCTGACCTACCTGGCTGGCCTGCTGCACAACTTCGGCTACCTGTTGCTGGCCCACGTCTTCCCGCCGCACTTTTCACTGATCTGCCGCCACCTCGAGGTCAACCCACACCTGTGCCACACCTTCGTGGAACAACACCTGCTGGGCATCAGTCGTGAACAGATCGGCGCCTGGTTGATGAAGCTGTGGGACATGCCGGAAGAGCTCTCCGCCGCGCTGCGCTTCCAGCACGACCCGAGCTATGACGGCGAATATGCAGCCTTCCCCAACTTGGTATGCCTGGCGGTACGCCTGTTACGTGCCCGTGGCATCGGCACCGGGCCCCAGGAAGAGATTCCGGACGCCTTGCTCGAACGCCTGAGCCTGACCCGGGAGAAAGCGGAGGATGCAGTGACCAAGGTGCTGGAGGCCGAGACGCTGCTGCGCGAGCTGGCTTCGCAGTTCCACGCGCCGCATTGAGCCGCGCGGGTAGACCTGTATCGCCTGCTGCGCCCCATCGCCGGCAAGCCGGCTCCCACCTGCCCTGCGCTGTTTTCAGAGACGCCGCCTACCTGTGGGAGCCGGCTTGCCGGCAGATTGGGCCCGAGCAGGCGCCCTATCGGCCTTTTTTCTTCGGCTTCAGGTATTTCATCAGGCCCTGGAACCAGATGACCAGTGCCGGGTTGCCCTTGATCTGGATGCTCTTGTCCTGGATCCCTTGCATGAAGGCCAGCTGCTTGTTGCCAGCCTGCAGAGTGTTGAAGCCGTAGGCCGCGTCCTTGAAGGCGATGGCGAAGGCCGGCTGGGGATGGAGGCCGCCCTTGCTGCTGATGCGCTCGCCACTGACGATGAAGTGCCGGCCCACCTTGCCGTCGAGGGTCTGCATCTGGAAGACCAGGTCCTTGTCCCGCAATTGTTGCTGAAACGCCGGGTTGTTGCGGCTGGCCCGAGCCATCAGCAGCCCCATGGCCCAGAGCAGGAAGCGAAACTTCATCTACACGCCTCGACTAAAAAGTGACTGAGCCGCGCAGTTTATCCTTTTATCGGACGTGGAATGCAACTCTGCTGTTTCGGGCTTTTCCGTTTCCCAGAATGCACAACGGGCGCCCAGGGCGCCCGTTCGGATAACGTGATTATCGAAAACCGATCACTTGCCTTTCTTTGCTGGCTTGGCAGGTTGGTTGACGCTGTCGCGCAGGTTCTTGCCAGGCTTGAAAGCGACGGTATTGCTGGCCTTGATCTTGACCGGCTGGCCGGTCTGCGGGTTCTTGCCGGTGCGAGCACCACGATGACGTTTTTCAAAGGTACCGAAACCGACCAGGGTGACGGTGTCCTTGTCCAGCGCACCGGTGATGCTGTCGAGGATGGCATTCAAGACCTGGTTGGCCTTTTCCTTGGTCAGATCGGCCTTTTCGGCGATAACAGCGGCGAGTTCTGGTTTACGCATAGTGAAGCCTCTTGGACGGGATTTCTTGTTGTTATTGCCGTGCTGCCGTGTGAAGCAGCGTTCAAAGGCACCGCAGGCTCTAATCTGCGGCAGACGGAAGTGAGGATGGCACGCCCACCGAAGGCGCGCCAGTGCCAGGGCGGCCATTGTCGCGCCAAGGACAGGCCATACCCGACAGAGCACCCGCTATTTATGCCATCAAGGGTGGCAACTGCCGATTCAGCGCCAGCTTCTCCATCACCGCCGTGCCGGTCAACGCGTAACCCAGCAGTTTCCCGTCGCCCGCATGGCAGAGCACCTTGAGGTCGGCGCCCTGCCCCTCCACCTGCCAGACACCTTCATGGCCCGGCGGTGGCGGCGAAACCACCAGCGGGCAGGCCGGGGTCTTGACCGTGACCGGCATGGGCCCGTAGGCCACGGCGGTGGGGTTGCCGACCAGGGTTTGAGCCAGGGCACGCGCGCAGGTCATCAGCGGCATGACATACAGCAGGTTGACCCCATCGACCTCGGCGCAGTCACCCAGGGCGAAGATATTGCCGTGGGAGGTACGCAACTGGCGATCCACCACCACGCCACGATTGACCTGCAGGCCAGCAGCGGCAGCCAGGTCGGTGCGTGGACGCAGGCCGATGGCCGACACCACCAGGTCGCAGGCGATCACGCTGCCATCGGACAGATGCGCCTCGAGGCCGTCGTCAGCATGTTGCAGCCGGGTCAATACGGGCCCCAGGTGGAAGCGCACGCCCAGGCCTTCCAGGCCGGCCTGCACAGCGCTGGCCGCGGCGGGATGCAGCAGGGTCGGCATCACCTGTTCGCAAGGCGCGACCACATCGATTTCGTAGCCGCCCAGGCTCATGTCGTTGGCGAATTCGCAACCGATCAGGCCGGCCCCGAGGATCAGCACACGGCGCTTGCCTGCCGCTGCGGCACGAAAGCGCGCGTAGTCTTCCAGGTCATTGATGGGAAACACCAGGTCGCCGCCATCGCCTTCGATCGGCACCTGCACCGTCTGTGCACCCCAGGCGAGCACCAGGTCACGGTACTCGACCGCTTCCTCGCCAATCCACAGGCGCTTGTGCCCCGGGTCGATGCCGCTGATGCGGGTGTGCGTGCGGATCTCGGCCTTGAGCTGCTCGGCCATGGCGCCCGGCTCGGCCATGCACAGGCCGTCGGCATCCTTGTGCTTGGCAAAGCCCGTGGAGAGCATGGGCTTGGAGTAGGAACGACCGTCGTCGGCGGTGATCAGCAGCAGCGGCGTCTGGTCGTCGAGCTTGCGAAACTCGCGGGCCAGGTTGTAACCGGCCAGGCCGGTACCAATGATCACCACAGGGGACGTCATGTCGTGCTTCCTCTCGTTGAATGGGTTGCGATCAGCCGATGGCGATCATTTCGAAGTCGCTCTTGCCGACACCGCAGTCGGGGCACAGCCAGTCTTCCGGCACGTCTTCCCAACGGGTGCCTGGGGCGATGCCGTCGTCCGGCCAGCCCTCGGCTTCGTCGTAGATCAGGCCGCAGACAATACATTGCCACTTTTTCATGGGGTTGGTTTTCCTCGTCTTTAATGGGCTGACTGCCTGTAGGGGCGGCCGCCATTATGCAAGCAGTCGGGGCAATCATGCTAAGCTCGCGGCCTCTCTGGCTGTAACAAGCATATCGACGTGTCGTACGAATCCCCGCAAGCAGCCGCTGTCGCGTGGCTGCCGTATTCACAGCTGGCAACCGATGTCGACCAGCCGACCCTCGGCTGGCTGTTCGATGAAGGCTCCCTGACCCGCCGGCTGATCCATCTGTCCCAAAGCCATTTCGCCGTCGACCCGCTGTTCGAAGGCTGGCAACCGCTGCGTGATGATGAATGCCAAGCGCTGGGCCTCGCGCCAGGTGCCGAAGGTTGGGTGCGCGAGGTGTACCTGCGCGGGCATGGCCAACCATGGGTATTCGCCCGCAGCGTGGCCAGCCGTAGCGCCCTGGAACGGGGCGGCCTGGACCTGGAGACGCTGGGCAGCCGCTCGTTGGGCGAACTGCTGTTCTGCGACCAGGCGTTCATTCGTCATCCTATCGAGGTTTGCCGCTATCCACGGGGTTGGTTGCCGCTCGACGTGGTCCATGACGATTTGTGGGGGCGGCGCTCGCGCTTCGAACGTGACAACCTCGACGTCCTGGTGGCCGAGGTGTTCCTGCCAGAGCTGTGGCGCGTGGCCAAGGAGGAAAACCGCTGATGTACCTGCACTTGCTCAAGTCGTTCAACCGCCTGCACCCTCGGGCCTGGGACTTCATCCAGCTCAGCCGCATGGACCGCCCGATCGGCATCTACCTGCTGCTGTGGCCGACCTTGTCGGCGGTATGGATCGCCGGCAACGGCTCGCCGACCCTGGCCAACGTACTGATCTTCGGCCTGGGCGTGGTGCTGATGCGCGCAGCCGGTTGCTGCATCAATGACTTCGCCGACCGCAAGGTGGACGGCCACGTCAAGCGTACGGCTGACCGACCGCTGGCCAGTGGCCGGGTGAAGCCCCGCGAAGCGCTGATGCTGTTCGCCATCCTGGTCGGCGTGAGCTTCCTGCTGGTGCTGTGCACCAATGCAAGGACCGTGTGGTTGTCGTTCGGTGCAGTAGCCCTGGCATTCTGCTACCCGTTCATGAAGCGCTACACCTATTACCCCCAGGTGGTGCTGGGCGCTGCTTATTCCTGGGGCATCCCCATGGCCTTCACCGCCGCAGGTGGCGAGCTGCCGGCCAGCGCCTGGCTGCTGTACATCGCCAACCTGCTGTGGACCGTGGGCTACGACACCTACTACGCCATGGTCGACCGCGACGATGACCTGAAGATCGGCGTGAAGTCCACGGCGATCCTGTTCGGCGAGGCCGACCGGACGATCATCCTGACACTGCAGATGCTCTCGCTGGGGTGCCTGCTGCTCGCCGGCAGCCATTTCGACATGGGCGGCTGGTTCCACCTGGGCTTGCTGACGGCTGCGGCGTGCTTTGCCTGGGAGTACTGGTCGACGCGCAGGCTGGACCGGGAGTCGTGCTTCAAGGCGTTCCTGCACAATCACTGGGCGGGGATGCTGATCTTCATCGGCGTGGTGCTGGATTACGCGTTGCGCTGAAGGGGCTCAGGGGGCTGCCTTGCAGCCCAATCGCCGGCCCCCACCAGGGCTCAGTGCCAACAACATGTGGGAGCCGGCTCGCCGGCAATTGGGCGCAGCCTCAAGGCTTGGCGATATGCCAGACGTCCTTCACGCCATCGCCGGTCTTGTCCCCGGCCTTCTTGTCCTTGATGAAGGTGTACAGCGGCTTGCCGTCATAGGCCCACTGCTTGGCCCCGTCGTCACGGGTGACCTGGGTCCATTTGTCCTTGGCGGCTTCGTCGTCGGGCTTGACCAGCAGCGGCGGCCAGTTCTTGGCGCATTCGCCGTTGCACATGGACTTGCCGTCGGCATCCTTGTCGAATGTGTAGAGGGTCATGCCGGCATGATCGACCCACATGCCATCCTTCTCCATCGCGTGGTGGGCAGACGCCACCCCCGGTAGCGCCAGCGCAGCGAAAAGGGCCATCCAGCTCAGCGTATATCGTGTCATTGGAATCACCATCGTTTCGGGGGGAGTGGGAGCTGAAACACCGCCTCGGCGGCCCTTTCAAGCCTAGTCCAGTCATGGAATGTCGCCATAAACGCCAATGGCCTGTCACACAGCTGCAATAATTCCGTTATCTAATGCGGGCCAGACACAGTTCCTGGGAGAGGTATCAAGCATGGTTGGCAGAAACATTCTGATCGTCGACGACGAAGCGCCCATTCGCGAGATGATCGCCGTTGCATTGGAAATGGCCGGCTATGACTGCCTGGAAGCGGAGAACTCCCAGCAAGCCCACGCCATCATTGTCGACCGCAAGCCGGACCTGATCCTGCTCGACTGGATGCTGCCCGGCACCTCGGGCATCGAACTGGCGCGGCGCCTCAAGCGAGACGAGCTGACCGGCGATATCCCGATCATCATGCTCACCGCCAAAGGTGAAGAGGACAACAAGATCCAAGGCCTTGAAGTCGGCGCCGACGACTACATCACCAAGCCGTTCTCGCCGCGCGAACTGGTGGCCCGGCTCAAGGCCGTGCTGCGCCGCACCGGCCCGAGCGACAGCGAAGCGCCGATCGAAGTCGGCGGCCTGCTGCTCGACCCGATCAGCCACCGCGTCACCATCGACGGCAAGCCGGCCGAGATGGGCCCCACCGAGTACCGCCTGCTGCAGTTCTTCATGACCCACCAGGAACGCGCCTATACCCGCGGCCAACTGCTCGACCAGGTCTGGGGCGGCAACGTCTATGTCGAGGAACGCACGGTCGACGTGCATATCCGTCGCCTGCGCAAGGCATTGGGTGAAGCCTACGAAAATCTGGTACAAACCGTCCGGGGCACCGGCTACCGCTTCTCTACCAAGAGCTGATCCAGCCCGAAGCCACGCCGCAAGCCGCTGTACAAGGACCGTCAATTGAACCAGAACTGGCACGCGACCCTGATTCGCCACATGCTGCTGCTGATCACCGTCTGCCTGGTCGGCGGGCTGGTCAGCGGCTACTACGGGTGGAGCCTGGCCATCGGCCTTGCGCTCTACCTGGGCTGGACCCTCAAGCAACTGCTGCGCCTGCACGATTGGCTGCGCAACCATCAGCCCGATGAAGCCCCGCCCGACGGCTACGGCCTGTGGGGCGAAGTGTTCGACAGCATCTACCACCTGCAGCGCCGCGACCAGCGCGTGCGTGGCCGCCTGCAGGCAGTGATCGACCGCGTCCAGGAGTCCACCGCGGCGCTGCGCGACGCGGTGATCATGCTCGACAGCGAAGGCAACCTGGAATGGTGGAACCGCGCCGCCGAGACCTTGCTGGGCTTCAAGACCCCGCAGGACGGGGGCCAGCCGGTCACCAACCTGGTACGCCACCCGCGCTTCAAGGAATACTTCGAGGCCGAGAACTACCTCGAGCCGCTGGAAATCCCGTCGCCGATCAATGATCGTCTGCGCGTGCAACTGCACATCACCCGCTACGGCAACAACGAGCACCTGATGCTGGTACGCGATGTCACCCGTATCCACCAGCTCGAACAGATGCGCAAGGACTTCGTCGCCAACGTCTCCCACGAATTGCGCACGCCGTTGACGGTGATCACCGGTTACCTGGAGACCTTGCTCGACAACGTCGAGGACGTGAACCCACGCTGGAACCGGGCATTGCAGCAGATGAGCCAGCAAGGTTCGCGCATGCAGACGCTGCTCAACGACCTGTTGCTGCTGGCCAAGCTCGAGGCGACCGATTACCCCTCGGACAACCAGCCGGTGGCGGTCGACGCCCTGTTGCAATCGATCACCAGCGATGCCCAGGCGCTCTCCGGCCCGCGCAACCAGCGCATCACGCTGGACGCCGCGCCTGGGGTGCGTTTGAAGGGCAGCGAGTCGGAACTGCGCAGTGCCTTTTCCAACCTGGTGTTCAACGCAGTGAAGTACACCCAGGACGAAGGCACCATCCGGGTTCGTTGGTGGGCCGACGACCAAGGCGCCCACCTGTCCGTGCAGGACTCAGGGATCGGCATCGATGCCAAGCACCTGCCGCGCCTGACCGAACGCTTCTACCGGGTCGACTCCAGCCGCGCCTCCAACACCGGCGGCACCGGGCTGGGCCTGGCCATCGTCAAGCACGTGCTGCTGCGCCATCGTGCACGCCTTGAGATCAGCAGCGTGCCGGGGCATGGCAGTACCTTCACGTGTCATTTCGCGCCGGCGCAATTGGCCAACGGTAAGCACTGAGAGGGGCTGCCTCGCAGCCCCAACAAGACCACTACCCTTTGCTTTTGCAGCTCCAGCCGCTACATTGGATCCCCTGTGCCAGCCATCGCTGGCACTTTTTTTCTCACCATTACCAAGACGGACCCCGTAAAAACTCCATCATGGACCCTTCCCCTGGTTTCAGCTTCATCTCTCTCTTTGCCGATTTCGGCATGATTCTCTTCGCCTTCCTCCTGGTGCTGCTCAACGGCTTCTTCGTGGCCGCCGAGTTCGCCATGGTCAAGCTGCGCGCTACCCGCGTCGAGTCCATCGCCGAGCTGCATGGCTGGCGGGGCAGCATCCTGCGCAAGGTCCACAATCAATTGGACGCCTATCTGTCAGCCTGCCAGCTGGGTATCACCCTGGCGTCCCTGGGCCTGGGCTGGGTCGGCGAGCCGGCCTTCGCCCACCTGCTCGAGCCGGTGCTGGCCGCTGTGGGCGTCGACACGCCGGAGCTGGTCAAGGCGATCTCCTTCTTCGTCGCCTTCTTCGTGATCTCCTACCTGCACATCGTGGTCGGCGAGCTGGCACCCAAGTCGTGGGCGATCCGCAAGCCCGAACTGCTGTCGCTGTGGACGGCCGTACCGCTGTACCTGTTCTACTGGCTCATGTACCCGGCCATCTACCTGCTCAACGCCAGCGCCAACACCATCCTGCGCATCGCTGGCCAGGGCGAGCCCGGCCCACACCATGAGCACCACTACAGCCGCGAAGAGCTCAAGCTGATCCTGCACTCCAGCCGCGGCCAGGACCCGAGCGACCAGGGCATGCGTGTGCTGGCCTCGGCCGTGGAGATGGGCGAGCTGGAAGTGGTCGACTGGGCCAACTCCCGCGAGGACATGGTCAGCATCGATGCCCATGCCCCGCTCAAGGAGATCCTGGCGCTAGTGCGCCGCCACAAGTTCAGCCGCTACCCGGTCTACGACGCCGAGCGCGAGGAGTTCACCGGCCTGCTGCACATCAAGGACCTGCTGCTGGAGCTGGCCGAACTCGACCACCTGCCCGCGACCATCGACCTCGACGAGCTGGCACGCCCCCTGGAGCGGGTGTCCCGGCACATGCCGCTGGCCCAGTTGCTGGAGCAGTTCCGCAAGGGCGGCGCGCACTTCGTGCTGGTCGAGGAGGCCGACGGCAAGGTGATCGGCTACCTGACCATGGAGGACGTGCTGGAAGTGCTGGTGGGCGACATCCAGGACGAACACCGCAAGACCGAGCGCGGCATCCTCGCCTATCAGCCCGGCAAGCTGCTGGTACGTGGCGATACGCCGCTGTTCAAGGTCGAGCGCCTGCTGGGCGTTGACCTGGACCACATCGAGGCCGAAACCCTGGCAGGGCTGGTATACGAAACGCTCAAGCGCGTGCCGGAGGAAGAGGAAGTGCTGGAAGTCGAAGGCTTGCGCATCATCATCAAGAAAATGAAGGGGCCGAAGATCGTGCTGGCCAAGGTGCTCAAGCTCGATTGAGCGCTCTGTCCCAGGTACACCACTGAACCCTGTAGGAGCGGGCTTGTCCCGCGATTGGGCCGGTCCTGCCGCCGCGGTTGTATGGCAAGGGCTTCGCCCTTGATCGCGGGACAAGCCCGCTCCTACAGGGCATCGGCTCGGGCAATACGAATCACGGGTTCCCTGCCGTGAAATCCGGCAACCCGCCAATCGGCCGGTTGAATCGGTAGGGAATCGACTCCAGCGCCAGCCCCACATTGCGCTGCACCACGAAATGCAGGTGCGGCCCGCTGCTGTTGCCGGTATTTCCCGACTTGGCCAGCAGCGCGCCCTGGGCCACCCGCTGCCCTTCGCTGACCACCACCGACCCGCGCATCAGGTGCAAGTACACCCCCATGGTGCCGTCCGCATGCAGAATCCTGACGAAGTTGCCCGCCGGGTTGTTGCCGCGACCATGCTGGCGGTTCTCCACCTTCACCACCACGCCCTCGCGCGCCGCGACGATCGGCGTGCCTTCGGGCATGGCGATGTCCATCGCGTAGCGCCCCTTGGGCCCGAAATGGCTGAAACGCCCGTTGGGCCCCTGGCTCAAGCGGAACGGGCCACCGCGCCAGGGGAACGGATAGCGGAAGGCCTGGGGTCGCTTGCTCGGGTCGCCCAAGGCATGGCGGAATTTCGTCTCATAACGCAGGCGCCCGCCCGGCACGGCGGTCACCACGGTCAGCGCCTGGCTCGAACGCGGCGGCACCACACGCCGGATGATCCGGGGCGCATTGCCACCCTGGGCATCGACCAGGCGATACAGGCGAAGCTCGACCTCCACCGGGGCGAACAACTCGTTGCGCGCGAAGAAGCGGGTACCACCGGCAACCTCCACGGCGCGCAAGCGTACCTGGCTGTCCAGGCGCTCGATCATGGGTTCGCGCAGTACGAACGGCCTGGCGCCAGGCAGCGGGCTTTCGGAATAGGACACCACGCCAAAGGCATCGGTGGTTTTGTAGAGGGTCATGCCCAGGCTCGACGCTGAGGCCGTGAGCAAGGCACAGAACAGCAGCAGGCGGGCGGGCATGATAGTGGCTTTTTGATAGTTGTTATGAATCGAAGCCTAGCAGCCACTTTCAGGCGGGGTGTTGCAGTTGGTCGGGAATTGGTCGGCTGTCTTCATCGCGGGACAAGCCCGCTCCTACAGGGTCGCAGTGTGCCTGTGAGAGCGGTGTGTCCCGCGATTACGATAGCTCAGGCGCCAGGGGTGAAGTGCTTCTGGGCGGTGCCGCGGGCGATCAGCCGCGACAGGTAGTCGAGCTTCTGTGCATCCTGGTCGACGAATTTGAAGGTCAGTTGCAGCCAGTCGCTGTCGGGCTTGGGCTCCAGGGCAGCCACGGCGTGCAGGTAGCCATTGAGGCGTGCCACCTCGGCATTTTCGCCCTGCTCCAGGTCCAGCACTGCGCCTTCGAGCACCTGCGGCAAGGTCGTGCCGCGGCGTACCACCAGCAAGGCTTCCTTGAGGCTCAAGGCCTTGATCACGCAAGCCTGGGTACCGCTGGAAAGCCGCAGCTGGCCCTGGCCACGCCCACTCTGGGCCGCTGCCGCCGCACTCTTGGGCGCCGGTGCGCTGATCAACGGCTTGCTGGGCGCCGCGACTGCCGCCACGGGGGCCTTGACCGTCTCGGCCCGCCCGCCGGTGAGTGCGCTCAACGAATCATTGGCGAATGCCGAGTTGATGCGAGCCGGCGCACTGTTCATCAGGCCTTCGAGTTTGCCCAGCTTGGTCAGGGCCTTCTTCACCTTGGTCAGCAATTGCTCATTGGTGAACGGCTTGCCCACGAAATCGGATACACCGGCCTGGATGGCCTGGATCACGTTCTCCTTGTCGCCACGGCTGGTCACCATGATGAACTGCAGGTCCTTGAGCTCGGCCTGCTGGCGGCACCAGGTGAGCAGTTCCAGGCCGGACATTTCCGGCATTTCCCAGTCGCACAAGACCAGGTCGAAGCGCTCCTTGCCCAGCAGCGTCATGGCTTTGCGACCATTGACCGCGTCCTCGATGGCGATGCCCGGGAAGGCATTGCGCAGACACTTCCTCACCAGGTCGCGAATGAACGGCGCATCATCCACGACCAGCACGTTGACCTTACTCATCGATACTCCTCTTGAACCCCGACTAGCTTACCGCCGACTGATGGCCATTTGCCAAACCATGGGTCACGCCGGGACTTCTCTCATCGTTCGCGGGTGCCTGCCGGCTGCCCGACCGCAAACGAAAACGCCCGGCCTAGGCCGGGCGTCGATGCTCGGGAGCAACCTTACTTATCGTCCGATTGCGCCGGAACATTAGCGATTTCGGCATCGTCCGCCGCTTCGCCCTGCACTTCGGCCTTCATGCGCTTGAGGCCCATGTGGCGTACGTCGGTGCCGCGCACGAGGTAGATCACCAGCTCGGAGATGTTGCGCGCGTGGTCGCCGATGCGCTCCAGCGAACGCAAGGCCCAGATCACGCTCAGTACGCGGGAGATCGAACGCGGGTCTTCCATCATGTAGGTGACCAGCTCGCGCAGCGCGGTCTTGTATTCGCGGTCGATGGTCTTGTCGTACTGGGCCACCGACAGCGCAAGGTCGGCATCGAAGCGGGCGAAGGCATCCAGTGCATCACGCACCATGTTGCGCACCTGGTCGCCGATGTGGCGCACCTCGACATAACCACGGGGCGACTCGCCCTCCTCGCACAGCTGGATGGCGCGGCGGGCGATCTTGGTGGATTCGTCGCCGATGCGCTCCAGGTCGATCACCGACTTGGAGATGCTGATGATCAGGCGCAGGTCGGAGGCCGCCGGCTGGCGGCGGGCGAGGATACGCACGCATTCCTCGTCGATGTTGCGCTCCATCTGGTTGATCTGTTCGTCGACTTCACGGACCTGCTGGGCCAGGCCCGAATCGGCCTCGATCAGCGCGGTGACCGCGTCGTTGACCTGCTTCTCGACCAGGCCGCCCATCGCCAGGAGGTGGCTGCGCACCTCTTCGAGCTCGGCGTTGAACTGCTGGGAGATGTGATGGGTGAGGCTCTCTTTGTTGATCATCGTTTCGCTCCGCGAAGAAGCTGCAAGCTTCAAGTAATTCGTATCGTTCCCGGGTGCCGCACAGCAGCACACATCCTGTGGGAGCCGGGGATTAGCCGTAGCGACCGGTGATGTAGTCTTCGGTCTGCTTCTTCGCCGGATTGGTGAACAGGGTGTCGGTATCACCGAATTCGACCAGCTTGCCCATGTACATGAACGCGGTGTAGTCCGAGACACGCGCCGCCTGCTGCATGTTGTGGGTCACGATGACGATGGTGTACTTGGACTTGAGCTCGTAGATCAGCTCCTCGACCTTCAGGGTCGAGATCGGGTCCAGTGCCGAGCATGGTTCGTCGAGCAGCAGGACCTCGGGCTCCACGGCGATGGTGCGGGCGATGACCAGGCGCTGCTGCTGGCCACCGGACAGGCCCAGGGCCGAATCGTGCAGGCGGTCCTTGACCTCGTCCCACAGCGCGGCGCCCTTCAGGGCCCATTCGACCGCCTCGTCGAGCACGCGCTTCTTGTTGATGCCCTGGATACGCAGACCGTAGACCACGTTTTCATAGATGGTCTTGGGGAACGGGTTGGGCTTCTGGAACACCATACCGACCCTGCGGCGCAGCTCGGCCACATCCTCGCCCTTGCGGTAGATGTTGTGGCCATACAGGTTGATGGCGCCTTCCACGCGGCAACCGTCGACCAGGTCATTCATGCGGTTGAAGGTGCGCAGCAGGGTCGACTTGCCGCAGCCGGACGGGCCGATGAAGGCGGTCACGCGCTGCTTGGGGATGTTCATCTGCACGTCGAACAGGGCTTGCTTGTCGCCATAGAACAGGGACAGGCCGGGTACTTCGATGGCCACGGTTTCTTCAGCCAGGCGCAGGCTCTGCTTGTCGCGGCCCAGGGCGGACATGTCGATGCCGTGGGCGTGGGATTCTTGCTGCATGGTCAACTCCATACGCTATCAATTCGTTTCAAAGGGCCGCCCGGCTCACGGGCGGCACGCTTGCAATCAGGATCAGCTGTCGAGGGCCTTGTACTTCTCGCGCAGGTGGTTACGGATCCACACCGCCGAGAGGTTGAGGGTGGCGATCACCAGCACCAGCAGCAGCGCGGTGGCATACACCAGCGGCCGCGCGGCCTCGACGTTGGGGCTCTGGAAGCCGACGTCGTAGATATGGAAGCCCAGGTGCATGATTTTCTGGTCCAGGTGCAGGTACGGGTAGTTGCCGTCCACCGGCAACGACGGTGCCAGTTTCACCACACCGACCAGCATCAGCGGTGCCACTTCCCCCGCGGCACGGGCCACGGCGAGGATCATGCCGGTCATCATGGCCGGGCTTGCCATCGGCAGGACGATCTTCCACAGGGTCTCGGCCTTGGTCGCCCCCAGGGCCAGGGAGCCTTCGCGCACGGTACGCGGGATCCGCGCCAGACCTTCCTCGGTAGCCACGATCACCACCGGCACGGCCAGCAATGCCAGGGTCAGCGAGGCCCACAGCAGGCCCGGGGTGCCCAAGGTCGGGGCTGGCAGCGCCTCGGGGAAGAACAGCCGGTCGATCGAGCCGCCCAGCACATAGACGAAGAAGCCCAGGCCGAACACACCGTAGACGATCGCCGGTACGCCAGCGAGGTTGTTCACGGCGATGCGGATCAGGCGCGTCACCGGGCCCTGCTTGGCGTATTCGCGCAGGTAGACCGCCGCCAGCACGCCGAACGGGGTGACGATCACGGCCATGATCAGGGTCATCATCACGGTGCCGAAGATGGCCGGGAAGATACCGCCCTCGGTGTTGGCTTCACGTGGGTCGTCGCTGAGGAACTCCCAGACCTTGCTGAAATACACGCCCATCTTGGTCATGACCGACATGCCGTTGGGCTGGTACGCGTGGACCACCTTGCTCAGGTTGATCTCCACTTCGCGGCCATTGCCGTCGCGGGCCACCAGGCTGTCGCGGGAGAAGGCCTGGTGCAGGCCGGTCAGGCGCTCTTCGATGGCCTTGTAGCGGTTGTTCAGCTCGGCGCGATCGGCTTCGATATCGGCCTGGGCCGCGGCGTCCAGCTTGCCGTCGAGCTCCAGTTTGCGGGTCTGCAAGCGCAGGCGCTCCAGGCCATGGTTGATGGCGCCGATGTCCTTCTTCTCGAGGGTCTGCAGCTCGGAGGCCAGCTGGTCGGCACGCTTGAGGCGCGCCTGCAGCTCGGCCCAGGCACCCGCACCTTCGGCGACCACGCGGCCTTCTTCCTTGACGCTCACCAGGTAGCCGTAGAAATTGCCCCACTCACGACGTTCCAGGGCGATCAGGTCGCCAGGCTTCTGCTGGTCGACCAGCCACTCGCCGACCAGCCAGGTGAAGTCGCTGCCGTTGAGGTCGCGGTTACCGACCTTGACCAGCTCGCGGGTCATGAACTCCGGGCCTTCCTCCGGCACCGGCAGGCCGGCACCCTTGAGGCGGGCGCGTGGCACTTCTTCCTTCTGCACCACCTCACCGATGATCACATGGTCACCCTGGCCGGGCACCTTGTAGGTGGCCTGGATCAGGTCGGCCGGCCAGAAGTGGCCCAGGCCGCGGACGGCGATCACGGCAAGCAGGCCGACGGTCATGATCACCGCCATGGCGACCGCGCCACCGCTGATCCAGACGCCGGGGGCGCCGCTCTTGAACCAGCCTTTGAGGGAATCCTTTTTCACGGATCTCTACCTTTCTATCAAAGCGACGAGTATTTCTTGCGCAGACGCTGGCGAATCAGCTCGGCCAAGGTGTTCATGATGAAGGTGAACATCAGCAGCACGAGGGCGGCGAGGAACAGCACACGATAGTGGCTGCCGCCGACTTCCGATTCGGGCATTTCCACGGCCACGTTGGCGGCCAGGGTGCGCATGCCTTCGAACAGGTTCAGCTCCATGACCGGGGTGTTGCCGGTGGCCATGAGCACGATCATGGTCTCGCCCACCGCACGGCCCATACCGATCATCAACGCCGAGAAGATACCTGGGCTGGCGGTGAGGATGACCACGCGGGTCAGGGTCTGCCAGGGCGTCGCGCCCAAGGCCAGGGACCCCAGGGTCAGGCTACGTGGCACGCTGAACACGGCATCCTCGGCGATCGAGTAGATGTTCGGGATGACCGCGAAGCCCATGGCGATACCGACTACCAGGGCGTTGCGCTGGTCGTAGGTGATACGCAGATCGTTGGTGATCCACAGGCGCATGTCGCCGCCGAAGAACCAGGTCTCGAGGAACGGGCTCATGTACAGGGCGAACCAGCCGATCAACAGGATCACCGGGATCAGGATCGCCGCTTCCCAGCCATCCGGGATGCGCAGGCGGATCGACTCGGGCAGGCGGCTCCAGGAGAAGCCGGCGACGAGGATACCGATCGGCAGGATCAGCAGCAGGCTGAACACGCCCGGCAGATGGCCTTCAAGGTATGGCGCCAGGAACAGGCCGGCGAAGAAGCCCAGGATCACCGTCGGCATCGCTTCCATCAGTTCGATCACCGGCTTGACCTTGCGGCGCATGCCCGGGGCCATGAAGTAGGCGGTGTAGATGGCTGCGGCGATGGCCAGCGGCGCGGCGAGGATCATCGCGTAGAAGGCTGCTTTCAGGGTACCGAAGGTCAGCGGCGACAGGCTCAGCTTGGGCTCGAAGTCGGTATTGGACGCGGTGGACTGCCAGACGTACTTCGGCTCGTCGTAGTTTTCGTACCAGACCTTGCCCCACAGAGCGCTGAAGGATACTTCAGGGTGCGGGTTCTTCAGGCTCAGCGGCAGCAGCTTGCCACCCTGTTCGATGATGATGCGGTTGGCGCGTGGCGACAGGGCCAGGATACCGGCACCTTCGGCAGCCGGCTCGACCAGCAGGGTACGGTGCGCGGTGCTGTGGAACACGCCCAGCTGACCTGCGCTGTCCAGGGCGATGAAGCCCTTGCGACGCTCTTCGGCATCGATCTGTACGACCGGCGCCTTGCCCATCTGGAAGCTGCGGATCAACTTGAAGCGCGACTCGCCATCCGGGTCACGGGCCATGAACCACTGGCTCAGGCCGCCCTTGGAATCACCGAAGATCAGCGAGATACCGCCGACCAGCTGGGCGCTGGCAGTGATTTCGGTATCGCCGTCCTCGGACAGTTTGTAACGCCCGTTCAGGCTCTTCTCGCGCAGGCTGAAGACATCGGCGATGGCGCGGCCGTTGACCACGTACAGCCACTGCTGGCGCGGGTCGATGAAGATCGCCTTGACCGTCTCGGTCATCTGCGGCAGGTCGATGCGGGTCTGCTCGCTGGTGACCTCGCCGGTCATCATGTTCTCTTCGCGAGTCAGCTCGACCACCTGCAAGTGCGAACCGGTAGAACCGGCCAGCAGCAGGGTGTCACCGTTGACGTTGACGCTGACGTGTTCGAGGGCACGGCCTTGGTCGTCCAGTGTGAACGCTTGCTGGCCATACGGGAAGTCGATGGCCGGGGTGATGGTCTTCTTGTTGTCCGGGTAGGTGATCTTGTAGCTGTGGTTGAACACCAGCGCCTGGCCATTGGACAGGCCCAGCACGACCACCGGGCTGCCCGGCTGGTCGGCGCTGATCGAGGCTACCTGGACACCCGCCGGCAGCGGCAGGTCGATGCGCTTGACCTCGGCACCGGTCTTGGTATCGAAGAACAGCGCCTGGCCCTTGTCGGAAACGCGCATGCCCACGAGGTTCTGCTCCTCGAGGGCGATCATCAGCGGCTTGCCGGCGTCCTGTTGCAGCCAGGTCGGCTCCAGGGCCTTCTTGCTGGAAAGCGTGGCGCCCTGGAACAGTGGCAGCACCACATAGGCCAGGTAGAAGAAGATCAGGGTGATGGCTGCCAGCACGGCAAGCCCGCCCACCAGTACGTACCAGCGGGTCAGGCGGTCCTTCAGCGCACGCAGGCGCCGCTTGCGTTGCAGCTCGGGCGTATTGAAGTCAATCCGCACGGGGGGAGAATTTTGGGTCATTGTGGAGTTGGCCAGATCATTCATGCGCACACCCTAGCGGTCCCGTATGACAAAAACATGACAATGCAGTGACGCAAAAAAGCCCGCCGCTCAGGAGCCCTGGCTTCGGACTGGGAATTCGTGGAAAAGGCCGGGCATCAAGCACCGGCCCCTTCCTCAGTTACTTACTTTTTTGCAACGTTATCGGCGTGGGACAGGCCCAGGTCAGCCAGGGTCTTGTCGACCACCTTGGCTGGCAGCGGGATGTAGCCGTCCTTCACCACGACCTGCTGGCCAGCCTGCGACAGCACCAGCTTGACGAACTCGGCTTCCAGCGGGGCCAGAGGCTTGTTCGGGGCCTTGTTGACGTAGACGTACAGGAAGCGCGACAGCGGGTAGGTGCCGTTCAGGGCGTTGGCTTCGTTATCTTCGACGAACGCGCCACCTTCCTTCTTGGCCAACGGTACGGTCTTGACGCTGGCGGTCTTGTAGCCAATACCCGAGTAGCCGATGCCGTTCAGCGAGCTGCTGATCGACTGCACGACCGAGGCCGAGCCAGGCTGTTCGTTGACGTTAGGCTTGAAGTCGCCTTTGCACAGGGCTTCTTCCTTGAAATAGCCGTAGGTACCGGATACCGAGTTGCGGCCGAACAGCTGGATTGGCTTGTTGGCCAGGTCGCCGGTCACGCCGATGTCGCCCCAGGTCTTCACGTCGGCCTTGCCGCCGCACAGACGGGTGGAGGAGAAGATCGCATCGACCTGGGCCATGGTCAGGCCCTTGATCGGGTTGTCCTTGTGCACGAACACGGCCAGGGCGTCGACAGCAACCGGGATGGCGGTCGGCTTGTAGCCGTACTTCTGCTCGAAGGCCTGCAGCTCGACATCCTTCATCTTGCGGCTCATCGGGCCTAGGTTGGCGGTACCTTCGGTCAGCGCGGGTGGCGCAGTGGAGGAACCGGCAGCCTGGATCTGGATGTTTACGTTCGGATATTCCTTCTTGTAGGCCTCGGCCCACAGAGTCATCAGGTTCGCCAGGGTATCGGAACCGACGCTGGAGAGGTTGCCCGATACGCCAGTGGTCTTGGTGTAGGTCGGGATTGCAGGATCGACGGCGGCAACCGCATTGGCGGTAGCGACGCCAGCGGCGGCGAACGTGAGGGCCGCCATCAAACGCTTCAGTTTCATGCCTAACTCCTAGCAGGAATATTTGGGGTGTGAGATGGAACGGGCCCAAGTATCTGCAGGCCGCATGAACACTCTATGACTCGAATGTGACAATTGGATGAAAGGCCATCACCGGAAACCGGGATGGCCTTTGCAGGATGTTGCAGAGAGCGGTTGTTCAGGCCCGGTCAGCGCTTGGTCGCCAACAAGTACACCCCCACCAACAGGCCAACGGCGCACAGCCCGGCCACATAATAGGCCGGCGCCATCGGGCTGAACTTCAGCAGCGCCGTGACCACCATCGGCGTCAACCCGCCAAAGATCGCGTAGGCCAGGTTGTAAGAGAACGACAGCCCACTGAACCGCACCACCGGCGGGAACGCCTTGACCATGACGTAGGGCACCGCGCCGACGATCCCCACGCACAGGCCGGTGATCGCATACAACGGGAACAGCAGGTCAGGCCGGCTCGGCAGGCTGTGGAAGAACACCCACGAAGACACGAGCAACAGCAGGCTGCCCACCACGAACACCCGCCCGGCACCGAAACGGTCGGCCAGGCTGCCGGCTGCGACGCAGCCGAAGCTCAGCAGCACGATGGCCAGGCTGTTGGCTTTCAATGAATCGGTGGGGCTGACCTGGTAAAGACTCTGCAGCAGCGCCGGGGTCATGAGGATGATCACGACGATGGCCGCCGACAGCAACCAGGTCAACAGCATCGACAGGATGATCGCGCCGCGGTGGTCGCGCAGCACCGCGCGCAACGGCAGTTCTTCGGCCAGGGCCTTGCGTTGCTGCATCTCGGCGAATACCGGGGTTTCATGTAGCCAGCGCCGCAGGTACACCGCTACCAGCCCGAACACGCCGCCCAACAGGAAAGGAATACGCCAAGCGTAGGCCGCCACTTCATCGGGGCTGTAGAGGGTGTTGATCAAAGTGGCCACCAACGAACCGAGCAGGATGCCCGAGGTCAGGCCGGCAGTCAGCGTGCCGCAGGCATAGCCGGTGTTACGGGCCGGCACGTGCTCGGACACGAATACCCAGGCTCCTGGCACCTCGCCACCGATCGCGGCGCCCTGGACCACGCGCATCGCCAACAGCAGGATCGGCGCCCACAGGCCGATCTGTGCATAGGTCGGCAGCAAGCCCATGACCAGGGTCGGCACCGCCATCATGAAGATGCTCAGGGTGAACATCTTCTTGCGCCCGAGCAGGTCGCCGAAATGCGCCATGATGATGCCGCCCAGCGGCCGGGCCAGGTAGCCGGCGGCGAAGATGCCGAAGGTCTGCATCAGGCGCAGCCACTCAGGCATGTCGACGGGGAAGAACAGTTTGCCGACCACCGTGGCGAAAAAAACGAAGATGATGAAGTCGTAGAACTCCAACGCTCCGCCAAGGGCGGACAGGGAAAGGGTTTTATAGTCGCTGCGGGTCAGCGGCCGCGAAGGCTGCTCGATACTGCTCGGCACGGAGGTCATGGCTTTTCTCTTTATTGTCGTGCAGGCCGTTTGTCATGCGGCTTCTGGAGGATGTCGCCGGCGAAGATAACAAATTGCCGCAGGTGACTCATAGCGGTACAAAATCCATACAGATATTCATGAATGCACGGTCGTCGCTGGCTGTTCAGGTCTATATACTGGCCGCTCGTAGGAAAAGGTTGCGCCTCTAATGGGATGTTGTGCGAAAACGCCGGTCAAGTGTTTCAGGCGGTTTCGCAGAGTTTCCCTTTGGCCGCCCACCGAAGCGAAATCAGCGTAGTATGGTTTCAGCTGAATCGTTTTCCCGGCGTCCGTTCTTTGCGCCAACCAACGAAGCGTCACGGGTCCGAGGCCCCCACCGCATGATTGAGCTCGAACAAGAAGATCCCATCCCACAGGGCGACCTGGCCCTGCAGATTACCGCCCTGCCGCGCGAAACCAACGGTTTCGGCGATATCTTCGGCGGCTGGCTGGTAGCCCAGATGGACCTGGCCGGCACGGCCATGGCCAGCCGTGTCGCTGGTGGCCGTGTCGCCACCGTGGCCATCGATCGCATGGCGTTCCTGGTACCGGTCGCCGTGGGCGCGCAGCTGTCCTTCTATACCCAGACCCTGGAAATCGGCCGCAGCTCCATCCGGATGATGGTGGAAGTGTGGAGCGACGACCCGCTGTCCAGCGAATGGCGCAAGGTCACCGAAGCCGTCTTCGTGTTCGTCGCCATCGATGGCAGTGGCCGCACCCGCTCCGTCCCTCGTCGCTGAGCCACAGGCGCGTTAAACTCGTTGCAAGGCATGAGGTCCAAGGCCTCATTTGCATCCCAACGAGACAAGCGCAATGGCTACCTTCCAGGTCGAAACGGAACAACACGGCGAGCTCAACTGCTGGCGCATCACCAGCGCGCATGCAGAACTGCTGATCGCCCAACAGGGCGCCCAGGTCCTGAGCTATCAGCGAATGGGCGAGCCGCCGCTGCTGTGGCTCAGCGACCAGGCCATCTTCCGCCAGGGCAAGTCGGTACGCGCCGGCGTGCCGGTGTGCTGGCCCTGGTTCGGCAACCTGCAGCGCAACCCTCAGGCCGTCCAGGCCATGTACCAAGGCGAACAGGCACCCGCCCATGGCCTGGCCCGCACCCGTGACTGGCAGCTGCTGGGTATCGAGGAAGCGGACGAAGGCCTGCGCATCGAGTTCAGCCTGCCCGAGGCCCAGGGCGACCTGCCCGGCTGGCCCCACGACGTCGAGCTCAAGCTGCTGATCGAAATGGGCACTCAACTGAAGATGACCCTGCGCAGCCAGAACATGGGCAATGGCAGCGTCACCCTCAGCCAAGCGCTGCACAGCTACTTCGCAGTGAGCGATGTGCGCCAGGCACGCGTCGAAGGCGTGGAGAGCCTGGGCTATATCGAAACCTTGGCCGATTGGGCGCTGCGCCAGCAACATGGCGCGCTGGATTTTGCCGGGGAAACCGACCGCATCTACCTGCAGGTGCCTGCCGTGCTGAAGATCGTCGACCCGCACTGGAACCGCCGCATCACCTTGCACAGCGCCGGTTCGCGTTCTGCGGTGATCTGGAACCCCTGGGCCGACCGCGCGAAGGCGTTGCCAGACATGGCGGATGATGGCTGGCAGCGGATGCTGTGCATCGAGACGGCGAACGTGTGGGATGACGTGGTGACCCTGGCGCCCGGGGCAAGTCACGTGCTGAGCGTCACCATCGGCAGCGAGGCCTTGTAGCGGGGCCTCTGCGCTACCCAATCGCCGGCTTGCCGGCGATTGGGCCGGAAAAAAAATCAGAGGTCGGCGTCTTCTACCACCCTCACCTTCCCCGCATCCATCGCATAGGCCGCATCCGCCAGATCATTGCTGACCTTTTCCACCTTCAGCGTCCCACTGACCCACAACGGCGTGTAGATGTCGTCGATCTTCAGCCCCTTGGGATAGCGCACCAGCACCAGCTGGTTCGGTGGCGGCGGTGGCACATGAATGCAGGCGCCGGGGTATGGCACCAGGAAGAACAGTGTGCTGTTGCCCTTGGCATCGCTCTCCAACGGAACCGGATACCCGCCCAGGCGGATCTGCCTGCCGTTCATGGCCGCCACGGTCTTGGTCGAGTACATCACCGCCGGCAAACCCTTGGCCTGCTTGAGCCCACCCTTGTCGGTGAAGGTACCCATGGCCTCGGGGGAGTTGTGGTCGATTTCGGGCATCTGCTCGAGCGCCTTCTGGTCCGATTTGGGCATCAGTTCCAGCCAGTCGGTCTCGGGCAATTCGGCATGGGCCAGGGTGCTGGCCAATAACAGGGAAGCAAGGAAAAACGCACGCATGGAGAATGCTCGGCAACTCGGGTGAATTGCCGGGCATTCTAAACCAGTCACCCGCGTTTCTTGATGAATCCGTAGATCACCAATAGGACGATGGCGCCGATCAGGGCGCCAACGAAACCGGCGGCCTGGCCCGCCTGGTAGATACCCAGGGCCTGCCCGCCGTAGGTGGCGACCAGGGAGCCGGCGATGCCCAGGAGGATGGTCATGATCCAGCCCATGCTGTCGTCCCCAGGCTTGAGGAAGCGGGCCAGCAGGCCGACGATGAGGCCGATGAAGATGGTTCCGATGATACCCATGGCGATCCCTCTGCAATGAAATGGAACAAGCCAAAGCCTAGACAGCGCTTTGGCTTGTTGCCATTTCAGAGGGTCTGCCGGGGCAGAGGTTCAATCAGCCGGCGATCAGCGCTTCGACTTCGGCGATCTTGCCTTTGAGCGTGGCCATGTCGGCGCAGCGCAGGGTGGCATGGCCAACCTTGCGACCGACCTTGAACGCCTTGCCGTAGTGGTGCAGGTGGCAGCCCTCGATGGCCACGACCTTGTCCACCGCCGGCACTTCACCGATGAAGTTGAGCATGGCGCTCTCGCCAACCTTGGCGGTGGAGCCCAGCGGCAGGCCGGCAACGGCGCGCAGGTGGTTCTCGAACTGGCTGCACTCGGCGCCTTCGATGGTCCAGTGCCCGGAGTTGTGCACCCGTGGCGCGATCTCGTTGGCCTTCAGGCCGCCGTCGACCTCGAAGAACTCGAAGGCCATCACGCCCACGTAGTCCAGCTTCTGCAGCACGCGCCCGACATAGTCTTCGGCCAGGGCCTGCAGCGGGTGCGCCTGGCTGGCCACCGACAGGCGCAGGATGCCGCTTTCATGGGTGTTGTGCACCAGCGGGTAGAAGCGGGTTTCGCCATCGCGGCCACGCACGGCCACCAGCGAAACTTCGCCGGTGAATGGCACGAAGCCTTCGAGCAGGCACGGCACGCTGCCCAGTTCGGCAAAGGTGCCCACCACGTCGTCGGCAGTGCGCAGGACCTTCTGGCCCTTGCCGTCGTAGCCCAGGGTACGGGTCTTGAGCACCGCTGGCAGGCCGATGCTGGCCACGGCGGCGTCCAGGTCTTCCTGGGAGAGGATGTCGGCGAAGGCCGGCGTCGGGATGCCCAGGTCGCGGAACATGCTCTTCTCGAACAGGCGGTCACGGGCGATGCGCAGCGCTTCGGCGCTCGGGTAGACCGGGACGAACTGCGAGAGGAAGGCCACGGTCTCGGCCGGGACGCTCTCGAACTCGAAGGTCACCAGGTCGACTTCGTCAGCCAGCTGGCGCAAGTGCTCCTGGTCGCCGTAGTCGGCACGCAGGTGCTCGCCCAAGGGCGCCGCGCAGGCGTCCGGAGCGGGGTCGAGGAAAGCGAAGTTCATGCCCAGCGGCGTTCCCGCCAAGGCCAGCATGCGGCCCAGCTGGCCGCCACCGATTACACCGATCTTCATGTTGATAGCCTCAGGCCTGGCGCGGGTCCGGGTTGTCCAGGACGGTTTCGGTCTGCTCCGTGCGGAACTGCTTGAGTGCCGCGTGGTACGGCGGGTATTTGGCGCCCAGGATACTGGCCGACAGCAATGCCGCGTTGATCGCGCCGGCCTTGCCGATGGCCAGGGTGGCGACCGGCACGCCTGCCGGCATCTGCACGATCGACAGCAGCGAATCGACACCCGACAGCATCGACGACTGCACCGGCACGCCCAGCACCGGCAGGTGGGTCTTGGCGGCGCACATGCCTGGCAGGTGGGCAGCGCCACCGGCACCGGCGATGATCACCTCGATGCCGCGGCCTTCGGCCTCCTCGGCGTACTGGAAGAGCAGATCCGGGGTACGGTGGGCGGAAACCACCTTCACCTCGTAGGGAATGCCGAGTTTTTCCAGCATATCGGCGGTGTGGCTAAGGGTGGACCAATCGGACTTGGAGCCCATGATCACGCCAACCAGTGCACTCATCGTCGAGCCTCTTCGCTTGTGCGCCCGCGGGCGCGTCAAAAAACAACAAGCCACGCGGGACGACCGGCGTGGCTTGTTTGCTGATCAATGACCGGATCGATCCGGTCCAGGGGCCGCGCAGTATACCGTAAGGCAGTGCCGTAAAGGCACCCCGGCGACCAACTGTCGGCCTTATTTTTCGGGGGTTTGGCTGACTTTTGAGTCAACTGACACAGCTGCCGTGCCGCCCTCGAGCTTGCGCCACAGCAAGCGTACGTTGGCCTTGCGCACCAGGGCGCAGCGGTACAGGCGGATTTCCAGTGGTACGTGCCACTGGCTGCCCCCACAGATCGCCAGTTCTCCACGCTCCAGCTCGCCGCGCATCGACAGCCGCGGTACCCAGGCGATGCCCATGCCCTCGAGGGCCATGCTCTTGAGACTGTCGGCCATGGCGGTTTCATAGACCGTGGTATAGCGCAGGTTGCGCTGGCGCAGCAGCAGGTTCACCGAACGTCCGAGGAAGGCACCGGCACTGTAGGCCAGCAACGGCACGCTGCTTTCACCCTCGAGATCGAACAACGGCTTGCCGTCGGCACCCACTGCACACACCGGCAACATTTCCGTGGTGCCCATGTGCAGCGACGGGAAGATCTCGGCATCCATCTGCAGGGCGGCGTCCGGGTCATAGAAGGCCAGCATCAGGTCGCAACCGCCTTCGCGCAATGCATGCACCGCATCACCTACGTTGGTGGCGACCAAACGGGTGGCGATGTTCAAGCCATCGTTGCGCAACTGGGCGACCCAGCGTGGGAAGAACCCCGACGCCAGGGAGTGTGCCGCCGCCACCTGCACCACTTCGCCCTGCCCACCTTCCAGGTGATGCAAATGCCGCAGAACTTCGCTCAACTGGTCGACAACGGTGCGCGCCGTGACGAGAAATAGCTGCCCGGCTTCGGTCAGTTCGATAGGCGTGCGGGAACGATTCACCAAGGTCAGGCCCAAGGCAGCCTCAAGGCTGCGGATCCGCCGGCTGAACGCTGGCTGGGTCACGAAACGGCGTTCCGCCGCCTGGGAAAAACTGCGGGTAGCGGCCAGGGCGCTGAAGTCCTCCAGCCACTTGCTTTCGAGGTTCATGAAGCGATCTCCCAGCGTGCACCAAAATGGGACACGCTCGATTGTCAATTGGCGTCACATGAATCGGTATGCCGTTTGTGCATAGGTTAGCGTGCAACAGCATTGGCCGCAAAATCCGCCCAGGCCTAGGATTGGCGCCATTCCGGCTGGTGCCGGGTTTAAATCGAGATGATATCCGTCATGTCCTCCGCTGCATCGTTCCGCGTCGAAAAAGACCTGCTTGGTACCCTTGAAGTCCCTGCCGATGCCTACTACGGCATCCAGACCCTGCGCGCTGCCAACAACTTCCACCTCTCCGGCGTTCCGCTGTCGCACTACCCGAAGTTGGTCGTGGCCCTGGCCATGGTCAAGCAGGCCGCTGCCGACGCCAACCGTGAGCTGGGCCACCTGAGCGATGCCAAGCACGCTGCCATCAGCGAGGCCTGCGCCCGCCTGATCCGCGGCGAATACCACGACCAGTTCGTGGTGGACATGATCCAGGGCGGTGCTGGTACTTCTACCAACATGAACGCCAACGAGGTCATCGCCAACGTCGCGCTGGAGGCCATGGGCCACAAGAAGGGTGAGTACCAGTACCTGCACCCGAACAACGACGTGAACATGGCGCAGTCGACCAACGACGCCTACCCGACGGCCATCCGTCTGGGCCTGCTGCTGGGCCACGATGCCCTGCTGGCCAGCCTCGACAGCCTGATCCAGGCCTTCGCCGCAAAAGGCAAGGAATTCGACCACGTACTGAAGATGGGCCGCACCCAGCTGCAGGACGCCGTGCCGATGACCCTGGGCCAGGAATTCCGCGCCTTCGCCACCACCATGACCGAAGACTTGAACCGTCTGCGTTCCCTGGCGCCTGAGCTTTTGACCGAGATCAACCTGGGCGGTACCGCGATCGGTACCGGCATCAACGCCGACCCAGGCTACCAAGCCCTGGCCGTGCAGCGCCTGGCGACCATCAGTGGCCAGCCACTGGTCCCGGCTGCCGACCTGATCGAAGCGACCTCCGACATGGGCGCCTTCGTACTGTTCTCCGGCATGCTCAAGCGTACCGCGGTCAAGCTGTCGAAGATCTGCAACGACCTGCGCCTGCTGTCCAGCGGCCCACGCACCGGCATCAACGAGATCAACCTGCCGGCTCGCCAGCCAGGCAGCTCGATCATGCCAGGCAAGGTCAACCCGGTTATCCCGGAAGCCGTCAACCAGGTCGCCTTCGCCATCATGGGCAACGACCTGGCCCTGACCGTCGCCGCCGAAGGCGGCCAGCTGCAGCTCAACGTCATGGAACCGCTGATCGCCTACAAGATCTTCGACTCCATCCGCCTGCTCCAGCGCGCCATGGACATGCTGCGCGAGCACTGCATCGTCGGCATCACTGCCAACGAACAGCGCTGCCGTGAACTGGTCGAGCACTCGATCGGCCTGGTCACCGCCCTGAACCCGTACATCGGCTACGAAAATGCCACCCGTATCGCCCGCGTCGCCCTGGAAACCGGCCGCGGCGTGCTGGAACTGGTGCGCGAGGAACAGCTGCTGGACGAAGCGATGCTCAACGACATCCTGCGTCCAGAGAACATGATCGCCCCACGTCTGGTTCCGCTGAAGGCGTAACCGACGGCTTGAAACGTCTCACCAGGTCGAGGGACTAGACACCTCTCAACCTTTCAAGGGCCCGAGCAACGCTTTGGGCCCTTTTTTTTATGCCCGCCCTTCACAGGGTCGCAGGGTCGTCCCGCCCGGCACACAACTTGCTCCATAATGCCTCCCAGCCCAACGGGATACCGAGCATGCTGCACAGCCACCTCACCACCCTCAACGCGGTTTCGCTGATTCTCAAGGTCTTCCAGGAAGAAGGCTGCGATGCCTCGCGGTTGCTGGCCGGCAGCGGCATCGCGCTGGCGGATCTGGGCCATGCCGATGCGCGCATCACCACCCAGCAGGAATTGCAGGTGTGCGCCAACGCCGTGGCCTTGCGCGAGGAGATCGGCCTGGAGCTGGGCCGGCGCATGCATGTGTCGTGCTACGGGATGCTCGGTTACGCCCTGCTCTCCAGTGCCACTTTGGGTGACGCCCTGCGCCTGGCGCTCCGCTACCCGGCGTTGTTGGGCACAGCCTTCCAGCTGCGCTTGGTGGATGACGGCCAGCGGGTCTGGTTCAGCGCCAGCGACTACCGGGACAGCCCGGAACTGGCAGCCTTCAACGTGGAGTTCTGCCTGGTTTCCTTGAAGGTCATCTGCGATGACCTGCTGGGCAAACCCCTACCGCTGCTGGCGGCACGCTTCGAGTACCCCAGGCCCGGGTACCATCACCTGTATGGAGACGCCTTCCAGTGCCCGCTGGGCTTCGAGGCCAGCGACAACGCATTCGCCTTCGAGCGCCGCTGGCTGGACATGCCCCTGCCGCTGGCTGACCCCATCACCCACAAAGCCATGGCGGAACGCTGCCGGCAGCTCAACCTGGAATTCACCGGGCGCCAGGCCTGGCTGGGGCGCATTCGCCAACTGCTGGTCCAGCAACTGGACACCGCGCCAGGGCTCGAAGGCCTGGCGCGGCAGATGAACTGCTCTTCGCGCACCTTGCGCCGGCACCTGCAGGCGCTGGGGTGCAGCTATCAGCAACTGCTCGATGAGTTGCGCTTCGAGCGGGCCAAGCAGTTGCTGGCCGAGGACCAGATGCCGATCTATCGCATCGCCGAAACCCTGGGGTTCAGCGAGACGGCGAGTTTTCGGCATGCCTTCCAACGCTGGAGCGGCGTAGCGCCCAGTCATTTTCGCGGCTGACTGCATTGACCCAATCGCTGGCTTGCCGGCTCCCACAGGTACAGCGCAGAACTGGTGGGAGTCGGCTTGCTGGCGATTGGGCCTTGAAAACCGCACACCGCCTTTGGCCACATCGATCCCCTTTTGGCCGTTTCCGTCGTTCTCCCCGGCCACGCCCCCTCACACAATGAGGCACGCCAGTAAAAACCGGAGAACAACAACGTGCTGACGATCTATTCCGATGACCACCGCCTGCACCACGGCCGCTGCGAGCTGATCGACGGCAAGCTGATGCCCTGCTTCGAGATGCCTTCGCGCGCCGACCATGTCCTGGACCAAGTAAAGAAGCGCAACCTCGGCCCCATCGAAGGCCCACGCGACTTCGGCCGCGCCCCGCTGCTGCGGGTGCATGGCGCCGACTACCTGGACTTCTTCGAAGGCGCCTGGGCGCGCTGGGCCGAACTGGGCCAGGAAGGCGACCTGCTGCCGTTCACCTGGCCGGCGCGCACACTGCGCAAGGTCAAGCCAACCGGGCTGCACGGCGAGCTGGGCTACTACAGCTTCGATGCCGGCGCACCGATCACCGCCGGTACCTGGCAAGCCGCCTACAGCGCAGCCCAGGTTGCCCTTACCGCCCAAGCGGCGATCCAGCAAGGGGCACACTCGGCCTTCGCCCTGTGCCGCCCACCAGGGCACCACGCCGCCGCCGAGGTCATGGGCGGTTATTGCTACCTGAACAACGCCGCCATCGCGACCCAGGCATTCCTCGACCAAGGCCACCGCAAGGTCGCCATCCTGGACGTCGATTACCACCATGGCAACGGCACCCAGGACATCTTCTACCAGCGCAGCGACGTGTTCTTCGCCTCGATCCACGGCGATCCCCAGGACGAATTCCCGTTCTTCCTCGGCTATGCCGACGAAACCGGCGAAGGCGCCGGGGAAGGCTGCAACATCAACTACCCCCTGCCCGCCGGCAGTGACTGGGCAGCCTGGAGCCAGGCGCTGGAAGACGCCTGCCAACGCATCGCCGCCTACGCCCCGGACGTGGTGGTGGTTTCCCTGGGCGTGGACACCTTCAAGGACGACCCGATTTCCCAGTTCAAGCTCGACAGCCCCGACTACCTGGCCATGGGCGAACGCATCGGCCGCCTGGGCAAACCGACCCTGTTCGTCATGGAAGGCGGCTACGCTGTGGAAGAAATCGGTATCAATGCCGTCAACGTGCTGGAAGGCTTCCAGCGCACCCAGCCAGGAGCCTGACCATGGCCCGTCTCACGCGTCTGCTCGCCCCGCTCATCGCCGCCGGCCTTTTGGCCGGCGGCCTGCCGGCCCAAGCCGAACAGCGCACCCTGCGGGTGTACAACTGGTTCGACTACATCACGCCGCAAACCCTGACGGACTTTCAGCAGGACAGCGGCGTCAAGCTGATCTACGACATCTTCGACACCAACGAAGCCCTGGAAGCCAAGCTGCTCACGGGCAACTCCGGCTATGACGTGGTGGTCCCGTCGAACGTGTTCCTGGCCAAGCAGATCGAGGCCGGGGTGTTCCAGCCCCTGGACCGCAGCAAACTACCCAACTGGCAGCACCTGGACCCGGCACTGATGAAGCTGATCGAGGCCAACGACCCCGGTAACAAGCATGCCGTGCCCTACATGTACGGCACCGTACTGATCGGCTTCAACCCGGACAAGGTCAAGGCCGCGCTGGGTGACGATGCCCCGGTGGACAGCTGGGACCTGATCTTCAAGGAAGAGAACATCGCCAAGCTCAAGCAGTGCGGCGTGGCCTTGCTCGATTCGCCGTCGGAGATCTTGCCGCTGGCCCTGCAGTACCTTGGGCTGCCGCCCAACAGTGAGAAGCCGGCCGACTACAAGAAAGCCCAGGCGCTGATGCTCAAGATCCGCCCGCATATCACCTACTTCCACTCCTCCAAGTACATGGCGGACATCGCCAACGGCGATATCTGCGTGGCCGTGGGCTATTCGGGGAGCTTCTCCCAGGCGGCCAACCGCGCTCGCGACGCCAAGAACGGCGTGGTGGTGGACATGCGCCTGCCCAAGGAAGGCGCGCCGATCTGGTTCGACATGCTGGCCATTCCGAAGAATGCCGCCAACCCGGAAGACGCCCATGCCTTCATCAACTACCTGCTGAGGCCGGAAGTGATCGCACCGATCAGCGATTTCGTCGGCTACCCCAACCCGAACAAGGACGCCACCGACAAGGTCAGCCCGGCGATCCGCAACAACCCCAACCTGTACCCGACCGCCGAGGCAATGGCCAAGCTGTATACCTTGAAGCCCTTGCAGCGCGACGCCGAGCGGGCACGGACCCGGGCCTGGACACGGATCAAGTCCGGGACCTGACCCGAGGCCCGATCGCCGGCAAGCCGGCTCCCACCTGTTCTGCGCGTTTTCAGAGACACCGCCAGACCTGTGGGAGCCGGCTTGCCGGCGATTTCGGGCGCTCATGTTCTCCATGCCTTGCGCACCCGCATCAACGCATCCGCGATCTGCGCCTCCGGCACAGCCGCAAACCCCAGCACCAGCCCCGCTCGTTTATCCACAGGCACCTCGCTGTCTTCGAGCCAGTAGCTGCTCAGCGGATTGACCTCCACGCCAACCGCCTCGGCCAACGCCACCAGTTCCTGCTCTCTCGCATAGTTATCCACAGCCACCCTCACATGCAGCCCCGCTGCCACTTCCGGCATATCGCCCAACCCTGGCACACCGGTAGGCCAACCCGCCTTGAGCACATTGCGCCGTGCCAGCGCTGCCTTGCGCATGCGCCGGATGTGCCGTTGGAAATGCCCTTGGGCCATGAACTGCGCCATGACGTGCTGGTTACCTATCTCCGAATGCCGCACCGCCAGTGCTCGCCCCTGGCTGAAAGGCTGCACCAGCCGCTGCGGAAGCACCAGGTAACCCAGGCGCAGGGCAGGAAAGGCGATCTTGCCAAAGGTACCGACATATAGAACCCGCCCCTGCCGGTCCAGGGCAGCCAGGGGCGCCAGAGGCGCGCCGCTGTAGCGGTACTCGCCATCGTAGTCATCCTCGATCACCCAACCGTTGCGCTGCTCGGCCCAGTCCAGCAGCGACAGCCGCCTGGCCAGGCTCATGGTGACACCGGTGGGGTACTGGTGCGCCGGTGTGACGTAGGCCAGCCGGCACTCGGCCAACTGCGCCAGGCGTTCGCAGTCCAGGCCTTCCTCATCCACAGGTACGCCTCGCACGCAGGCTCCGGCCAAGGCAAAGGTATGACCTGCCGCGCGGTATCCAGGGTTTTCCACAGCTACCTCGTCGCCCGGCTGCAACAGCAACTGTGCACAAAGGCTTATGGCTTCTTGCGCACCACTGGTGATCACAATTTGTTCAGCCGTGCAAGCAAGCCCGCGCGAGCGACGTAGGTAGGCGGCGATGAGCCCCCTGAGCAGCGGTTCACCCGCAGGGTCGCCATAGCCCAACAGTGCGGCATCCGGTTTTCGCCAGAAACCCGCTTGCAGCCTGGCCCAGAGCTGGAAAGGAAACAGGTCGAACGCCGGAACTCCAACGCGAAATGCGCGCGGCGCACCTGTACGTGGCGGCGGAAGATGATGGGTTTTCAGGCGCTCCATGGCGCTTCCAGAGCGACCTGAGCTGGATAAATCCTCAGTATCAGATACGCAAATTGTGGATAAACCTGTTGATAAACCCTGGGATAACCCTGTGGACATTTGTGTGGATAGTTTCGGAAGCTGGCTGACATAGGTGCCATCGCCGACCCGGCTTTCGATATAGCCTTCGGCGTATAGCTGGTCATAGGCACGCACCACACTGTTGCGTGAAAGCGACAGCATCACAGCCAGGTCACGCGTCGCCGGCAGACGCGTACCGCTGCCCAGGCGACCATCCAACACCCTTGCCCGCAGCGCCTGGTAGAGCTGTTGGCTGAGCCCACGACGGCGGTCCAGCACGATACCGGCAGGGTCGAAGGGCAACGCAAAGGGGCGTTCATGCATGGTATTGGACCTATCAAAACAGCTGCTATTGGCTCTTACCTGGTACCAATAGCCTGCCTAGGATGGAGCCATCGAACAAGGACCTGCGCCATGTACAACGCCAAGCCCCATCAGGAACATGATCTCGAGCGCCTGCACCAGCAGATGCTCGACACCCGCCTCGCCGTACTGGTCAGCCATGGCGAACAAGGCCTGCTGGCGACCCACCTGCCGGTTTTGCTCGCACCTCATGAAGGCGAATATGGGACCGTCTATGCCCACCTGGCCCGGGCCAACCCTCAATGGCAGGCCTTGGCCCAGGGCGGTGAAGCCTTGCTGGTATTCGCCGGCGCAGATGCCTACGTCAGCCCGTCCTACTACCCGAGCAAAGCCGAGCATCACAAGGTGGTGCCGACATGGAACTACCTGGCCGTCCATGCCTATGGCCCGGTCGAGGCGTTCCACGACGCCCCTCGCCTGCTCGAGCTTGTCAGCCGCCTGAGCGATCGTCACGAACAAGGGCGCGCCGAGCCTTGGAAGGTGAGCGATGCCCCGCGCGACTACCTAGACGGCATGCTTCGCGCCATCGTCGGCATTCGCGTGCCCATCACCCGCCTGCAAGGCGCGCGCAAGCTCAGCCAGAACCGCTCGGCCGAGGATATCCGAGGCGTACGCGAAGGCCTGGCCGCCAGCGCGGATCACCTGGACAACCAGCTTGCCGCACACATGCATTCACTCTGAAGGAAAAGGAAAACCACCATGTCCGAGATTGTCCTGCGCCCAGTAAGCGCCACCGACCATGCTGCCTGGCTCGCCCTGTGGCAGGCCTACCTGCGGTTCTATGAAACCGAACTGCCGGAAGCCGTCAGCGCCAGCACCTGGCAACGCTTGCTCGACCCGAACGAGCCTACCCATGCGGCCCTGGCTTGGGTCGATGGCAAGGCAGTGGGGATGGTCAACTGGATCTATCATCGGTCCAACTGGAGCATCGAAAACTCATGCTACCTGCAGGACCTGTACGTGGAGGGCCAGCAGCGCGGCCTGGGTATCGGCCGGCAACTGATCGAGCATGTCTATGCCACCGCCAAGGCCGCCGGCTGCATCAAGGTGCACTGGCTGACCCACGAAACCAACGCCACCGCGATCGGCCTGTACGAACAGGTCGCCGAACGGCCAGGTTTCATCCAATTCCGTAAACCACTGTAGGCCGACCATGCGCGACGCACTGAACTTCAAGCCCGCCGCAACACCCAAGGCCGAGCCCATCGAAGGCCGGTTCATCCGCCTGGAGAGACTCGATCCGGCGCGCCATGGCGATGACCTGTGGACGGTCTTGCAGGGCCCAGGCTCCGACCCTGCCCTGTGGGATTACCTGCCCTATGGCCCCTTCAGCGAACGCGAGGCCTTCGATCGGTGGCTGCAAGGCAATGCAACAGGCCACGACCCGCTGTTCTACAGCGTCATCGACCGGGCCAACGGCCAGGTGCAGGGTATTCTCAGCCTGATGTCCATCGTTCCCGACCATGGCCGCATCGAGATCGGCCATATCGCCTTCGGCGCTGCCATGCAGCGCACCCCGAAAGGTACCGAAGCGGTCTACCTGCTGGGCAAGCTCGGCTTCGCCCTGGGCAATCGTCGCCTGGAATGGAAATGCAACAACGCCAACGCCCGCTCCAAGCGTGCAGCCGAGCGTTTCGGCTTCGTCTTCGAAGGGGTGTTCCGCAATCACATGGTGGTCAAGGACCACAATCGCGATACTGCCTGGTATTCGATTACCGACGAGGAATGGCCGGCGGTGGCAGCGGGGTTCGAGCGCTGGTTGAGCGAGGAGAATCAGCGGCCTGGCGGGCAATTGAAGACTTTGGAGGCTTGCCGCACGGACTGAGTCGCCAGAACTGACGCAATCGCGGGACAAGCCCGCTCCCACAAGGTCGACGGCCCCAAGAAAGTGGTACCGGGAGCAGTCCAGCCTGTGGGAGCGGGCTTGCCCCGCGATTGCGTACAAGAGGCAGCACAAAAAAAGGGGAGCATATCGCTCCCCATGAGGTAAACCGCTTGTCGTCGAAGGCTTCGATCAGCCTTCGATCTCGATCAGGATCTCGCCCGGCGTGACACGATCGCCCTTGGCCACGTGGATGGCGGTGACCTTGCCGGCGATCGGCGCCTGGACCTCGGTCTCCATCTTCATGGCTTCGGTGATCAGCACCGGCTGACCGGCCTTGACCGTGTCACCTTCCTTGACCAGCACATCGACGATGTTGCCCGGCATGGTGGTGCTTACGTGGCCTGGGCCGCTGGCCTGCTTGCGCTTGCTGCCGCCACCGCTGACGAACTCGTTCAACGGTTCGAAGACCACTTCTTCCGGCATGCCGTCGATGGACAGGTAGAAGTGGCGCTTACCCTCGGCCTTGACACCCACGCCGGTGATGTCGACGCGGTAGGTCTCGCCGTGCACGTCGATGACGAACTCGGTCGGCACACCTTCGCCGCCCGGGTCGGCCACAGCGCCCGCTTCTGGAATCGGCAGCAGGGCTTCAGGAACCAAGGTGCCGGCTTCACGCTCCTCGAGGAATTTGCGGCCGATGTCCGGGAACATGGCGAAGGTCAGCACATCTTCCTCGCAGCGGGCCAGGTTGCCGATCTCGGCACGCAGCTTGGCCATCTCCGGCTTGAGCAAGTCGGCCGGACGCACGTCGATCACCTCTTCGCTACCGATCGCCTGGCGGCGAAGCTGCTCGTTGACCACGCCCGGCGCCTTGCCATAGCCACCTTGCAGGTACAGCTTCACCTCGTTGGTGATGGTCTTGTAGCGCTCGCCGGCGAGCACGTTGAAGAACGCCTGGGTACCGACGATCTGCGAGGTCGGGGTGACCAGCGGCGGGAAGCCGAGGTCTTCGCGCACCCGCGGAATTTCCGCCAGCACTTCGTTCATGCGGTTGAGCGCGCCCTGCTCCTTGAGCTGGTTGGCCAGGTTGGAAATCATGCCGCCCGGGACCTGGTTGACCTGCACGCGGGTATCCACGGCGGTGAACTCGCTTTCGAACTGGTGGTACTTCTTGCGTACGGCATAGAAATACAGGCCAATTTCCTGCAGCAGCTCCAGGTCCAGACCGGTATCGAACTCGGTGCCCTTGAGGGCGGCGACCATCGACTCGGTGCCCGGGTGGCTGGTACCCCAGGCGAAGCTGGAGATAGCGGTGTCGATGTGGTCGGCACCGTTTTCCACCGCCTTGAGCTGGCACATGGCAGCCAGGCCCGCGGTATCGTGGGAGTGGATGAACACCGGCAGCGACTGCTCGGCCTTCAGCGCCTTGACCAACTCGCCGGTAGCGTAGGGGGTCAGCAGGCCGGCCATGTCCTTGATCGCCACCGAGTCGCAACCCATGGCTTCCATCTGCTTGGCCTGGGCCACGAAGGCATCGATGGTGTGCACGGGGCTGGTGGTGTAGGCGATGGTGCCCTGGGCGTGCTTGCCTGCAGCCTTGACCGCCTCGATGGCCACGCGCAGGTTACGCACATCGTTCATGGCGTCGAAGATACGGAACACGTCGATGCCATTGACCGCAGCCTTGGCGACGAAGGCCTTGACCACGTCATCGCTGTAGTGACGGTAGCCCAGCAGGTTCTGGCCGCGCAGCAGCATCTGCAGGCGGGTGTTGGGCAGCGCGGCGCGCAGCTTGCGCAGGCGTTCCCATGGGTCTTCCTTGAGGAAGCGCACGCAGGCATCGAAAGTGGCGCCACCCCAGACTTCCAGCGACCAGTAGCCGACTTTGTCGAGCTTGTCGCAGATCGGCAGCATGTCTTCGGTGCGCATGCGGGTGGCCAGCAGGGACTGGTGGGCGTCGCGCAGGATTGTGTCGGTGACAAAGATTTTCTTGGACATTATTCGGTTCCTCACAGGCCTGCGTGTGCAGCAATGGCGGCGGCGATGGCCAGGGCCAGCTCTTCGGGTTTGCGCTTGATCGAGTAGTTGGTCAGTTCCGGGTGGCTTTCCACGAAGCTGGTGTTGAACTGGCCGCTACGGAATTCCGGATTGCGCAGGATCTCCTGGTAATACGCGGCGGTGGTCTTGACGCCTTGCACGCGCATGTCGTCCAGGGCCCGCAGGCCGCGGTCCATGGCTTCTTCCCAGGTCAGCGCCCAGACCACCAGTTTCAGGCACATGGAGTCGTAGAACGGCGGGATCGTGTAGCCGGTGTAGATCGCGGTATCGGTACGCACGCCTGGGCCGCCGGGCGCGTAGTAACGGGTGATCTTGCCGAAGCTGGGCAGGAAGTTGTTCTTCGGGTCTTCGGCGTTGATACGGAACTGCAATGCATAGCCGCGATGCTGGATGTCTTCCTGCTTGACCGACAGGGGCAGGCCCGAGGCGATGCGGATCTGTTCGCGAACGATGTCGATGCCGGTGATTTCCTCGGTGATGGTGTGTTCCACCTGCACACGGGTGTTCATCTCCATGAAGTACACCTCGCCATCGGCGAGCAGGAACTCCACGGTACCGGCGTTCTCGTAGTTCACTGCCTTGGCTGCGCGCACAGCCAGGTCGCCGATGTAGGCACGCTGCTCCGGGGTCAGCTGGGGGCTTGGGGCGATCTCGATGAGCTTCTGGTTACGGCGCTGGATCGAGCAGTCGCGCTCGAACAGGTGCACCACATTGCCGAAGCTGTCACCCAGGATCTGCGCCTCGATGTGCTTGGGGTTGACGATGCACTTCTCCAGGAACACTTCCGCCGAACCGAAAGCCTTGGTCGCTTCGGAAATCACGCGGGGGAAGGCCTGCTCCAGTTCCTCGCGGCTGTTGCAGCGACGGATACCACGACCGCCGCCACCGGACGTAGCCTTGAGCATTACCGGGTAACCGATGCGGTCGCCCTCGGCCAGGGCCTCATGGATATCGGCGACGTTGCCTTCGGTACCCGGGGTGACCGGGACACCGGCCTGGATCATGGTGCGGCGCGCTTCGGTCTTGTCGCCCATGCGGCGAATGACATCAGCGGCAGGCCCGATGAACTTGATGCCACGCTCGGCGCAGATTTCCGCCAGCTCAGCATTTTCCGAAAGGAAACCGTAACCTGGGTGCAAGGCGTCGCAGCCGGTCTCCACAGCGAGGTTCACCAGCTTGCGCGGGTTCAGGTAGCCGGCCAAAGGCTCGGCACCGATGCTGTAGGCCTCGTCGGCGCGCTTGACGTGCAAGGCATGACGGTCGGCGTCGGAATAGATCGCCACGGAGCGAATGCCCATCTCGGCGCACGCACGCACGATCCGAACTGCGATTTCACCCCGGTTGGCGATCAGGATTTTTTTTATCACTGGAGTCTTCCCAAAGCCGATGGAACACACGAGCCGGTACTGCCGGTCGGCGTGACCAGACGCTGCTGGCCAGTCGCACATTCACCCTAGCGCTGTAGGTTGATAAACAAAAATCAATATTTGTTAGGGTCGGCATTAGCAAAAGCTTATAGTGCCGTAACAAGGTATTGCGCGGAGGCGGGGGAAAATGCGTAAGTCATTGATGCGCATGACTTTAAGGCAGTTGCAGATCTTCAACGAAGTGTGCGACCTGCGCTCCTACAGCCGGGCGGCCGAAGAGATGGCGTTGACGCAACCCGCCGTAAGTCTACAGATCCGCCAGCTTGAAGAGCTGGTCGGCCAGCCGTTGTTCGAATATGTCGGCAAGAAGCTGTACCTCACCGAGGCGGCCGAAGCCCTGCAACGCGCCAGCCGGGACATCTTCGGGCGCCTGGAAAACCTCGATATGCAGCTGTCGGACATGCAGGGCTCGCTGCAGGGGCAACTCAAGCTGGCGATCGAATCCAGCGCCAAGTACTTCGTGCCGCACCTGTTCGCCGCGTTCAAGCAGCGCCACCCAGAGGTCAACCTGACCCTGACGGTGGTCAACCGCGCCCAAGCGATCCGGCGCCTCTCGGACAACCGCGACGACCTGATCATCATGTCGATGGTGCCCCAGGACATGGGCCTGGAATTCATGCCGTTCCTGAACAACCCTATCGTTGCCGTGGCACCGCCGGACCATCCGCTGTGCAAGCTGGAAAAACTCCGCCTGCAGGACCTGGAGCCTCACACGCTGCTGGTTCGCGAGCAGGGCTCGGGCACGCGCAAGGCCTGCGAAGAATACTTCAAGGATAAGCGTGTGCATTTCACCCAGACCCTGGAAGTCGCCTCCGCCGACGCCCAGCGCGAGTGCGTGATCGCAGGCCTGGGCGTCGCCCTGCTGACTCGCCACGCGGTGAACATGGAGCTGGCCACCGGCGTGTTGAAAGAGTTGCCGGTCGAAGAACTACCCCTGTATCGCAGCTGGTGCGTGGTGCAGTCCAAGGCCAAGCGTCAGTCGCCGGTGGCGTTGGCGTTCCTGGCGTTCATCCGCAATGAACGGGCGAAGATCAGCGGGCTTGTGGAGCGATTTTCGGGGAAGATGCCGCCGATACCTGCCATACCGTGATGTCTTGCAGGTCAGGGTAATCGGTGATCTCGCGAAGCAGTTGGCGCTGGTCGCAGTAGCTTTCGATCGCGCGGCGGAACTCCATGCGGCGCTGGTCCTTTTCCTGCTGCTTGCGAGCCTTGGCGCTGGGTTGGTACGAACCGTCATGATCACGTGCCATTGCCTGTCTCCCAGAAAGGATGCGGGAGTTTCAGACTGGTCTTTCGGGTTTACGGTTTTGCGGTGGTTCGATGACAGAATCGTGAATTTTCACTGCCTATACTGCCTTTTCGCGGGTTTATCCGCGAAAGCGCCAGCACAGGCTACAGCGATCAGTCGTCGGTAGCCTTGATCGACTTGGGCGACAGCCGCAGGCTGCGCAGGCTGCGCTTGACGCTCTTGAGGTGGTTGACCAGGCTCGGCCCGCGGGCCATGGCCACGCCCATCGCCAGCACGTCGATCACCACCAGATGAGCGATACGCGAGGTCAGCGGGGTGTAGATCTCGGTATCTTCATGCACATCGATGGCCAGGTTGACGGTGGACAATTCAGCCAACGGCGTCTGGCTCGGGCACAGGGTGATCAGGTTGGCCCCGCTTTCACGCACCAGGTTGGCCGTGATCAGCAGGTCCTTGGAGCGGCCCGATTGGGAAATGCACACCGCCACATCGCCAGGCTTGAGCGTCACCGCAGACATGGCCTGCATGTGCGGATCGGAATAGGCCGCGGCACTGAGCAGCAGGCGGAAGAACTTGTGCTGGGCATCGGCCGCCACCGCACCGGATGCACCAAAGCCATAGAACTCCACGCGCTGGGCCTGGGCCATGGCGGTTACCGCCTGTTGCAAGGCCTGGGGATTGAGGTGTTCGCGCACCTCCATCAAGGTATGTAGCGTGGTATCGAAGATCTTCAGGCTGTAGTCGGCGACCGAGTCGTCCTCATGGATCGCGAACTGCCCGAAACTGGCGCCAGCAGCCAGGCTCTGCGCCAGCTTGAGCTTGAGGTCCTGGAAGCCCGAACAACCGATCGCCCGGCAAAAACGTACGATGGTCGGCTCGCTGATCCCAACGCTGTGAGCCAGGTCGGCCATGGAGCTGTGCATGACGGCAGCCGGATCGAGCAGCACATGGTCGGCCACTTTCAGTTCCGATTTGCGCAGCAAATGGCGCGATTGGGCGATATGTTGCAACAGATTCACAGGCTGGACTCGGTTATGATCGGCTGGCCGGGATGTAGCTTTCTTGTAGTTATACTACAAGACCCGCGACCCGCCCAGCTAAACGAACGTGGAGAGTGGTGGTTTTGACTATTCCTTGCGACATCCTGGTATTCGGTGGTACGGGCGACCTGGCCCTGCACAAACTGCTGCCGGCGCTCTATCACCTGTATCGCGAGAGCCGCCTGCACAACGCCGTGAGGATCATCGCCCTGGCCCGGCGCAACCTGCCACGGGACGAGTATCTCAAGCTCGCCGAACGTAACTGTCGGGCCCAGATCGCCCGCAACGATTTCGAGGAAGATGTCTGGCGGCGCTTCTGTGCGCGCCTGGACTACTTCGCCATGGATGCCCTGCAAAGCGCCGATTTCGTGCGCCTTGCACGCTACCTGGGCGAGCCTGGAGGGCTGGCCCGCATCTACTACCTGGCCACCGCACCCAACCTGTTCGTGCCCATCGCCAACCACCTGCGCATCGCCGGCCTTGCCGACAGCGAAGCACGCATCGTGCTGGAGAAGCCCATCGGCCACTCGCTGGAGTCGGCCACGGCGATCAACGAAGCCATTGGTGCGGTATTCGACGAGACCCAGGTGTTTCGCATCGACCACTACCTGGGCAAGGAAACAGTCCAGAACCTCATGGCACTGCGTTTTGCCAATGCACTGCTGGAGCCGGTTTGGCGCAATAGCCAGGTCGACCATGTACAAATCAGCGTGTGCGAAACCCTGGGCGTGGAGAACCGCGGCGCCTACTACGACCGCGCGGGAGCGACCCGTGACATGCTGCAGAACCACCTGTTGCAGCTGTTGTGCCTGGTAGCCATGGAGCCACCGGCCCAATTCGACGCCGAGGCGGTGCGTGATGAAAAGGTGAAGATCCTGCGGGCGCTCAAGCCGATAACCGGCCAGGACGTGCAGGACAAGACCGTGCGCGGCCAGTATGGCGCCGGACACATCGGCGGCCAGGAAGTGCCGGCCTACTACTTCGAAAAGGATGTGGACAACGACAGCGACACCGAGACCTTCGTCGCCGTGCACGCGCATATCGACAACTGGCGCTGGGCCGGCGTGCCCTTCTACCTACGTACCGGCAAGCGCATGGCGCGGCGCTCATCGCAGATCGTCATCCAATTCAAACCGGTGCCACACGAGTTGTTCAACGGCGGCCAGGTCAACCAGCTGCTGATCCAGCTGCAGCCCGAGGAGCGCATCAGCCTGCGCATGATGACCAAGAGCCCGGGCAAAGGCATGCGCCTGGCGCCGGTCGAGCTGGACCTGAACCTGGCCCAGGTGTTCGGCCAGACCCGCCGCTGGGAAGCCTACGAGCGTTTGTTGCTGGACGTGCTCGAAGGGGACTCGACGCTGTTCATGCGACGTGACGAAGTGGAAGCCGCCTGGGCCTGGATCGACCCGATCCTCAAGGGCTGGGAGGAGCACTTCCAGCCTCCTCGCCACTACGCTGCCGGAAGCAACGGGCCAGAGCAGGCCAACAGTTTGCTGGCCAGGCATGGCAACCAGTGGTATCGAAGCCCAACCGCCGACCGGGCGTCATGAGCGACCCGATGAGCGACAACACCAGAAGGTGAATATTCATACAGTAGGTGTTTGTCCCTTAACCGGCTTGGCCCTAGAATGGCCGGATGCACACAGACGACCTCTCCCTCCTGTTGAACTCCCTCAATGATGCCCAACGCCAGGCCGTCGCGGCCACGCTTGGGCGTCAGCTGGTGCTTGCTGGCGCCGGTTCCGGTAAAACCCGCGTGCTGGTGCACCGCATCGCCTGGCTGATCCAGGTCGAGCAGGCTTCGCCGCATTCGATCCTGTCGGTGACGTTCACCAACAAGGCCGCCGCCGAAATGCGCCAGCGGATCGAGCAACTGCTGGGCATCAACCCCGCGGGCATGTGGGTCGGGACCTTCCACGGCCTTGCGCACCGCCTGTTGCGTGCGCATTGGCAGGAAGCGCGCCTGGTGCAGAACTTCCAGATTCTCGACAGCGACGACCAGCAGCGCCTGGTCAAGCGGGTGATTCGCGAGCTTGGCCTCGACGAGCAGCGCTGGCCGGCCCGCCAGGCCCAGTGGTTCATCAACGGGCAGAAGGACGAAGGCCTGCGCCCGCAGCATATCCAGGCCGGCGGCGACCTGTTCCTGGGCACCATGCGCAGTATTTACGAAGCCTACGAGCAAGCCTGTGAACGTGCCGGGGTCATCGATTTCTCCGAGTTGCTGCTGCGCGCCCTGGACCTGTGGCGCGACCACCCTGGGCTGCTCGAGCACTACCAACGACGCTTCCGCCACTTGCTGGTGGACGAATTCCAGGACACCAACGCCGTGCAGTACGCCTGGCTGCGCCTACTGGCTGGCCAGAACGGCGGCAGCTTGATGGCCGTGGGCGACGATGACCAGTCGATCTATGGCTGGCGCGGAGCCAAGATCGAGAACATTCACCAGTACACGGCCGATTTTCCTGATGCCGAGCTGATCCGCCTGGAGCAGAACTACCGTTCCACCGGTGGCATCCTCAAGGCGGCCAACGCCCTGATCGCCAACAACAGCGGGCGCCTGGGCAAGGAACTGTGGACCGACATGGGCGAAGGCGAGCCGCTGACTTTGTACGCCGCCTATAACGAACACGACGAAGCACGCTATGTGGTCGAGACGATCGAGAGCCTGATCAGGCAAGGCAATGCGCGCAACGACATCGCCATCCTGTATCGCTCCAACGCCCAGTCGCGGGTACTGGAAGAAGCCCTGCTGCGCGAACGCATTCCCTATCGCATCTACGGTGGCCAACGGTTCTTCGAGCGCGCCGAAATCAAGAATGCCATGGCGTACCTGCGCCTGCTCGAGGGCCGCGGCAACGATGCCGCCCTCGAGCGGGTGATCAACGTGCCGCCGCGTGGCATCGGCGAGAAAACCGTCGAAGCCATCCGTGACCACGCTCGTCACAGCCAGCTTTCGATGTGGGAGGCGATGTGCCAGCTGCTCGCCGCCAAAGCCTTGAAAGGCCGCGCGGCAAGCGCCTTGGGCGCCTTCATCGAACTGATGGAAAACCTGGCTGCCAAGACCCTGGACATGCCGCTGCACCTGATGACCCAGACCGTCATCGAGCAGTCCGGCCTGATCATCTATCACCAGGAAGAAAAAGGCGAAAAAGGCCAGGCCCGGGTAGAAAACCTCGAGGAACTGGTCAGCGCCGCGCGCAACTTCGAGACCAGCGAAGAGGATGCCGACCTTTCGCCGCTGTCGGCCTTCCTCGGCCATGCTTCCCTGGAAGCCGGCGATGCCCAGGCGGACGAACATGAAGACAGCGTGCAGTTGATGACCCTGCACAGCGCCAAGGGCCTGGAGTTCCCCTATGTGTTCCTGGTAGGCATGGAAGAAGGCCTGTTCCCTCACAAGATGAGCCTGGAAGAGCCCGGCCGCCTGGAAGAGGAACGTCGCCTGGCTTACGTGGGCATCACACGGGCCATGCGCCAGCTGATCATGACCTACGCCGAAACTCGTCGCCTGTATGGCAGCGAAACCTATAACAAGGTGTCGCGTTTCGTACGGGAAATTCCGGCAGGGCTGGTACAGGAAGTGCGCCTGTCCAATAGCGTCAGCCGCCCCTTCGGCGGTAACCAGACCAGCTCAAGCAGCCTGTTCGCCAACGCCAACATTCCACAAACGGCCTTCACCCTGGGCCAGCGGGTGCAGCATTCGGTGTTCGGTGAGGGCGTGATCCTCAATTTCGAAGGCTCGGGTGCCCAGGCACGGGTGCAGGTCAACTTCGTCGAGGGCAGCAAGTGGCTGATGCTGGGTTACGCCAAACTGGAAGCGATCTGATACCGGACGCAAGGGCTTCCAGTCGCTTGTAGACTTTTCTTTCGTCCACTGACGAAAGGTCCTATGCACTGAATGGGCTTGGGTACAGGCCCATCAGGCAAAAGATGGAAACATTATGGCGCTGGTCATGTGCACAACAACCTGTGCAACATGACGCGCGTGCAATCCACCCACAGGGGAAATCCCATCTATGCAACGTTTTCTTAGCATCGTACTGGCGCTGTGCGTCGGCCTGACGCTGAGCCTGGATGCCAACGCCAAGCGTTTCGGCGGCGGCAAGAGCTCGGGCTCCGCGCCTATCCACCAGACCCGCCAGGCTACGCCAACCACGCCGGCCGCCGCGCCGACCGCCCCTGGCCGCGCTCCGGCCGCCGCCAGCGGTGCTTCGCGCTGGCTGGGCCCATTGGCCGGTATCGCCGCGGGCGGCCTGCTGGCCTCCATGTTCATGGGCGACGGCTTCCAGGGCATGCAGATCCTCGACTTCCTGATCATGGGCCTGATCGCCTTCCTGGTGTTCCGCTTCATCGCCGCGCGTCGTCGTCAGCAGCAGCCGCAGCACGCGGCCGCCGGCCACGCACCCTACCAGCGTGAAAGCCATGCCCAGCCAGCCCAACCGTCGGTCTTCGGTGGCGCCGCAGCGCCTGCCGCCGCACCGGTGATCAACGCACCGGCCTGGTTCAACGAGCAGAACTTCCTGAGCGCCGCACGCAGCCACTTCATGTCGCTGCAGCAGCACTGGGATGCCAACGAGATGGACAAGATTGCCGAGTTCGTCACCCCGCAGATGCTCGAGTTCCTCAAGCGCGAGCGTGCCGACCTGGGTGATGGCTTCCAATCCACCTACATCGACAACCTCGATGTGCAGCTCGAAGGCGTCGATGACCGCGCCGACAAGACCATCGCGACCCTGACCTTCCACGGCGTTTCGAAGACCTCGCGCTTCGACCAGGGCGAAGCGTTCAGCGAAAGCTGGCATATGGAGCGTGCACAGGGCGAGAACCAGCCTTGGCTGCTCGCCGGTATCCGCCAGAACGGCTGATTCTTCGTCTGGCAAATATTGGGGCTGCCTTGCAGCCCTATCGCGGGACAAGCCCGCTCCAGGCGTTCGGTGTTGCACCGTTCTTGTAGGAGCGGGCTTGTCCCGCGATAGGGCCGCAAAGCGGCCCCAAGCTTTTTGTTTCCGCCCCTGCCCGGGGTTTTTGCTTTTGGCAGACTGGCCTACTAGGGTATAACGCGCAGCGTTGTCATCAAGGTCAGAGGATGTAAGCCGTGGAAGAAGTGATCGAACAACTCCGGGAAGCCAATGAGCCAGTCCCCGTGCCGCTGGAGCTGCCAGACGAGGACTTGCTGGTAGAGATCGAAGAGCAGCTGTTCATCAATATTCCCTTCGTGTTCAAGGAATTTCTGCTGACCGTCAGCGATGTGGTCTATGGCAGCCTGGAACCTGTCACCGTCACCGATCCGCAGTCACACACGTACCTGCCTGACGTTGCTGCAAACGCCTGGGATGCGGGCGTGCCCCGAGACCTGATCCCCCTGTGCCAGGACGGCGACAACTACTACTGTGTCGAGGAAGACGGTACCGTGGTCCTGTGGGATGGCGATGAAGAAGCCATCGCCGAAGACAACTGGGAGTCTGTCTGGCATTGGGCCAGGGATGTCTGGCTGGAAAGCTGACACCTGCGCTGCACATGGCCAGCAAAAGCCTACAGTCTTTGTAGGCTTTGCCTACATGCCAAGCATGGCTCTTAGCCACCACTCCACGTAGAATCGCCTGGCTTTCTGCGCTTGGCCGCGTCGCTACCGCTCCATCCCCTCGGACTTCGATCAAATCAAGCGCAGAAAGCCCTCCCCCTCAATGGGTTTGGTCACGATTGTTGTCCAGCGTTTCCAGCAGGGCGATCTGCATGCGGGAATGAACCCGGATGAACCAACGCCACAGCAACGCCACCACGACTGCCGCTACCACTGCGATCACCAGCAAGAGCTCGTTGGTCGGCAGGATGCTCGCCGAAAGCGCGGACAGCAGCAGGAAGATCACCAACAGCGACAACAACGGAATCACCTCGGCAATCACTCGTCTCACACGCTGGGTATGCCGCCCGGCCATCTCTGGCTTTACGCCCAGTTCGGCCAGCAACATCGAAAGCGCCTTGAGCTTGCGGTAGGCAGCAATCAGGAACGGCAGCGACAACAACAGCGCGGCGCCCCAGATCAACGCCTTCTGCCGGCTGATATCACCGACCCATTCCATGAGCCAGGTGCCGATACGCTCAGCGAAATAACCGCCACTGAAGAAGATCGCGATCACCAACGCCAGGTTCACACCCACCTGCAACAGGATGCGCCGGATCATCGCAGCCACCATGGCGCCTTCCCCATGAGGCTGGATGCTGCGCAGCCATTCACCGTAAAGCGACAACACCCGTGCCAGCCGAGCGGGCACCACCTTGCCGAGCTTCAGCGACAAGGGATCGGCGGCGCGAATCAGGTAGGGCGTGAGTAGCGTCGTAATTGCCGAAACAGCCACCGCAACCGGGTAAAGGAAGTCACTGGTGACCTGCAAAGTCATGCCCAGGGCCGCGATGATGAAGGAGAATTCGCCGATCTGCGAAAGGCCCATCCCCACGCGCAACGAGGTTCGCCCGTCGTTGCCGGCGATAAAAGCACCCATGCCGCATGACAGCATTTTGCCCAGCACCACCGCCAGGGTGATTACCGCAATCGGCCAGGCGTAGTCGACCAGCACGCGCGGGTCGATCATCAGGCCGATGGCCACGAAGAAGATGGCACTGAACAGGTCGCGTACCGGTTCGATCAGGCGCTCGATCTTCAGCAATTGCCGGGACTCGGCCATGATCGCGCCGATCAGGAACGCCCCCAGGACCATGCTGTACTCGAGCTTGACCACCAACAGGCAGAAGCCGAAGCACAGGCCCAACACGGTGATCAGCAGCATCTCGTTGCTTTCGAACTTCGCCACGTAGGCCAGCAGCCGTGGCACCAGCAGGATGCCGATGACCAGGGCGACGATCATGAACAGCGACAGCTTGCCCACTGTAGAAAACACCTCGCCCGAACTGACCGTGCCGCTGACCGCGATACCTGATAGCAGGGCAATGATGCCGATGCCAAGGATGTCCTCCACGATCAGCACACCGAAGATCAATTGAGCGAAGCGCTCGTGCTTCATCTTCAGGTCGTTGAGCGCCTTGACGATGATGGTGGTCGAGGAAATAGCCAGGATCGCGCCCAGGAACAGCGAGTCCATGGTGTTCCAGCCAAACCAGCGGCCGATCTCGAAGCCGATCCAGATCATCAGGACGATTTCCAGGAAGGCCGCGATGAACGCCGTGGCGCCGACCTTGAACAGCTTGCGCAAGCTGAATTCCAGGCCCAGGCAGAACATCAGGAAAATCACCCCGAGTTCAGCCAGGGTCTTGATGGTGTCTTCATCGTGGATCAGGCCGAAAGGTGGTGTGTGCGGGCCGATGATGAAGCCGGCGACGATGTAGCCCAACACGACAGGTTGCTTGAAACGGTGGAAAAGAATGGTGACTACCCCGGCCACCAGCATGATCACGGCCAGGTCCTGAATGAAGCTGATGGCATGCATGGCGAGGGACTCCTTTTCTCGTTGCCGGGGCAGACCGCTCCTCTGCCGAGGCAAACCCGAGCGAGCAGCAAGTACATACTGTTTCAATGCAGGAAAGCCCAAGTTGCATGGGCTCGCTCAGGTTAACATCGCGCCTGTGTGCGGAAAGCCAATGCAATATGCAGAAACAGATCGGCGATTTCGTCGCCAGCGATGGCATGATTCGCGTGACGATGGCGCTTCGGCCGACGTCCCGTACCAGAATGTGAAACCACATTGAGGGGAAACAGAAGTGTCTGCAGATACCCGCCCCGTTTCAGCGCAACCAACCCGTGAGCACACTATGGAACCTGGAAACGCCCAGTTGACGATGACTGTCCTGATGACCCCGGACATGGCCAATTTCTCGGGCAACGTACATGGCGGCACTCTGCTCAAGTACCTCGACGAAGTCGCCTACGCCTGCGCCAGCCGCTATGCCGGCACCTATGTGGTGACGTTGTCCGTAGACCAGGTGATCTTCCGCGAGCCCGTGCATGTCGGCGAGCTGGTGACGTTCCTCGCCTCGGTCAACTACACCGGCAATACCTCGATGGAAGTGGGCATCAAGGTGGTGACCGAGAACATCCGCGAGCGCTCCGTGCGCCACTCCAACAGCTGTTTCTTCACCATGGTCGCGGTCGACGACAACCGCCGCCCGGTACAGGTACCACCACGCCAGCCGCAAACCAGCGAGGAAAAACGCCGCTTCCTGCAGGGCCAGCAACGCCGGCAGATCCGCCAGGAACTGGAGCAGCGCTACCAGAACCTCAAGACCGACTCCATCTAATCCCTGCCGAATCTGCAAGGACAAGCAGCAGCTGGAGAGACCTAGATCGCCAAACGTTGCGCCTCGAAGCGCACGCGCGGGTGGGCGATACGATCCTGAGCCCGCACCAGCTGCAGTTCGTAGCTGGCGCAGGCCTGGGTTTCCAGCAGCACCTCATGCACAGCCGCAGCGGTGAACTCGAAGGCCTGGACCCAGCTCTCGCCCAGCAATACCCTAGCCAGGAACAGCCCCGAGGTCAGGTCACCCACGCCTACCGGCTGGCGCGGAAAGGCCAGCAGCGGGCGGCACAGATGCCAGCAGCCTTCGCCGGTAACCAGCAGCATCTCGAAGCTATCCTCCGCGCGCCCCGGGTAGGCCAGGTGCTTGACCAGCACCACCTTCGGCCCACGTTCGAGCAGGCCGCGAGCCATGGCCACGCAATCTTCCAGGGACTGGGCCCTGCGGCCACAGAAGCTGTCCAGCTCGAGCTGGTTCGGGCAGAGGATGTCCGCCACCGAAGCGGCCTCGTCGAGGAGGAACTCGCTCACCTCCTCTGGGACGATGCAGCCTTTTTCCGCATGGCCCATGACCGGGTCACACAGGTACAGCGCCCTGGGGTTCACCGCCTTGATCCGCTGCACACCCGCCAGGATCGCACGCCCTTGTTCGGCACTGCCCAAGTATCCGGACAACACCGCGTCGCAGTGGCCCAGCTCGCCGATGTTGGAGATGCCTTCCACCAACGCAGGTATTTGCGCTGGAGCAAGCACTTCGCCGGCCCACTGGCCATACTGGGTATGGTTGGAGAACTGCACGGTATTGAGTGGCCAGACATTCACGCCGACCCGTTGCATGGGGAACACCGCCGCGCTGTTTCCGGCATGGCCGAAGACCACGTGGGACTGGATGGCAAGCAGATGCGGTGTACGTTTCATGCGAATTTTCCAAAGCTGTTTCAAAAGTATGCGGCGCGCAGTATGAACCCGATTGCCACCTGTACGACAGGCCAGGGACACAGTTAAGCTGGACCGACCTGTTTGGAGCATAAGCAAATGTTGACCCTGGAGAACCTGTTCGTCCTGATGGTGGTAGCCGCCGCCGGCGCCTGGTTATGGCACAACCACGGGCTACGCGAGAAGGCGCTCGCGCGGGTCAAGCAGCATTGCGCCAAGCTCGACCTCGAGTTGCTCGACGATAACGTCGCGCTCAAGCGCATCGGGTTCGTACGCGACGCCAACGGGCGCAAGCGCCTGGCTCGTATCTATGGGTTCGAATTCACCGTCACCGGCGAGCAACGCCATCCGGGTACCGTCACCCAATTCGGCGCCCACACCCTGCAGATCGAACTGGCACCCTACCCGTTCGAGATCAAGTCGCCACCCAGGTCGGACAACGTCATCGAAATGCAGCAGTGGCGCCAGGAACACAACCGCTGGCATAACTGATCAGTCATCCAGGCAGCAGGCAGCCAACGCGGCCTTCAAGGTGTCCAGCGGCTGGGGCTGGTCGAAGATCAGTTCCAGCCGCGTGTCCTTGCGCCATTCGCTCGCCTGCCAGCTCAGTTCCTCGCCGTTGAGGGCGTTGAACGACTGCCAGCCAATCGCGCTGTGGATAACACCTTTGGCCCGTCGCCACCGCCAGGCTTGCAGAAACCGCTCCAAGCGGCCCGAGTCGAAACGCTGCGTAGGGTGCCAGCGCCAACCAATACTCCATCCCCCCTCCCCGGCCTGAGCGAGACAGATAGGTTGCCGTGGATCGGGCCAAAGCACGTTCAAGGCGGGCGCAGGTTCATCCACCGGTGATTTATCCACAGATTCTGTTAGTGCAAGAGCGCTGCTCGGTAGATGATCCAACGCAAATGCCCCATGCTCTGTCCAATAGGCTGGCAAATGGGGCAGTCGAGCACTTATCAACAGGCGGTTTTGTTCATCCACAGACGCCGATTTGTTGAGGACCAGCACTCCGGCTGCCGCCAAGGCCGTCTGTTGTGCTTCCGGCAATGGCTCGCCACGTGCCAAGGCCTGGGTATCCAGGACCATCAGCAGCGGCTGCACTGCCAGCACACCTGACCACGGGGCCTGCCGGAGCTGGTCAAGCAACTGCACCGGGTGGCCAAGCCCGGACGGTTCGATGAACAAGCGGTCGGGCCTGGCCTTGCGCAGCAAACGCCCCAGGCCGACTTGGAACGGCATGCCATTGACGCAACACAAGCAGCCACCGGCGACTTCACCAATGGCAATACCCTCGTTGTCACGGCTCAAAAGCGCCGCATCCAGGCCCACCAGGCCGAACTCGTTGACCAGGACCGCCCATCGTTCATTCGACGGGCGCTGGGCCAACAGCTGACGTATCAGGCTGGTCTTGCCCGCGCCCAATGGGCCTGCGATCACGTGGGTAGGGATGTTCTGCAGCATGGGAAAGTGCCTGGAAAAAGCGGTCGCCCCACTATGCCCCTTCGGTCAAGCCCGTCAAGCGTCCTCGATATCCACAGGCTCAAGCCACCTCATACCAAGGCCCGAAAGGGTCGTTGAAACGAAGCCAGGCCATTTCGCCCAACGCCATTTCCTCGTCGGTCAACAAACACGCTTCCAGTTCTGTGGATAACTGTTTGAAGTCGACGTTCTGCCCGATGAATACCAGCTCTTGCCGGCAATCACCGCTTTCGACTGCCCAATGCTTGAGGATCGCGGCAGTACTCTCCTCGTCCTGTGGCCAGTGCTCTCGTGGAACGAAGCGCCACCAGCGTCCTGCCATGCCATGGCGCATCATGCCACCGGCCTGTGACCAACTGCCTGCCTCCTGGAACTTGCTGGCCAGCCAGAAGAACCCCTTCGAACGCAGCAAGCGGCCATTGGTCCACTCCCTGTGGATAAAGTCGTGGAAGCGCTCAGGGTGAAAAGGCCGACGAGCTTGCCAAGTGGTGGCTGCAATCCCGTATTCCTCGGTTTCCGGCACGTGCTCGCCACGCAATTCCTGTAGCCAGCCAGAGGCCTGGGCCGCCTGTTCGAAGTCGAACAGGCCGGTGTCGAGGATGCGCTCCAGAGGCACCTGGCCCATGACCATGGGGATGATCTGCGCCCGGGCATTGAGGCTGCGCAGGATAGCCATCAGCTCTTCACGTTCATGCTGGCTGATCAGGTCGATCTTGCTGAGCAGCAGCACATCGGCGAATTCCACCTGTTCGACCAGCAGGTCGGTGATCGATCGCTCATCCTCCTCGCCCAGGGTTTCGCCGCGGCTGGCCAGGCTGTCGGCGGCCTGGTAGTCACGCAGGAAGTTGAGGCCGTCGACGACCGTGACCATGGTGTCCAGGCGCGCCATGTCGGACAAGCTGCGCCCCTGCTCGTCACGGAAAGTGAACGTTTCGGCCACCGGGAGGGGTTCGGAAATACCGGTGGACTCAATCAACAGGTAATCGAAACGCCCTTCCCGCGCCAGCTTCGCCACTTCCTCGAGCAAGTCCTCGCGCAAGGTGCAGCAGATACAGCCATTGCTCATTTCCACCAGCTTCTCTTGCGCCCGGTTGAGGCTGACGTTGCGCTGTACTTCGCTGGCGTCGATGTTGATTTCGCTCATGTCATTGACGATCACGGCCACCCGTAGGTTTTCGCGATTGCGCAGTACATGGTTGAGCAAGGTGCTCTTGCCGGCGCCCAGGAAGCCGGACAGCACGGTGACAGGGAGACGGTTGGGCATGGGAACCTCATCGGGCAAAGGCATTCGAAGCGATGCATTGCATACGTTATATTATAACAATACAATTTCGCCAAGCCCGTGCGCCGCTGCTGCATTCACCAGGATCGCCAAGATGACCAGCCTGACCCTTCCCGATATCGCCACCCAGACCCAACCTCATACCCTTCCCCTGAACTGGGTCGGCATGCAGGGCATCGCGTTGCCGTTGCGCTATGAAGGCCGCGTTCTCTGCGGGCAAGCAGACGTCGGCGTCAATCTGGAAGATGGTGTTTCACGGGGGATACATATGTCGCGCCTGTACCTGGCGCTGGAAGCCCTCGAGCAGGCCGAGCTGAATCCGTTGTCGTTACGCCGATTACTGGCCGACTTCCTCTCGACCCATGAGGGGTTGTCTTCTGCAGCCTACGTGAGCCTACGGTTCGATCAGCTACTGAAACGGCCAGCCTTGGTCAGCCCCTTGGCGGGTTGGAAGAGCTATCCCGTTACCCTCGATGCGAAGGTCGAATATGAAATGTTCCACGTGGAACTATCCGTTGTGGTGCCGTATTCATCCACTTGCCCTTGCTCCGCCGCGCTTTCCCGGCAGCTGATTCAACAGCAATTTCTCACCGACTTCCCCACGCAAATGCCCGACCAAGCCGCAATGTTGGAATGGCTGGGCAGCAACCAGGGCATCGTCGCCACGCCACACAGCCAGCGCAGCCAAGCACATGTCCGCGTTCAACTACGGGATAACCTAGCTCAACTGCCGATTACCGAACTGATCGACACCATCGAGGCAGCCTTGGGCACAGCCGTGCAGACCGCGGTAAAGCGCGCCGATGAACAGGCATTCGCCTTGGCCAATGGCCAGAACTTGATGTTCTGCGAGGACGCCGCGCGACGGCTGCACCAGGCGTTGCGTGGAGTGGAATGGACGGCTGGCTTCAGCCTGCGTGTGGAACATGCAGAAAGCCTGCATGCCCACGATGCGGTTGCTGCCAGCCAATACCGCTGGTGATGCTCAGGTGCGTGGCTTTACCGCACCACAATCACTGCCCAGCCAAACGGCCCGGGTGTTCATGCTGCCCTGCTGCTGTACACCTGAGGCATTGAAGGTACCGCTGACCTGGGTCAGGAATTCTCGATCGCTGAGGAAGGTTGCCTGACCGTTACCTTGGGCTCGTGGGCAGCTGAACTGGAACTTCCATACGTTGCCCGTACGCTCGGTGATCTTCTGGGTGCAGCCGGACTGAGGGTCCTGCAAGGGGATGTCATCAGTCTTGACCTGCTCAGGCGTGAGGCACGAACGCACGCCTTTTCCCGCCAGGGTGATCCCCTGCTTGGCCAATACCCCTTCCATCATGGCTCGCTGCTCCGGTGGCAAGTTCTTCAGCTGCCCGAGCATGAACTCCATATTGGGTAACGGCTTGCCATCGACCTGCATGTTACTGGTGGTCAGTTCCCACAAGCCCGGTTGCAGCATCTGCGCTTGCACCAATGGCGCACCCAGGCCCAATGCCAGGGCCAACAATGGCAGACGAATCTTCATGGATGAATGCTCCTCGAAAGACCGGCTACTGGCCGGTTGAGCCTTAGACGCCATTTCGGCTTCCGGGTTGCAAGGCGGGCCTGGAACATGCTCTGTTATCCCAGTGCTCTCAGCAAGCAGGATGCGTATGGACTACCACAGCCCCTATTTCTTCGGCTATGTACTCGGCCTGATTCATCTGCTCGGCATCGTCGCCGCGCTGCATGCCGTATTCACCGTACGCACCGCCCAGGGCGCGATCGCCTGGGCCATGTCGCTGTTCTTCATCCCTTACCTCACGCTGATTCCCTACCTGGTCTTCGGTGCTCGCTCCTTCTATGCCTACATCCAGGCCAGGCGCCAGGCCAACCAGGAAATGCACGTGGCCATGGCCAACCTCAATTGGCGGCCCTGGGTTGAGGAAGCGCTGACCGCGCGCGAGTCGCTGAGCTATGCCGCCCTACGCGCGATGCCCAAGCTCGGGCCCATGCCCTGCCTGGCGAACAACGAGGTGAAGCTGCTGATCAACGGCAAGGCCACCTTCGACGCGATCTTCGCCGCCATTGCCGAGGCACGCCAGGCGGTCCTGGTACAGTTCTTCATCATCCATGACGACACCCTCGGCCGAAAGCTGCAACAGCTATTGCTGCGCAAGGCCGCCGAGGGGGTGCGCGTCTATGTGCTGTACGACCGGGTGGGCAGCCATGCGCTGCCGGCCAGCTATAGCCAGGCCCTGCGCGATGGAGGGGTGCAGATCCATGCCTTCGCCACGCGCCGTGGCTGGTTCAACCGCTTCCAGGTCAATTTCCGCAACCACCGCAAGATCGTGGTGGTCGATGGCTTGCTGGGCTTTCTGGGTGGACACAACGTCGGTGACGAATACCTCGGCGAACATCCCCGGCTATCGCCTTGGCGCGACACCCATGTCCAGGTCAGCGGCCCGGTGCTGGCCTGCCTGCAGGAGTCGTTTGCCGAGGACTGGTATTGGGCCACGCGTGAATTGCCGCCACTGATCCTGCCCGACACCTACCCGGAAAACGGCGTGCTGTGTCAGGCATTGGCCAGCGGCCCGGCCGACGCCCAGGAAACCTGTGCGCTGTTCTTCCTCGAAGCTATCCACTCAGCCACCCGCCGGGTATGGATCACCAGCCCCTACTTCATCCCCGACGAAGCGGTATTCGCGGCACTGCGCCTGGCGGTGCTGCGCGGGGTCGATGTGCGCATCCTCATTCCGGCACGGCCGGACCACCGTATCGTCTACGCTGCCTCCAGCCTGTTCGCGTTCGAGGCGGTACGTGCTGGTGTAAGAATGTTCCGCTACCAGCCAGGGTTCCTGCACCAGAAGGTGGTGCTGGTGGATGACGAGGTCAGTGCGATCGGCAGTGCCAACCTGGATAACCGTTCATTCCGGTTGAATTTCGAGATCACACTGCTGACCGTGGACCGCACCTTCGCCGACCAGGTCGAGGCCATGTTGCTGAAGGATTTCGAAGAGGCCAGGGAGATCAGTGCTGACGACAGCCGCGATACGCATCGCCTGCAACGGCTCGGGATGCGTATCGCGCGGCTGATATCGCCGATCCTTTGAGTTAACGGTAGAGGTCTTCGCGGGTCCAAGGCAGGTCGTGGTGCCCGTCTGCATAAGGCTTGACCGCGAGGATCTGGTGCAGGTTGATCCAGCCCTTGGAGAAGGCATAGGCACAGCCGGCCAGGTACAGGCGCCAGATGCGCAAGGTCTTCTCCGGTACCAGGGCAGCTGCCTTGTGCAGCTGGTTCTCCAGGTTCTCGCTCCAGTGGTTGAGGGTCTTGGCGTAGTGCAGGCGCAGGCTTTCCACGTCAACGATTTCAAGCCCCGCTTCGCAGATACGCGCACTGATCATCGACACGTGCGGCAGCTCGCCATGGGGGAAGACATAGCGGTCGATGAACTCGCCCGCCCCCCGCCCTACCGGGCGCCCATCCACGTGCTTGGCCGTGATGCCATGGTTCATCACCAGGCCGCCTTCGCGCACGGCACCGAACAGCTTCTGGCAATACAGCTCGAGGTTGGCATGGCCGACGTGCTCAAACATACCGACACTCACCACCTTGTCGAACCGGCCATCCTGGGGCAGGTCGCGGTAGTCGAGGATCTGCAGGTCGACCTGATCGGCCAACCCTTCTTCCTTGACCCGTTGGCGGCCCAGTTTCAGCTGCTCCTTGCTCAGGGTGATGCCGAACACCTTGGCACCGTACTCCCGCGCGGCGAACCGTGCCAGCCCACCCCAACCGCAGCCCACGTCGAGCAGGTAGTCACCGGCCTGCAGGCGCAGTTTGCGGCACAGGTGGTCGAACTTGTTCTGCTGGGCCTCGTCGAGGGTGTTGTCCGGTTCGCGGAAGTAGGCACAGGAATAGGCCATGTCCTGGTCGAGCCAGAGCTGGTAGAACTCGTTGGACAAGTCATAGTGGTAGGAAATGGCTTTAGCGTCCGTGTCCTTGTCATGCGCGGTACGCTCAGGGGGTGTTTCGTCTTCGTCCTCCAGCAAGGCTTCGCTGAGCTCGTCGCAGACCCGGATGACTTCCCCGATATCGCCTTCGAGCTCAAGCTTGCCTTCGACAAAGGCGGCACCCAGTTCATCCAGGCTCGGATGGGTCAGCTGGGAGATCAGCTGAGGCTCCTTGACCAGGATGGTGACCTGCGGGCTCGGCCCCAGGTCGAACTGGTTGCCGTCCCACAGCTTCAGACGCAAAGGCAAGTGCAAGCTCTGCAACGCAGGTGGAAGTTGCGCAAGCATGAATGACCCTCCCTTTCATTTTTCCAGACGTCGCGCCTCTAATTGGGACGTCACCGGGAACAGGGTAGTTCATTCGTGGGAAGTTTCCGTGAATGCAGACCTTGGTCTAGAAGCATCCGAAACAAATTGAAGGCATTTTTGTATACAACTTTCCTCGTGCAGACTAATCTTGTGGCCCTCTTGCGCTTCTTCACTCCTGGAGTAAACCCATGAAATCCTATGATGTGGTGATCATTGGCGGCGGCCCCGGTGGCTACAACGCAGCGATCCGCGCCGGTCAGCTGGGCATGAGCGTCGCCTGCGTGGAGGGTCGCTCGACCCTCGGCGGCACCTGCTTGAATGTCGGCTGCATGCCATCCAAGGCGCTCCTGCATGCGTCGGAGCTCTACGAAGCGGCCACCGGCGAGGAGTTCGCCCACCTGGGAATCGAGGTCAAGCCGACGCTCAACCTGGCCCAGATGATGAAGCAGAAGGACGAAAGCGTGACCGGCCTGACCAAGGGCATCGAATACCTGTTCCGCAAGAACAAGGTCGACTGGGTCAAGGGCTGGGGCCGCCTCGACGGCGTCGGCAAGGTCATCGTCAAGGCCGAGGACGGCAGCGAGACTACGTTGCAGGCCAAGGACATCGTCATCGCCACCGGCTCCGAACCCACCCCGCTGCCGGGCGTGACCATCGATAACCAGCGCATCATCGACTCCACCGGCGCCCTGTCGCTGCCCCAGGTACCCAAGCATCTGGTGGTGATCGGTGCCGGCGTGATCGGCCTGGAACTGGGCTCGGTGTGGCGCCGCCTGGGTGCCGAAGTGACCGTGATCGAATACCTGGACCGTATCTGCCCCGGTATCGACGAGGAAACCGCCAAGACGCTGCAAAAAGCCCTGGCCAAGCAAGGCATGGCCTTCAAGCTCGGCAGCAAGGTGACCCAGGCCACCCCATCGGCCGACAGCGTCAGCCTCACGCTGGAACCTGCAGCCGGCGGCGCGGCCGAAACCCTGCAGGCCGACTACGTGCTGGTGGCTATCGGCCGGCGCCCTTACACCAAGGGCCTGAACCTGGAAAGCGTCGGCCTTGAAACCGACAAGCGCGGCATGCTGGCCAACGAGCATCACCGCTCCTCGGTGCCAGGCATCTGGGTGATCGGCGATGTCACGTCCGGCCCGATGCTGGCGCACAAGGCCGAGGACGAGGCGGTCTCCTGCATCGAGCGTATCGCCGGCAAGGCCCACGAGGTCAACTACAACCTGATCCCAGGCGTCATCTATACCCGCCCGGAACTGGCCAGCGTCGGCAAGACCGAAGAACAGCTCAAGGCCGAAGGCCGCGCCTACAAGGTCGGCAAGTTCCCCTTCACCGCCAACAGCCGCGCCAAGATCAACCATGAAACCGAAGGTTTCGCCAAGGTCATCGCCGATGCCAATACCGACGAGGTGCTGGGCGTGCACCTGGTGGGCCCAAGCGTGAGCGAGATGATCGGCGAGTTCTGCGTGGCCATGGAGTTCTCCGCCTCGGCCGAGGACATCGCCCTCACCTGCCACCCTCACCCGACCCGCTCCGAGGCACTGCGCCAGGCTGCGATGAACGTGGATGGCATGGCCATGCAAATCTGATCGCATCGAAACGAGGTTGCATCAAAAGGGCGAACACAGGTGTTCGCCCTTTCTTTTTTTCCTGCTCGGCTAAGGTTTCCAGGGTCGCCACCGTGCAACTGCGAGTCGCCACAGTGCGATTTTTTATTTCAGGCTGCCCGTAACGTGAGCGACAGCCACCGCTGCGCGGGGCCCCACGACATAACAACGATAACGTCCCGAGGGAGAAGTCATGAAGCGATCGATCACAGCGGCCACCTGCGCTGCGTTGTTGAGCGTTGCCAGCGGTACCTGGGCCGCCGAGCCGGCCGCCTGCCAGAATGTGCGCATGGGCTCGGTGAACTGGACCGATGTGGTCGCCAGCAGCGCAGTGGCCGAGGCCCTGCTCGACAGCCTGGGCTACAAGGTCAAGCAGACCAGCGCCTCGCAGCAGATCATCCTCGCCGGCATGGCCGAGAAACGCCTCGACATCTTCCTCGGCTATTGGCAGCCGACCATGCAATCGGTAGCCAAGCCCTACCTCGACAAGCAGCAGATCGACGTCATCAGCCCAGCCACCTTGAGCGATGCGCAGTCCACCTATGCCGTCCCCGCCTACGCTTATGACGCAGGCCTGAAGACCTTCGCCGATATCGCCAGGTTCCGTGACAAGCTGAACAACCGGATCTACCTGATCGAACCGGGCAGCGGCATGAACCGCATCACCCAGCAGATGATCGACCAGGACAAGTTCGGCCTCAAAGGCTTCCAGGGCGTGGAGTCCAGCGAGGCCGGCATGCTCACGGCGGTAAAGCGCGCCGTCAATCAGCAGAAATGGGTGGTGTTCGCCGGCTGGAAACCACACCCGATGAACCTGCAGATCGACATGAAATACCTCTCCGGCAGCGACGATGCGTTCGGCCCAAACGAAGGTTCCGCCACGGTCTCGATCATGACCGCCGCCGGCTACCAGCAGCAGTGCGGCAACGTTGCCAAGCTGCTGCACAATCTGCGCTTCACCAGCGAGGGCGTCAGCCAGGTGATGGAACCCATCCTGGACCGCACCGCGCCGCTGGAGGCCGCCCGCGCCTGGCTCAAGGCCCACCCTGAGCAGGTATCGACCTGGCTCGCCGGGGTGACCACCTTCGATGGCAAACCTGCCGACGCGACGCTGGTCGCCAGCCAGCAATGACCCCATACCCCCTGTCGGCCGGCATGACGGCCTTCATCGAGCGCACCCGCGCCTTCGCCGTGGCCGACTCGTCGCTCGCCGCTCAACGCGCGGCCTATTCGCGCATGGCAGCGGCCTTCACCCCACCAGCCCCGGCGGGCGTGCAGGTACGCGACCTGAAGCGTGCCCAGTTGCCACCGTTGCGGTTGTTCTACCCAGCCCGCCCGGCGCCGCCGGGCGGTTGGCCCACCGTGCTGTTCCTGCATGGAGGCGGCTGGATGCTCGGCGGCCTCGATTCGCACGCGTTCTTCTGTGCAGAACTGGTCACACGGCTGGGTTTGCTCGTAGTCGCGGTGGATTACCGGCTAGCACCGGAACATCCCTTCCCCGCCGCACTGGAGGACAGCCTCGCGGCCTGGCATGCACTGCGTAATGGCCTTGTCGGCGAGCCTGTGGACTGCGCGCGCATGGCTGTGGTCGGCGACAGCGCCGGTGGCAACCTTGCCGCGGCCCTGTGCCTGGCGTTACGGGATGCCGATGAGCAGCAGCCCTGCGCCCAGGTATTGATCTACCCGGCCCTAGGAGACGAAAACACCGTCTCCCGTCATGCGTGTGCGGACGCCCCGCTGTTGTCCAGCGAGGACCTGCAGGCGTGCCTGGACGCATACCTGCCCGAACCCACCGGGAGTTCTCTGGCATTGCCATTGCGCGCGCGCGATTTGCACGGGGTGGCGCCAGCCTTTATCAGCGTCGCCGAGTTCGATCCACTGCGTGACGATGGGCGACTGTATGCCGAGCGGCTACGTGGCGATGGGGTGGCTGTGGATTATTTTCCAGGCCACGGCCTGGTACATGGGTGCTTGCGGGCAAGGGGTTTGCCGGAAGTGGATCGCTTGTACGAGGCGTTGTTCGAGATGCTGGCAGGTAGGATGACTTAACCGTCGCGATACCGAGTGGTGGCCTACTATTTATTGGGGGCCTCGACATCCGTGAAACCTGACTCGCTAGCCTGTGACCAGGCTGGTATGCCTTGGCAATGCGATTGAAATCAGCGCAGCCAGGAGAACAAAGGCTGTGGAGATCCAGAGGCAGGCCAGCAGCCCGTGAGCCTGGAACACCCAGCCCGACAGGAGCGTGCCGATCAGCCGCCCCAACGCGTTAGACATATAGTAGAACCCCACATCCAACGACACCCCATCTTCCTTGGCATAGCTGACAATCAAATAGCTGTGCAGCGATGAGTTCACCGCAAACAACACGCCAAAAAGCATCAGCCCGCCGAGCAGTATCACCGGAGCCGACCCGCCGGCAATCAGACCCAAGGCGATCAGCGCAGGCAAACCAGCCAAGGCGAGCGCCCACATAAAGGCCGCTCGGCCGTCGGGCACGTGGCCACGTTTCTTGCCGGTAATAGAAGGGGCAAACGACTGCACAATGCCATAGCCGATGATCCAGACAGCCAAAAAACCACCGACCAGCCAGAAATCCCAGCCAAACGCAGTGCTCAGGTAAACCGGCAGTGCCACGACGAACCAAACATCCCGCGCACCGAACAAAAACAGCCGTGCAGCCGAGAGGATATTAATGGCCCGGCTCTTGGACAACATGTCGCGGAACTTCGGCTTGGCCTTGGCCTTGCCCAAGTCCTTTTTCAGTAGGATCAGACTGCCGATCCAGATCAGGGCCAGCACCGCCGCCATGGCCAGTACCGCCTGGGTGAAACCGAGCAGCGCAAGCAGTGCTCCCCCGAGGAAGAAGCCCACGCCTTTGAGCGCGTTTTTCGAGCCCGTCAGGATGGCTACCCATTTGTAGAGGGTGCCTTGCTGGCTGTCCGGCACCAGGAGCTTGATGGAGCTCTTGGCGCTCATCTTGTTCAGGTCCTTGGCGATACCGGACAGCGCCTGGGCGGCCATTACCCACGGCACCGTCAGCGAGGCTGCTGGTGCCGTGAGCATTAGTAGGGCGACGACCTGCATGCCAAGGCCGATGTTCATGGTGCGATTTAGCCCCAGGCGGGCGCCGAGGTAGCCGCCCACCAAGTTGGTGATCACACCGAAAATCTCATAGAACAGGAACAGCGCCGCGATCTGCAGCGGCGTGTAGCCCAAGGTATGGAAGTGCAATACCACCAACATGCGCAATGCACCGTCGGTGAGGGTGAAGGCCCAATAGTTGCCGGTAACGAGCAGGTACTGACGCACTTCCGAAGACAGGGCTGACAACGCCTTCATGATCGCTGCTTACTCCGCCATACCGACCAGTCGAGCCAACTCCGCTGCACGGTTGGCATAGCCCCATTCGTTGTCGTACCAGGCGTAGATCTTCACCTGGGAGCCGTTCACCACCAGCGTCGACAGCGCATCAATGATGGAGGACCGTGGATCGGTGCGATAGTCGATGGACACCAGTGGACGTTCCTCGTAGCCCAGGATGTTCTTCAAGGGGCCTTCGGCTGCCGCTTTGAGCAGGGCGTTGACCTCTTCGATGGTGGTCGCGCGCTCCACTTCGAACACGCAGTCGGTCAGCGAGGCGTTGGCCAACGGTACGCGCACGGCATGACCGTTCAGTTTGCCGCGTAGCTCGGGGAAGATCTCGGCGATCGCGGTGGCTGAACCTGTGGTGGTAGGGATCAGGCTCATGCCTGAGGCCCGGGCGCGACGCAGATCCTTATGTGGCGTATCCAGAATGCTCTGGGTATTGGTCAGGTCGTGGATAGTGGTGATCGAGCCGTGGCGGATGCCCAGATTCTCGTGAATGACCTTGACCACTGGCGCCAGGCAGTTGGTGGTGCAGGACGCAGCGGTAACGATCCGGTGCTGCGCCGGCTCGAACAGGTGTTGGTTGACCCCCATCACCACATTCAACGCGCCCTTTTCCTTCACCGGCGCACAAACCACCACGCGTTTAACGCCCTGGTCCAGGTAGGCCTGGAGCACGGCCACCGATTTCATCTTGCCGCTGGCCTCGATGACCAGGTCACAACCCGACCAGTCGGTATCAGCGATCATCTTGTGCGCGGTGATCTTGATGCGCTTGCCGTCGATCACCACCGAGTCGCCTTGCGCACGTGCTTCACGGTGCCAGCGCCCGTGGACCGAGTCGAAGTTGATCAGGTGGGCGTGGGTCTCGGCATCTCCAGCCGGATCATTGATCTGCACGAACTCGAATTCTGGCCACTCCCAAGACGCGCGAAGCGCTAAGCGACCGATACGCCCAAATCCGTTGATACCTACTTTGATAGCCATGTTCTTGTTCTCAAGATGCGATTAGCGAGCGTTCATATGGATCGTTGATTAACGCGCTTCGACAGCTCTTGTGCCGATTCCTTGCGTTCGGAGTATCGGTCGACCAGATAGTCGGCGCGGTCGCGCAACAGCAGGGTGAATTTCACGAGTTCTTCCATGACATCGACGACGCGGTCGTAATACGGAGACGGCTTCATGCGGCCCGCTTCGTCAAACTCCAGGTAGGCCTTGGGCACTGACGACTGGTTAGGGATAGTGAACATGCGCATCCAACGGCCCAGCACACGTAGTTGGTTGACGACGTTGAACGACTGCGAACCGCCGCACACCTGCATCACTGCCAGGGTCTTGCCCTGGGTCGGCCGCACGGCGCCCATGCTCAACGGAATCCAGTCGATCTGCGACTTGAACACGCCGGTCATTGCGCCGTGGCGTTCAGGTGAACACCAGACCATGCCTTCGGACCAGAGCACCAGGTCACGCAGCTCCTTGACCATCGGATGGTCGTCCGGAGCGTCGTCCGCCAAAGGCAGGCCAGACGGGTTGAAGATCCGAGTCTGCGCACCGAAGTGCTCCAGCAGGCGTGCGGCTTCCTCTGTCAGCAGACGGCTGAACGAGCGTTCGCGGGTCGATCCGTATAGAAGGAGGATGCGTGGCTTGTGAGTGGACACCTGTTCAATTGCCAGCTTGTCGGCCGTCGGCAGGTCAACGAGTTTGCTGTCGATGTTGGGGATGTGGTGTTCGGTCATGCAATCACTCCTGGGGGAGGGTTCCATAGGGTTGATCGAATCAGTGACGGTTGGGCCATCAGGCAACCAGGGGAATCCTTACGCAGACTTCCCCCTGTGTTGCAGTGACAGCAGCAAACATTGATTTCTTGACGATGGTCAGCAGCAAGTGGCGACGCGCTGAGGACGATCCCCCATCAGGTCCAATCGCCTGGAGATGGAGCCCAGCCATTCGCGATTGGCCTCCAGCGTCACCGTCAGGACGTCCCGAACCCAGACGGGCAGCTGTGGATGCAGCCGATAGTAGACCCACTGGCCTTGGCGGCGGTCTGCCAGCAAGCCGCAGGTGCGAAGTTGTGCGAGGTGGCGGGAAACCTTGGGTTGGCTTTCTTCCAGGGCACAGATCAATTCACAGACGCACAGCTCTTCCTCGCGCGCAATCAGCAGCATCATCCGCACGCGGTTCTCGTCGGCGAGGCATTTGAAGACCGTGGTAGGTGTCAGTGAGTCAGTCATTACGGGATGCTCTGAATACATATGTTTTCCCGAATATACGTTTTTTCATATGTATAGGAAAGCCCGCGAAGATCGGCGGCGCAACGGATGCCACATTTGATCGACAAAGCACTGTCGTCCCGCCAGGTAGGCGTCCTGGGGGACGACGGAGCTGCCATCGCGTCGCGTTAACCTGCCATTGATGCAGAAGTTACTGCTTGCGGATGTCTACGATCGTCACGGCATTACCCTCCATGCGGAAGTCGAAGCCAACCTTGTCTCCAACTCCTAACCCTTCAAGCTGCTGCGCGGAGGCTTTGAACCCCATGGTCATCGCCGGCCATTTCAATGCCGCCACCGGCCCATGTGCCAAGGTGACTGTGCCTCGCTCGGTATCGATGGCCTTGATCGTTCCCTCTGCGTGAGCCACAGGCGCCGCCTGGGTGGCCTTCTTATCCATCCCGTCCATCGGCATGTCCTTCATATCCATGCCGGCCATACCGTTCTGGGCCTGCGCGCCAGCCGCGAAAGCAAATAGCAGCGCAGCGCTGAGGTAGACGTTTTTCATCGGGTTTCTCCTGGTTTGGGATCATGGGTTATTGCGAGATTTCGGCGTCGGATCAGCCAGTACGCCGCGGGAATAACGAACAAAGAGAGCAAGGGGGCCGTCAGCATGCCGCCCACCATTGGCACAGCGATGCGGCTCATCACTTCGCTGCCGGTACCGTCACTCCATAGAATCGGTAAAAGCCCCGCGACGATCACCGCAACGGTCATCGCCTTGGGGCGGATACGCTGTACCGCTCCCTCGCGGATCGCCTCTAGCAGCGCCAAAGGTGTGTACTCGCCATTTGCCTGGCGTTCAGCCCAAGCATTGTTCAGATAGATCAGCATAATCACGCCAAACTCCGCAGCGACTCCGGCCAAGGCGATGAAGCCAACGCCGGTGGCCACCGACAGGTTGAAGCCCATCAGGTACAACAACCACACGCCGCCGGTGAGAGCGAAAGGCAAGGTGCCCATGATCAGCAGCGCTTCGCCGAGACGACCGAAGGTCAGATAGAGCAGAACGAAAATGATCGCCAAGGTCGCCGGTACCACCCATGCCAGGCGGGCATTGGCGCGCTCCAGGTATTCGAACTGGCCGGAGTAGCTCAGGCTCATGCCCGGGTCGAGCTTCACTTCGCGATCCACCATTCGGCGTAGGTCGGTAACCACAGACGACAGATCACGACCACGTACGTCGATGTACACCCAGCCCGAGGGGCGCGCGTTCTCGCTCTTGAGCATCGGAGGGCCATCGGCGATGCGCACGCGCGCCACGGTACCGAGGGTTATCTGCCCGCCTTGCGCCGTGTAGATCGGCAATTGGCGCAAGGCATCGACCGAATCGCGCCACTCCCGGGGGTAGCGCACGCTGATTGGGTAACGAGCCAGCCCCTCGACCGTCTCGCCGATGGTCTCGCCGCCAATGGCACCTGCAACGATGGCCTGCACATCGGCGATGTTCAGGCCATAACGCGCTGCGGCCTGGCGGTCGATATCGAGATCGATGTAGCGCCCTCCGGTCAAACGTTCGGCAAGTGCAGACGTCACACCGGGCACGGTTTTGGCAGCTCGCTCGATGGCCAGGGTTACGCGGTCGATTTGCGCCAGGTCACTGCCAGCGACTTTCACGCCGATCGGGCTCTTGATACCGGTGGCCAGCATGTCGATACGGTTGCGGATCGGTGGAATCCAGATATTGGTCAGGCCTGGTACCCGCACTGTACGGTCAAGCACCTCGATCAATTTGTCGGTGGTCATGCCTGGACGCCACTGATCCTTCGGCTTGAGCCGCACAATGGTCTCGAACATCTCCAACGGCGCCGGGTCGGTCGCTGATTCAGCCCGGCCAGCCTTGCCGAACACACTGGCGACCTCGGGCACGGTTCGGATCAAACGGTCGGTGCGGTGTAGCAACTGCGCGGCCTTTTGTGCAGACAGGCCCGGTAGGGCCGAAGGCATGTACAGCAAGTCCCCCTCATCCAGCGGTGGGAGGAACTCCCCACCCAACTGACTGAACGGCCACAGGCTGCTGGACAAGATTGCCAGCGCGCCAATCAACGTCATCCAGGGGCGGCGCAGCACCACCTCCAGTGCCGGGCGGTACAAACGGATCAGTCCACGGTTGAGCGGGTTGCGCGCCTCTGCCGGCAGTGGGCCACGAATCCAGTAGCCCATCAGCACGGGCACCAAGGTCACCGCCAGCCCTGCTGCAGCAGCCATGGCATAGGTCTTGGTAAATGCCAAGGGTGCGAACAGTCGTCCCTCCTGGGCCTGCAAGGTAAATACCGGTACGAACGACAAGGTGATGATCATCAGGCTGAAGAACAACGCTGGTCCCACCTCGACGGCGGCTTGCGTCATGACTTTCCAATGCTGCTCACCCCGCAGCGGCACCCCAGGGTTGCGTGCATGCCAGGCCTCGACACGCTTGTGTGCGTTTTCGATCATCACCACGGCTGCATCGACCATTGCCCCGATGGCGATGGCGATCCCACCGAGCGACATGATGTTGGCGTTGATTCCCTGATGCCGCATGACGATCAGCGCGATCAATACCCCCACCGGCAACGAGACGATCGCCACCAGCGATGACCGCAGGTGCCAGAGGAAGGCCGCGCATACCAGCGCAACCACGATGAATTCCTCGAGCAGCTTGTCGCTGAGGTTGTCCACAGCACGCTCGATCAGCTGGCTCCGATCATAGGTGGTGACAATATCCACTCCCGCGGGCAAGCTCTTTTCGAGCGTCGCCAGCTTGTCCTTGATGTGGACAATGGCCTCTTGTGCATTCTTGCCACTGCGCAGGATCACAACCCCACCCACGGCCTCGCCCTGGCCATCCAGTTCGCCGATACCACGACGAGCTTCAGGGCCAAGCTGCACTGTAGCTACATCCCCAAGTGTCACCGGTACACCCTTAGCGGCCAGGCGCAGGGGAATGGCGCGGAAATCGTTCAGCGACTGCAGGTAGCCCGACGCACGTACCATGAACTCCGCTTCGCCCTGTTCAAGCACGCCACCACCGGTCTCCTGGTTGGCCTTGGCAATTGCGTCCGTTACCTCACCTTGGGTGATACCTCGACTGGCCATACGCAACGGATCAAGTACCACTTGGTACTGCCTCACCATGCCACCAATGCTCGCAACTTCGGCGACATCCGGCAGGGTCTTGAGCTCGAAGCGCAGGAACCAGTCCTGCAGGCTACGCAGTTGCGCCAGGTCATGGCCGCCCGTGCGGTCGACCAGCGCGTACTGATAGATCCAGCCCACCCCAGTGGCGTCCGGCCCGAGCACCGGCTTGGCCGACACTGGCAGACGCGACTGCACCTGGCTTAGGTACTCAAGGACCCGGGACCGCGCCCAATACAGGTCGGTACCGTCCTCGAACAGCACATAGACGAAGCTGTCACCAAAGGCGGAAAAGCCGCGGACGGTCTTGGCGCCAGGCACCGAGAGCATGGTAGTGGTCAGCGGATAGGTCACCTGGTTTTCGACGATCTGTGGCGCCTGTCCGGGGTAGGAGGTGCGGATGATCACCTGCACGTCCGACAAGTCAGGCAAAGCGTCGATCGGCAGGCTGCGCAGCGAGAATATGCCCCAGGCCACCAGAAACAGCGTGGCAAGCAGCACCAGGATGCGATTGGCCACCGACCAGAGAATCAGTTTCGCGATCATGGCTGGCTCTCCAGCGCGTTGATCTGCTCGATCACCATGCCCTCGTCGCGCTCGCGAATACCGAAGCGGATGCGCTGACCCACTTTCAATCCGCCAACCAGAGCCGGATCGACCACCGGGAAAGTCATGGTCATTCCAGGCATGCCCAGTGTGAGGAAGGGACCATGGGCTATGGTCAACCGATTGCCTTCGATCTGCACGATACGCCCATCTGCCTCATGCAATGCCGGCGGGGCCGGAACAGGCGGGGTATCCGGCGCAGTCGCGGCTTCGATGCCTTTGAGACTGGCTTCGGAATCGATCAGGAACTGACCGGACGCTACCACCCGCTGACCTGCCTGCAGCCCTTGCAGCACAACAACCTGGCCACCGCTCTCCTGGCCTAGCACCACTTCCACCGGACGAAAGCGGCCTTGATCTTCGGCAAGCATTACCAGATCACGTTTGCCGGTGTGGATCACGGCCTCGGCAGGCAGCAACAGACTGTCATCGGTTTGCCCGGCCAGGTACAAGGCGACTTGCGCAGTCATACCTGGACGCAGCCGCCCATCGGTATTGGGAAGCTCGATGCGTAAGCGCAGAGTACGGCTCTGCACATCGGCGTCAGCCAACACCGCCGTCAGCTTGCCCGGCACCGCTTGACCGGGATAGGCCGCCAGGTATGCCTGCACTGTCTGCCCCTCGCGCAAGCCTTGTGCCTGCGCCTCGGGTACGGCAGCCTCAAGCCAGACATTGGCCACACCATTGATCCGTGCCAGGGTCGCGCCTGGTGTCACGGTCATGCCAGGACGCAGATCCAGCGCTTGGATCACACCAGCGCTAGGCGCAACCAGCGTCACCAGGCTCTGCACCTTGCCACTTCGTGATACCCGGTCAATCAGTTCGGCAGGCATCCCTGCCAACAACAGGCGCTGATGGGCTGCGGCCTGCAGCTGCCTATCACCCGAGCGGTACAGCGCCAGAAATTCTTCCTGTAGGCCTGCCCATTCCGGTGCCAGCACATCCGCCAGTGGGGCCCCTTTGGGCACGACATCACCTGTGGCTCGCCCATAGGTACGTTCGACGAATCCTGCAGTGCGCGCCTGCAGCACGCTGAAGTCGCGTTCATCGAAGGCCAACACACCACTGACCTGCAGCGTACGCTCGAGCCGACCTGGAGTGACTGTTGCCAACCGTACACCAAGGTTCTGCTGTATGCCCGGTGCGATCTGCACAGCAGGCACGGCGTCGTCCGCAGCACTATCAGCGTATTTCGCCACCAGCGGCATATCCATGAACGGCGACTTGCCCGGCGCAGAAAAGTGCTGCTGTGGATACATCGGGTCATACCAGTAGAGAACCTTCTGCTCTCCTACGGTCGGAGTCGTGGTGCCCTGGCCCCGTTGCGCCAACCAATAGCCCGCACCGCCACCGACGGCCAGTGCGACTACCACTGCCAGGCCGACAGACGTGTTTTTCATGCTTGCACCTCTCCATATGCGAAGTGCAACCGCGCTGCTGTCGCGGCCAACTGCCCTTGCAAGTCAATTTCCTGTAACCGTGCTTCCAGCCGCTGACGCCGTGCGGCGAGCACTTCACTCAACGCCGATTTGCCGGCCCGATAATCGGACAGCGCCAAGCGCACACGCTCTTCGGCTAACGGCAGCAGCGTTTCGCGACTGCGCACCACCGCTCGCTGCAGGCGCTGATACTCCGCCAGGTCCGCTTCCAGCTGCGCGGTATGTTCACGTAGGGCTGCATCCTGCTCATCCTCCAACTGGCGCACTTGCGCTCGCCGCGCGGCGATCATCGGGTCCTGTCGCGAACCTGCGAACAACGGCAACTGGAAACTGAATTGCACACTCACCATGTTGCTGAAGTCCGGCCCACGGCGCTGATAATCCACCTGCCACCCCCAGTCCGTCTTTTTCTCGGCCAGTGCCTGCTGTACCTGGGCTTGCGCTTCCCGTGTCATGGCTCCGTAAGTTGCCAGTTCCGGATGGGCATGGAGCGCATGAAGGTACTCAGAAGCATTCACTGTCCATTGAGGAAATGCCGGTGCTTGCACATCCCCGTCCTGTCCAATCCAGCGTTTAAGGGCAGCCCGCGCCTGGGCTGCCTGGCTCAGCAGCAAGTCTCTACGTTCGTCCAGCTGCGCTGCCTCCTGGTTCGGTGCAAGCGCATCGGCTGCCGCTCCTCCTCCTGCGGCCAATCGAGCCTTCACAGCTGAAGCTAACAGGCGATTTTCTTTATATAACGCGTCGAACTGCTCCAGCTTCCGTTGCACTGTATAGGCCGAGATCCATGCCAACGCCGTCGCCGCGCGGACTTTCTGTCGCTCGAAGACTGCTTGGGCATCAGCTCGCTCAACTGCAGCTCTGGCTGTCTCAACCCGCGCCTTGCGTTTGTCACGGTTAGGCACGTCCTGGGAAAGACCGACCGTTTGCATGGTCATGAAGTCCCGGCTGGTACTCCAGCGATCACTGCCGTCTACCGGTAGGTTCTGCACCCCGAGATTAAGCCGCGGGTCGGGCAGTTCACCCGCTGGAACGACCGCGCTGCGGGCCGCCGATACCTGCTCCTGACGTGCTTGCAATGAGGGGGCATTTCGCTCGGCCAGTTGCAGCGCATCGTCCAGCGAAAGCGGAGCTGCCTGCCCCGATAGCGTCGGCAGCAGGCTTACCAGGGCGACCGTTAGCGTTCGTCCTGGATGGAAATGGAGGGGAGTCATGAACATGATTCCTCGAAAAAACCAGCGCACACGCGCATGCCATCATCCACCCGCCCGGGCAGAACAATGGTGTGTGAGGTTTACGAAGAAATCAGGTGCGGGGAGGACGCCAATGATCAGGGGGCGCCCGTGTTACCAGGCTAACGGCGTAGGTATCTGCTGGTCGTGGCGTGGAAAAAGTTAGCGCGGGCTCCAGAAGACTGACTTGCAGTGCGCTCGCCGTTCTACATTCCTGGCCGACCTTGCACGCTTTGGATGCGTGTGGTTTGGACGTCTCCAGCTCCTGGTCCTGACAGCAGTCATGGTCCATACCCGCCATCATATCCATGCCAATGGCCTCCATCGGGCAAGGCTCGATGGACGACTCGACCCCCGCCATCCCGTTGAGGGGAAGCGCCAAAATGAGCATCAGGACGGTGAGTAGTCTCAGCATGCGAGTCATGTGAGCGAGTGTAGGTGAATTTGGTTAGAACAGCATTAACACTGGGTCGAGGCAGATCCGATCGAGCCTAAGCGCTCTGCGCCAGGGTGGGCCTCTTCAGCTGGGATCAGACAAAGAGCTAAGCGAATCATCTGGTTGAATTTGCAGAAGCACAGGATACGCAAATAGGGGGACAGGGAGCCCCTGAGGGCTCCCGTGGCTGCTGTGACAGTTCTTGTTGTTCAGTGACAGACGTTATTGTCTCAATCCAGCCCCATGAATATGAAACCGCCTTACTCCACCGTCACCGATTTCGCCAGGTTACGCGGCTGGTCGACGTCAGTGCCCTTGAGCACCGCCACGTAGTACGACAGCAGCTGCAACGGGATGGTGTACAGGATCGGCGCCAGCGCGTCGATGATGTGCGGCACCTTGATCACATGGGTGCCTTCGCCGTTGGTCATGCCGGCCTGTTCGTCGGCGAACACCACCAGCTCGCCACCACGGGCACGCACCTCCTGCAGGTTGGACTTGAGCTTCTCCAGCAGTTCGTTGTTCGGCGCCACGGTGACCACCGGCATATCGCTGTCCACCAGGGCCAACGGGCCGTGCTTGAGCTCGCCGGCCGGATAGGATTCGGCGTGGATGTAGGAGATCTCCTTGAGCTTGAGCGCACCTTCCATGGCCACCGGGTACTGGGCGCCACGGCCGAGGAACAGGGTGTGGTGCTTGTCGGCGAACAGTTCGGCGGTTTTCTCGACGATGCCGTCCATCGCCAGGGCTTCGCCCAGGCGGGTCGGCAGGCGGCGCAGTTCTTCCACCAGTTCGGCCTCGACCCCGGCTTGCAGGGTACCGCGCACCTGGCCCAAGGCCAGGGTCAGCAACATCAGCGAAACCAGCTGAGTGGTGAAGGCTTTGGTCGAGGCCACGCCAATTTCAGGGCCCGCCAGGGTCAGCAGGGTCAGGTCGGATTCGCGCACCAGCGAACTGATACCCACGTTGCAGATGGCAAGGCTGCCCAGGAAGCCCAGCTCCTTGGCGTTGCGCAGCGCCGCCAGGGTGTCGGCGGTTTCGCCGGACTGGGAGATGGAGACGAACAGAGTGTCCGGCTGCACCACCACCTTGCGGTAGCGGAATTCGCTGGCCACTTCCACCTGGCAAGGAATGCCGGCCAGTTCTTCCAGCCAGTAACGGGCGACCATGCCGGCGTGATAGCTGGTGCCGCAGGCGACGATCTGCACGTTACGCACCTTGGCGAACAGCTCGGCAGCCTGTGGGCCGAAGGCCTGGACCATGACATGGTCCTTGCCCAGACGGCCTTCCAGGGTGCGTTGGACCACGTTCGGCTGCTCGTGGATCTCCTTGAGCATGAAGTGGCGATAGGCGCCTTTGTCGGCTGCTTCGGCGCCTTCGTGGTACTGCACGGCCTCGCGCTGCACCTTGTGCCCGGCTTGGTCCCAGATGCTCACCTGGTCACGGCGGATCTCGGCGATGTCGCCTTCCTCGAGGTACATGAAGCGGTCGGTGACCTGGCGCAACGCCAGCTGATCGGACGCCAGGAAGTTTTCGCCCAGGCCCAAGCCGATCACCAGCGGGCTGCCGCTGCGCGCGGCGACCAGGCGGTCCGGCTGCTGCTTGCTGATCAGCGCTAGGCCGTAGGCGCCATGCAGGCGCTTGACGGCGGCCTTGAGGGCGTCGGTGAGGTCGGGGACGGTCTTGAGGGTATGGTGGATCAGGTGGACGATGACTTCGGTGTCGGTTTGCGAAGCGAAGACATAACCCAGGTCCTTGAGCTCTTCACGCAGGGCTTCGTGGTTCTCGATGATGCCGTTGTGCACCACCGCCACATCATCGCTGGAGAAGTGCGGGTGGGCGTTGGTTTCGCTTGGCGCACCGTGAGTGGCCCAACGGGTGTGGGCGATGCCCAACTGGCCGGCCAGTGGCTCGGCTGCCACGGCGGCCTCCAGTTCGCTGACCTTGCCAATGCGACGACGGCGTTCGAGCTCACCGGCCTGGGTGAAGACCGCCAGGCCAGCGCTGTCATATCCACGGTATTCAAGGCGCTTGAGGCCTTCAATGAGGATGGCGGTGATATTACGTTCGGCTACGGCCCCGACGATTCCACACATGATTATTGCTCCTGGCTGATCGCGGCGCAGATCAGGTTGATGCCGCGGGCTTGAATCTGTTCGCGTGCCTCCATCGGCAGGCGATCGTCTGTAATGAGGGTGTTGATGCTGCCCCAGGGCAGCTCGAGGTTGGGAATCTTGCGCCCTACCTTGTCCGACTCGACCATGACGATCACTTCCCGGGCCACCTCTGCCATCACCCGGCTCAGGCCGAGCAACTCGTTGAAGGTGGTGGTACCACGGGCCAGGTCGATGCCGTCGGCACCGATGAACAGTTGGTCGAAGTCGTAAGAGCGTAGTACCTGCTCGGCGACCTGGCCCTGGAAGGATTCGGAATGGGGATCCCAGGTGCCGCCGGTCATCAGCAGCACCGGTTCGTGCTCGAGTTCGCTGATGGCGCGGGCGACGTTCAGGGAGTTGGTCATCACCACCAGGCCGGGCTGGCGGCCCAGTTGGGGAATCATGGCGGCCGTGGTGCTGCCGCTGTCGATGATGATGCGCGCGTGTTCGCGGATGCGCCCTACCGCTGCCTTGGCGATCGCCTGCTTGTGGCTCGACACCGGCTGCACTGTTTCCACCAACATCTCCTGGGGGACGGGGATGGCGCCGCCATAGCGGCGTAGCAGCAGGCCGTTGGCTTCGAGCGCGGCCAGGTCCTTGCGGATGGTCACCTCTGAGGTTTCGAAACGCTTGGCCAAGGCGTCCACGCTCACCTCGCCCTGCTCGTTGAGCAAAGCCAGGATGTTGTGTCGCCGCTGGGGGGTGTTTCGTTTCGACATTTCGGGCTTAAGTTTCGATTCGAAAGATAATGGTTGCAATCAAAACCTAAGACAGACATTTCGTCAAGCCGTTGTGTTCTTCGTGGGTAACCCACACCCACAAGCTGTATGCACAGGTACAAAAAAGCCGGCTTATTCACATAAGCCGGCCTGTGCATAACCGATTGTGGATAAATCAGTCCTTCTTGATTTTCTCCGGTCGCTTCCAGCCGTCGATGTTGCGCTGCCGTGCCCGGCCGACTGCCAACTGACCGGCTTCAACGGCCTGGGTGATGGTCGAACCGGCAGCCGTGGTGGCGCCGGCCTGTATTTCCACAGGCGCGACCAGCGAATTGTTCGAACCGATGAACACGTCGTCGCCCATCACGGTCTTGAACTTGTTGGCGCCATCGTAGTTGCAGGTAATGGTGCCTGCGCCGATGTTGGTGCGCGCGCCGACCTCAGCGTCGCCCAGATAAGTCAGATGACCAGCCTTGGCGCCCTCGCCCAGGTGGGCGTTCTTCAGTTCGACAAAGTTACCCACATGGGCCTTGGCCTCCAGCACGCTGCCAGGGCGCAACCGGGCGAATGGGCCGGCATCGCTGCCCTCACCCATCACAGCGCCTTCAAGGTGGCTGTTGGCCTTGATGATCGCACCCTTGCGCAGGGTGCTGTTCTTGATGACGCAGTTCGGGCCGATCTGGACGTCGTCCTCGATCACCACCTTGCCTTCGAGGATCACGTTGATATCGATCAACACATCGCGCCCAACGGTCACTTCACCCCGCACATCGAAGCGCGACGGGTCACGCAAGGTCACGCCCTGGGCCATCAGGCGACGGCCTTCGCGCAGTTGATAGTGCCGTTCCAGTTCGGACAGCTGGCGACGGTCGTTGGCGCCCTGCACTTCCATCGGGTCATGGGGCTGCTCGGTGGCGACCACCAGGCCATCGGCCACGGCCATCGCGATCACGTCGGTGAGGTAGTACTCGCCCTGGGCATTGTTGTTGGACAGGCGCCCCATCCAGTCAGCCAGGCGCGCCGCCGGCATGGCGAGGATGCCAGTGTTGCCTTCCTTGATCGCCCTTTGCGCCTCGCTGGCATCCTTGTGCTCGACGATCGCCGCTACCTGGCCCTGCTCATCGCGAACGATACGGCCGTAACCCGTCGGGTCCTCGAGGTTGACGGTCAACAAGCCCAATTGGCTGTCGCTGACCTTGGCCAGCAAGCGCTGCAGGGTTTCTACCTCGATCAGCGGTACATCACCGTAGAGCACCAGCACGGTGTCTGCGGTAATCGCCGGCAGCGCCTGGGCCACAGCATGGCCGGTACCCAATTGTTTGTCCTGCATGACGAAGTTCAGATCGTCTGCAGCCAGGCGCTCGCGTACCTGTTCCGCCCCATGGCCGATGACCACATGGATACCCTTGGGCTGCAGCTGGCGAGCGCTGTGGATAACATGGCCCAGCATGGAGTTGCCGGCGACCGGGTGCAGTACCTTGGGCAACGCCGAGCGCATGCGGGTGCCTTGGCCGGCGGCGAGAATAACGATATCGAGAGACATTGACTGGCTACCAATCCTGGGCGGTCAGTGGCATGACCGTGTAATGGGGATTAAAAAAGAAAAAGGGTAGCCGATGGCTACCCTTTTTCTCAATCTGCATGAAGCCTGCGGTATCAGCCGCCGAACTTCTTGCGGATCTGCTGGACGGTACGCAGCTGGGCTGCGGCCTCGGCCAGACGTGCGGATGCGGCACTGTAGTCGAAATCCGCGCCTTTCTCATGCAGGGCCTTCTCAGCAGCCTTGACGGCTTCCTGAGCGGAGGCTTCGTCCAGGTCGGCTGCACGCTGCACGGTGTCGGCGAGTACCTTGACCATGTTCGGCTGCACTTCCAGGAAACCACCGGAGATGTAGAACACCTCGCGATCGCCACCCTGCTTGGTCAGCGTGATCGGACCTGGCTTCAGATTGGTGATCAGCGGCGCGTGGCCTGGAGCGATACCCAGATCGCCCAGGTTGCCGTGCGCAACCACCATCTCGACCAGACCGGAGAAGATTTCTCCTTCCGCGCTGACGATATCGCAATGGACTGTCATAGCCATCTGCTTGCCTCAACCTGATTAGCGCCCCTTGCGGGGCGCCGGGATTACAGTTTCTTGGCTTTCTCGATCGCTTCGTCGATGCTGCCGACCATGTAGAACGCTTGTTCTGGCAGGTGGTCGTAGTCACCTTTGAGGATGCCGCTGAAGCCAGCGATGGTGTCTTTCAGGGAAACGTACTTGCCTGGCGAACCGGTGAAGACTTCGGCCACGAAGAACGGCTGCGACAGGAAGCGCTGGATCTTACGAGCACGGGCTACCAGTTGCTTGTCGGCTTCGGACAGTTCGTCCATACCCAGGATCGCGATGATGTCCTTCAGCTCTTTGTAGCGCTGCAGAACATACTGGACCTGACGGGCAGTTTCGTAGTGCTCGTTGCCGATCACGTTCGGGTCCAGCTGGCGCGAAGTCGAGTCCAGTGGATCGACCGCTGGGTAGATACCCAGGGAGGCGATGTCACGGGACAGAACGACGGTGGCGTCCAGGTGGGCGAAGGTGGTGGCAGGCGATGGGTCGGTCAAGTCGTCCGCAGGAACGTAAACGGCCTGGATCGAGGTGATCGAACCTTCTTTGGTCGAAGTAATACGCTCTTGCAGAACGCCCATCTCTTCGGCCAGGGTCGGCTGGTAACCTACTGCCGAAGGCATACGGCCCAGCAGTGCGGATACTTCGGTACCGGCCAGGGTGTAACGATAGATGTTGTCGACGAACAGCAGAACGTCGTTACCTTCGTCACGGAACTTCTCAGCCATGGTCAGGCCGGTCAGCGCTACGCGCAGACGGTTTCCTGGTGGCTCGTTCATCTGACCGTAGACCAGCGCTACCTTGTCGAGAACGTTGGAGTCCTTCATCTCGTGGTAGAAGTCGTTACCCTCACGAGTACGCTCACCCACACCGGCGAACACGGAGTAACCGCTGTGCTCGATGGCGATGTTACGGATCAGTTCCATCATGTTCACGGTCTTGCCGACGCCGGCGCCACCGAACAGACCAACCTTACCACCCTTGGCGAACGGGCAGACCAGGTCGATAACCTTGATGCCGGTTTCCAGCAGGTCGTTGCCGCCTGCCTGGTCAGCGAACGAAGGGGCTTTCTGGTGGATGCCACGACGCTCTTCTTCGCCGATCGGGCCAGCTTCGTCGATCGGGTTGCCCAGAACGTCCATGATACGGCCCAGAGTGGCCTTACCAACCGGAACGGAAATGGCAGCGCCGGTGTCGACGACATCCAGACCGCGCTTCAGGCCTTCGGTGGAGCCCATCGCAATGGTACGAACCACGCCGTCGCCCAGCTGCTGCTGAACTTCCAGGGTGGTTTCCGCGCCTTGTACTTTCAGCGCGTTGTAAACACTCGGCACGACGTCACGTGGGAATTCCACGTCGATGACGGCGCCGATGATTTGAACGATACGTCCGCTACTCATAGCTGGATCCTCTGAATATTTGAACCGTTAAACCGCGGCAGCGCCGCCGACGATTTCCGAGATCTCCTGGGTGATCGCAGCCTGACGCGCCTTGTTGTAGATCAGCTGGAGTTCGCTGATCAGGTCACCGGCGTTGTCTGTGGCGTTCTTCATGGCGATCATCCGGGCCGCTTGTTCAGCAGCGTTGTTCTCGACCACCGCCTGGTACACCTGCGACTCCACGTAACGCACCATCAAGCCGTCCAGCAGCTCTTTTGCGTCGGGTTCGTACAGGTAGTCCCAGTGATGCTTGAGTTCCTGATCCGGGGTTGCCACCAACGGTACCAATTGCTCGACCGTCGGCTTTTGGGTCATGGTGTTGATGAACTTGTTCGAAACCACCGAAAGGCGATCGATACGGCCGTCCAGGTAGGCGTCCAGCATCACCTTGACGGAGCCGATCAGATCGTTGATCGATGGCTCTTCGCCCAAGTGGCTGATCGCGGCTACGACGTTGCCGCCAAAGTTGCGGAAGAAAGCCGCACCCTTGCTGCCGATCACGCACAGGTCGATTTCCACGCCCTGTTCGCGGTTTTCGTTCATGTCCTTGACCAGGGCCTTGAACAGGTTGGTGTTCAAGCCACCGCACAGACCACGGTCACTGCTCACCACGATATAACCGGCACGCTTTACAGGGCGCTCGATCATGAACGGGTGGCGGTATTCCGGGTTGGCGTTGGCCAGATGACCGATCACCTGGCGGATACGCTCCGCGTAAGGACGGCTAGCAGCCATGCGCAGTTGAGCCTTGCGCATCTTGCTGACCGCCACTTTCTCCATGGCGCTGGTAATTTTTTGCGTGCTTTTGATGCTCGCAATCTTACTGCGAATCTCTTTTGCGCCTGCCATGTATCACCTATCAGGTTAGCAAGCGGGGGCCAGGGCCCCCGCTGCGGCTTACCAGGTCTGGGTGGCCTTGAACTTCTCGATACCGGCTTTGATACCAGCGTCGATTTCGTCGTTGAAGTCACCCTTCACGTTGATCTTCGCCATCAGTTCGGCGTGATCACGGTGGAAGTAGGCGATCAGTGCTTGCTCGAAGCTACCGACCTTGGAGACTTCTACGTCGGTCAGGAAGCCACGCTCAGCGGCGTACAGCGACAGCGCCATGTCCGCGATGGACATCGGAGCGTACTGCTTCTGCTTCATCAGCTCGGTAACGCGCTGACCATGCTCCAGCTGCTTGCGGGTAGCCTCGTCCAAGTCAGAAGCGAACTGGGCGAATGCCGCCAGTTCACGGTACTGAGCCAGAGCGGTACGGATACCACCGGACAGCTTCTTGATGATCTTGGTCTGAGCGGCACCACCTACGCGGGATACCGAAACACCGGCGTTCACTGCAGGGCGGATGCCCGAGTTGAACATGGCCGATTCCAGGAAGATCTGACCGTCGGTGATCGAGATCACGTTGGTCGGAACGAACGCGGAAACGTCGCCAGCCTGGGTTTCGATGATCGGCAGAGCGGTCAGGGAACCGGTCTTGCCAGTTACGGCACCGTTGGTGAACTTCTCGACGTACTCTTCGGAAACGCGCGATGCACGCTCCAGCAGACGGGAGTGGAGATAGAACACGTCGCCTGGATAAGCTTCACGTCCTGGAGGACGGCGCAGCAGCAGGGAGATCTGACGGTAGGCAACGGCCTGCTTGGACAGGTCATCGTAAACGATCAGTGCGTCTTCACCGCGGTCACGGAAGTATTCGCCCATGGTGCAGCCGGCGTACGGAGCCAGGAACTGCAGTGCGGCGGATTCCGAGGCGCTGGCGGCAACAACGATGGTGTTGGCCAGGGCGCCGGCTTCTTCCAGCTTGCGAACGACGTTGGCGATGGTCGACTGCTTCTGGCCGACGGCCACGTAGACGCAGAAGATGCCGCTGTCTTTCTGGTTGATGATCGCGTCGACCGCCATGGCGGTCTTACCGATCTGACGGTCACCGATGATCAGCTCGCGCTGGCCACGGCCAACCGGGATCATGGCGTCGACCGACTTGTAGCCGGTCTGTACAGGCTGGTCTACCGACTTACGCCAGATAACGCCCGGAGCGACCTTTTCGACCGCGTCGGTTTCGGTGGTGGTCAGAGGACCTTTACCATCGATCGGGTTGCCCAGCGCGTCAACAACGCGGCCCAGCAGGCCCTTGCCGACCGGCACTTCGAGGATGCGACCGGTGCACTTGGCGCTCATGCCCTCGGCGAGGGAGGTGTACGCACCCAGTACCACCGCACCTACGGAGTCTTGCTCCAGGTTCAGTGCCATACCGTATACGCCGCCCGGGAACTCGATCATTTCGCCGTACATGACGTCGGCCAGACCGTGGATCCGCACGATACCGTCGGAAACGCTTACGACGGTACCTTCGTTACGGGCTTGGGAGCCGACATCGAGCTTCTCGATGCGACCCTTGATGATTTCACTAATTTCGGAAGGATTGAGTTGCTGCATTGCTCTGCTGCCCCTTCAAACTCAAGATTTCAATGCTTCGGCCAGTTTCGCGATCTTGCCGCGAACCGAGCCATCGATTACCAGGTCGCCGGCGCGGATGACGACGCCGCCGATCAGGCTGGCATCCTCCGACGCGTGCAGGCGCACTTCCCGGCTGAGCCGTGCACTGAGAACCTTGGCGAGTTTGTCTTGCTGTTCTTGGTTCAACGCAAAAGCACTGGTGACTTCCACGTCCACGGACTTCTCTTGCTCGGCCTTGTACAGGTCGAACAGAGCCGCAATCTCCGGCAGAAGCAGGAGACGGTCGTTTTCCGCGGCAACATGAATGAAATTCTGTGCCTGTGCATCGAACTTGTCACCGCAGACTTCAATGAATGCGGCGGCCTTTTCTGCGCTTGTCAGTCGCGGGGCCTTGAGCAGGCGCTGCATGGTGTCGTCTTCCGACACCGCAGCAGCCAGGCCGAGCATGGCTGACCAATTGGCCAGTTGCTGATGGGCCTGGGCATGCTCAAAGGCAGCCTTAGCGTAAGGTCGGGCCAACGTGGTCAGTTCTGCCATGATCGCCCTCGCTTAAATTTCAGCGGCCAGTTTGTTAACCAGCTCCGCATGCGCGTTTTGATCGATTGTGGCGCCAAGGATCTTTTCAGCACCGCCAACGGCCAGGGCACCCACTTGGGCACGCAGGGCGTCTTTGACGCTGTTGAGTTCCTGTTCGATCTCGGCTTGAGCCTGAGCCTTCACACGGTCAGCTTCGACGCGAGCCTGTTCACGGGCTTCCTCGACAAGCTGAGCAGCGCGTTTCTTGCTTTGCTCAATGATTTCGGCTGCCTGTGCCTTTGCTTCACGCAGTTGCTGACCCGCTTTCTCTTGGGCCAGCTCCAGGTCGCGAGCTGCGCGGTTGGCAGCGTCCAAGCCGTCGGCAATCTTCTTTTGGCGCTCTTGCAGGGCAGTGATGACCGGAGGCCATACGTACTTCATGCAGAAGAGCACAAAAATCAGGAAAGCAACGGATTGGCCAATCAGGGTTGCATTAATGTTCACGCCAACACCTCGCTCGGTCTTTGTCCATCACACCAATCAACTCGTGGGAACGAGTGATTAGCCGGCGATCTGACCAACGAAGGGGTTCGCGAAGGTGAAGAACAGAGCGATACCAACACCGATCATGGTTACGGCGTCGAGCAGACCGGCGACGATGAACATCTTGACCTGCAGCATCGGAACCATCTCAGGCTGACGAGCAGCGCCTTCCAGGAACTTGCCGCCCAGCAGGCCGAAACCAATGGCGGTACCCAGAGCACCCAGGCCGATCAGCAGAGCAACAGCGATAGCGGTCAGACCAACTACAGTTTCCATCTTTCCTCCCGACTTTTACGTCGTATTGGTTAGGTTTTTAGTTTGAAGCGGTAAAACAAATCGTTTGGTACAGCTGCCCTTGCGGACGTTTTTGGCCTTCCCCCCAAACAGGCGGGGAAGGCTATCAGACACGCGAGGCGGTCTTAATGGTTATCTTCGTGAGCCATCGACAAGTAGACGATGGTAAGCATCATGAAGATGAAGGCTTGCAGGGTGATGATCAGGATGTGGAACACAGCCCACGCCCACTGCAGCACCACACCCAGGCCGCTGAGCCACAGGATGCCGGCGCCGAACATCACGGCGATCAGGATGAACACCAGCTCGCCGGCGTACATGTTGCCGAACAGACGCAGTGCCAGGGAGATCGGCTTGGCGATCAGGGTGACGAATTCCAGCAGGAAGTTCACCGGGATCAGCAGGATCTGCACGAAGATGTTCTTGCTGCCGAACGGGTGCAGGGTCAGCTCACCGATGAAGCCGCCCAGGCCCTTGACCTTGATGCTGTAGAAGATGATCAGCGCGAACACGCAGAAGGCCATGGCCAGGGTCGCGTTCGGGTCGGTGGTCGATACGGCACGGAACGGGATGTGCGGGTCGCCGGAGATCAGGATGGCCAGCTGAGGAATCCAGTCGACCGGTACCAGGTCGATGGCGTTCATCAGGAATACCCAGACGAAGATGGTCAGCGCCAGCGGGGCGATCACCGGGCTGCGGCCGTGGAAGGAGTCCTTCACGCTGCCGTTGACGAAGTCCACCAGCACTTCGACGAAGTTCTGCAGGCCGCCAGGCTGGCCGGAAGTCGCCTTCTTGGCCGCCATGCGGAAGATGAACAGGAAGATCAGACCCAGCGCGACGGACCAACCCAGGGTGTCCAGGTGGAACGCCCAGAAGCCCATTGCCTTGGCTTCTGCAGCCGAATGGGCGAAGCCCCAGCTGCCGTCTGGTAGTTGACCGTAGGTCAGGTTCTGCAAGTGGTGCTGGATATAGCCCGAAGCGGTTTCTGCTGCCATGGTTGCCTCAAACGCCCTAAGGTCTCGAAAGTCTTTTATTCATCAGCAGGGGCGCGAACCAGCTGACCAGTAGGGTCAGCAGGAAGACGCCGAATACTGCTAACGGCGCCAATGGCTTCACTCCTGCGAAGGTCAGTGCAAAAAGCACTGCCGTCAAAATCAATTTGCCTGCCTCGCCCGCGTAGAACGACTTGACGATGGCCTGCGCTGCCCTGGCCCCGCTATAGCGAAATGCCTTCCAGGCGAAATACACATTGGGCAGCCAGGCGATCAACCCTCCGCAGAGGCCTGAATAACCGCTGACCGCGCCTTGCCACTGCCACAACACCAGAGTTGCCAGCAGAAACACGATACATTGAGCCAGCAGCACCGGAAAAACCGCCCAGCGATGGAAAGGCAAGCGGTTTGGCGTGCGGATTTCCATCACAACTGCTCCTCGAAAGTCGACCGTCAAGTCAGCAATGACTTGGCATAATTTGTGCCGACAAAATGCGCGCAGAGTATAGGGGTGGTTTAACCCCTATTCAACTCTTCGTAGTGATTTCCGACTGCGCGCTACAACGGGAATTGTTTCAGCGGATGTGAGCAAGCACGCCTTGCAGCTCATCGAGGGAGTTGTAGCGAATTACAAGTTGGCCCTTGCCCTTGTTGCCATGGCGTATCTGCACGGCCGAGCCCAGGCGCTCTGCCAGACGCTGTTCGAGGCGCGCGATATCCGGATCAGGTTTGGCCTGTTCGACCGGATCAGATTTGCCGTTGAGCCACTGGCGTACCAGCGCTTCGGTTTGGCGTACGGTCAGGCCACGTGCGACAACATGCCGCGCCCCCTCTTCCTGGCGATCTTCCTCCAGCCCAAGCAGTGCACGGGCGTGGCCCATCTCCAGGTCGCCATGGGCGAGCATGGTCTTGATCGCCTCGGGCAGCGAGATCAGCCGCAGCAGGTTGGCCACGGTGACCCGCGACTTGCCCACGGCATCGGCGACCTGTTGCTGGGTCAGCTCGAACTCCTGCTGCAGGCGCTGCAACGCCAGGGCCTCTTCCAGAGGGTTGAGGTCCTCGCGCTGGATGTTTTCGATCAGCGCCATGGCGATGGCCGCTTCGTCGGGCACCTCGCGGACCATGGCCGGGATGGTGTCCAGGCCAGCCTGCTGGGTGGCACGCCAACGGCGTTCACCGGCGATGATCTCGTAGCGGTTCTCGCCGATCGGGCGGACCACGATCGGTTGCATCACGCCCTGGTTGCGAATGGAGTGCGCCAGTTCTTCCAGCGCTTCGGGGTCCATGTCACGGCGTGGCTGGTACTTGCCACGCTGGATCAGCTCGACCGGCAGGTGTTGCAGTTCCTTCTGGTCGACCTTCACAGCCTGCTCTTCGAGCGTGCTGACGGAGGGACCACTGAGCAGTGCATCCAACCCACGTCCGAGACCCCGTTTCTTAACGGCCATGCGGATTCCTTAAGTTGTTTGTGCAGTGCGTGATTGACGGCGTTGACGGCGAACCAGTTCCCCGGCCAGGGCCAGGTAGGCCAGCGCGCCACGCGATTGTTTGTCGTAGGCCAGGGCCGGCATGCCGAAACTCGGCGCCTCGGCCAGGCGGATGTTGCGCGGGATGACCGTGTCGTACAGCTGGCTGCCGAAATGTTCCTTGAGCTGGGCCGAAACGTCGTTGTTCAGACTCAGGCGCGGGTCGTACATGGTCCGCAACAAGCCCTCGATCTTCAGCTCCGGGTTCAGGCGGGCAGCGATACGCTTGATGTTATCCACAAGGTCGCTGAGACCTTCCAGTGCGTAGTACTCGCACTGCATCGGGATGATCACGCCATCGGAGGCGACCAGGGCATTGAGGGTCAGCATCGACAGCGAAGGCGGGCAGTCGATGAGAATGAAATCGTAGTTGTCGCGAATCGGCGCCAACGCATTGCGCAGGCGGCTCTCCTTCATCTGCATCTCGAGCAGTACCACTTCCGCGGCAGTCAGGTCGCGGTTGGCCGGCAACAGCTGGAAACCGCCATGCTCGGAGAAATGCATCGCCTGGGCCAGGTCGCACTCCCCGATCAGCAGGTCATAGACCGAATGCTCGAGCTCGTGCTTGTCCACACCGCTGCCCATGGTGGCGTTGCCCTGCGGATCGAGGTCGATCAGCAGCACGCGGCGCTTGGTCGCGGCCAGCGATGCGGCGAGATTGATACAGGTGGTGGTCTTGCCCACACCACCCTTCTGGTTCGCGATTGCGAATACCTTAGCCATTGTTGCGTGTGTTCCCAGTCATGCCTTGCGGCGCAGTATCAGCAGATGGCGCTGGCCCTGGCAACCCGGAACGGTCAGGGCCTGCTCGCTTTCCACTGTGAAGTCTGCGGGCAATGCTACCAGTTCATCGGCAGGATGCAGCCCCTTCATTGCAAGCCATTGCGTCCGCGCGTCGCCCAGGTGGCGCGTCCAGTTGGTGAAATTCTCCATGCTGCTGAAGGCCCGCGAAATGATCCCGCAGAACGGCTGCGGGGGCTGGAACGCCTCGACCCGGCTGTGGATAACCTCCAGGTTGTCCAGCTTCAGCTCCATTTTCACCTGAGTGAGGAAGCGGGTTTTCTTGCCGTTGCTGTCGAGCAGTGTCACCTGCTTGTGTGGATGCAGGATCGCCAGCGGGATGCCAGGCATGCCACCACCGCTGCCGACATCGAGCCAACGTTGCGTGTCGCTGTGGATAAACGACATCACGCTCAGGCTGTCGAGCAGGTGGCGCGACACCATCTCGTCGGGGTCGCGTACGGCGGTGAGGTTGTAGGCCTTGTTCCACTTGATCAGCAGGGCCAGGTAACCCAGCAGCTGCTCGTGCTGCTGCGGGCTCAGCTCGACACCGAGCTGGCGCGCACCTGTGGACAACTCTTCTGCGTGTTGCGGGGTGACCAGGGAACTCAAGCGCTTTGCTCCAATTCGCGGCCGGCGCCGCGTTTCTTCAGATGAATCAGCAACAGGGAAATTGCCGCCGGGGTCACGCCAGGGATGCGCGACGCCTGGCCCAGGGTTTGCGGACGGGTCTGGCCGAGCTTGCTCTGGATCTCCTTGGACAGGCCGGAGATCGTGGTGTAGTCGATATCCACAGGCAGGCGGGTGTCTTCGCTGGCACGCAGACGGGCAATCTCTTCCTGCTGGCGATCGATGTAGCCGGCGTACTTGGTCTTGATCTCGACCTGTTCGGCCACCTGTGGATCGATTTGTTCCCCACCGGTCACTTCGACCAGCCCAGCGTAGTCGATTTCCGGGCGAGCCAGCAGGTTGAGCAGGCTGTATTCATGGCTCAGCGGCGTGCCGAACTTATCCACAATGGCCTGGCCTTGTTCGGTGTTCGGGCGCACCCAGGTCGACTTCAACCGCTGTTCCTCACGCTCGATGCCTTCGCGCTTGGCGCAGAAGGCTGCCCAGCGCACATCGTCGATCAACCCGAGTTCGCGGCCTTTCTCGGTCAGGCGCAGGTCGGCGTTGTCCTCGCGCAGGATCAGCCGATATTCGGCGCGCGAGGTGAACATGCGGTACGGCTCCTGGGTACCCAGGGTGATCAGGTCGTCGACCAGCACACCGATGTATGCCTCGTCACGGCGTGGGCACCAGCTTTCGCGCCCCTGCGCGCGCAAGGCAGCGTTGGTGCCGGCCAGCAGGCCTTGGGCGCCGGCTTCTTCGTAACCGGTGGTGCCGTTGATCTGCCCGGCGAAGAACAAGCCGCCGATGACCTTGGTCTCCAGGTTGTACTTGAGGTCACGCGGGTCGAAGTAGTCGTACTCGATGGCATAGCCCGGGCGCACGATATGGGCGTTTTCCATACCGCGGATCGAACGCACCAGCTCCAGCTGCACATCGAACGGCAGCGACGTGGAAATGCCGTTGGGGTACAGCTCGTGGGTGGTCAGGCCTTCCGGCTCGATGAACACCTGGTGGCTTTCCTTGTCGGCGAAACGGTGGATCTTGTCCTCGATCGACGGGCAATAGCGCGGCCCGACACCTTCGATCACGCCCGAGTACATGGGCGAGCGGTCGAGGTTCGAGGCAATGATTTCGTGGGTGCGCGCGTTGGTATGGGTGATCCAGCAGCTCACCTGGCGCGGGTGCATCTGGGCATTGCCCATGAACGACATCACTGGGATCGGCGTGTCGCCCGGCTGTTCGCTCATTACCGAGAAATCCACCGAACGCCCGTCGATACGCGGTGGGGTACCGGTTTTCAAGCGACCGACGCGCAGCGGAAGTTCACGCATGCGGTGGGCCAGGGCAATCGAGGGCGGGTCGCCGGCACGGCCACCGGAATGGTTCTGCAAGCCGATGTGGATAAGCCCACCGAGGAAGGTGCCGGTGGTCAGTACCACGGCGTCGGCGAAGAAACGCAGGCCCATCTGGGTGACTACGCCCTTGACCTGGTCCTGCTCGACGATCAGGTCATCACAGGACTGCTGGAATATCCACAGGTTCGGCTGGTTTTCCAGGATCTCGCGGACCACTGCCTTGTAGATGGCGCGGTCTGCCTGTGCACGGGTGGCACGCACGGCCGGGCCCTTGCGGTTGTTCAGGATGCGGAACTGAATGCCGCTCTTGTCGGTGGCCAGCGCCATCGCGCCGCCGAGCGCATCGATTTCCTTGACCAGATGGCTTTTGCCGATGCCACCGATGGCCGGGTTGCAGCTCATGTGACCGAGGGTTTCCACGTTATGGGTCAGCAGCAGGGTTTTCACACCCATGCGTGCGGACGCAAGCGCAGCCTCGGTACCGGCATGGCCGCCGCCGATGACGATCACTTCAAAACGGGAAGGGAAATCCACCACGCACCTCGTGCCTGTTTTTGCGAATAGAGAAGGTAAGCGGACAAGTATAGGGACTTCCCCCCGCTTAAAGAAACCTTTTGCGCAAATTTTGACCAGGCTGTGGATGAGTGGCGGGCAAAAGAAAACAAAGAGGAAAAATTTAAAAAAGCTTTGTTTTTATGTTTATTCTTAGGCAGCCACTCACATGTGGATAACTTGATGTAGCCCAGTAGAGGCAAGGCCTAGAACGATTCATAACCCTGTGTTGGACAGGGGGTGAGGGTTCTGGATAACGGCGTTTAACCTGTGGATTAAAGTGCCGATTACCCACAGGCCGGTTTGTCCTCAGCAAAAAAAGCCGGTTATCAACGGAGCTGAAGGCGAGTTTTCCACAGAGCTCCTGCGGGCAGCATTCGGCCTGTGAATGAAATTGAGCAAGGTCTCCTTGAGCTGATTCGCGGGGAACCTAGCGCCCACATGGTCAAATCGCAGGCAAAAAAAAGCCGCTCCAGAAGGAGCGGCCTTGGGCCTTGCCGGGCTGTGGATCATTTACCGATGCAGAAACTCGAGAAAATCCGCCCCAGCAGGTCGTCCGAGCTGAAGGCCCCGGTGATTTCGCCCAGAGCCTGCTGCGCCTGGCGCAGGTCCTCGGCCAGCAGTTCCCCGGCGCCCGCCAGTGTCAGCTGGGCACGGCCATGCTCGAGGTGAGCGCCAGCCTGGCGCAGGGCTTCCAGATGCCGACGTCGGGCGCTGAAGCTGCTTTCGGCGGTCTGCTCATAACCCATGCAGGCCTTGAGGTGATCGCGCAGCAAGTCCAGCCCCAAGCCAGTATCGCGGGCGCTCAAGGTGATGGTCACATGGCCATCGTCGCACTGCTCCAAGCCGACCTGCTCGCCACTGAGGTCGGCCTTGTTGCGAATCAGGGTCACCTTGGCGACATCCGGCCGTTGGTCGAGGAATTCCGGCCATAGGGCGAATGGATCGCTGGCCTCGGGTGCCGTGGAGTCCACCACCAGAAGCACACGATCGGCCTCGCCTATGGCCTTGAGCGCCCGTTCCACGCCAATCTTTTCCACATGGTCGTCGGTGTCGCGCAGGCCTGCCGTGTCGACCACATGAAGCGGCATGCCATCAATGTGGATATGTTCGCGCAGGATATCCCGGGTGGTGCCGGCGATATCGGTGACGATTGCCGCCTCACGCCCCGCCAGCTGGTTGAGCAGGCTCGATTTGCCAGCATTCGGTCGCCCAGCGATGACTACGGTCATGCCGTCGCGCAACAAGGCGCCCTGCCCAGCTTCGCGCTCGACTGTGGACAACTCACCGCGAACCGCATCCAGCATGGACAACACATTGCCATCGGCAAGAAAGTCGATTTCTTCCTCAGGAAAGTCGATAGCCGCCTCTACGTAGATGCGCAGGGCGATCAGGGCTTCGGTGAGCGCATGCACGCGCTTGGAGAATGCGCCCTGTAACGATCGCAATGCATTGCGCGCCGCCTGGGTGGAACTGGCCTCGATCAGGTCTGCGATCGCCTCGGCCTGGGCCAGGTCGAGCTTGTCGTTGAGAAATGCCCGCTCGCTGAATTCGCCCGGGCGCGCCAGGCGGCAACCCAACTGCAGGCAGCGCTGCAGCAGCATGTCCATGACCACCGGGCCGCCATGGCCTTGCAGCTCCAGGACGTCCTCGCCGGTGAAGGAGTTCGGCCCCGGGAAGAACAAGGCGATGCCTTCGTCCAGTACCAGCCCGTCGCTGTCGCGGAACGGTCCGTAATGGGCATGACGTGGCGCCAGCGTGCGGCCGGTGATGGCCTGTCCAGCCTGGCTGGCCAACGGGCCCGACAACCTGACGATGCCAACCCCACCTCGCCCTTGGGCGGTGGCGATGGCCGCGATGGTTTCACGCACAGTGTTCATGCTCGAAAACCTCTAGGAAAAATACACAGATAGCAAAAACGCCCCACAAGGGGGCGTTTTATTCACAGACCAGCGTAGCCGTCCGTCAAGCAGCGGCTTTCTTGGTCGCGGCCTCGATGCTACGGGTGATGTACCACTGCTGCGCGATGGACAGGCAGTTGTTCACAACCCAGTACAGCACTAGGCCTGCAGGGAACCACAGGAAGAAGAAGGTGAAGATGATCGGCATCATTTTCATGACCTTCGCCTGCATTGGATCCGGCGGCGTCGGGTTCAGGCGCTGCTGGATGAACATGGTGGCGCCCATGATGATCGGCAGGATGAAGAACGGATCCTTGATCGACAGGTCGGTGATCCACAGCATCCACGGAGCCTGGCGCATCTCGACGCTTTCCAGCAGCACCCAGTACAGGGCCAGGAATACTGGCATCTGCACCAGGATCGGCAGGCAGCCGCCCAGCGGGTTGATCTTCTCTTTCTTGTACAGCTCCATCATCGCCTGGGACATCTTCTGGCGATCGTCACCGAAGCGTTCCTTGAGCTGGGCCAGTTTTGGCGCAACGGCACGCATGCGCGCCATCGAACGGTAGCTGGCGGCGGACAGCGGGAAGAACAGGCCCTTGATCAGCATGGTCAGGACGATGATCGACCAGCCCCAGTTGCCCAGCAGGCTGTGGATATGTTGTAGCAGCCAGAAGATCGGCTGGGCGATAAACCACAGGAAGCCATAGTCGACGGTCAGTTCCAGGCCTGGGGAGAGTTCCTTGAGCTTGGACTGGATCTTCGGACCGGCGTACAGCATGGCGCTGGTTTCGGCCTTGGCGCCGGCAGGTACGTTCAATGCCGGGCCGGTGTAGCCGATGATGTAGTTGCCCTGGCTGTCCTTGCGGGTCTGGACGACGTTGTTGTCCGACTTGCTCGGGATCCAGGCGGTTACGAAGTAGTGCTGCAGCCAGGCAACCCAGCCGCCGGACACATTTTCTTTCAAACTGCCCTTGTCGATGTCCTTCATCGACACTTTCTTGTACGGCTCCGAAGCTGTCCACAGGGCAGCACCCAGGTAGGTGGCGGTGCCGGTGGCGGTGCTCGACGAAGGGTCGGAACTGGCGTCACGCTTGAGCTGGGCAAACAGGTTGCCGGTCCAGGCCTGGGCGCTCTGGTTGTCGATCAGGTAGCTGACGGTCAGGTCGTACTCACCGCGCTTGAAGCTGAAGCGCTTGATGTAGTTGACACCGTTCTCGCTGAACTTCAGGTCGACCACCAGCTGATCCTGGCCATCGGCCAGCTGGTAACTCTTGCGTTCGGAGGCATATAGCGGGCGACCGGTGGCACGGGCATCCGGGCCGTTGGCGCCGGTCAGGCCGCTCTGTGCCAGGTAAACACGCTCGCCGCCGTTATCGAACAGCTGGAACGGAATGTCCGGATGGTCCTGACGACGCGGGTACTTGGGCAGGGTCAGCTGGACGATGTCACCACCCACCGGGTCGATAGCCAGGTCCAGGACATCGGTCTTGATCCGTACCAGGTCCTTGCTGACCGCAACTGGCGCCAATTCGGCTGGGCTGGATTCAGCATTGGCGCTCGGCACATCGGCACTGGCGCCGTTATTGCCGGCCGGCACGGTGTCCGGCAACGCCGGGGCAACATTGCTGGCAGCAGTATTCTGAGTCGGCAAGGCAGCCTGGCCGTAGTCCTGGTTCCATTTCAGGACCATGACGTAGGACACGATTGCCAGGGCGACGATCAGGATCGTGCGTTTAATATCCATGATTACTCGGCTATCGAAGAAGTTCGGGAGGAAGGAGCGGGTGGAACGGGATCGAAACCACCGTCGTTCCACGGATGACAACGCCCCAGGCGACGAACGGCCAGCCACCCACCACGCATGAGGCCATGGTTTTCAATGGCTTCATAGGCGTAACAGGAGCAACTGGGGTAGAAACGACAGTGGCTGGCCATCAGTGGACTAATGGCATAACGGTAAAACTGGATCGGAACGAGTGCCAGTTTACGCATCGTGACTGTCTACCCCTGCGGAATCGGCATTAACCGCTGGAGAGGGCCGACTGCGTACCAGTCGCTTCCAGAGCTTGCCAAAGTGTTGGTGCAATTCTGGGTTTTCAATCTCGCCCAATCCCTTGCGCGCGACGATCACGATGTCCAGCCCAGCGAGCATTTGCTGGTTCAGACGGAACGAATCGCGCATCAAGCGCTTGAGGCGATTGCGTTGAACGGCGAGCTTGACGCTCTTCTTGCCGATCACCAGGCCAAGGCGTGGATGATCGAGGCCGTTCTCGCGAGCAAGGATAAGCAGGTTTTTCCCTGGAACCTTGCCGGTTGGGGAGTCGAAGACCGCTTTGAAATGCCGGGGTGTAAGCAGTCGCTTGTCCCGACTGAAGTCCTGACTCACCACCTGTGCCGAAAAATCAAATTGCCAGACGCTTACGGCCTTTGGCACGACGACGCGACAGAACAGCGCGGCCGTTCTTGGTAGCCATACGGGCACGGAAGCCGTGGGTGCGGGCGCGCTTGATGGTGCTTGGTTGGAAAGTACGTTTCATGGCGTGTTACCTGGGTTTGTCGACAACGGGCCGGAATGGCCCCCTTTTTAAGAGATCGGCGATTCTAGAGAAAGCAAGCCCATAGGTCAATTTCCAACCAACGTTTGCTTATGGAAGGCGCGACCCGGCGCTCGTGCCTTTGGCTTGATCGAACGCCTCACGGGAAGACAACATGAAAAAAGAAGGACATATAAAAAGCTTTTCTGAAGAACTTATAAAGCTTAGGTGGATAACCTGCTGTGGATAACCTCCGCAAGGCCTTAATTCATGCGTTGTACAGAGATTCAAAACCCTGTCGGTAAGGCGTGCTCCCGCTGTGCTGTGCCCGCGGAAAAGCTGTGGATTAAATGCATGGTTACCCACAGCCAAGTTATCAACAGCCTTGAGGGTGGGGTTGTGCATAGGCCTCAGGCGCGGTTATCCACAGGTCTTATTCACATGGCAGAAGGTCATTTGGGTGACGTTTTGGGAGGTTGGTCCGGGCCCAAGTCGTTGCCACATGTGGATAAGTGGCTGACCTCCCGGTACAATGGCGGTTTGTTTTTGCCTCATCCGGCTTTCAACTCAGGGGATATCCGTGTCAGTGGAACTTTGGCAGCAGTGCGTGGAGCTTCTACGCGATGAACTGCCTGCCCAGCAATTCAACACCTGGATCCGTCCGCTACAGGTCGAAGCCGAAGGCGACGAGTTGCGCGTGTATGCGCCCAACCGTTTCGTTCTCGATTGGGTCAATGAAAAATACCTGGGCCGCCTGCTCGAACTGTTGGGCGAGCATGGCAGCGGCATCGCGCCTGCCCTTTCCTTATTAATAGGTAGCCGCCGCAGCTCCGCGCCGCGTGCCGCGCCCAATGCGCCGGTCAGTGCTGCCGTGGCGGCATCCATGGCCCAGCAGACCCAGGTGCAACAGCCAGCCCAGGTCGTCGCAGCCAGCGAACCGGTCGTCGAGCCTGCGCTGGAGCTTGCCCCTGCCCTCGAGATCGAAGAGCCGTCTTCGCGTGACAATTTCGACGCCATGGGCGATTCCGCCTCGGCGCCGGCTACCACCGGTCGTACCGAGCAGCGCACCGTTCAGGTCGAAGGCGCCCTCAAGCACACCAGCTACCTGAACCGCACCTTCACCTTCGAGACCTTTGTCGAAGGTAAATCGAACCAACTGGCCCGTGCCGCTGCATGGCAGGTCGCCGACAACCCTAAGCATGGCTACAACCCGCTCTTCCTTTATGGTGGCGTGGGCCTGGGTAAAACCCACCTCATGCATGCTGTGGGTAACCATCTGCTCAAGAAGAACCCCAATGCCAAGGTTGTCTACCTGCATTCCGAGCGGTTCGTGGCAGACATGGTCAAGGCGCTGCAGCTCAATGCAATCAACGAGTTCAAGCGTTTCTATCGCTCCGTCGATGCGCTGCTGATCGACGATATCCAGTTCTTTGCCCGCAAGGAGCGCTCCCAGGAAGAGTTTTTCCACACCTTCAACGCCCTGCTCGAAGGTGGTCAGCAGGTGATCCTCACCAGTGACCGCTATCCGAAGGAAATCGAAGGGCTGGAAGAGCGCCTGAAGTCACGTTTCGGCTGGGGCCTGACGGTTGCCGTCGAGCCTCCCGAGCTGGAAACCCGCGTGGCGATCCTCATGAAGAAGGCCGACCAAGCCAAGGTCGAGCTGCCCCACGACGCTGCGTTCTTCATCGCCCAGCGCATTCGCTCCAACGTACGTGAGCTGGAAGGCGCACTGAAACGGGTGATCGCTCATTCGCACTTCATGGGCCGGGACATCACCATCGAGCTGATTCGTGAATCGCTCAAGGACCTGCTGGCGCTTCAGGACAAGCTGGTCAGTGTGGATAACATCCAGCGTACCGTGGCCGAGTACTACAAGATCAAGATCGCCGACCTGTTGTCCAAGCGGCGTTCGCGGTCCGTCGCTCGCCCACGTCAGGTCGCCATGGCCTTGTCCAAGGAGCTGACCAACCACAGCTTGCCGGAAATCGGCGACATGTTCGGCGGTAGGGACCACACCACGGTGTTGCACGCCTGCCGCAAGATCAACGAATTGAAGGAATCCGACGCGGACATCCGCGAGGACTACAAGAACCTGCTGCGTACGCTGACGACCTGATGGGCGTCGGAGCAGCTAATTGAAGGCAAGGGACTAGACCATGCATTTCACCATTCAACGCGAAGCCCTGTTGAAACCCCTGCAACTGGTCGCAGGCGTCGTCGAGCGCCGCCAGACCTTGCCGGTCCTGTCCAACGTGCTGCTGGTCGTACAAGGCCAGCAACTGTCGTTGACCGGTACCGACCTGGAAGTCGAACTGGTTGGCCGCGTGCAACTGGAAGAGCCGGCGGAGCCTGGCGAGATCACTGTCCCGGCCCGCAAGCTGATGGACATCTGCAAGAGCCTGCCCAACGATGTCCTGATCGATATCAAGGTCGACGAGCAGAAGCTGTTGGTAAAAGCAGGCCGCAGCCGTTTTACACTGTCGACCCTGCCGGCCAATGACTTCCCGACTGTCGAGGAAGGCCCTGGCTCGCTGACCTGCAACCTGGAGCAAAGCAAGCTGCGCCGCTTGATCGAGCGCACCAGCTTCGCCATGGCCCAACAGGACGTGCGCTATTACCTCAATGGTATGCTGCTGGAGGTGTCGACCGACACTCTGCGCGCCGTTGCCACCGATGGTCACCGCTTGGCGCTGTGCTCCATGCAGGCAGCGATCGGCCAGGCCGAACGTCACCAGGTCATCGTTCCACGCAAAGGTATCTTGGAACTGGCGCGTCTGCTGACTGACCCGGAAGGCATGGTCAGCATCGTTTTGGGCCAGCACCACATTCGCGCGACTACCGGTGAGTTCACCTTCACGTCGAAGCTGGTCGATGGCAAGTTCCCGGACTACGAGCGTGTCCTGCCTAAAGGTGGCGACAAGCTGGTGATCGGTGATCGTCAGGCGCTGCGCGAAGCGTTCAGCCGCACCGCGATCCTGTCCAACGAAAAGTACCGGGGCATTCGCCTGCAGCTGGCTTCCGGCCAATTGAAGATCCAGGCCAACAACCCTGAGCAGGAAGAAGCGGAAGAAGAAATCAGCGTCGACTACACCGGCAGTTCGCTGGAGATCGGGTTCAACGTCAGCTACCTGCTGGACGTGCTGGGGGTCATGACCACGGAGCAGGTGCGCCTGATCCTGTCCGACTCCAACAGCAGCGCCCTGCTCCAGGAAGCCGGCAACGATGATTCCTCGTACGTCGTCATGCCGATGCGCCTGTAACCTGTAGCAGGTCAAATGTCCCTTCGACGTATCATGGTCACCGCGGTGCGCAACCTGCACCCGGTGACTCTCTCTCCCTCTCCTCGCATCAATATCCTCTACGGCGCCAACGGCAGCGGCAAGACCAGTGTGCTGGAGGCGGTGCACCTGTTGGGGTTGGCTCGGTCCTTCCGCAGTACACGCTTGAACCCGGTCATTCAATACGAGCAGCCAACCTGCACGGTATTTGGAGAGGTTCAGCTTGTCGAAGGTGGTACCAGCAGCCTGGGCATTGCCAGGGATCGCCAGGGAGAATTCACTATCCGTATTGATGGGCAGAATGCGCGCAGTACGGCCCAGTTAGCCGAGTTGCTGCCGCTGCAGCTGATCAACCCGGACAGTTTTCGTCTGCTTGAAGGCGCCCCTAAGATTCGACGGCAGTTCCTGGATTGGGGAGTGTTCCACGTGGAACCTCGGTTCATGGCTGCCTGGCAGCGCCTGCAGAAGGCACTGCGGCAGCGGAACTCATGGTTGCGTCATGGTACACTTGACGCTGCTTCGCAAGCTGCCTGGGACCGGGAATTGTGCCTGGCCAGCGCGGAGATAGATGAATACCGTCGCAACTACATCAAGGCCTTGAAGCCTGTCTTCGAGCGAACCCTGAGCGAACTGGTGGAGCTAGACGGGTTGACCCTGAGCTACTACCGAGGCTGGGACAAGGACCGGGAACTCAACGAAGTACTCGCCTCTTCTCTTCTTCGGGATCAGCAGATGGGCCATACCCAGGCCGGCCCACAGCGTGCAGATTTGCGCCTTCGACTGGGTGCGAACAACGCCGCCGACATCCTCTCACGGGGCCAGCAGAAGCTCGTGGTGTGTGCCTTGCGGATTGCCCAAGGCCACCTCGTCAGCCAGGCTCGCCGCGGTCATTGTATTTATCTCGTGGATGACTTGCCGTCCGAGTTGGATGAGCAGCATCGCCGTGCGCTATGCCGCTTGCTGGAAGAATTACACTGCCAGGTTTTTATCACCTGTGTAGATCACGAATTACTGAGGGAAGGCTGGCAGACGGAAACGCCAGTTGCTTTGTTCCACGTGGAACAAGGCCGTATCACCCAGACCCACGACCATCGGGAGTGAAGGCATGAGCGAAAATCAAACGTACGACTCCTCCAGCATCAAGGTGCTGAAAGGGCTGGATGCCGTGCGCAAGCGTCCCGGCATGTACATTGGCGACACCGATGATGGCAGCGGCCTGCACCACATGGTCTTCGAAGTGGTCGATAACTCGATCGACGAAGCGCTCGCCGGTCACTGCGACGACATCACTGTCATCATTCACCCAGACGAATCCATCAGTGTTCGCGACAACGGTCGCGGCATTCCTGTTGATGTTCACAAGGAAGAAGGCGTATCGGCTGCCGAGGTCATCATGACCGTCCTGCACGCAGGCGGTAAATTCGATGACAACTCCTACAAGGTTTCCGGTGGCCTGCACGGTGTGGGTGTATCCGTGGTGAACGCGCTGTCCGAGAAGCTGGTACTGACCGTACGCCGCAGCGGCAAGATCTGGGAGCAGACCTACGTCCATGGAGTTCCACAGGCACCTATGGCCGTTGTCGGTGATAGCGAAACCACCGGCACCCATATCCACTTCAAGCCTTCGGCTGAAACCTTCAAGAACATCCACTTCAGCTGGGACATCCTGGCCAAGCGGATTCGCGAGCTGTCATTCTTGAACTCGGGCGTCGGCATCCTGCTCAAGGACGAACGCACCGGCAAGGAAGAGTTCTTCAAGTACGAAGGTGGTCTGCGTGCATTCGTTGAATACCTGAATACCAACAAGACCCCGGTCAACTCCCAGGTGTTCCACTTCAATGTTCAGCGTGATGACGGCGTGGGTGTCGAAGTTGCCCTACAGTGGAACGACAGTTTCAACGAAAACCTGCTGTGCTTCACCAACAACATTCCGCAGCGCGATGGCGGTACCCACCTGGTCGGTTTCCGTTCTTCGCTGACGCGTAGCCTGAACAACTACATCGAGCAAGAAGGCCTGGCGAAGAAGAACAAGGTTGCGACCACCGGTGACGATGCCCGCGAAGGCCTGACCGCAATCATTTCGGTCAAGGTGCCGGATCCGAAGTTCAGCTCCCAGACCAAGGACAAGCTGGTTTCCTCGGAGGTGAAGACCGCCGTGGAACAGGAGATGAACAAGTACTTCGCCGACTTCCTGTTGGAAAATCCCAACGAAGCCAAGGCGGTGGTCGGCAAGATGATCGATGCTGCCCGTGCCCGTGAAGCGGCGCGAAAGGCACGTGAGATGACCCGCCGCAAAGGTGCGTTGGACATCGCCGGCCTGCCAGGCAAACTCGCTGATTGCCAGGAAAAGGACCCTGCCCTTTCCGAACTCTACCTGGTGGAGGGTGACTCCGCGGGTGGCTCGGCCAAGCAAGGCCGTAACCGTCGCACCCAGGCGATCCTGCCGCTCAAGGGCAAGATTCTCAACGTCGAGAAAGCACGTTTCGACAAGATGATCTCCTCCCAGGAAGTGGGCACGCTGATCACCGCGCTGGGCTGTGGCATCGGTCGCGAAGAGTACAACATCGACAAGCTGCGTTATCACAACATCATCATCATGACCGATGCTGACGTTGACGGTTCGCACATCCGTACCCTGCTGCTGACCTTCTTCTTCCGTCAGCTGCCGGAGCTGGTCGAGCGTGGCTACATCTATATCGCTCAGCCGCCGCTGTACAAGGTGAAGAAAGGCAAGCAGGAGCAGTACATCAAGGACGACGAGGCCATGGAAGAATACATGACCCAATCGGCCTTGGAGGATGCCAGTCTGCACCTGGACGAGTCGGCGCCAGCCGTTTCCGGCGTGCAACTCGAAGCGCTGGTGAACGAGTTCCGTGGTGTGATGAAAACGCTCAAGCGTCTGTCGCGCCTATATCCGGAGGAGCTGACCGAGCACTTCATCTACCTGCCGGAAGTGACCCTCGATCATCTGGCAGATCATGCAGGCATGCAGGCATGGCTGGGCAAATTCCAGGAGCGCCTGAACAACAGCCAGAAGTCCGGCCTGACTTACCAGGCCAGCCTGCGCGAAGACAAGGAGCGCAACATCTGGCTGCCGGAAGTGGAAGTCACCTCCCACGGCCTGGCTAGCTACGTCACCTTCAACCGCGACTTCTTCGGAAGCAACGACTACCGCTCGGTCGTCGCGGTGGGCGCCAAGCTGGCGACCCTGCTGGGTGAGGGCGCCTATGTTCAGCGTGGCGAGCGTCGCAAGGCGGTCACCGAGTTCAAGGAAGCTCTCGACTGGCTGATGAACGAAACCACCAAGCGTCACACCATCCAGCGATACAAAGGTCTGGGCGAGATGAACCCTGACCAGCTGTGGGAGACCACGATGGACCCAACCGTGCGTCGTATGCTCAAGGTGACCATCGAAGATGCCATCGCTGCCGACCAGCTGTTCAACACCTTGATGGGTGATGCGGTCGAGCCGCGCCGCGACTTCATTGAAAGCAATGCGCTGTCGGTGTCCAACCTGGACTTCTGATTAGCAAGCAGCAATTAGAAGCCAATCCTTATGGGTTGGCTTTTTTTCGTCTGGAGGAAAGTGTTTCACGTGGAACGTTCTATAAACCCAACGCTTTCAGGCGCCTGTACAAGGTCCGTTCACTCATCCCCAAATGCTCGGCCAGTTCACTTCGAGACCCTTTGAAGGTCTCCAATGCGTGTATCAGGTCGGCCATCTCTTTACGGCCACGTCCGCGTGAAACGGTCGGCTCGACCATAGGGTAGATATCCTCCGGAAGGTGCTCCGGGCGGATCAGCCCGTCATCGGCAAATAACCTGGCCCGCTCAAGAATGTTGCGCAGTTCGCGAATATTCCCCGGAAAGGTATGCAGGCTAAGCCGATCCAGGGCTTCGGCGGTCATCTGTGGCGACTGTTTGCCCGCCATCCGTTGCAACAGGCTTTCACACAGCAGGGGCAGATCTTCTACCCGCTCACGCAAGGCAGGCAGGCGGATCGGAAAACCGCTGATGCGGTAATACAGGTCTTCACGGAAGGAGCCTTCCGCAGCCATCTGCTTCAAGGGCTTGTGAGTCGCCGAAACCAGGCGGAAATCCGAATGGACCGTTCGCGTGCTGCCCACCGGGCGGAAACTGCCCGACTCGATCAGACGCAACAGTTTGACCTGCATGGCCAAGGGCACTTCACCGATTTCGTCGAGAAACAGCGTGCCCCCGTGGGCGGCTTCGGCCAAGCCAATCTTGCGTTGGGTCGCACCGGTAAATGCGCCTTTCTCGTAGCCGAACAGCTCGCTCTCGAACAACGACTCGGTCAGACCGGTGCAGTCCACTACCACCAGTGGACCATTAGCCCGAGGGCTGCCCAAGTGCAAGGCACGTGCGAACAATTCCTTGCCAGTACCGGACTCACCCTGCAGCAGCACCGGGATCTGTGCCGGTGCGGCCCGCTGCAGGCTGGCGACCGCCGATTTGAACGCAGGAGCCCGACCGACCAGCCCTTGCTCTTGTGGCTGGGCGGAGGCCAGGGTCACGCGGGTCAGACGCTCGACGAACGCCACCACCCTGCCCTCGTCATCGAGGATCGGGCGCAGTTCTACATCCACATGCTCAGGGCCTCGGGGGGTGTGATGAATATGCAGCACGCGCTCTGGCATCTTGCTGTCCAGTGACTTGCGCAACGGGCAATGCTCGCCAGCCTGATCACAAGGCACAGCATAGTGGTGCGAGACCCGGTGGCATTTCTGGCCGATGGGTGCGTGGTCCTGGCTGGCGAACTGACGACGATATGCGGCATTGGCGGCCAGGATGTTGTAGTCGGTGTCCAGCACGATGCTGGGTAGTACATCGTGTTCGAGGTAGGACACCAGCGCGAGGATCGCGGGATGGGAAGCGGCTTGCATGACGGCACCAGATAAAGGACCAAGCGAGCGTAGCAAGGACTGCCAAACACTGCCATTGGCTGTCAGTCGACTGCCAGATGCTGTCACGTCTGACAGGCACATAGGGCTCTATCACAGGGCAAGCCCGCATTTATGGAGGGAAGAGGTACCGAAAACTGTGGCATGCATCTTGATAAAGCACTTTGCACTGCCTAAGCCTTCAAGAAGGCCCGGTGGATAATGGGAGAGTGAAATGATCATCGGCAACAACCTTCATGTGGAAGCCTTGTTCGACAAGGCAACCTCGACCATCAGTTACCTGGTCATGGATGGCGAGACGCGCCAGTGCGCACTGATCGACAGCGTGCTGGACTACGACCCAAAATCCGGACGCACCAGCACCGAGTCGGCCGACCGCCTGATCGCTCTGGTCGAGTCGCACGAGGCCAAGGTGCAATGGATTCTTGAAACGCACGTTCACGCCGATCACTTGTCTGCCGCGGCCTACCTGAAGCGCCGGCTCGGTGGCACCACCGCTATCGGTGCGCAGATCACCCAGGTGCAGAAGACCTTCGGCACGCTGTTCAATGCCGAGCCCGGTTTCGCCCGTGACGGCAGCCAGTTCGATGTGTTGTTCGAGGACGAAGAAGGCTTTCGCATCGGCAACCTGCATGCCCGCGCACTGCACACACCTGGGCATACCCCGGCCTGCTTGAGCTATAGGGTCGAGGATGCAGGCGAAACGGCTGTGTTCGTCGGCGATACCTTGTTCACGCCTGACTACGGCACTGCCCGCTGCGATTTCCCTGGCGCCAGCGCCCGCACCTTGTATCGGTCGATCCGTCGTCTGTTGGCCTTCCCCGACCAGACCTACCTGTTCATGTGCCACGACTACCTGCCAGGTGGCCGCGAGCTGCGTTACGTGACCACTGTCGCCGAGCAGCGTGCCGGCAATATTCATATCCATGAAGGGGTCAGCGAGGACAGTTTCGTCTCCATGCGCGAAGCCCGTGACGCGACCCTCGACATGCCTGTGCTGATCCTGCCTTCGGTACAGATCAACATGCGCAGCGGGCAGTTCCCCGAGCCCGAAGCCAATGGCGTGAGCTATTTGAAGATCCCGCTGAACACGCTGTAAGCCCGCGCTGCACCCATAACGAGATTCAAGGAAACCGCCATGCCTGCCCTGCTGTCCCCTGCCGATACGTCCCGTGCCGACCATCACAAAGTGGTGATCGTCGGTGCCGGTGCTGCCGGTATCGCCACCGCCTCGAGCCTGATCGCCCGTGACCCTTCCCTGGACGTCGCCCTGGTCGATCCAGCCGATGTGCACTATTACCAGCCTGGCTGGACCATGGTCGGTGCCGGTGTGTTCACGGCGCCGAGCACGGCTCGCACCATGGCCTCGACCATTCCCCGTGGGGTGCGCTGGATCAAGGCGCGGGTCGAAGGCTTCGACCCCCACGCGCAGTTGGTCACCTTGGAAGATGGTCGTGCCATCAGCTATGAGCAATTGGTGGTTTGCTCAGGCCTCAAGCTGGATTGGAGCGCCATCGAAGGGCTGAACGAAACCCTGGGCCGCAACGGCGTGACGTCCAATTACCGCTACGACCTGGCGCCTTATACCTGGCAATTGGTGCAAACGCTCAAGCAAGGCCGTGCGCTGTTCACCCAGCCGCCGATGCCAATCAAGTGCGCGGGTGCGCCACAGAAGGCGCTGTACTTGTCGTGTGACCACTGGTTGCGCCAAGGGCACCTGGGCGCAATCAAGCCCAGCTTCTTCAACGCTGGTGCGGTGTTGTTCGGTGTTGCCGACTATGTGCCCGCGCTCATGGCCTATATCGACAAGTACAGTGTCGACCTCAACTATTCCCATCGCCTGGTGGCGGTGGATGGGCCGAACAAGCGCGCTACCTTCGTGCGCACGCTGGCAGACGGTAGCAGCGAAACCCGGGTCGAGGCCTTCGACATGCTCCATGTGGTGCCGCCACAGGTCGCGCCGGACTTCATTCGGCAAAGCCCGCTGGCCGACGCCGCCGGTTGGGTGGAGGTGGACCCGGCGACCTTGCGCCACCGCCGATTCGCCAATATCCACGCGCTGGGGGACGTCACCAATACCAGCAACGCCAAGACCGCCGCGGCCGCGCGCAAGCAGGCACCGGTAGTCGCCAATAACGTGCTGGTGGCCCTTGGGCGCTTGGCTACGCTGGCCCAATACGATGGCTACGGCTCCTGCCCGTTGACGGTCGAGCGAGGCAAGATCGTGCTTGCCGAATTCACCTACGGCGGCAAGGTGGCGCCGAGTTTTCCTCGCTGGTTGCTTGACGGGCGCGAGCCCACGCGCCTGGCCTGGTTGCTCAAGGCACGGATACTGCCGCCGTTGTACTGGAAGGGAATGCTCAAGGGCCGCGAGTGGTTGGCGCGGCCACAACCCTTGGTAGTCGAGGCTGGGCAGTGATCGAACAGCAACTTGTTGGTGCTGTGTTGGGGGCTTCTATTGGCGCTGTACTGGCCTTGACGGGAGCCGGTGGTGGCATCCTCGCCGTGCCCTTGCTGGTGTTCGGCCTGGGGCTGTCGATGGTCGAAGCGGCTCCCATCGGCTTGCTCGCCGTGGGTTTGGCGGCGGCGGTCGGAGCGGTGTTGGGGTTGCGCCAGGGCCTGGTGCGCTACCGCGCGGCAATGTTCATCGCGGCTATCGGCGTGGTCGCAGCGCCGTTCGGCTTGATGTTGGCCCATCGCTTGCCGAACACCCCGCTCGCGCTCGTGTTCGCCGGGGTGCTGGTCTATGCCTGCCTGCGTATTTGGCGCAAGGCGAACCGTGAGTTGCGCGGCGAACCAGCCTGCGGTGAGCGGCAGATCATGCCCTGCGTGCTAAACCCTCTGCAGGGGCGGTTGCGCTGGACCCTCCCCTGCGCCCGCGCACTGGCGTTCACTGGCGTGCTGGCGGGGCTGCTGTCCGGCTTGCTGGGTGTTGGCGGTGGCTTCGTCATCATCCCGGCCTTGAACCGCTACACCAACTTGGACATGAAGAGCATCGTCGCCACATCGCTGGCCGTGATCGCCCTGGTCTCCGTGGGCAGCGTAGCCAGCGCCAGCCTGGCTGGCGTCATGCATTGGGCAGTAGGCGCGCCGTTCGCCGTGGGTGCCGTGCTCGGTCTGCTGCTGGCGCGCCCCTTGGCGAGCAAGCTGGCCGGGCCGCGCCTGCAGCAATTGTTCGCCGTGACCGGCATCGGCGCGGCGCTGTTGCTGGCGGGCAAGGCGCTAGTCGGCTAGCAGCTCGGCCTGCTGCGCGTTGCACAGCGCCAGCAGGTAGTCCCAGACCACCCGCAGACGTACCGACTTGTGCAGTTCCCGGCGCGTACAGATCCAGTAGCTGCGCTGGATGGTTTCGCTGGGTAATACGCGAACCAGCGCAGGATCATGCCGCGCCATGTAGTTGGGCAGCACGGCAATGCCCAGCCCGGCACGGGCGGCTTGTTGCTGGGCGATCACGCTGGTGCTGCGGAATACCACGTTGGGCGCACGGCAGAAGCTGTTGAGAAACAGCAGTTCCTGGCTGAACAGCAGGTCATCGACGTAACCGATCCAGCTGTGCCGGGCCAGGTCTTCACGGTTACGCAGCGGCGGTGCCCGGTCCAGGTACGCCTGGCTGGCATACAGGGCCAGGCGGTAGTCGGTGAGCTTGCGCGTGATCAACAGGTCGGCGCTGGGCCGTTCCAGGTGGATGCTGATTTCCGCCTCCCGGTTGAGAATGCTGACGAAGCGCGGCACCGCCACCAACTCAACCTCGAGCCCCGGGTAGCGTTCGAACAGCGCATTCATGCGCGGGGTGAAGAACATGATGCCGATGCCTTCGGTGACGCCGAGGCGGATCTTGCCCAGCGGCGTGATGGCCTGGGTGATTTCCTCCTGGGCGAGCAGGGCCACGTTTTCCATGGCTTCGGCATGCTTGAGCAGGGCCTGGCCGGAGGGTGTGAGTTCGTAGCCCTGAGCGTGCTGGACGAACAGCGCGGTGCCCAGGCTCTGCTCGATGTTCTCGATATGCCGGGCGACCGTGCTGTGGGTGGTGTTGAGGCGTTTGGCGGCGGTCAGCAGCCGGCCGCTGCGCTGCAACTCGAGGAAGTACCGCAGATCATTCCAGTCGAACATGCTGTTCCCTGTGAATTTGGGGCTTCACTGCCCCCCTGTGTGAGCGGGCGGTATTACGGCTCCGGTAGGCGTTGCGCTAAAACGCACAGCGGCTGCGCGAAATTTCGTGTTTCGTCAGCGAAATTAATCAATAAGATGGTCCTCGACAAGATTAAAAATCAGGCGCGAGGTTTCACATGCCATCAGCCGATTCTGTCTTCGACTATGTGGTCGTCGGTGCCGGCCCCGCCGGCTGCCTGCTGGCCAACCGCTTGTCTGCCGACCCCTCCTGTCGCGTCCTGCTGCTCGAAGCGGGTGGGTCTGACAATTACCCTTGGATTCACATTCCCGTCGGCTACCTGCGCTGCATCGGCAACCCACGTACCGACTGGTGCTTCAACACCGAGGCGCAGCCAGGCCTGGGCGGGCGCAGCCTGGGCTACCCGCGGGGCAAGGTGCTGGGCGGCTGCTCTTCGATCAACGGCATGATCTACATGCGCGGCCAGGCCGCCGACTACGACCGCTGGGCCGAGCAAGGCAACGATGGCTGGGCGTGGAAGGACGTACTGCCATTGTTCAAGGCCAGCGAGCGCCATTTCGCCGGCGCCAGCGACAGCCATGGTGGCGAGGGGGAATGGCGGGTCGAGCAGCAACGCTACAGCTGGCCGATCCTGGATGCCTTCCGCGACGCCGCCGAGCAGAGCGGCATTGCCAAGGTGACGGACTTCAACACCGGTGACAATGCTGGCTGTGGATATTTCCAGGTCAACCAGCGCAGTGGCGTGCGTTGGAATGCTTCCAAGGCCTTCCTGCGGCCAGTGCAGGCGCGCCCCAACCTGACGGTGCTCACCGGCGTGCAGGTCGACCAGGTGATCCTGGACAACACCCGCGCCAAGGCCGTGAAGGCGCACTGGCAAGGCGCCTGGCATGCGTTCAAGGCGCAGCGGGAGATCATTCTTTGCGCAGGCTCCGTGGGTTCGCCCGGGATTCTCCAGCGTTCAGGCATCGGCCCGCGCAAGCTGCTCGAGGGTCTTGGAATCGGCGTGCGTCATGAGCTGCCCGGTGTGGGTGGCAACCTGCAGGATCACCTGCAATTGCGCCTGATCTACCAGGTGCGCAACACCCGTACGCTCAACCAGATGGCCAACAGCCTGTGGGGCAAGATGGAGATGGGCCTGCGCTATCTCTATGACCGCAGTGGCCCGTTGGCCATGGCGCCAAGCCAGCTGGGTGCGTTCGTTCGCTCCGGGCCGGAGCAGACCACCGCCAACCTGCAGTATCACGTCCAGCCCCTGTCGCTGGAGCGCTTCGGCGAGCCGTTGCATCGTTTTGCCGCGTTTACCGCGTCAGTGTGCAATCTACGCCCCGCGAGCCGTGGCCGTGTGGACATCCGCTCTGCCGACATGCTCGCCGCGCCCCTGATCGACCCCAACTACCTGAGCGACCCCGAGGACCTGCGTGTGGCCGCCGATGCCATCCGCCTCACGCGGCGTATCGTACAGGCCCCTGCCCTGGCGGCGTTCGACCCTCGTGAATACCTGCCAGGTCCTGCCCTGCAGACCGAGGCGCAATTGCACGAGGCCGCCGGCAGGATCGGCACCACCATCTTCCACCCGGTCGGCACCTGCCGCATGGGCTCAGGCCCGCTGGACGTTGTGGATAACCAGCTGCGCGTCCATGGAATCCCGGGCTTGCGCATAGCCGACGCCTCGATCATGCCGCAGATCGTCTCGGGCAATACCTGTTCACCCACACTGATGATCGCCGAGAAGGCGGCGCAACTGATCCGAAACGGGAGCCCCACACAGACCAACCTCAACGACCTGAACGCGATACCGACGCCCTGACCCGGGTGCGTGCAACACCGGCGGCTCGCGGTCAGAAGCCGCCGACAGTGGAAAACAACAATAATCACTGTGGCCTGCGGGCCGAGGACAGCAACGATGTCGGATTACATCCAAGAGCAAGGCACGGCAGCCAGCACGGTCAGCCGACGTGAGGAACGCAAGATCATTTTCGCGTCATCCCTCGGGACGGTGTTCGAGTGGTATGACTTTTTTCTCTATGGCGCCCTGGCTGCGGTCATCAGCAAGCAGTTCTTTGCTGGAGTGAACGACACCACGGCGTTCATCTTCGCCTTGATGGCATTCGCCGCAGGCTTTTTGGTGCGGCCATTCGGTGCGCTGGTGTTCGGTCGGCTGGGTGACATGATCGGGCGCAAGTACACCTTCCTGGTGACCATCGTGTTGATGGGGCTTTCTACCTTCGCCGTGGGTTTGCTGCCGACCTACGCCAGCATCGGCATCGCCGCGCCGATCATCCTGGTGCTGCTGCGCATGCTCCAAGGCCTGGCCCTGGGAGGCGAATACGGTGGCGCGGCGACCTATGTGGCCGAGCACGCCCCGCCCGGCAAGCGGGGTTTCCATACCGGTTTCATTCAGTCCACCGCCACCCTTGGCTTGCTGCTTTCGTTGGTGGTCGTGCTGGGCAGCCGCTATGTCAGTGGCGACCAGTTCGAGACCTGGGGCTGGCGCTTGCCGTTCCTGCTGTCGATCGTCCTGCTGGCCATCTCCACCTGGATCCGCATGAGCATGGAAGAGTCACCAGCCTTCGTGAAAATGAAGGCCCAGGGTAAGGTCAGCAAGTCGCCGATTCGCGAGTCCTTCACCTCCTGGCCCAACCTCAAGGTGGTGCTCACCGCCCTGTTCAGCATCAATGCCGGCCAGGCCGTGACCTTCTATACCGCGCAGTTCTACGTGCTGTTCTTCCTGACCCAGATGCTCAAGATGGACCCGGCCCAGGCGAACACGCTGTTGATCATCAGCGTGGTGATCGGCGCGCCGTTCTTCGTGTTCTTCGGTTGGTTGTCCGACCGGGTGGGCCGCAAGCCGATCCTGATGATCGGCCTGCTGCTGGCCACCGTACTGTATTTCCCGATGTTCAAGGCCCTGAGCCATTACGCCAACCCGCAGATCGCTGCGGCCAGCCAGCAGGCTCCGATCGTCGTGACAGCTGACCCGCAAGGCTGCACCTTCCAGTTCGACCCGGTCGGCAAGGCACGCTTCGACAGCCCCTGCGACAAGGTCAAGACATTCCTGGTCAAGCAGGGCCTGCCCTACAGCTCGGTGGATGCTCCTGCGGGCGACCCGGTGGTGGTGAGTATCGGCGAGCAGCACATCGATGGTTTCGACGAAGCGGCCATGCGCATGGCCATCGAAGAAGCAGGGTACCCGGCCAAGGCGGACCCGGCGAGCGTCAACCAAGTGATGGTGGTGGTGCTGATCGTCGCCATGATCCTTATCGCCACGATGACCTACGGGCCTTTGGCGGCGGTGATGGTCGAGCTGTTCCCGACCCGCATCCGCTACACCTCCATGTCGCTGCCGTATCACATCGGCAATGGCTGGTTCGGCGGCTTCCTGCCTACCGTGTCGTTCGCACTGGTGGTGTATACCGGGGATATCTTCTATGGGCTGTGGTATCCAGTTTTGATCACCGGAGTGAGCCTGGTGGTGGGGATCTTCTGCCTGAAGGAGACCAAGGATGTGGATATCGACAAGGTTTGAAAGCTGACGCGTGTGGGCGCTTGAATCCCAGGTACAAAAAAACCGGCGTAAAAGCCGGTTTTTTTATGCCGCGAAAAAACTTATGCACGATTTTCAGAAAAAGGTCATACAAAGAAATAAACAGCTAAATCAATTACTTAGCTCACTTTTCAAGGTATTGATCCAAAACTTGCTCACACGTTATCCACAGATCGTCAGGCGCTCTGCTGTGCAGGATTTTCTGCCACCGGTGGCAGCGAACCCATGGCCCGCTGGGCTGCTTCGTTCCAGGCCTGGGCGCGGTCGTTGAGCTCGGCGATGGCACGTGGGCCGGTACCGACCGGGTACATCGGCTCGCCGATCACCACCTCGATGGTGCCTGGACGCTTGCCCCAGCCTTCCCGTGGCCAGAACTTGCCGGCGTTATGGGCAATCGGCAATACCGGCAAGCCCGCATTCACCGCCAGTGCGGTGCCGCCGCGAGAGAACTTGCCGACCTGGCCATGGGGTACGCGGGTGCCTTCCGGGAAGATCAGCACCCACACGCCCTGCTTGAGCAGCTCGTCGCCCTTGCTGGCGACTTGGCGCAGGGCTTCCTTGGGGTTCTTCCGGTCGATGGCGATGGGCCGCAGCATGGCCATGGCCCAACCGAAGAACGGCACGTACAGCAGCTCGCGCTTGAGCACCTGGCTCAATGGCGAGAAGTAGGCCGACAGGAAGAATGTTTCCCAGGTGCTCTGATGGTTCGACAGGATCACGCAGGGTTCCTTGGGCACGTTTTCGGCCCCGGTGACCTTGTAGCGAATCCCCAGAATCACTCGCGCCAGGAACACGGCGCAGCGGCACCAGTACACGTTGATGAACCGATAGCGCTTGTGGAACGGCAGGAACGGCGCGACGAAGAAGCTCAGCGAGCACCACAGCAGCGAACTGGTGCCCAACAGCAGGTAAAAAAGAAAGATTCTGATCGCCTGCAGGATCGACATAGTGGCATGTACCGTTGCGGGGCGTGCCCGCCTAAGGAAAAGTGCGCCACGGTGGGCGCACTGCTTAAATTAGGGCTCTGGCGATGGCTGCCAGATCGTCGAAAATCAAAGTACCTTGAGGAACGCCTTTCTCCAGCGTTCGCTCACCTTTGCCGGTCTTCACCAGCACAGGTTGTGCATCGACGGCCAGGGCGGCCTCCAGGTCACCTTTACTATCGCCGACAAACCACACGCCGGCCAGGGCCACCTGGTAATGCTCGGCGATCGCCCGCAGCATGCCAGGCTTGGGCTTGCGGCAATCGCAACCGTCATCCGGCCCGTGCGGGCAATGCACGATGTAACCCACCTCGCCGCCCTGCTCGGCCACCAGCGCGCGCAGGCGCGCGTGCATGGCCTCGAGGGTTGCCAGCGGGTAGTAGCCGCGGGCAATGCCGGACTGGTTGGTGGCCACGGCCACCGTCCAGCCCGCCTTGCTCAACTGCGCGATGGCCTCGATCGAGCCGGGAATGGGCACCCACTCCTCCAGCGACTTGATATAGGCGTCCGAGTCGTAGTTGATCACGCCGTCCCGATCAAGAATCAGCAGTTTCAAGGCTTACCCCAGCAGCGAAATGTCGGCCACGCCCAGGAACAGGCCGCGCAGGCGGCTGAGCAGGGCATAACGGTTGGCGCGTACCTTGGCATCCTCGGCGTTGACCATCACCGCCTCGAAGAAGGCGTCGACCGGGTCACGCAGGGCAGCCAGGCGGGCCAGCGACTCGCTGTACTGGCGCGCGGCGGCCATCGGCTGCACGGCCTGGTCGGCCTGCTGGATGGCCGAATACAGCGAGAACTCGTTGGCGTTGTCGAAGTACTTCGGCTCGACCTGCTCGGCGATCGCGCCTTCGGCCTTGCTCAGCAGGTTCGACACGCGCTTGTTCACCGCCGCCAGGGCCTCGGCTTCCGGCAGCTTGCGGAAGGCCTGCACGGCCTGTACGCGCTGGTCGAAGTCCAGGGCCGAGCCCGGTTTCAGGGCACGTACCGACAGGTAGGTGGCGACGTCGATGCCTTCATCCTCGTAGCGCGCGCGCAGGCGGTCGAAGACGAACTCCAGTACCTGCTCGGACAGGCCCGCGGCCTTGACCTTGCTGCCGTACTGCTTGACCGCGAACTCGACTGCAGTGGTCAGGTCCAGGTCCAGCTGCTTCTCGATCAGGATGCGCAGCACGCCCAGGGCGGCGCGACGCAACGCGTACGGGTCCTTGCTGCCGGTGGGCAGCATGCCGATGCCGAAGATGCCGACCAGGGTGTCGAGCTTGTCGGCGATGGCCACGGCAGCACCGGTCAGGGTCTGCGGCAGCTCGGCGCCAGCACCGCGCGGCATGTACTGCTCGTTCAGCGCCAGGGCGACGTCTTCGGGCTCGCCATCGTTGAGTGCGTAGTAGTAGCCGGCCACACCCTGCATCTCAGGGAACTCGCCGACCATCTCGGTGGCCAGGTCGCACTTGGACAGCAGGCCGGCACGACCGGCGCGCTGGGCGTCGCCGCCGATCAGCGGGGCGATGAACGCAGCCAGCTTGGAAACCCGCTCGGCCTTGTCGTAGACAGTACCCAGCTGGGCCTGGAACACCACGTTCTTCAAGCGCTCGTTGAAGGTTTCCAGCGGTTGCTTCTTGTCTTGCTTGAAGAAGAACTCGGCGTCTGTCAGGCGTGGGCGCACGACCTTCTCGTTGCCCTGCACGATCTGCTTCGGGTCGCGGCTCTCGACGTTGGCCACGGTAATGAAGCGCGGCAGCAGCTTGCCTTCGCTGTCCAGCAGGCAGAAGTATTTCTGGTTGTCCTGCATGGTGGTGATCAGGGCTTCCTGCGGTACCTCCAGGAAACGTTCCTCGAACGAGCACACCAACGGCACCGGCCATTCGACCAGGGCAGTCACTTCATCCAGCAGTGCAGGCGGCACGATGGCCGAGCCTTCCTGTTGCATGGCCAGTTCCGCGGTGCGCTTGGCGATCAGCTCGCGACGCTCGGCGAAGTCAGCCAGGACGTAGGCCTTGCGCAGGTCTTCGACGTAGTTGGCCGGGGTGGTGATGAGCACGTTTTCCGGGTGGTGGAAACGGTGGCCGCGGGATTCGCGACCGGCCTGCTGGGCCAGGATGGTGCAGTCGACGACCTGGTCGCCGAGCAGCATCACCAGCCACTGGGTCGGGCGCACGAACTCTTCACGGCTGGCGCCCCAGTGCATGCGCTTGGGGATCGGCAGGTCGTTGAGCGAGTCTTCGACGATGGTCGGCAGCAGGCTGGCGGTGGCCTTGCCTGGGATGTGCTGGGAGAAGCGCAGCTTGGCGCCGCTCTGGTCGATCTCGGCCAGCTCCACGCCGCACTTCTTGGCGAAGCCCAGGGCGGCCTGGGTCGGGTTGCCTTCGGCGTCGAAGGCCGCCTGGCGGGGTGGGCCGTCGATGTTGATGCTGCGATCGGGCTGCTGCACGTCCAGCTGGCGGATCAGCACGGCCAGGCGGCGGGGAGCGGCATACACCTGCTTGCCGGTGTAGTTCAGGCCAGCGGCCTGCAGGCCTTTCTCGATGCCGGCCAGGAAGGCGTCGCCGAGGCTGGCGAGGGCCTTGGGTGGCAGCTCTTCGGTGCCCAGTTCAACCAGGAAATCTTGAGCACTCATTGTGCAGCCTCCAGCTTAGCCAACACTTCGTCACGCAGTTCAGGGGTAGCCATCGGGAAGCCCAGGCGTGCGCGGGCTTGCAGGTAGCTTTGCGCCACGTCCCGGGCCAGGGTACGCACGCGCAGGATGTAGCGCTGACGCTCGGTCACCGAGATGGCGCGGCGGGCGTCGAGCAGGTTGAAGGTGTGCGATGCCTTCAGGACCATTTCGTAGGTCGGCAGCGGCAGCTCCAGCTTGATCAGGCGGTTGGCTTCGCTTTCGTAGAAATCGAACAGTTCGAACAGCTTCTCGACGTTGGCGTGTTCGAAGTTGTAGGTCGACTGCTCCACTTCGTTCTGGTGGAACACGTCGCCATAGGTGACCTTGCCGAACGGGCCGTCGGCCCAGACCAGGTCATAGACCGAGTCCACGCCTTGGATGTACATGGCCAGGCGCTCGAGGCCATAGGTGATTTCGCCGGTGACCGGGAAGCACTCGATGCCGCCGACCTGCTGGAAGTAGGTGAACTGGGTCACTTCCATGCCATTGAGCCAGATTTCCCAACCCAGGCCCCAGGCGCCGAGGGTCGGCGATTCCCAGTTGTCTTCGACGAAGCGGATGTCATGGACCAGCGGGTCCAGGCCGATCGCCTTCAGCGAGCCGAGGTACAGCTCCTGGAAATTGGCCGGGTTCGGCTTGAGCACCACCTGGAACTGGTAGTAGTGCTGCAGGCGGTTGGGGTTTTCGCCATACCGCCCGTCGGTTGGGCGACGGCTGGGCTGCACATAGGCAGCGTTCCAGGTTTCCGGGCCGACGGCACGCAGGAAAGTGGCGGTGTGGAAAGTGCCGGCGCCTACTTCCATATCGTAGGGCTGAAGCACCACACAACCTTGCTCGGCCCAGTACTGCTGCAGGGCGAGGATCAGGTCTTGGAAGGTACGCACGGCTGGCGTAGGCTGGCTCACGAAATTCACCTGTATCTGGGGATGCGGATGTAAAGAGCGGGAGTATAACCTGATTCGCCTCGCCCTCTACTCATGGAATGGAGCCTTATGCCACGCTGCTTCTGGTGTACCGACGATCCGTTGTACCAGGCCTATCATGACCAGGAGTGGGGAACGCCGCAGCGAGACCCGGCGTTGCTCTTCGAGGTGCTTTTGCTCGAAGGGTTCCAGGCCGGGCTCTCATGGATCACCGTATTGAAGAAGCGCGAGCGCTACCGCCAGGTGTTGCACGGCTTCGACCCGGTGCAACTGGCCCGGATGAGCGACGAACGGATCGAGGAGCTGATGCTCGATGCCGGCATCATCCGCAACCGCCTCAAGCTCAAGGCCGCCCGGCGCAATGCCCAGGCCTGGCTGGCTGTGGATAACCCCAGCCAGTGGCTGTGGTCGTTCGTGGGCGGTGAGCCGAAGGTCAACCACTTCACCAGCCGCAGCGAAGTGCCGGCGGTCACCGACGAGGCCAAGGCCATGAGCAAGGCCTTGCAGAAGGCCGGCTTCACCTTCGTGGGCCCCACCATCTGCTACGCTTTCATGCAGGCCACCGGCATGGTCATGGACCACACCACCGACTGCGATCGCTACGCCGCTCTGGTGCGCTGAAGCGTTACAATGCCCGCCTTGCAGAAATAAGGAATCGGCCTGTGGAAAAATTCAAAGGCGCCCTGATGGTCGGGGTGCTGCGACTGTTCGCCAAGCTGCCTTGGGGTGCTGTGCAGCGCGTCGGCGCGGGGATCGGCTGGCTCATGTGGAAGGTCCCCAACGGTTCGCGCAACGTGGTGCGCATCAACCTGGCCAAGTGCTTCCCGGAGATGGACGCTGCCGAGCGTGAAAAGCTCGTGGGCCGTGCGCTGATGGACATCGGCAAGTCCTTCGTGGAAAGCGCCTGCGCCTGGATCTGGCCGCCGCAGCGTTCGCTGGATCTGGTCAAGGAAGTGCATGGTCTGGAGGTGCTGGAACAGGCCCTGGCCTCGGGCAAGGGCGTGGTGGGGATCACCAGCCACCTGGGTAACTGGGAAGTGCTGAACCACTTCTATTGCAGCCAGTGCAAGCCGATCATCTTCTACCGCCCGCCCAAGCTCAAGGCTGTGGATGACCTGCTGCGCGAGCAGCGGGTGCAGATGGGCAACCGCGTGGCGCCTTCGACCAAGGAAGGCATCCTCAGCGTGATCAAGGAAGTGCGTCGTGGCGGCCAGGTGGGGATCCCGGCCGACCCGGAGCCGGCCGAGTCGGCGGGCGTGTTCGTGCCGTTCCTCGGCACCCAGGCGCTGACCAGCAAGTTCGTGCCGAACATGCTTGCCGGCGGCAAGGCTGTCGGCGTGTTCCTGCATGCCCTGCGCCTGCCGGACGGGTCGGGTTTCAAGGTGTTCCTGGAGGCGGCGCCCGAGGAGATGTACAGCGAGGATGTGACCGTGTCGGCGGCGGCCATGAGCAAGGTGGTGGAGCGTTATGTGCGCGAGTACCCGAGCCAGTACATGTGGAGCATGAAGCGCTTCAAGAAGCGCCCTGCGGGCGAAGCGCGCTGGTATTGAGAGTTTGGGGGCGCTGTGCGCCCCTTTCGCGGCACAAGGCCGCTCCTACAGCAAACCGCGGGCCCCTGTAGAGCGGCCTTGTGCCGCGAAAGGGCTGCAACGCAGCCCCGGCAATCTCAGGCCTTGTCCAACTTCTTCAGGAACACGGCCATCTCTTTCTCGGCCTGCTTGTCCCCGTGGGCCTGCGCCGCCACGATCCCCTCCTCCCAGGCCTTGCGCGCCGCCGCCAGGTCACCCTGCAGCTGATAGGCCTTGCCCAGCAGCTTCCACGCCGCGGAATACTTGGGGTCGTGTTCCACACAGCGCGCCAGGTGCACCGCCGCCTCGGCACCGTTGCCTTCGTCGAGCCAGGCCTTGCCCAGGCCGAAGCGCAGCAGGGCGTTATCCACACCCTTGGCCAGCATCTTTTCCAGTGATTCGCGCATGTCGCTTTCTCCTTAGAAGAAGCTCAGGCCCACGTGGAACAGCTTCTCCACGTCACGGATATGCTTTTTATCCACAACGAACAGGATCACATGGTCGCCCGCTTCGATCACCGTGTCGTCGTGGGCGATCAGCACCTCTTCGTCGCGGATGATCGCGCCGATGGTGGTACCTGGTGGCAGGGCGATGTTCTCGATCGCCTTGCCGATCACCTTGCTCGACTTGGCATCACCGTGGGCCACCGCCTCGATCGCTTCGGCCGCGCCACGGCGCAAGGAGTGCACGCTGACGATATCGCCACGGCGCACGTGTGCCAATAGCGTGCCGATGGTGGCCAACTGCGGGCTGATGGCGATGTCGATGTCGCCACCCTGGACCAAGTCCACGTAGGCCGGGTTGTTGATGATGGTCATCACCTTGCGCGCACCCAGGCGCTTGGCCAGCAGCGAGGACATGATGTTGGCCTCGTCGTCGTTGGTCAGGGCCAGGAAGATGTCGGCGTCGGCGATGTTCTCCTCGAGCATCAGGTCCTTGTCCGAGGCGCTGCCCTGCAGCACCACGGTGCTTTCCAGGGTGTCGGAGAGCTGGCGGCAGCGGGCCGGGCTCATCTCGATGATCTTGACCTGGTAGCGGCTCTCGATGGCCTCGGCCAGGCGCTCGCCGATCTGTCCACCACCGGCGATCACCACACGCTTGTTGGTTTCGTCGATGCGCCGTAGCTCACCCATGACCGCACGGATGTCCTTGCGTGCGGCGATGAAGAAGACTTCGTCGTCGGCTTCGATCACCGTGTCGCCACGTGGCGTGATCGGGCGGTCGCGGCGAAAGATCGCCGCCACGCGGGTATCGACGTTGGGCATGTGGGCGCGGATCTGGCGCAACTGCTGGCCCACCAGCGGGCCGCCGTAGTAGGCCTTGACCGCCACCAGCTGTGCCTTGCCTTCGGCGAAGTCGATCACCTGCAGCGAGCCTGGGTGCTCGATCAGGCGCTTGATGTAGTTGGTTACCACCTGCTCGGGGCTGATCAGCACGTCCACCGGGATGTGGTCGTTGTCGAACAGCTCTTCGCGGGTGAGGTAGGCCGATTCACGTACCCGGGCGATCTTGGTCGGGGTATGGAACAGCGAGTAGGCCACCTGGCAGGCGACCATGTTGGTCTCGTCGCTGTTGGTCACCGCCACCAGCATGTCGGCATCGTCGGCACCGGCCTGGCGCAGCACCGTGGGCAGCGAGCCGCGGCCTTGCACGGTGCGGATATCCAGGCGGTCGCCCAGGTCGCGCAGGCGGTCGCCATCGGTGTCGACCACGGTGATGTCGTTGGCTTCGCTGGCGAGGTGTTCCGCCAGCGTGCCGCCTACCTGCCCTGCTCCGAGGATGATGATCTTCATCCGCTCACTCCTAACCTGTTTTTATCCGCGCGAGGCGGCGATCTTGATCAGCTTGGCATAGTAGAAACCGTCGTGGCCGCCTTCCTGAGCCAACAGCTGGCGGCCGTGGGGCTGGCGCAGGCCGGCTTCGGTGGCCAGGTCCAGCTCACGGGCGCCCGGGGTGCGGGCGAGGAAAGCATCGATCACTTCGGTGTTCTCGGTCGGCAGGCTGGAACAGGTGGCGTACAGCAGCATGCCGCCCACTTCCAGCGTCGGCCACAGGGCATCGAGCAGCTCGCCTTGCAGCGTGGCCAGGGCCGGGATGTCCTCGGCCTGGCGGGTCAGCTTGATGTCCGGGTGACGGCGGATCACCCCGGTGGCCGAGCACGGCGCGTCGAGCAGGATGCGCTGGAACGGCTTGCCGTCCCACCAGCTGGCGGTGTCACGGGCATCGCAGGCGATCAGCTTGGCGTTCAGTTGCAGGCGGTCGAGGTTCGCGCGTACCCGCACCAGGCGCTTGGCCTCCAGGTCGATGGCCACCACTTCGCCCAGGTTCGCCTCGGCTTCCAGCAGGTGGCAGGTCTTGCCGCCGGGGGCGCAGCAGGCATCGAGCACGCGTTGGCCGGGCGCTAGCTCCATCAGGTCGGCGGCCAGCTGCGCGGCCTCGTCCTGGACGCTGACCCAGCCTTCGGCGAAGCCTGGCAGACCACGCACGTCGCAGGCGTCAGCCAGCAGGATACCGTCGCGGCTGTACGGGCAGGCGCTGGCTTCAACGCCCGCCTCAGCCAGCAGTGCCAGGTAGGCGTCGCGGCTGTGGTGGCGACGGTTGACCCGCAGGATCATCGGCGGGTGGGCGTTGTTGGCGGCACAGATGGCCTCCCACTGCTCAGGCCAGAAGGCTTTGAGCGACTTCTGCAGCCAGCGCGGGTGGGCGGTGCGCACTACCGGGTCACGTTCGAGGCCCGCGAGTATCTGCTCGCCTTCACGTTGGGCGCGGCGCAGCACGGCATTGAGCAGGCCCTTGGCCCACGGCTTCTTCAGCTTGTCGGCGCAACCAACGGTTTCGCCGATGGCGGCGTGGGCCGGAATACGGGTGTAGAACAGCTGGTACAGGCCGACCAGCAGCAACGCCTGCACGTCTGCGTCGGCTGCCTTGAAGGGCTTTTGCAGTAGCTGGGCGGCCAGCAGCTCCAGACGTGGCTGCCAGCGGGCAGTGCCGAAGGCCAGGTCCTGGACCAGGCCACGGTCGCGTTCCTCGACCTTGTCCAGTTGCGCCGGCAACGAGCTGTTCAGCGAGGCCTTGCCGCTGAGCACGGCGGCCAGGGCGCGGGCGGCGGCCAGGCGTGGGTTCATTGGCCGAGTACCTTGTGGCTTGCGAATTTCTCGCGGCGGCTGTTGAACAGGTCGCTGAAGGCCAGGGCCTTGCCGCCGGGCAATTGCAGACGGGTCAGGCTCAGGGCGCCTTCACCGCATGCGACGACCAGGCCGTCCTTGCTGGCGCTGAGGATTTCGCCGGGCGCGCCCTTGCCTGTGGACAAGTTCGCAGCCAGGACCTTCACACTTTCCCCATCGAGGGTGCTGTGGCACACCGGCCACGGGTTGAAGGCGCGGACCAGGCGTTCCAGCTCGACCGCCGGACGGCTCCAGTCGATGCAGGCTTCATCCTTGTTGAGCTTGTGTGCGTAGGTGGCCAGGGCGTCGTCCTGCACTTCGCCTTGCAGGCTGCCGTCGGCAAGGCCTGCGATGGCCTGCACCACTGCGCCCGGGCCCATCTGGGCGAGGCGGTCGTGCAGGGTGCCACCGGTGTCTTCGGCGTTGATCGGTGTGACCACTTTGAGCAGCATGGGGCCGGTGTCCAGGCCCGCCTCCATGCGCATCACGGTCACGCCGCTTTCGGCGTCGCCCGCTTCGACGGCGCGCTGGATCGGCGCCGCACCGCGCCAACGCGGCAGCAGGGAGGCGTGGCTGTTGATGCAGCCCAGGCGCGGGATATCCAGCACCGCTTGCGGCAGGATCAGGCCATAGGCGACCACCACCATCAAGTCTGGCGCGAGTGCGGCGAGCTCGGCCTGGGCCTCGGCATTGCGCAGGGTCGGCGGCTGGAACACCGGGATATCGTGGGCCACCGCCAATTGCTTGACCGGGCTCGGCATGAGCTTCTGGCCGCGCCCGGCCGGGCGGTCGGGTTGGGTGTAGACGGCCACGATCTCATAGGGGCTGTCGAGCAGGGCTTTGAGGTGTTCGGCGGCAAACTCTGGGGTGCCTGCGAAGACGATGCGCATGGAGTTCTCGCTTGAAAAAGAAAAAGGCTTGCCGGGGCAAGCCTTCTGGAAGGTAGGGATCAGGCTTGCTGGCGGTGCTGCTTTTCCAGCTTCTTCTTGATCCGGTCGCGTTTGAGCTGGGACAGGTAGTCCACGAAGAGCTTGCCGTTGAGGTGGTCGAATTCGTGCTGCACGCATACGGCCAGCAGGCCTTCGCATTCCAGTTCGAACGGCTTGCCGTCGCGGTCCTGGGCCTTGACCCGCACACGCAGCGGGCGATCGACGTTCTCGTAGAAGCCCGGTACCGACAGGCAGCCTTCCTGGTACTGGCCCATGTCGTGGGTCAGTTCCTCGACCGAGGGGTTGATGAAGACGCGCGGCTCGCTGCGGTCTTCGCTCAGGTCCATGACCACGACCTGCTTGTGCACGTTGACCTGGGTGGCGGCCAGGCCGATGCCCGGGGCTTCGTACATGGTTTCAAACATGTCGTCGATCAACTGGCGCAGGGCGTCGTCGAACTCTGTCACCGGTTTGGCGATGGTGCGCAGGCGCGGGTCCGGGAATTCGAGAATGTTCAAGATGGCCATAAGGTCAGGCAGTCACTGTGCGTTCGGTTGAAAACTGAGCACACATAATAAAGGGAATCGGGGGATTCGGCACCTGGCAAAGCTCGGCTAGGGTGTGAAAGGACGGCTGGAACGCCATTTCATGGACAGCTTGTCAAAGTATTATTCACAAAGTTATCCACAGGCTGTGTGCCTGGGATGACCCCTCGTCGATCAAGGATGATCCGCCATGTGCGACCTGTTCCAAGCCCCTTGCTCCCCTGCCGAACTGGAAGCGCGTCTGCGCCTGCATCGGCTTCCCGACATCGGCCCCCGACGATTCCAGACCTTGATCGAAGCCTTCGGCAGTGCGTCTTCGGCCTTGAGCGCACCGGCCAGTGCCTGGCGCGCGCTGGGGCTGCCCGCCAGGTGTGCCGAGGCCCGGCGCAGCCCCGAGGTGCGCGATGGCGCCAGCGCCGCAATCGCCTGGCTAGAGCGGCCAGGCCAGCATTTGCTGATGTGGGACGCACCTGGATACCCCGCCTTGCTTGGCGAAACGGACGATGCCCCGCCGCTGCTTTTCGTGGCCGGAGACCCTGCCGTGCTGGAGCGTCCCCAGCTCGCCGTGGTGGGCAGTAGACGTGCTTCACCGTCGGCGCTGGACACGGCCAGGGCCTTCTCCCGTTGCCTGGCCCAAGCCGGTTTCACCATCACCAGCGGGCTCGCGCTGGGTATAGACGGTGCCGCTCATCGGGCGGCGCTGGAGGCGGGTGGGCACACCATTGGCGTGCTCGGCACGGGCCTGCAGAAACTTTATCCACAGCGTCACCGGGAGTTGGCGAAGGCCATGATCGACCGAGGTAGCGCGGTGGTTTCCGAATTTCCCCTGGACGCTGCACCACAACCTGCGAACTTCCCCCGGCGCAACCGGATCATCAGCGGCATGTCGCTGGGCGTGCTGGTGGTGGAGGCGAGCCTGGCCAGCGGTTCGTTGATCACAGCCCGGCTGGCGGCCGAGCAAGGCCGCGAGGTGTATGCGGTACCGGGGTCGATCCATCACCCAGGCGCCAAAGGCTGCCACCAGTTGATCCGCGAGGGTGCCTTGCTGGTGGAAAGCCTCGAGCAGATCCTCGAAAGCCTGCGCGGCTGGCAGAATCTGCCACCGGCACCTGTGGAAAACCCCGTCCATCCCCTGCTCGCCTTGCTCCATGCCGCACCCCAGACCAGCGAAGGCCTGGCCAGCAGCAGCGGCCTGCCACTGGCCCAGGTGCTGGCCAGTCTTACGCAACTGGAACTCGAAGGGCGTGTCAGCAACGAAGCCGGGCGTTGGTTTGCCAGGTGCAGCTAAGTACACTGCGCAGCAGGCGTTAATGCGGAGAGATAAAATGGTGAGCAGTTGGCGTGTGCAACAAGCCGCGCGTGAAATTCGGGCGGGTGCAGTCATTGCCTACCCGACGGAAGCGGTCTGGGGCCTGGGCTGCGACCCTTGGAACGAGGACGCGGTGTATCGCCTGCTGGCGCTCAAGTCGCGGCCTGTGGATAAAGGGTTGATCCTGATTGCCGACAATATCCGCCAGTTCGATTTCCTGTTCGAGGACTTCCCCGAGGACTGGATCGACCGCATGGGCAGCACCTGGCCTGGCCCGAACACCTGGCTGGTGCCGCACCAGGACTTGTTGCCTGAGTGGGTGACGGGCCAGCACGATACCGTGGCCTTGCGCGTCAGTGACCACCCATTGGTACGCGAGCTGTGCGCGCTGGTCGGGCCGCTGATCTCCACCTCTGCCAACCCCGGGGGGCGCCCGGCGGCCAAGAGCCGGTTGCGGGTGGAGCAATATTTCCATGGCGAGCTGGACCTGGTGCTCGGTGGGGCATTGGGCGGGCGGAAGAACCCGAGTGTGATTCGCAACCTGATCACCGGAGAAGTGGTTCGGCCGGGTTGACGCGGTAGGCCCGGCGAGGGCTTAAAGCATTCGCTGGAGCTGATTCGCTGCCTGTGAGATCGCGCGCCGCCCGCGCGGCGCATCGCGAGCTGCGCTCCAACCGAAGGCAATTTGAGCTTGTCCAGCACCATAGAGTCTCCCACAGGTACTGTGCAATCCGCAGGATTGGCGCAAATCCCTGTGGGAGTGGGCTTGTCCCGCGATGGGCCGGGCAGCGGCCCCCGGGGTTCAGGGCAGTAGAATCGTCGAGCCCACGGTGCGCCGCGCTGACAGCTCCGCCTGTGCCTTGGCCGCTTCGCCCAGCGGATAGCGCTGCTGGATATCCACAACCAGCTTGCCGCTGGCGATCATGCCGAACAGATCGTCGGCCATGGCCTGGGTGTTTTCGGCATTGTTGGCATACGTCCCCAGCGTAGGCCGGGTGACGTACAGCGAACCCTTCTGCGAAAGAATGCCCAGGTTCACCCCGGTCACTGCACCCGACGCATTGCCGAAGCTCACCATCAGCCCCCGTGGACGCAGGCAATCCAGCGAGGTCAGCCAGGTGTCGGCGCCCACGCCGTCATAGACCACTGCGCACTTCTGGCCGTCGGTCAGCTCCAACACGCGCTTGGCTACGTCTTCATGGCTGTAATCGATGGTCGCCCAGGCGCCCAGCGCCTTGGCTCGCTGGGCCTTTTCGGCCGAGCTCACGGTACCGATCAGCCTGGCGCCGAGGGCCTTGGCCCATTGGCAGGCCAGGGAGCCGACGCCACCTGCCGCGGCATGGAACAGGACGAAATCACCGGGTTGCACGGCATAGGTCTGCTTGAGCAGGTACTGGGTGGTCAGGCCCTTGAGCATCACCGCAGCGGCTTGTTCGAAGCTGATCGCCTCCGGCAGCTTGACCAGGTTGGCCTCGGGCAGGGTGTGCACGTCGCTGTAGGCCCCCAGTGGGCCGCCGGCATAGGCTACGCGGTCCCCGACCTTGAGCCGGCCGACGCCTTTCCCGACCGCTTCGACCACGCCGGCGCCTTCGGTACCCAGGCCCGAGGGTAGTGAGGGTGGCGGATACAGCCCGCTGCGGTAGTAGGTGTCGATGAAGTTCAGGCCGATCGCGTGGTTGCGCACGCGCACTTGCCCTGGGCCGGGCGGGGCCGGGTCGAACTCGACCAGTTGCAGGACTTCCGGGCCGCCGTGCTGGCTGAACTGGATACGCTTGGCCATCTCACACTCCGTTGTCGTCGGGATCGGAAAAGGCCTTTTATCGGACGCCTTTGCTTGATCGCCGTCAACTGCGGCGTGGCGGCTGCCGGTGGTATGCTAGCCGGCGAATTTTCCTCCGTTCCTTCCAGGTGACCCGATGACCAGCCGCACCGAGGCCGTGAAAGCCTACCTGCTCGACCTGCAAGACCGCATCTGCTCTGCCCTCGAAACGGAAGACGGCGGCGCCCGCTTCGTCGAGGACGCGTGGGTGCGCGAAGCCGGTGGCGGTGGCCGCACACGAGTGATCGGCGAAGGCAAGGTGATCGAGAAAGGCGGCGTCAACTTCTCCCACGTATTTGGTGCCGGCCTGCCGCCGTCTGCCAGTGCCCACCGCCCGGAGCTGGCGGGCCGTGGCTTCGAGGCCCTGGGCGTGTCGCTGGTGATTCACCCGCACAACCCGCACGTGCCGACCTCCCATGCCAACGTGCGTTTCTTCATCGCCGAGAAGGAAGGCGAGGAGCCGGTGTGGTGGTTCGGTGGCGGCTTCGACCTGACCCCTTACTACGGCAACGAAGAAGATTGCATCCACTGGCACCGTGTCGCCGAGCAGGCTTGTGCGCCGTTCGGTGCCGACGTCTATCCACGCTACAAGGCCTGGTGCGACCGCTACTTCCACCTCAAGCACCGTGGCGAACCCCGTGGCATCGGCGGGTTGTTCTTCGACGACCTGAACGAGTGGGACTTCGACACCTGCTTCGCCTTCATCCGTGCGATCGGCGATGCCTACATCGAGGCCTACCTGCCCATCGTCCAGCGCCGCAAGGACACGCCGTACACTGCCCAGCAGCGTGAATTCCAGGAGTTCCGCCGCGGGCGCTACGTGGAGTTCAACCTGGTCTACGACCGTGGCACCCTGTTCGGCCTGCAATCGGGCGGCCGCACCGAGTCGATCCTTATGTCGCTGCCACCGCAGGTGCGTTGGGGCTACGATTGGAAGCCCGAGCCGGGCAGCGAGGAAGCGCGCCTGACCGAGTACTTCCTGCAAGACCGCGACTGGCTCGGCCAGTAAGCCCTGTGCCACCCCGAGGAACCCCCATGGACCAGTACGTCGTATTCGGCAACCCCATCGGCCACAGCAAGTCGCCATTGATCCACCGTCTGTTCGCCGACCAGACCGGTCAGGCCTTGGAGTACAGCACTCTGCTGGCGCCGCTGGATGATTTCAGCGATTGCGCCCGTGGGTTCTTCAAGCAAGGCAGCGGTGCCAACGTGACCGTGCCGTTCAAGGAAGAGGCCTACCGCCTGTGCGACAGCCTGACGCCACGGGCCCGGCGTGCCGGCGCGGTCAACACCCTGACCAAGCTCGCCGACGGTACTCTGCAGGGTGACAACACCGACGGCGCTGGCCTGGTGCGCGACTTGACGGTCAACGCCGGGGTCGAGCTGGCCGGCAAGCGTGTCCTCATCCTTGGCGCCGGTGGCGCCGTGCGAGGCGTGTTGGAGCCGATCCTGGCGCACAAGCCGCAATCGCTGGTAATCGCCAATCGCACCGTGGAGAAGGCCGAACAACTGGCGCGTGAATTCGATGAGCTGGGGCCGGTGGTCGCCAGTGGCTTTGCCTGGTTGCAAGAGCCGGTGGATGTGATCATCAACGCCACGTCGGCGAGCCTGGCCGGCGAGTTGCCGCCGATTGCCGAGAGCTTGGTCGAGGCCGGGCGCACCGTGTGCTACGACATGATGTATGGCAAAGAGCCGACACCGTTCTGCCAGTGGGCGAGCAAGCTGGGTGCGGCCAAGGTGCTGGATGGGTTGGGCATGCTGGCCGAACAGGCAGCCGAGGCGTTCTTCATCTGGCGTGGGGTACGGCCTGATACTGGGCCGGTATTGGATGAGCTGCGTCGGCAGTTGGCACGGGGCTGAGGGCGATAACTGGGGGCCGCCTTGCGGCCCAATCGCGGGACAAGCCCGCTCCCACAAGGAGCCCCGCTTTTTTACTGGTGAGAGTGGGTTTGCCCCGTGATGGGTTCACTCCTCGAACCGGATCGGGCACAAGGTTGCTCCTTCCAGTTTCTGCAGCTCTTCGATCACCTGCGGTCGGGCACGGTGCAGGGTCAGGCTTCCCCCATTGCGCTTCAGCCGTCGCGCCTCCCGGTGCAGCATGTCCACCCCGGAATAGTCGATGAAGTTGATTTGCCGCGCATCGACGACCACATTCGGCCCTTGGCAGCGTTGCAGGCGCACCTGCAGGTAATGCGCGGCGCCGAAGAAGATCGAGCCGCCTACCTTCAGTACATCCGTCTCCCCTTCCCGGCTCTGTTGCACCCGCGGCCGCGAGGTGCGTTTCAGGTAGAAGAACAGCGAGGCCAGCACGCCGGCGTAGATTGCTGTCTGCAACTCCAACAGCAGCGTGGCGGCGGCGGTCAGCGCCATGACCAGGAATTCCGAACGGCTGACCCTGAACAGCGAGCGGATGGCCCGATGGTCCACCAGCCCCCAGCAGATCAGCAGGATGCTGCCGGCCATGGCCGGGATGGGCAGATGGGCGATCAGCCCGGCCCCGGCCACGGCGAACAGGGCCACCCACAGCGCCGAGAACACCCCAGCCAGTGGTGAGCGGGCGCCGGCGTCATAGCTCAGCCCCGAGCGGGTGAAGGAGCCTGAGGACAGGTAGCCGGAGAAAAACGCCCCAACCATGTTCGACAGGCCCTGGGCGCGGATTTCCTGGTCGGCGTCGATCAGTTGTTCGGAGCGTGCCGACAACGAACGGGCGATCGACAGGCTGGTGACCAGCCCCAGCATGCCCACCGCCACGGCACTGGGCAGCAGGCGCAGGATCAATTCGAGGTCCAGCAGCGGCAAGGGGCTCAGCGGCGGCAGCTGGCCGATGAACGCCGGTACCCGCTGTACATGGCCGAAGATGCCGGGCAGCAGCCAGGCGACCAGGCTCACCAGCACCAGGCTGATCAACAGGCTGGGCCAGCGCGGGCGCCAGAGCTTGAGCGCGATCCCGCCCAGCAATGTAGCCAGGCCTAGGGCCAGTGACGGCAAGTCGACCTCGCCGGCGTGCGCGAGCAGGTCCTGCAGGGTGCGCAGCGCCGTGGCCTGGCTCGGCAGGTCCATGCCCAGCAGGTTCGGCAATTGGCCCAGGGCAATGACCACCGCAGCGCCCAGCGTGAAGCCGAGTACCACCGAGTGGGAGACGAAATTGACCAGTGCGCCGAAGCGCAGCAGGCCCAGCAGCAACTGGAACACTCCACCGAGGAAGGTCAGTAGCAGGACCAGGGTGATGTAGTCGTCGCTGCCGGCCAGGGCCAGCGAACTGACGCTGGCGTAGAGCACGATGGAGATGGCGGCGGTCGGGCCACAGATCAGGTGCCAGGAGGAACCCCACAGGCATGCCACCAGTACCGGGACGATGGCGGCATATAGGCCGTACTCGGCCGGCAGGCCGGCGATCAGGGCGTAGGCGATCGATTGTGGCAAGGCGAGGATCGCGCCGCTCAGGCCGACCAGCAGGTCCTGGCGCAGGCTACGGCCCGATTGGCGGGGGAGCCAGGAGAGGAAGGGCAGCAGGTGGAGGATGCGAGGCATGCGTGGTTCCTGGTGTCCGGTCGACATTCGAGATCACAGGCGAGGGCCGTGCCCTCGTTTCGCGGCACAAGGCCGCTCCTACAGGGGATCGTACGTTTCTGTAGGAGCGGTCTTGCGCCGCGAAAGGGCCGCAAAGCGGCCCCACAGCCTAACAGACGAACCTCAGAGTTTGGCCTTCACAGCTTGGGAAGCGTCTCCTCCCGCCTTGGTCGTGACCCCAGCCAACCAACCCTCCAGCACGTGCGGATGTGCCTTCACCCAGGCCTTGGCCGCTTCGTCGAAGCTGACCTTTCTATCCACCACCTCGGCCATGATGCTGTTCTCCATGTCCAGGCTGAAGCTCAGGTTGCCCAGCAGCTTCGCTGCATTCGGGCAGGTCTGTGGGTAACCGTTGCGCACCAGGGTATACACGTCACCTTTGCTGCCGAACCACTTCTCCCCGCCGGTCAGGTAATGCATTTTCAGCTTCACGTTCATCGGGTGCGGGGTCCAACCGAGGAAGGTGATGAACTGTTGTTTCTGTGTGGCCCGCTGCACCTGGGTGAGCATCGCCTGTTCGCTGGACTCCACCAGCTTCCAGTCACCCAGGCCGAACTCATTCTTGTCGATGATCTCTTTGAGTGACAGGTTGGCCGGCGCGCCTGAGCCGATGCCATAGAGCTTCTGGTCGAACTGGTCGGCATGTTTCTGCAGATCGGCGAAATCCTTTACACCGGCGTTCCAGACGTAGTCAGGCACTGCCAGGGTGAACTCGGTGCCCTGCAGGTTGCGGGCCAGGCGCTGGACATCGCCGCTGGCGACGAACTTGTCATGGAAGCCTTGCTGGGCGGGCATCCAGTTGCCGAGGAAGGCGTCCACCCGGCCATCCTTGAGGCCACCATAGATGATCGGCACGGCCAGGTTGTCGATCTTCACTCGGTAGCCGAGCCCTTCCAGGAGCAGGCGGGCGATGGCGTTGGTAGTGGCGATATCGCTCCAGCCAGGGTCGGCCATCTTCACGGTGGTGCATTGGGCATCGCTGTCGGCGTGGGCCGTGATGGCGGCCAGGCCCAAGGCCAGGGCGATCACGGTTGTGGAGAACTTCTTCATGGCGGCCTCTCTACTCAATCCAGGGGTGCGGGCTGTGGATAACGTGCCTTGCGCTCGAGGTCGTCGAGATCGATGTGGTTGCGCATGTACTGTTGGCTGGCATCCACCCATGGTTGGTGGTCCCAGCTCTTCAGCTTGCCGATGGCCAGTGCCTCGGCCACCAGGCGACGGCGCCGTTGGCTGGCCAGTACTTGCTCGCGCAGGGCGGGAATGTCCCAGCGTTGGCGGGCTTGATCGACAAATGCCTGCAGCAGCGCCTGGTGGTCCGGGCTGCCGGTGAGGTTCTCCCGCTCATGCGGGTCGCGGCTCAGGTCATAGAGTAAACAGGGGTCGTCTTCGCTGTACACAAACTTGTAGGGGCCACGGCGGATCATCATCAACGGGCCGACCGTGCCTTCGGCCATGTACTCCCCGATCACCTCGTCGTGCCCGCCCTGCCCCTGCAGGTGGCCGAGCAGCGAACGGCCATCGAGGTGCAGGTCTTTTTCCACTTCGCCGCCGGCCAGTTCCACCAGGGTCGGCAGCAGGTCGCAGGTGGACACGGCCGCGCTCACCCGTGCCGGGGCGAAGCGCTTGGGCGCGTGGACCAGCAGCGGCACCCGGGCCGACATCTCGAACCAGTGCATCTTGTACCAGAGCCCGCGCTCGCCAAGCATGTCGCCATGGTCGCCCGAGAAGACGATCAGGGTGTCGTCGGCCAGGTCGCATTCCTCGAGGGTCTGCAGCAGCTTGCCGATGTTGTCGTCGATATAGCTGCAGGCGCCGAAGTAGGCACGGCGAGCGTCGCGGATCTTGTGCGCGGGCAGCGGTTTGTCCCATAGGTCGTAGACCTTGAGCAGGCGTTGCGAGTGGGGGTCCTGTTCATCCTGGGCCAGGACCTCGCCCGGCAGGGGAATATCCACGCCTTCGTAGAGATCCCAGTAGGGCTTGGGAATGGTGTAGGGGTCGTGGGGGTGGGTCATGGACACGGTCAGGCAGAATGGCCGGCCATCGCCTTCGCGCACATGGTCGTAGAGGTACTGGCGGGCCTTGAACACCACCTCCTCGTCGAAATCCAGCTGGTTGGTACGCACGCAAGGGCCTGCCTGCAGCACCGACGACATGTTGTGGTACCAGCTGGGGCGCTGGTCGGGTGCGTCCCAGTTCACCGCCCAGCCGTAGTCGGCCGGGTAGATGTCGCTGGTCAGCCGCTCTTCATAGCCATGCAACTGGTCGGGGCCGCAGAAGTGCATCTTGCCCGACAGCGCGGTGCGATAGCCCAGGCGGCGCAGGTAATGGGCGTAGGTCGGCACATCGGCTGGGAAGTCCGCCGCGTTGTCGTAGGCGCCGATGCGGCTGGGCAACTGGCCACTGACCAGGGTGAAGCGCGACGGTGCGCACAGCGGGCTGTTGCAGTAGGCGGCATCGAATACCACCGCCTGTTCGGCCAGGCGGCTCAGGTGCGGCATCCTGATCGGTGATGGGTTGTAGATCGGCAGCAAGGGCGCGGCCATCTGGTCGGCCATGATGAACAGGATGTTGGGTCGCTTCATGGTTGCGTTCCATCGTTGAAGGTTATGGGAACCGCTTGCGAATCAGGATGCGACCGTGGATAACATGGGTAAAGCCCATGGCGGGCAATGAGTGGGATTAGTTGCGCTTATGTTTGAACACCTTGCCGACCTGTCCCTGGACACGCTGCGTGTCTTCGAGGCCGCAGCGCGCCAGCGCAGCTTCACCGCGGCCGCGCTGGAGCTGGGCACCACCCAGCCGGCGGTGAGCCAGCAGGTCAAGCGCCTGGAGGCGCAGTTGGGCACGCGCTTGTTCGACCGGATCTACCGGGGTATCGAGCTGACCGACGCCGGCCAGTTGCTGTTCGAGCAGGTCCATCAAGGCTTGCAGGCCATGGAAGAGGGCATCGGGCAGGCCAGTGGGCGTGCCCAACGCGAGGTATTGCAGGTGGCCACCGACTTTGCCTTCGCTGCCTTCTGGCTGATGCCGCGCTTGCCTCGGTTCCACCAGGCCTACCCCCAGGTGGACGTGAGCCTGGTGACGGGCGAGCGCAGCCAGGCCATGCTGCGACCGGATATCGACGTGGCGGTGCTGTTTGGCGATGGGCGCTTCCACCAGGGCGAGAGCAGATGGTTGTTCGATGAGGAGGTTTTTCCGGTCTGCAGCCCCAAGCTGATTCATGGCAAACCCACGTCAGCCGTGGCTTTGCAACGATTGCCCCTGCTCCATCTGCGTGGCGAGCAGGCCAGCCGTTGGTTCGATTGGGCGGGGGTGTTCCGTGGCCTGGGCGTGACCAGCCCGCCTCCGCCTGGGCAGTTGCGGTTCGACAACTACACCTTGTTGATCCAGGCGGCGATTGCCGGGCAAGGGGTGGCGATCGGCTGGCGGCATCTGGTGGATGGATTGGTGGACCAGGGATTGCTGTGTCGACCGCTGGAAGGCAGCCTGCGCTCTGAGCGCGGGTATTACGTGGTGTTGCCGCCACGCAAGCGGCGCGGGGCGTTGATCCAGCGGTTCGTGGATTGGCTGGAGGCTGAGCGGGGAGCGTGACTGGGCTGCTGTGCAGCCTATCACCGGCAAGCCGGCGATGAGATCAAGGCACGAAGTTAAGGTGTTCCCCCTGGTGCAGGTTCAGCTCCAACGCATCCACCATCCCCGCCGCAACCCGCGCCAATCGTTGCAAAGGCCCGGCCAGCCCGGGCTCCAGGGTTCCGTCGAGGTTGCGAAAGTGCTCGATGCCCAGCCCTGGCACCTCGTCGGGTGCATTCACCAGTGTCCAGCGCAGTGCACTGCGTTGCAGCAGGTCGACGATGTGGTCCATGCATTCACGCGCTTCATCGCTGTGCCTGGCTGGCTCATCCAGTACGTTGAAATCGCCCACCAGCATCAGCCGGCGTATAGTCGTGCGCTGCAGGCCGGCCACCAGGGCCTCGGTCATCTGCCGCTGGGCCGGCAGGTCGCCAGGGGCCAGCGCCGACAGCAGGGCGATCACCGCCGAACCGCCGGCCGTGCTCTGCTCGGCCTGGTAGGTATTGCCCAGCCCACCTATCTTGAAATGCAGGCCCGGGCGTGGGGCATGGCGGTTGAGATCGTCGACCACGGCCGTGACTTCGTGCTGGCGCGACAGCAGCTCCACAGCCAAGGCACTGCCCAGGCTGCTTTCGATCCCGAACAGGACCAGTTTGAACACTGGGGTTTCGGCATTTTTCACCAGATCACTCCCTCTGCTGGCAAGTGATCGTTTGACCCCTTTCAGGAGTAATCGTGCAACGGATCAAGGGCTACCATGCCCACGTGTACTACGACGCATCGACCATGGCGCAGGCCCGGCAGTTGTGCGAAGAAGCGGCCCGGTTGTTTCCCGTGACCATGGGGCGCATGCACCAGAAGCCGGTCGGACCGCACCCGGACTGGAGCTGCCAGCTGGCCTTCGGGCCGGAAGTGGTGGGGGTGTTGTTGCCGTGGCTGGCGCTGTACCGCAAGGGGTTGGTGGTGTTCCTGCATCCGCTGACGGGGGATGAGCTGGCGGATCACCGGGACCACGCGATCTGGATGGGGGCCGTGCGGCCTTTGGACCTGTCGATCTTTGGGGGATAGTGGGGCCGCTTTGCGGGCCCTTTCGCTGCGCAAGGCCGTTCCTACAGGAAGCGGTGATCGCCTGTAGGAGCGGCCTTGTGCCGCGATCGAGGGCGTAGCCCTCGCAATCAGCTGCGCGCCGAACGCACACCTTCGGCCAGCGCCGAGCACAGGCTCAGCACATCGTTCACGGCCTGCCCGGCATCCTTGGCCTGGGCGATCTTGTCCACCAGCGCCGAGCCCACCACCACACCATCTGAGAGCTTGGCGATGGCTGCTGCCTGTTCAGGCGTGCGAATACCGAAGCCCACGCTGATCGGCAGGTCGGTGTGGCGACGCAGGCGGGCGATGGCCTGCTGGACGTGCTCGGTGGTGGCGGAGCCGGCGCCGGTCACACCCGCCACCGAGACGTAGTAGACGAAGCCGGAGCTACGCTCGAGCACGCGCGGCAGGCGGGCGTCGTCGGTGGTCGGGGTGGTCAGGCGGATGAAGTCAATGCCGGCGGCCTGGGCCGGGGTGGCCAGCTCGGCGTCATGCTCCGGCGGCAGGTCGACGATGATCAGGCCATCGACGCCTGCTTCCTTGGCCTGTGCCACGAACGGCTCCACGCCGAAGCGGTGGATCGGGTTGTAGTAGCCCATCAGTACGATCGGCGTGGTCTGGTTATCTACACGGAATTCGCGAACCATCTGCAGGGTCTTGGCCAACGTCTGGCCAGCGTCCAGGGCACGCAGGGTCGCCAGCTGGATGGCCACGCCGTCGGCCATCGGGTCGGTGAATGGCATGCCCAGCTCGATGACGTCGGCACCGGCTGCCGGCAAGCCTTTGAGGATCTGCAACGAGGCGTCATAGCCCGGGTCGCCCGCGGTGATGAAGGTGACCAGTGCCGAGCGGCCTTCGGCCTTCAGTTCGGCGAAACGTTGTTCAAGACGGCTCATGCCTGTTTCTCCTGGGCAGCCATATGGTTCATCACGGTTTGCATGTCCTTGTCGCCACGGCCGGACAGGCACACGACCATCAGGTGGTCCTTGGGCAGGTTCGGTGCGCGCTTGATCGCCTCGGCCAGGGCATGGGAACTCTCCAGTGCCGGGATGATGCCTTCCAGGCGGCAGCTGGTGTGGAACGCTTCGAGGGCTTCGTCGTCGGTGATGCTGACGTACTCGACGCGCTTCACTTCGTGCAGGTAGGCGTGCTCCGGGCCGATGCCCGGGTAGTCCAGGCCTGCCGAGATCGAGTGGGCGTCGGTGATCTGGCCGTCCTCGTCCTGCAGCAGGTAGGTGCGGTTGCCGTGCAGTACGCCCGGCACGCCACCGTTGAGGCTGGCGGCGTGTTTGTCGGTGTGCACGCCGTGGCCACCGGCCTCGACGCCGATGATCTTGACGCTCTGGTCATCGAGGAAGTCGTGGAACAGGCCCATGGCATTGGAGCCACCGCCGACGCAGGCAATCAGGCTGTCCGGCAGGCGGCCTTCCTTTTCCTGCAGCTGGGCGCGGGTTTCCTTGCCGATGATCGACTGGAAGTCGCGGACCATCGCCGGATAAGGGTGCGGGCCGGCCACGGTGCCGATCAGGTAGAAGGTGTCTTCGACGTTGGTGACCCAGTCGCGCAGGGCCTCGTTCATGGCGTCCTTGAGGGTGCCGGTGCCGGCGGTGACCGGGACGATCTCGGCGCCCAGCAGCTTCATGCGGAATACGTTGGCCTGCTGGCGCTCGATGTCGGTGGCGCCCATGTAGATCACGCAGGGCAGACCGAAGCGCGCCGCGACGGTGGCGGTGGCCACGCCGTGCATGCCGGCGCCGGTTTCGGCGATCAGGCGTTTCTTGCCCATGCGCTTGGCCAGCAGCACCTGGCCGATGCAGTTGTTCACCTTGTGCGCGCCGGTATGGTTGAGCTCTTCACGCTTGAAGAAGATCTTGGCGCCGCCGCAGTGTTCGGTCAGGCGTTCGGCGAAGTACAGCGGGTTGGGGCGGCCGATGTAGTCGCGTTGGAAGTAGGCCAGCTCTTCGAGGAATTTCGGGTCGGCCTTGGCGGCCTCGTATTCACGGGCCAGGTCCAGGACCAGCGGCATCAGGGTTTCGGCCACGTAGCGGCCGCCGAACGAGCCGAACAGGCCGTTGGCATCAGGGCCGGCGCGGTATTGGGTCTGGGTCATGGGGCGCTCCAAGGCGTGATCTATGGTCGATGGGCTTTACTCTAACCACGACACGGCCAGCTGAAAACCGATAAGATTGCGACAACTCGTCAGAAAAACTCACACGTCATGCGCCAAGACCTTCCACCCCTCAACGCTCTGCGTGCCTTCGAGGCCACTGCCCGGCTCAACAGTGTCAGCCAGGCGGCTGAACTTCTGCACGTGACTCACGGGGCCGTGAGCCGGCAGTTGAAGGTGCTCGAAGAGCACCTTGGCGTGGCGCTGTTCGTCAAAGATGGACGCGGCGTCAAACTCACAGATGCCGGTGTACGCCTGCGCGAGGCCAGCACCGATGCGTTCGATCGCCTGCGCAGCGTGTGCGCCGAGCTCAGCCGCGATGTCAGCGAGGCGCCCTTCGTCCTGGGGTGTTCCGGCAGCCTGCTGGCGCGCTGGTTCATCCCTCGGCTCGGGCGATTGAAGGCGGACCTGCCGGAGCTGCGCCTGCACCTGTCGGCAGGCGAAGGCGACTTGGACCCGCGCCGTCCGGGGCTGGATGCATTGCTGGTGTACGCCGAGCCGCCGTGGCCTGCGGATATGCAGGTGCATGTGCTGGTCGAAGAACGTATCGGCCCGGTGTTGAGCCCGCACTTTCCGGGGTTCGAACGGCTGCGCGAGGCGCCGGCCAAGGCCCTGCTCGACGAGGCCTTGCTGCATACCACCTCGCGCCCGCAGGCCTGGCCTACCTGGGCTGCGCAACAGGGGCTCGACCCGGCGGCGTTGGCCTTCGGTCAGGCGTTCGAGCATTTGTATTACTTGTTGGAGGCGGCGGTGGCTGGCCTGGGCGTGGCCATCGCCCCGCAGCCGCTGGTGGCGGACGACCTGCGGGCCGGGCGCCTGAGCGCACCCTGGGGCTTCTCGCCGACGCACGCGGCATTGGCCCTATGGGTGCCCAGGCGCGCCGCGGACGGGCGCGCCGAGCAGTTGGCGCAGTGGCTGCGCAACGAGCTGGAACGACAAACGGTCTAGTGTCCTGTCTCGGAAATGCGTTCTCTTTTGGTGGTGCCCAGGACGCCGTCAAAAGTGAACAGCTTATTTCCGAGACTGGACACTAGTTGCGCTTGCACATCAACCAGGCGGCCAGCAGGCCAAGGGCGCCGATGGCGACGCCGGCGGTGGTCCAGGGGGGTTCCTGGGCATAGTCGCGGGTGGCGATGCCGGTCTGGCGGGTGCGGGTCTTCACTTCCTCATAGGCATCGCCGAGCAGCGTGCGCGAATGCTTGAGCGCATTCTCGGCGTTGCTGCGAATCGCCTTCATGGATTTCTGCGACTCTTCCGAAGCATCGTGCTTGAGGTGTTCGAGGGTCTTGAGCAGGCTTTCGATCTCCGCTTCCATGCTTTCCAGCGACGCTTTACGCAGCGAGTTATAGGCCATGATGACTCTCCTTCGCGGTGGTTGGGCTGTAAGGGGTGCGACTGTGCAGCGAAGCGAAAGTGCGATCGAACTTTCCTGCATGGCGATGGTTCGCAGGTAAACCGGGCCTGCGCTGCTAGGCTCAATCTCACACGCCAACCAAGGAGAGCGCTCATGTCCGATCACCACACCTACAAGAAGATCGAGCTGGTCGGTTCCTCGCCCACCAGCATCGAGGACGCAATCAACAATGCCCTGGCCGAAGCCGGCAAGAGCATCAAGCACCTGGAATGGTTCGAGGTGGTCGATACCCGTGGGCATATCCGCGACAACAAGGCGGCGCACTTCCAGGTCACGCTGAAGGTCGGCTTCCGTATCGCCAACAGTTGAAACAAGGCCGGGCTGGCCTGGCCCGGCGAGATGGGGTAAAGGTTTGTGGGTGCCAGTCCTGGATTGGCGCCCTGTACTTTTTTGATCTGAACAAGGAAAGCGATCGATGAAGAAACTGCTGTGGGCGATGGGCCTGGTGGCGCTGGCGGGCAGCGCGCAGGCGGCGGGCAAGCCGTGCGAGGAGCTCAAGGCCGAGATCGATGCCAAGCTCCAGGCCAAGGGCGTTACCGGCTATGTGCTGGAGATCGTCGACAAGGGCGCCGGAGGTGGAAAGGTGATCGGCAGTTGCGAGGGCGGTACCAAGGAGATCGTGTACCGCCGCGAGTGATCGGTGGCGCTTGGGGCCCCAATCGCTGGGCAAGCCCGCTTCCTCGAGGATACGACCCCTGGGAGCGGGCTTGCCCAGCGATCGACGGCGCAGCCGTCTACTCGTGTTTCAAGGCCTGCGCCAACAGCTCATACGACCGTACCCGGTCCGCATGTTCGTACAGGTCGCAGGTGAATATCAGTTCATCCGCCCCGGTCTGCTCCAGCAGCACCTCGACCTTGGCCCGTACCTTCTGCGGGCTGCCGATCATCGCCAAGCCCAGGAAGCTGCCCACCGCATCGCGTTCATGGGGCAGCCACAGGCCGTCCATGCTCGGCACCGGTGGGCGCTGCATCAGGCTCTGGCCACGAATCAATGCCAGGATGCGCTGGTACACCGACGTCGCCAGGTATTCGGCCTTTTCGTCGGTCTCGGCTACGACCATGGGCACGCCGAGCATCACGTAGGGCTTGTCCAGTACCGTGGAAGGCTTGAAGTGGTCGCGGTAGATGCGGATCGCCTCGTGCATATAGCGCGGGGCGAAATGCGAGGCGAAGGCATAGGGCAACCCGCGCATGCCCGCCAGCTGGGCGCTGAACAGGCTGGAGCCGAGCAGCCAGAGCGGCACGTCGGTGTCGTGGCCCGGCACCGCAATGACCTTCTGGTCCGGCGTGCGTGGGCCCAGGTAGCGGGACAGCTCTTCGACGTCGTCCGGGAAGTCGTCGGCGCTGCCGGAGCGTTCGCGACGCAAGGCGCGGGCCGTCATCTGGTCAGAGCCCGGTGCGCGACCCAGGCCCAGGTCGATACGCCCAGGGTAGAGGCTTGCCAGTGTGCCGAACTGCTCGGCGATCACCAGGGGCGCATGGTTGGGCAGCATCACACCGCCGGCGCCGATGCGGATGCGCGAGGTGCCACCTGCCAGGTACCCGATCAGTACGGACGTGGCCGAGCTGGCGATGCCGTCCATGTTGTGGTGCTCGGCCACCCAGAAACGGTTGTAGCCGAACCGCTCGGCATGTCGGGCCAGGTCCAGGGAGTTGCGCAGGGCCTGGGCAGGGCCGCCATCGGCGCGTACCGGTACCAGGTCGAGAGTGGATATCTTCAGGTCACGCAGGTGCGTCATGGGTGCCTCCGCAGAAAGATTGGCCGTGGGGCCTTGGGTTCTCTGTATGGGCACTTTTCGGGGTTTCAATGCTAGGCGTCAGATTCAGCTGAACTTGCTGTAAGCCTGAACCTCAGAACCCATAGGTACCCACCCTACGACAGGAGGCAACATGAAAAAGACAGCATCGGCGATCTGGCAAGGCGGGTTGAAGGATGGCAAGGGATCGCTCTCCACGGAAAGCGGTGCACTCAAGCAGAACCCCTATGGCTTCAACACCCGTTTCGAAGGCTCGCCAGGCACAAATCCGGAAGAGCTGATCGGCGCGGCCCATGCCGGCTGCTTTTCCATGGCACTGTCGATGATGCTCGGCGAGGCGGGCTTCACCCCCGAGCGTATCGACACCATTGCCGAGGTCAGCCTGGACAAGCAGCCGGACGGTTTCGCCATTACGGCCGTGCACCTGACCCTCAAGGCCAAAGTGCCTGGGGCGAGCGATGCGCAGTTCCAGGAAATCGCCAACAAAGCCAAGGCCGGCTGCCCGGTGTCGAAGGTGCTGAACGCGACGATTACCCTGGACGCCACCCTGCTTTCCTAGGCGGCGCAACAGGAGCGGTTTCCTGTAGTCTAATGGGCGTTGGCAGCCCGACTGCCTTTTCAGGAGCCGTTCCATGATCCGCGTTGCAACCGCCGTGCTGGTCTCCTTGCTGGCTACGGCAGCCATGGCCGCGCCCAAGCCGTGCGAGGAACTCAAGGCCGAAATCGAGGCGAAGATCCAGGCTGCGGGGGTCACGTCCTATACCCTGGAGATCGTGCCCAACAGTGAAGTCCGCGATCAGAACATGATCGTCGGCAGCTGCGATGGTGGCACCAAGAAGATCATCTACCAGAAGAACGACCAGTGACCCGAGCCCGTTTTATCGGCGGTAGACCCCGCTCCCATTGGTTCGTGGGAGTGGGTATGGCCATGAAGGCTGCCGCTCACGGAATGCAGAACACCTGGCTCGGCTCGTTCACCACCACCTTGCGGCTGCCATCGAACAGCAACACCTGCGGCTGCATCACCGGTGCCCGCGCCTCCAGGCGATAGCGCTCGCCTGCCTTGAAGTCATCGAAGCGTACGGTGAGGTAGCAAGTGCGCTCGGTAGGGTCGGTGCTGAAGCCGCCCGAATACACTTCGTAGTCGAAGCGTACCACCAGCTCGTGCCGACCTGGGGTGACCTGGAAGTAGCGGCCATCCTCCAGCCGCTGGCCGTCCAGGCGGTCGGCCATGATGGTCCTGCCAGGCGTGATGGTGTAGAGGTCGACCCAGGCCTGCTTGGGATCGACGGGCGGCAAGGGGCTGGCGCAAGCCCCCAGTGCACTGAGGGCGATCAGCATCATGGGCTGGCGCATGGCGAAACTCCCGCTCGCGGTTTACAGGCTTTAAGCATAGCGCCGTCAGGCCCGCGTTGTCGTGAAACTCTTGGGTTTCAGGTGCGCTGGCAACCGGCTGGCATCCCCTGCCCCACCAGCTTCTGCTGCTGGTCATAGAGTTTGACCCAGGGGCGGAAACCGATGCTGCCGGCCTGCAGCTGGTAGCGTTGGCCGGCACTGAAGTCCTTGAACGTCAGGTTCAGCTGGCAGTCGCGCCACAGCGGTTCGTCCACTGGGCCGATATTGCTCGGCGCCACCGCGAACTGGTAGCGCACGGTGAGCTCATGGTTGCCAGGCTGGACTTCGAAATAGCGCTTGTCGGCCCAGTCGCGTTCGTCCACCTGCACGGCATGCAGCGAGGTGTTGTCGTAGGGGGCAAGGTCGATCCAGGCCTGGTTGGGGTCCGGGTCGGGCAGCGTGGAGCAACCGGACAGCAGCACGAGCGTGCCGACGGCAATCAGTGAACGCATGGCGAAACTCCCCCCTGGCGAGATAGTCTTGGACCGCACTGGCCGTGAGCGAGATAGACAGCCCTGATGTTTCGACTTTTTCTTTTGCAGCGCTCAAGCCATGGGCCTCTCGACCGCATTTTCTGGCGTTTGGTTCCCGTGCTGGCGGCCTTCCTGCTGAACGGTTGCTCCAGCTTCGGCTACTACGGTCAGTTGGCCGAGGGGCAATGGCAACTGTTGCGGGCGCGACAGCCTGTGGCGCAGTTGCTGGACGACCCTTCCCTAGGCGGTCCATTGCGCCAGCGTCTGGAGCATGCCGAACAGGCCCGGCAGTTCGCCAGCGAACGGTTGAAGCTGCCGGACAACCGCAGCTATCGGGTCTATGCCGATCTAGGGCGGCCCTACGTGGTATGGAATGTCTTTGCGACACCTGAGCTCTCGTTGCAGCCGGCCACCCATTGCTTCCCGATCGCCGGTTGCGTGGCCTACCGGGGCTATTACCGGCAAGGCGCCGCCCGCGGCGCGGCAGCGTTGATGCGCCAGGACGGGATGGACGTGTATATCGGGGGTGTGGAGGCCTATTCGACTCTGGGCTGGTTCGACGATCCGATCCTTTCCTCGATGGTTGCCTGGGGCGATGAACGCCTGGCCGCGGTGATCTTCCACGAGCTGGCGCACCAGCGCGTCTATGTAAAGGACGACACTGAGTTCAATGAGTCGTTCGCCACCTTCGTGGAACAGGAAGGATCGCGGCAATGGCGCGTGGCGCGCGGGCTTCCAGCGATTCGGGATGACGCGGCGCGCCAGCGCGAGCAGTTCGTTCGGCTGGTGCTGGACAGCCGTTCGCGCTTGCAGGCGATCTATGCCGGACCGTTGAACGAGGCTGGCAAGCGGGCGGCCAAGCAGGCGGAATTCGAGCGCTTGCGGCGTGAGTATCGGCAGTGGCGTGATGGGCCTTGGAAGGGGGATGGGCGTTACGATGCGTGGATGTATGGGCCTATGAACAATGCCAAGCTGCTGCCGTTCGGCCTGTATGACCAATGGGTGCCGGGGTTTGCGGCGTTGTTCGAGGATGTGAACGGCGATTGGGGCGAGTTCTATCAGCGGGTCGAGGCGTTGGGGCGGTTGCCGACTACGGCGCGCAAGGCTGAGTTGGCGCGGTTGGCTGGTCGGGGGTGAAGGGGGCCGCTTTGCGGCCCATCGCCGGCAAGCCGGCTCCCACAGGATTGCGCCGCGCTCAAGACTTGCGAAATCCCTGTGGGAGCCGGCTTGCCGGCGATAGGACCGGGCAAGCAACTCAAGACAGTTGCTCTCGTCTCTGGCATGCCAGCGATGGGTTGCGCAGGAGTCAGGCCTGGAAAAACGCCTGGTGCAACTGCGCCAACGTGTCGAAATGGAATGCCGGCGCCTCGGCCATCAGCTCTTCGCGGCTGCCAAAGCCATAGCCCACCGCCACTGCTTGCAGCCCATTGCTGCGCGCGCCGATCAGGTCATGCTTGCGATCACCGATCATCAGGGTCTGCGCTGGGTCCAGTCCTTCCTCGTCCAGCAGGTGGCGAATCAACTCGACCTTATTGGTACGGGTGCCATCCAGTTCGCTGCCGTAGATCACCTTGAAATGGTGATCGAACGCGAAGTGCCGGGCGATCTCGCGGGCGAACTCCCAGGGTTTGGAGGTGGCGATGTACAGCGTGCGGCCTTGACCATTCAGAGCCTCGAGCAGCTCCGGCACACCGTCGAACACCAGGTTCTCGTACAGGCCGGTGACCCTGAAGCGTTCGCGGTAGAAGTTCACCGCGTCCCAGGCCTTGGCCTCGTTGAAGTGGTAGAACTGCATGAAGGCCTGCAGCAAGGGTGGGCCGATGAAGTGCTCGAGGCGGGCCAGGTCCGGCTCGTCGATACCCAGTTTGGCCAGGGCGTACTGGATCGAACGGGTGATACCCAGGCGCGGGTCGGTCAGGGTGCCGTCGAGGTCGAAGAGGATGTTCTGCTGGTGCATGGTGTTCTCGGTATCTATGAGCCGTTGCGCTCCTGCAAGCGCGTGGTGTGGCTATCGGTCGTAGCCTTCGGCCAGGTGCTGGTCCTTGAGCTTGACGTAGTTGGTTGCGCTATAGGGGAAAAACGCACGTTCCTTGTCGGTCAGCGGGCGTGCCTGCTTCACTGGGCTGCCCACGTACAGGTAGCCGCTGTTCAGGCGCTTGCCCGGCGGTACCAGGCTGCCAGCGCCGATGATCACTTCGTCCTCGACCACCGCGCCATCCATGATGATGCTGCCCATGCCGACCAGAATGCGGTTGCCCAGTGTACAGCCGTGCAACATGACTTTGTGACCGATGGTCACGTCGTCGCCGATCAGCAACGGGAAGCCCTCCGGGTTGAACGGCCCGGCATGGGTGATGTGCAGCACGCTGCCATCCTGCACGCTGGTGCGTGCGCCGATGCGGATCCGGTGCATGTCGCCGCGCACCACAGTCAGCGGCCAGACCGAGCTGTCCTCGCCGATCTCGACGTCACCCAGCACCACTGCCGAACGGTCGACGAAAACCCGTGGTCCAACTTTGGGAGTGTGTTGCTGAAAGCTTCGAATGGCCATGATAGCGCCCCTCTTGAATGCCGATAGGCGGGCTGCCTGCTGCGGTCGGCGTCGATTGTAATTAAGATGGTCCCGTGTTTCCTCCTGCCAAGGTATCTAAACCGTGAGTGCGAACAACCCGCTTCTGCAGTCCTACGATCTGCCGCCCTTCTCGGCGATCCGAGCCGAACATGTGCTGCCGGCGATCGAGCAGATCCTGGCCGACAACCGCAAAGCCATTGCAACGATCCTCGAACAGCAAGGCAAGAATCCGACTTGGGCCGGCCTGGTGCTGGCCATGGATGAACTCAACGATCGCCTGGGCGCGGCCTGGAGCCCGGTCAGCCACCTCAATGCGGTGTGCAACAGCAAAGAGCTGCGCGAGGCCTACGAGTCCTGCCTGCCGGCCCTGAGCGCCTATTCCACCGAACTGGGGCAGAACCGCCAGCTGTTCGAAGCCTACCAGGCCCTGGCCAACAGCCCGGAAGCCGCCGGCTTCGACGCGGCCCAGAAGACCATCATCGACCATGCCCTGCGTGACTTCCGCCTGTCGGGTATCGACCTGCCGGCCGAGAAGCAACAACGCTACGCCGAGGTGCAAAGCCGCCTCAGTGAGCTGGGGAGCCGTTTCTCCAACCAGTTGTTGGATGCCACCCAGGCCTGGACCAAGCATGTCAGCGACGAGGCGCAGCTCGACGGCCTGCCCGACTCGGCCAAGGCGCAGATGGCCGTCGCCGCCCAGGCCAAGGGCCTGGATGGCTGGCTGATCACCCTGGAATTCCCCAGCTACTACGCGGTGATGACCTACGCCACCGACCGCGCCCTGCGCGAAGAGCTCTACGCCGCCTACTGCACCCGCGCCTCGGACCAGGGCCCGAATGCCGGCCAGTTCGACAACGGCCCGGTGATGAGCGAGATCCTCGACCTGCGCCAGGAGCTGGCCGAGCTGCTGGGGTACCCGAACTACGCCGAACTGAGCCTGGCTACCAAGATGGCCGAGTCCAGCGACCAGGTGTTGAGCTTCCTGCGTGACCTGGCCAAGCGCAGCAAGCCGTTCGCCGCCCAGGACCTGGAGCAGCTCAAGGCCTATGCCGCAGAACAAGGCTGCCCCCAGTTGTCGAGCTGGGATGCCGGCTTCTACGGCGAGAAACTACGCGAGCAGCGCTACAGCGTGTCGCAAGAGGCCCTGCGGGCCTACTTCCCGATCGACAAGGTGTTGTCGGGGCTGTTCTCCATCGTCCAGCGCCTGTACGGCATCGAGATTGCCGAACTCAAGGGCTTCGACACCTGGCACCCGGACGTGCGCCTGTTCGAGATCAAGGAAAACGGCCAGCACGTGGGCCGCTTCTTCTTCGACCTGTATGCCCGCGCCAACAAGCGCGGCGGTGCGTGGATGGACGGGGCCCGCGATCGTCGGCGCACGGCAGCCGGCACCCTGCAAAGCCCGGTGGCGAACCTGGTGTGCAACTTCACCCCAGCCGCACCCGGTAAGCCTGCGCTGCTGACCCACGATGAAGTCACCACCCTGTTCCACGAGTTCGGGCACGGCCTGCACCACCTGCTCACTCGCATCGAGCATGCCGGCGTTTCCGGCATCAACGGTGTGGCCTGGGATGCAGTGGAGCTGCCGAGCCAGTTCATGGAGAACTGGTGCTGGGAGCCTGAAGGCCTGGCGTTGATTTCCGGCCACTACGAGACCGGCGAGCCTTTGCCCCAGGACGTGTTGGACAAGATGCTGGCGGCCAAGAACTTCCAGTCGGGCATGATGATGGTGCGCCAGCTGGAGTTCTCGCTGTTCGACTTCGAACTGCATGCCAACCATGGCGACGGCCGCAGCGTGCTGCAGGTACTCGAAGGGGTGCGTGACGAGGTTTCGGTGATGCGCCCGCCGGCCTACAATCGTTTCCCCAACAGCTTCGCCCATATCTTCGCCGGCGGTTATGCGGCGGGCTACTATAGCTACAAGTGGGCCGAAGTACTCTCGGCCGATGCTTTCTCGCGCTTCGAGGAAGAAGGCGTGCTCAACGCCGAGACCGGCCGCGCCTTCCGCGAGGCGATCCTGGCTCGTGGCGGTTCCCGCGAGCCGATGGTGCTGTTCGTCGATTTCCGCGGTCGCGAGCCTTCCATCGATGCATTGCTGCGCCATAGCGGCCTGACCGAGGACGCGGCGGCATGAGCGAGGTACCTGTGACCAAGACCAAGAAGCGCTTCATCGCCGGGGCTGTGTGCCCGGCGTGCAGCGAACCCGACAAGCTGATGATGTGGAACGAGGACGGCGTACCGCACCGCGAGTGCGTGGCCTGCGGCTTCACCGACACCCTGAACGAACAGGGCCTGTCGGTGCCCACCGAGCTGGGCACCCGGGTCAACCACCTGGCGCCCAAGGCGGCACCGGCCAAGGTGCAGACCGTGCAGTTCTTCCCCAATCCGAAGCTGAAGAAACCGGCCGAATGAGGCCGTCGCGCCACCCGGCCTGGGCTGCGGTGGCGCGTATCTGCACAGGCAGGTGGTAGTTATGCGGCCACCTGCTCTGGGCTTTGCGTTCCATGCTCGCGTTGACTATCAGCCGAACAGGAACCTCCTATGCAAGCCCGCAACCCCCTGTTGAACGAAAACCGCTCGCCCATCGATTACGACAGCGTGACGCTCGAACATGTGAAGTCGGCGCTCGATACGGTGATTGATGCCTACGAAACCGGTCTGGCGCACGTACTGGATAGCCAACAACAGCAGCCCAGCTGGTATGGATTGGTCTTGGCGATGGACAACGTCATAGCCGATCTGCAGGCGGTCGTCTTTGCCACTTTGCCATTGACCGTAAAAGGCGATGCGTGGAGTGCGGCCTTTGGCGAAGGGTATGGTCAGGCGCAGCGTCTGTTCATCGACAACCGCCGGAACAAGCCGCTGCATGCGCTCTATGAACGCTTGGCCACGGACCAGCCCAGCCTGGATGTCTATGAAAAAGCTACGCTGCGCAGGATCCTTCTGGAGTACCGCCTGGCCGGTGTGCATCTGGATGCGCAGCAAAACGCCACGCTGGCGCAGCTGGAAGATGACATCAACGAACAAGTCGGTGGCTTCTATCAGACGCTCGATGAAACGAGTGAGCGATCGAGCATTCAGATCAAGGACGAGGCGCGCCTGGAGGGGGTGCCCCAGCGACTGCGCAACCTCATGGCCCAGCAAGCCAAGGATGCCGGCCTGAAGGGCTGGAAGATTCTCTGCAATGAACGCAACGCCGATGCCATCCTCGAATTTGCCGATGATCGGAGCCTGCGCGAGGCCGTCTACACGGCCTACCATTCCCGGGGTGTTCATCCGGATGAGCAACAAGACAATGGCAACCGACTGCAACAGCTGGCGCTCTTGCGGGAGCAAAAAGGGCAACTGATCGCGAACACCAGCTACGCGCAACTGATGGTGCAGGGCAAGGCTGCGGGCAGCGTCGAGCCTGTTCGTCAGTTGCTCCAGACACTGGCGCAAAAGCTGCGACCCGCCATGCTCAAGGCCCGCGCCGACGTCCAGCGCCTGGCTGCGGAGCACAATCTGGATGCAGCCCAACCGTGGGACATCAGGTACCTGAGAGCCCGCAATCAGGCCATGAACAGTGAAACGCTGCGCGGCTACTTCACCCTGGACAAGGCGGTGCAAGCTCTGGTCGATCTGGCCGAACGGGTCTTTGACCTGACGCTTGTGCCCTGCTCTTCCTCGGCATGGCATCCCAGCGTGCGCGGTTTCACCGTGCGCCAGGACGGCATGGAAGTCGGCACGCTGTACCTGGATGTCCTCAGGTATCCGGGCAAGCAAGGCAGTGTCCACACCATTGCCATGCGTCATCGGCGTCGGGACGAGGAAGGACGTACACATGGCGCTTCGGTGATGGTGGTCAGCGACGGTGAGCCAGGGATGGGTGATGAACCCTCCCTGCTCGATCATCTGGCCCTGCGCAAGCTGTTCCACGAGTTCGGTCATGGCCTGCACCTGCTGCTGATGCCCGCCACCAACCATGTGCTCTCCGATCCGAACAGAGCAGGTTCCGATGCCCAGGAGTTCTTCGGCAAGTTTCTTGAGCGCTGGCTGTGGAACGCGCATTACCTGGTGGATATCTCCAGCCACTACCTGACCGGTGAACCGCTCACGCTCGAGCAGGCTCGGTCGGTACTGGCCAACCTGCGCGAGGCTCAGCTGGAAAAGTGTGCCTTCGACGTGAGCATGGCGTTGTTCGATCTGGAGCTGCACAGCTCGCCCAGTGATGGCAAGAGCGTGCAGGAGCGACTGTTGGAATGTCGCGAACGCTGCGGATGCTGGCCTCTGGCGAGTTTCGAGAAGCCGGCGCACGCGTTCGACTATCTGGTGGCCGGTTACGAGGCGGGCTATTACAGCTACGTCTGGGGCGAAGCATATGCCATCGATATATTCACCCACTTCGAAAAATGGGGGTTGCTCGACAACAGGGCGGGCAAGCGCTTTCGGGCGGCATTCGCCAATTGGGCCAATGCCAAGACGATACCTGAGGGATGTGAGGATTTTCTGGGGCGCCCCATGCAAATCGAGGCGATGCTGGGCTGGTACGGCCTCGAATGAGGCGCATTGGCTGACGTAAGGCGCTGGAACGAAGGAACCTACAGCTGTACTGTATATAGATACAGTAAATGGAGCCTGCGATGTTTTCTCCAGAGCCGCAAAAGGGTCGGGGCACGACCCATAATCCGCTCAATCGCTTCTCCCCCAGCCATTCGACTGCGGAAGACGATGGTTGGTATCAGGACGTGCCTGTGACCCAAGGCACTGAGATCCGCATCGAGACCGCCAAGACCATCATCACCCGCAACACCTCGCCCGACCTGCCCTTCGACCGCTCGATCAACCCCTACCGGGGTTGCGAGCACGGTTGCATCTACTGCTACGCTCGCCCCAGTCATGCCTACTGGGACCTCTCGCCCGGTCTGGACTTCGAGACCAAGCTGATCGCCAAGACCAACGCCGCCCAGGTGCTCGAGCAACAGCTGCGCAAGCCAGGCTACGTCTGTGCGCCCATCAACCTGGGCTCGAACACCGACCCCTACCAGCCCATCGAACGGGAGCAACAGTTGACCCGGCGCCTGCTGGAAGTCCTGCTGCGCTTTCGCCACCCGGTCACCATCGTCACCAAAGGTTCGCTGGTCCTGCGCGACCTCGATCTGTTGGCCGAAATGGCCAGCCAGCGGCTGGCCCGGGTGATGATCAGCCTGACCACGTTAGACGACGATCTCAAGCGCACCTTGGAGCCGCGGGCCGCATCGCCCAAGGCGCGGTTACGGGCCATTCGGGTGTTGCGCGAGGCAGGCGTACCGGTGGGTGTGTTGTGCTCGCCGATGATTCCGATGATCAACGACAGCGAACTGGAGCATTTGCTTGAGGCAGCCAGGCAAGCCGGTGCGCAGAGTGCGGCCTACATGATGCTGCGCCTGCCGCTGGAGGTCGCGCCGCTGTTCGAACAATGGCTGCACGATCACTACCCGCAACGGGCTGCCCATGTGCTCAGCCTGATCCGTCAGAGCCGAGGGGGTGAGTTGTACGACAGCCGTTTTGGTTCGAGGATGCGCGGCGAAGGGGTCTTCGCCGAGCTCTTGGCGCAGCGGTTCGCCAAGGCCATGCGCCGGTTGGGGTTCGAGGGGCGGGAGGCGCAGGCGCTGGATTGCACCGCATTCTGCCCGCCGGGTGGGCAGATGGCGTTGTTCTGAGTGGTTGGGGCCGCGCTGAACTACATAACAGCCCCGAGAGGTCAAAAAGCCATCCCTAGTCTGGCTCATGGCAACCGATATTTTTCTTCCAGGCTATTGGCGGTTGATGCTTTTTTGCTATTATCGATTTCCCGCCTTTAGAAGCTGGAACGCCCGTTCTAGAGCCTTCAAATTCAGTTTCAGTTAAGTTTTCCACGGTAGCGTGAGCCCACAGAGATTGTGATGAATGGCCTGTGCCCGGCATCTAACGCCCTGCATAACCAGAATCTTTACCCGGTAAACTGGAACTTACCCTACACACCGTCAAGAGGATGAATCATGCCCGTCAAGGACCCATCCAAGGTCGTCCCGGCTGCACCCGCCGAAAGTGCCGATGCTGCCCTGAAGCATATCGTCGACGGCTTCCTGCGGTTTCACCATGACGTCTTCCCCGAGCAGCAGGAGCTGTTCAAGAAGCTCGCCACCGCGCAGACGCCGCGCGCCATGTTCATCACATGCGCCGACTCGCGCATCGTCCCCGAGCTGATCACCCAGAGTTCACCCGGCGACCTGTTCGTGACCCGTAACGTAGGTAACGTCGTACCGCCCTATGGGCAGATGAACGGCGGCGTATCCACGGCCATCGAGTACGCCGTGCTGGCCTTGGGCGTGCATCACATCATTGTCTGCGGCCATTCCGATTGCGGCGCCATGCGAGCAGTGCTCAACCCCAACTCGCTGGAGAAGATGCCCACGGTCAAGGCCTGGCTGCGCCACGCGGAAGTCGCCCGCACCGTGGTCGAGGACAACTGCTCCTGCGGCAGCGAGCACGAGAGCATGCAGGTGCTGACCAAGGAAAACGTCATCGCCCAGTTGCATCACCTGCGCACCCACCCCTCGGTCGCCTCGCGCCTGGCGGCCGGCCAGCTGTTCATTCACGGTTGGGTCTATGACATCGAGACCAGCCAGATCGAAGCCTATGACGCCGCCAGCGACAGCTTCCTGCCGCTGAGCGCCGACCAGCCGATCCCCTGCGCTACACCGAGAGGCCGCTACTAAGCGGCCCACACCTCGCCGTAACGTTTCGCCGACCGGCCGCACCCGCTGAGGGTGGGGCCAGTTGTCGGCTGCCTTGAATTCCCCTGACTGCCTTGCCGGTTTGCCGGCGGTCCGCGCCTGCGCGCGTGTCGGGGTTCCCTGTGCCTGCGGCTGGCGGACTGGCCGCGTATCGAGAAAGGAGCTTCATGGTGAACAAGACACAGATCAAAGCGGCCCTGCCGCGTGAGTTGTTGGCATCGGTAGTGGTCTTTTTGGTGGCCCTGCCCTTGTGCATGGGCATTGCGATCGCTTCAGGCATGCCACCGGCCAAGGGGCTGATCACGGGCATCATCGGTGGCATCGTGGTCGGCTTCCTCGCGGGCTCGCCCTTGCAGGTCAGCGGCCCGGCCGCGGGCCTGGCGGTGCTGGTATTCGAGCTGGTGCGCCAGCATGGCATGGCCATGTTGGGCCCGATCCTCTTGCTCGCTGGCCTGTTGCAGCTATTGGCCGGGCGCCTGCGCCTGGGCTGCTGGTTCCGCGTCACTGCCCCTGCCGTGGTGTACGGGATGCTCGCCGGAATCGGCGTGCTGATCGTATTGTCCCAGGTGCATGTGATGTTCGACAGCGCGCCCCAGCCATCTGGGGTGCAGAACCTGCTGGGCTTTCCGGCGACGGTGGCTGCGGCCCTGCCGCTGGAGAATGCGGGTAATGGCTGGCAGGCTGGCGCCCTGGGCCTTGGGACCATCGCCTTGATGTGGAGCTGGGAGCGCCGGCGCCCACAGCGCCTGCGTTTCATTCCCGGGGCCTTGCTGGGAGTGGCGGCGATGACCGCCGTCAGCCTGTGGCTGGCCCTGCCGGTGAACCGTGTGCAGGTGCCGGCGGACCTCTCCGAAGCCATTGACTGGCTGCGCCCGGACGACTTGTTGAAGCTGGCCGACCCTGGCCTCCTGGTCGCCGCCTTCGCCCTGGCCTTCATCGCCAGCGCCGAAACCCTGCTCTCGGCCGCCGCGGTGGACCGCATGCACAGTGGCCAACGCTCGGACTTCGACCGTGAACTGTCGGCCCAGGGGCTAGGCAACATGCTCTGCGGTGTGCTGGGCGCGTTGCCGATGACCGGGGTGATTGTGCGCAGCTCGGCCAACGTCCAGGCCGGTGCCCAGACGCGTTGGTCGGCGATTTTCCATGGCGTGTGGCTGCTGGCTTTCGTGGTGGCGCTCAGCAGCGTGCTGCAGCAGATCCCCGTGGCCAGCCTGGCCGGCGTGCTGGTGTATACCGGCATCAAACTGGTGGATTTCAAGGCGTTCCGAGGGTTGGGCCGGTATGGCCGTATGCCGATGTTCACCTATGCGGCCACGGCGCTGGCGATCATCTTCACCGACCTGCTGACCGGCGTGCTGCTCGGGTTCGCCCTGACCTTGCTGAAACTGGCGCTCAAGGCGGCGCGGCTGAAGATCAACCTGGCTACCCTGGAAGAGCCAGGGCACATGGAGCTGCGGCTCAGTGGCGCCGCGACCTTCCTCAAGGTGCCGGCGTTGACCCAGGTGCTGGAAACCGTGCCGCAAGGGACCACACTGCACGTGCCGTTGGGCAACCTGAGCTATATCGACCACTCCTGCATCGAGCTGCTGGAGGACTGGGGGCGCAGCAATGCAGCCAAGGGTTCTCGCTTGGTGATCGAGCAGCACAGGCTCAAGCGGCGAGTCGAGGGGCGCCTGCGCACGACGGCGGGTATTGGGGCTTGATGCAAGAGGGCCGCTTTGCGGCCCGTTCGCGGGTAAACCCGCTCCCACAGGGTTAACGCTGGCCCTGTGGGAGCGGGTTTACCCGCGAATGCGTCAGGCCGGCTGGCCGAGCTCCACGCCCAGTTGACGGGAAAGGCATGGCCAGCGCTTCCAGGCGGCGCCGGTCTCGGGGCTGCAGAGTTTCTCTCGGTAGGCTTCCACCGACTCGACGGCGAAGCTTTCGTCATCGAGCATCTGGTCCACCGAATGGTGCACTACTTCATCGAGCTGGTTGGCAAAGGTTTCGCCGATCAGCTGATGGGCGATCAGGTTGGCCACGGTGGTATCCACCGGGATCAGCGGCTGCTGGAAGTGGCGGATGTACAGGTCGTTGACTTCTTCGACCAGGCGATGGGCCAGGTAGGCTTCGTCCAGCAGGCAATCCAGGCCGACATGGCCTTGCATGACGCTGGGCGGTTGCAGGAAATAGGTTTCGGCGATTTTCAGCACCGGCGTGATCTGTGACTCGATGCCAGCTTCGCGGGCCACGTCATGGGCGGCCTCCAGCAGCTCTGGAACCTGGTCGATGTAGGCGCTGACGAAACGCGCCAAGGTACCCTGGGCATCCTGCTCGGGCAGATGGATCGAAGGATGCAGATGCGGCAGTTGTTGTTCCAGACGCTGTTTCAGTTGGCCAGTCTGGCCCTCGTGTTGATGGGCGTGGGTGATCTGCTCGCGGACAGCAGCGATGTTCATGACAACTCCAGGGACAAGGCGTTACAAACGGAAGACACTAAATTAGCTCGGTTGTGAGAATGCCTAAGACGCATTTGTTATAACCCTGAGGCACGTTTGCCAGTGTGGTTATATCAATGTGCCATCATTTTGCTCCACCCCAATAACCGCAAGGCTTTCAAACGATTGCGTGAATCGATGAAGTTGATTTCATGGCGGTCGTTGCGTGCCGTTGGTCGCTGTCTATACTCCCGGTGAACGTGATTCGTTGATGAGGCCCGACTGCCGTTTGCAGGGGCTCGGTCGTCGAAGCCAGGCAGTCTTGGCCACCCACCCCTCCTTAGCCGTAAGGTCGTCCACGCCTCCGGGACAACAAGAACGATAAGGGGAACCCGCAATGATGCGACATCCACATGTCTGGATGGGCCTCCTGTTGTGGTTGGTGTTTGGCCAGGCGCATGCCGCCTGGACCGTGAACATGGCGCCGGGGGCGACGGACGTTTCCAACGCCGTGTTCGACCTGCACATGACCATCTTCTGGATCTGCGTGGTCATCGGCATCGTCGTGTTCGGTGCGATGTTCTGGTCGATGGTCATCCACCGCCGCTCCACGGGCCAGGAGCCTGCGCATTTCCACGAGCACACCTGGGTGGAAATCCTCTGGACGGTGGTTCCCTTCCTGATTCTCGTGGCCATGGCCATTCCGGCCACCAAGACCCTCATCGACATCTACGATGCCAGCGAGTCGGACATCGATATCCAGGTCACCGGCTACCAGTGGAAGTGGCACTACAAGTACCTGGGCCAGGACGTGGAATTCTTCAGCAACCTGGCCACGCCCGCCGAACAGATCCACAACCAGGCCCCCAAGGACGAGCACTACCTGCTCGAAGTCGACCAACCGCTGGTACTGCCGGTCGGGGCCAAGGTGCGTTTCCTGGTGACGGCCGCCGATGTCATCCACTCCTGGTGGGTGCCGGCCTTCGCGGTCAAGCGTGACGCCATCCCCGGCTTCGTCAACGAGGCCTGGACGCGTATCGAAAAGCCCGGCATCTATCGCGGCCAGTGCACCGAGCTGTGCGGCAAGGACCACGGTTTTATGCCGGTGGTGGTCGAGGTCAAATCCAAGGCCGACTACGACACCTGGCTCGGCGAGCGCAAGGCCGAGGCGGCCAAGCTCAAGGAGCTGACCAGCAAGGAGTGGACCCTTGAAGAGCTGGTCGAACGAGGCGACAAGGTCTACCACACCACCTGCGTGTCCTGTCACCAGGCCGAAGGCCAGGGCCTGCCACCGATGTTCCCGGCGCTCAAGGGCTCGAAGATCGCCACCGGGCCCAAGGAAGACCACCTGAACATTGTTTTCCACGGCAAGCCAGGCACTGCCATGGCCGCGTTCGGCAAGCAGCTGTCGGAAGTCGACATCGCCGCCGTGGTGACCTACGAGCGCAACGCCTGGGGCAACAACAAGGGTGACATGGTCACGCCGAAGGACGTGCTGGCGCTCAAGCAGGCAGAAGGCCAATGAACCGGGCCGAAGGGTATTCCCGCGCCAGCCACCGGATTGCAGGAGACAGGACATGAGTGCAGTGATCGACGACCACGCCCAAGGCCACGACCATGCCCACGGCCCGGCCAAGGGCTTGATGCGCTGGGTGCTGACCACCAACCACAAGGACATCGGCACGATGTACCTGTGGTTCGCCTTCGCCATGTTCCTGCTTGGCGGCTCCTTCGCCATGGTGATCCGTGCCGAGCTGTTCCAGCCCGGACTGCAGATCGTGGAACCGGCGTTCTTCAACCAGATGACCACCATGCACGGCCTGATCATGGTGTTCGGTGCCGTGATGCCAGCCTTCGTCGGCCTCGCCAACTGGATGATCCCGCTGATGATCGGCGCGCCGGACATGGCCCTGCCACGGATGAACAACTTCAGCTTCTGGTTGCTGCCGGCGGCCTTCCTGTTGCTGGTCTCGACCCTGTTCAGCCCCGGCGGCGGGCCGAACTTCGGCTGGACCTTCTACGCCCCGCTGTCGACCACCTATGCTCCGGCCAGCGTGACCTTCTTCATATTCGCCATCCACCTGATGGGCATCAGCTCGATCATGGGCGCCATCAACGTGATCGCCACCGTACTCAACCTGCGCGCACCTGGCATGACCTTGATGAAGATGCCGCTGTTCGTCTGGACCTGGCTGATCACCGCGTTCCTGCTGATCGCGGTGATGCCGGTGCTGGCCGGCGTGGTGACCATGATGCTGATGGACATCCATTTCGGCACCAGCTTCTTCAGTGCGGCCGGGGGCGGCGACCCTGTGCTGTTCCAGCACGTGTTCTGGTTCTTCGGTCATCCCGAGGTGTACATCATGATCCTGCCGGCATTCGGCGCGGTCAGCTCGATCATCCCGGCATTCTCACGCAAGCCGCTGTTCGGCTACACCTCGATGGTCTATGCCACCGGCGCCATTGCCTTCCTGTCGTTCATCGTCTGGGCCCATCACATGTTCGTGGTCGGCATCCCGGTGGTGGGCGAGCTGTTCTTCATGTACGCCACCATGCTGATCGCCGTACCTACAGGCGTAAAGGTGTTCAACTGGGTCAGCACCATGTGGGAGGGCTCGCTGACCTTCGAGGCGCCGATGCTGTTTGCCATCGCCTTCGTCATCCTGTTCACCATCGGTGGGTTCTCCGGCCTGATGCTGGCCATCGCCCCGGCGGACTTCCAATACCACGACACCTATTTCGTGGTCGCCCACTTCCACTACGTACTGGTGCCGGGGGCGATCTTCGGCATCTTCGCCTCGGCCTACTACTGGCTGCCGAAATGGACCGGGCACATGTACGACGAAACCCTGGCCAAGCTGCATTTCTGGCTGTCGTTCATCGGCATGAACCTGGCCTTCTTCCCCATGCACTTCGTGGGGTTGGCCGGCATGCCGAGGCGCATTCCGGACTACAACCTGCAGTTCGCCGACTTCAACATGGTGTCGTCGATCGGTGCCTTCATGTTCGGCGCAACGCAGATCTTCTTCCTGTTCATCGTCATCAAGTGCATCCGCGGTGGCGCGCCGGCACCGGCCAAGCCCTGGGATGGCGCCGACGGGCTGGAGTGGTCGGTGCCTTCGCCGGCGCCCTACCACACCTTCCAGACCCCGCCGGAAGTGAAGTAGGGCCGGGGTTATGAACGGCCTCTCGCTCAAGCGCCTGGTCACGCGCCTGCTGATGCTGACGGTGGTGATGTTCGCCTTCGGCTTCGCCCTGGTGCCGATCTACGACGTGATGTGCAAGGCGTTCGGCATCAACGGCAAGACCGGCGGGCAATACGAGGGCAGCCAGGTCAGCGACCCGACGCGCACGGTGCGGGTGCAGTTCATGTCGACCAATGCCAGCGACATGGTCTGGGAGTTCCACGCCACGGCCGACCAGCTGGAGGTCAACCCTGGGGCGGTCAACCAGATGGTCTTCGTGGCTCGCAACCCGACCGACAAGCCCATGAGCGCCCAGGCGATCCCCAGTATCACGCCAGCCGAGGCTGCGGCGTACTTCCACAAGACCGAGTGCTTCTGCTTCACCCAGCAGGTGCTGCAGCCAGGCGAACGCATCGAGATGCCGGTGCGGTTCATCGTCGACCGCGACCTGCCGGCCAGTGTGAAGCACCTGACACTGGCCTACACCTTGTTCGACATCACCGCTCGCCACCCGCCGGTCGCCCATGTCGCGGCCCAGGACGACCAGGGCGCCCGTTAAGGGAAGGAGAACAGCAATGGCAAGTCACGAGCACTACTACGTCCCGGCGCAGAGCAAGTGGCCGATCATCGCGACGATCGGCATGTTCATCACGGTGTTTGGCCTGGGTACCTGGTTCAACGACCTCAAGGCCGGCCACCCCGAGTCCCATGGGCCGCTGATCTTTTTCATCGGCGCGCTGTTCTTGGCCTACATGCTGTTCGGCTGGTTCGGTGCGGTGGTCAAGGAGAGCCGTGCCGGGCTGTATAGCGCACAGATGGACCGCTCGTTCCGCTGGGGTATGAGCTGGTTCATCTTCTCCGAGGTGATGTTCTTCCTGGCGTTCTTCGGCGCGCTGTTCTACGTGCGGGTGCTGGCCGGGCCTTGGCTGGGTGGCGAGGGGCACAAGGGCATCGCCCATATGCTCTGGCCGACGTTCGAGTTCGCCTGGCCGTTGCTGCACACACCGGACCCGAAGCTGTTCCCGCCACCGAAAGAGATCATCGACCCGTGGCACCTGCCGCTGATCAACACCATCCTGCTGGTGAGCTCCAGCGTGACGGTGACCATCGCCCACCATGCGTTGCGCAACAACCATCGCGGCACGCTGAAGCTGTGGCTGGGGCTGACTATCCTGCTGGGCCTTTCGTTCCTTGCGTTGCAGGCCTACGAGTATCACGAGGCCTACACCGAGCTGGGGCTGACGCTGGGCTCAGGGATCTACGGCGCGACTTTCTTCATGCTCACGGGATTCCACGGTGCCCACGTGACCTTGGGCACGCTGATCCTGATCGTGATGTTCTGCCGCGTGCTGCGCGGGCATTTCGACCCGGACAAGCACTTCGGTTTCGAAGCGGCGAGCTGGTATTGGCACTTCGTGGATGTGGTGTGGGTGGGGCTATTTATCTTCGTGTATGTGCTTTAGGCCTGTGCCGGCGATAGGGCCGCAGCTGGGCCACATGGTCAGAAGGGGGCGTGGGAGACCAGCTGGCCGCTGATCAGGCCCCAGGCCACCAGGGCGATGGTCAAGGTGGCCAGGGTGACACGCACGGTGAGGGCCTTGAGCAAGCGGGTCGACTGGTCGTCGTCCTTGACCAGGAACACCAGGCCGCTGAACAGGCTGGCGATGGTGGCCAACAGCATCAGGACAATCGCGGCCTTGAGCATGGCGAAACTCCGGGGGGATGCAGTGATGAACATCAGTATAGCGATCGGCCTGGCGAGGCCGCAGTGAGGCCGTTTCGCCCAGGCGTGGTACCAACTCTGGTGGTGCTCGCACTACTGCCAGGGCTGATCGCGCTCGGCTGTTGGCAACTGGGGCGTGCCGACGAGAAGCGGGCTCTGCTGGCCATCCATGCCGAGCGCCGTGTCGAAGCGCCACTGGCCAGCGGTCAGCTGGCGCAGGTACCTGACCCAGCCTACCGTCGCGTGCACCTGTACGGACGCTTCGACGGCGAGCACAGCCTGCTGTTGGATAATCGTATGCGCGATGGCCGGGCTGGCGTCGAGCTGCTGCAACCCTTCCATGACCAGGCGTCCGGGCTGTGGCTGCTGGTCAATCGCGGTTGGTTGCCCTGGCCGGACCGCCGCGAGCCCGTGCAATTCGACACACCCGCCCAGGCCCTGGCCCTAGACGCCGCGGTCTATGTCGCTCCCGGCGCCACCTTCCAACTGCACCCCGACCCGGTGGGCGGCCAATGGCCGCACCTGCTGACCGCCATCGACCCGGCCCGGCTGTGGCAACAACTGGGGCGTGAAGGTTTCGCCCATGAACTGCGTCTGGAGCCAGGCCCCGCCAGCTATCGACTGGACTGGCCGGTGGTCGCCATGGGCCCGGAAAAGCACCTGGGCTACGCCGTGCAGTGGTTTGCCCTGGCCACGGCACTGGTGCTGCTCTTCCTCTATTTCGGCTGGCATGACAAGAAAAAGGAGAACGACCATGGGCGCCGCAACGAGTCCACTGGACATGCCTGAACGCGGCAAACCCCGTGCGCGCGGGCGTTTGCAACTGATCCTGATCCTGCTGGTGGTGCTGGGGCCGATGATCCTCGCCACCAGCATGTACAAGCTCAAGTTCTGGGTGCCGGACGGCCGCAGCTATCACGGCCAGATGATCGGCAACGGCCAGGGCCGCAGCGATATCGGCATCGACGCCCAGGAGACGCGCTGGCAACTGCTGGTCAGTGCGCCGTCGGCCTGTGCTGCGGATTGCCAACAGCTGGTGTACCTGGCGCGGCAGATCCAGATCGGCCTGGGCCGGGATGCCGCCCGTGCCAGCCATGCACTGGCCACGGCGCAACCGTTGGCAGCCGACTACCAAGCCTTGCTCGGCCGTGAGTACCCGCAGTTGCAGCGCTATTCGCTGGATACCCAGCGCTACGGCCAGAACGTCAGTACGCCCGGCCCGCAGCTGTGGATCGTCGACCCCCATGGCAACCTGGTGCTGCGCTACGACGCCAAGGTCAACGGCAAGCATGTGCTCGACGACCTGCGGCACCTGCTCAAGCTGTCCAACATCGGCTAGGAGGCCCCCATGGCCAGACCCGGATACCGCCTCGCTGTGTTCGCCACCCTGCTGGCACTGCTGGTCGTCCTGCTCGGTGCCTATACTCGCCTCACCCACGCCGGCCTCGGCTGCCCGGACTGGCCAGGTTGCTACGGTTTCATCGGCGTGCCCAAGACCGAAGCGCAGCTTGCCCATGCCGAGCTGCGCTTCCCGGACCATCCGGTTGAGCAGGCCAAGGGCTGGGCAGAGATGGTCCATCGCTATTTCGCCGGCACCCTGGCGACAGTGATCGCCCTGCTGGCGTTCCAGGCCGTGCGCCGCCATGCCCGCGATGGCCAGCCCTATCGCCTGCCGCTGCTGTTGCTCGGTGTGGTGCTCGCCCAGGCGGCGTTCGGAATGTGGACGGTCACGCTCAAGCTCTGGCCCCAGGTGGTCACGGCCCATCTGCTGGGGGGCTTTACCACGCTGAGTTTGTTGTTCCTGTTGTCGCTGCGCCTGTCTCGGGCCTTTGCGCCATTGCCCAAGCTGCCCCTGAGCCTGCGTCGGATCGCGGCGCTGGCCTTGCTGGTGGTGATCGGGCAGATCGCCCTGGGGGGTTGGGTCAGCGCCAACTACGCGGCGGTGGCCTGCATCGACCTGCCGACCTGCCATGGCCAGTGGTGGCCAGCGGCGGATTTCAGCAACGGTTTCCACCTGACCCAGCACGTAGGGCCCAACTACCTGGGCGGGCAACTGGACAGCGATGCGCGCACGGCCATCCACATCAGCCACCGCCTCGGTGCCCTGATGGTGGTCGCGGTACTGCTGATGCTCAGCTGGAAACTGCATCGCAATGGCCTTACCGCGCTGGCGCGCCTAGTGTTGCTGGCGCTGGCTGTGCAGGTGGGCCTGGGCATCAGCAACGTACTGCTGCACCTGCCCCTGGGCGTTGCGGTGGCACACAACGCCGGTGGCGCCCTGCTGCTGCTGTGCATGGTGTTGGTCAACTACCGCATCCGTGTGGTCGACAAGGTCCGCGTGGGCCACGGCTGGCGCCTGACACCGGTGGCTGGCGTGGCGATCACTCCACAGATGAGGCATGAGTCGTGGCGACGCTTCTAGATCAAGGCCGGCGACAGGCCAGCTGGCGCGACTACCTGGAGCTGACCAAGCCGAAGGTGGTGGTGCTGATGCTGATCACATCCCTGGTGGGCATGTTCCTCGCCACCCGCGCCGGCGTGCCCTGGACCGTTCTGGTGTTCGGCAACCTCGGCATCGCGCTGTGCGCAGGTGGAGCCGCGGCGGTCAACCATGTGCTGGACCGGCGCATCGATGCATTGATGGCGCGTACCCACAAACGCCCGCTGGCCGAGGGCCGGGTCGCACCAGTGCCGGCGCTGGCGTTCGCCCTGGCCCTGGCGTTGCTGGGCATGGCAGTGCTGCTGGTGTTCACCAATGCCCTGACCGCCTGGCTGACGCTGGGCTCTCTGCTGGGTTATGCGGTGATCTACACGGGCTTTCTCAAGCGGGCCACGCCCCAGAACATCGTGATCGGCGGCCTGGCGGGCGCGATGCCGCCCTTGCTCGGTTGGGTGGCGGTGAGCGGGCATGTCAGCGCCGAGCCGCTGCTGCTGGTGTTGATCATTTTCGCCTGGACACCCCCCCATTTCTGGGCCTTGGCCATCCACCGCAAGGAAGAATACGCCAAGGCGGATATCCCCATGTTGCCGGTGACCCATGGCGAGCGCTACACCAAGCTGCACATCCTGCTCTATGCCTTCGTGCTGCTGGCGGTGAGCCTGCTGCCGTTCGTCATCCACATGAGCGGCCTGCTGTACCTGGCCTGTGCCCTGGCGCTTGGCCTGCGCTTTGTCCGTTGGGCCTGGGTGTTGTACCGTGGCACCCAGCCGCACGCCGCGATCGGCACCTTCAAGTACTCCATCGTGTACCTGTTCCTGCTGTTCATCGCGCTGCTCCTGGACCACTACCTGTTGCCGAGCCTATGACCCGAACCCAGAAAACCGTCTTCATCCTCGTTGCCGTGGTCGCCCTGATCCTCGGGCTGACCGTCAACAAGGTACTCAATGATCGCGGCCAGGCGAACCCGGCCGAGCTGATCGATGCTGGCATCATTCTCCTGCCGCAGAGCCGTACCGTGCCGGACGTGAAAATGACCGACCAGGATGGTCAGCCGGTGGCGCTGGACGCGCTCAAGGGCAAATGGTCGCTACTGTTCTTCGGCTACACCTACTGCCCGGACATTTGCCCGACCACCCTGGCCCAGCTGCGTCAAGTGAAGAGCGAGCTGCCCAAGGAGACGGTCGACCGTCTGCGGGTGGTGCTGGTGAGCGTTGACCCGAACCGGGACACGCCGAACCAGCTCAAGCAGTACCTGGGATATTTCGACAAGGATTTCGTCGGGGTGACGGGGTCGATCGAGGATACCCAGGCGCTGGCCAATGCCTTGAGCATTCCGTTCATCCCGGCCGATACCAGCAAGCCTGGGTACACCGTGGATCACAGCGGCAACCTGGCGATCGTCGGGCCGGACGGGCGCCAGCGTGGCTTCATTCGCGCGCCGGTTAACAATCAGAAACTGGTGGCGCAACTGCCAGGGCTGGTCAAGCGCGATTGAGTCCAAACACATCGCGGGGCAGCGCCGAACCTGTGGGAGAGGGCTTGCCCCACGATGGGGCCGCAAGGCGGCCCCTCTGGATATCGGCTCAGAACGCCGGAATCACCGCACCTTTGTACTTCTCGGTGATGAACTGCTTCACCTCTGGCGAATGCAGGGCATCGGCCAGTTTTTTCATGGCGGCGGAGTCCTTGTTGTCCGGGCGGGCCACCAAGATGTTCACGTACGGCGAGTCGCTGCCTTCAATGACCAGGGCGTCTTTTTCCGGGTTCAGCTTGGCTTCCAGCGCATAGTTGGTGTTGATCAGTGCCAGGTCGACCTGGGTCAGTACACGCGGGATGGTGGCCGCTTCCAGCTCGCGGAACTTCAGATTCTTGTCGTTGCTGGTGATGTCTTTAACGGTCGACAGGATGTTCTTGTTGTCCTTGAGTTTGATCACGCCGGCCTTGTCCAGCAGCAACAGGGCACGGCCGCCGTTGGTGGCGTCGTTGGGGATGACCACGGTGGCGCCGGACGGCAGCTCGTCGAGCTTCTTGATCTTGCTGGAGTAGGCGCCCAGCGGCTCCAGGTGCACGCCGGCGACGCTTACCAGCTCGGTGCCCTTGGCCTTGTTGAATTCGTCCAGGTACGGCTGGTGCTGGAAGAAGTTGGCATCCAGGCGCTTTTCCGCAACCTGTACGTTGGGCTGGATGTAGTCGGTGAATTCCTTGACCTTCAGCTCCACGCCTTCCTTGGCCAGTTGCGGCTTCACGAAGTTGAGGATCTCGGCGTGGGGTACCGGGGTGGCCGCGACGGTCAGGGATTCGGCGTTGGCCGAGAAGGCCGCGACAGCGGCGACAACAGCAAGCAGTTTCTTCATTGATCACTCCTTGTGAGGGCCGCGACGGCCCCCGAACGGGTCGGCCAGGCCGACCCCATTGGGGTTACTTACGGGAAAAATGCACCACCAGTTTGTCGCCGACACTCTGCAGGACTTGAACCAGGATCAGCAGCAGCACCACGGTGACCACCATCACATCGGTCTGGAAACGCTGGTAGCCGAAGCGGATGGCCAGGTCGCCCAGGCCGCCAGCACCGACCACACCGGCCATGGCGGTGTAGGACACCAGGGTGATGGCGGTGACGGTGATGGCCGCAAAGATGCCCGGGCGGGCCTCTGGCAGCAGGGCACTCATGATGATCTGGCGAGTGGTGGCGCCCATCGACTGGGTGGCTTCGATGATGCCACGGTCCACTTCACGCAGGGCCGTTTCCACCAGCCGCGCGAAGAATGGCGTGGCGCCCACCACCAAGGGTGGGATGGCGCCGGCGACACCGAGCGAGGTGCCGGTGATCAGCACGGTGATCGGGATCATGACGATCAGCAGGATGATGAACGGCAGCGAGCGCAGGATGTTCACCACCAGCGACAACAGCGCGTACACGCCCTTCTGTTCGAACATCTGCCGCGGGCCGCAGAGGAACAGCAGCACGCCCAGGGGCAGGCCCAGCAGCACGGTGAAGAACAGCGAGCCGAACAGCATGATCATGGTGTCGATGGTGGCCAGCCAGATTTCGGCCCAGTCGACGTTGGCGAAGAAATTCAGGGCGTCCATCAACGCAGTACCTCCATATGAACATCAGCTGCCTTGAAGCGCGCGAACGCCGCTTCCATGTCGCCGCCGGTGACGGCGAGCGTGAGCTGCCCATAGGGGACGTCCTTGATGCGGTCGATACGCCCGGCCAGGATGCTGTAGTCCACGCCGGTCTCGCGGGCCACGGTGCCCAGCAGCGGTGCGTAGGTGGCGTCGCCCTGGAAGGTCAGGCGCACGATGCGGCCCGGTACATGGGCGAAGTCGTCGCGCTGCTCGCTCTCGTCGACCTGCTCGTCTTCCTGGACGAAACGCTTGGTGGTCGGGTGCTGTGGGTGCAGGAACACATCCGCCACCGGGCCCAGCTCGACGATCTGCCCGGCATCCATCACCGCCACGCGGTCGCAGACCCGGCGGATCACGTCCATCTCATGGGTGATCAGCACGATGGTCAGCTTCAGCTCGCGGTTGATCTCGGCCAGCAACTGCAGGACCTGCCCGGTCGTCTGCGGGTCGAGCGCGCTGGTGGCCTCGTCGCACAGCAGGATCTTGGGGTTGGTGGACAGCGCACGGGCGATGCCGACGCGTTGCTTCTGGCCGCCGGAGAGCTGGGCCGGGTACTTCTTGGCGTGGTCCGAAAGGCCCACGCGGGCCAGCAGTTCGACCACGCGCTTGTCGATCTCGGCGCGCGACAACTCGCCAGCCAGGGTCAACGGCAGGGCCACATTGTCGGCCACGGTCTTGGAGGCCAGCAGGTTGAAGTGCTGGAAGATCATCCCGACCTGCTGGCGGAAGCGGCGCAACTGGTTGGCATCGAAGGCGGTGACATCCTCGCCGTCGACGATGATCTTGCCGCCGGTGGGCGCTTCCAGGCGGTTGATCAGGCGCAGCAAGGTGCTCTTGCCGGCGCCGGAGTGCCCGATCAGGCCGAACACCTGGCCATTTTCGATGGCCAGGCTGGTCGGATTGAGGGCGGGAATATCCCTACCGCCGACGCGGTAGGTCTTGTGGACATTTTGAAACTCGATCACTGAGCGAACCTTGTGGGGCGCATGGAATTTGGGTCAGCGGTAAGCCGGGCCGCGCATTTTAGCCTGTTCCCATAGTTGTTCTTAGCATTTATTTCGACTTCAACCAATCCGTTGGGCATAACGCGACAACCGGTAATCCGATTGAACGCTCGCGAACGGCTGCCAGTCACTACTTGAACGAGCCCGAACGGGCCGCCTGTAGACAGCTGAGGAGAGCCGACCATGTCCAGCAAGACCCCGGATTCGCCCAAGGAAAGCCAACTCGCGGGCACCCACACCCCCGATCGCGCCAACACCAACGCCAAGCTGCAAAGCCTGGAGGATGTACGCCGCGACGCCACCGGCCAGGCCTTGCGCACCAACCAGGGGGTGAAGATCGCCGATAACCAGAACACCCTGAAAGCTGGCGCGCGTGGGCCTTCGCTGCTCGAAGACTTCATCATGCGCGAGAAGATCACCCACTTCGACCATGAGCGCATACCCGAACGCATCGTCCATGCCCGCGGGACCGGCGCCCATGGCTACTTCCAGAGCTATGGCTGCCATGCGCAGCTGACCAAGGCCGGGTTCCTGCAGGACCCGGAAAAGATCACCCCGGTATTCGTGCGCTTCTCCACGGTACAAGGGCCGCGCGGCTCAGGCGATACGGTGCGCGACGTACGTGGCTTCGCGGTGAAGTTCTATACCGACGAAGGCAATTTCGACCTGGTGGGCAACAATATGCCGGTGTTCTTCATTCAGGACGCGATCAAGTTTCCTGATTTCGTCCACGCGGTGAAGCCCGAGCCGCACAATGAGGTCCCCACCGGCGCCTCGGCCCACGACACGTTCTGGGACTTCGTCTCGCTGGTGCCGGAATCGGCGCACATGGTGATGTGGGCGATGTCCGACCGCGCCATCCCGCGCAGCCTGCGAATGATGGAGGGCTTCGGCGTGCACACCTTCCGCCTGGTCAATGCCCAGGGCGAGGCGACTTTCGTCAAGTTCCATTGGAAACCGCGCCAGGGCGTGCATTCGGTGCTCTGGGACGAAGCCCAGAAGCTCGGTGGCAAAGACCCCGACTTCCATCGTCGTGACCTGTGGGAAGCCATCGAGACCGGCGACTATCCCGAATGGGAGCTGGGTGTACAGATCGTCGCCGAGGCGGATGAGCACGCATTCGATTTCGACCTGCTCGACCCGACCAAGATCATCCCCGAGGAGCTGGTGCCGGTGACGCCGCTGGGCAAGATGGTGCTCAACCGCAACCCGGACAACTTCTTCGCCGAAGTCGAACAGGTTGCGTTCTGCCCGGGCCACATCGTGCCGGGCATCGACTTCACCAACGACCCGCTGCTGCAGGGTCGGTTGTTCTCCTACACCGACACCCAGCTCAGCCGCCTCGGTGGGCCGAACTTCCACGAAATCCCGATCAACCGACCGATCGTGCCCAACCATAATGGCCAGCGCGACGCCATGCACCGCATGACCATCGACAAAGGCCGAACCTCCTACGAGCCCAACTCCATCGATGGCGGCTGGCCCAAGGAAACGCCGCCGGCCGCACAGGATGGTGGTTTCGAGAGCTACCAGGAACGTATCGATGCGCACAAGATCCGCCAGCGCAGCGACTCGTTCAGCGATCATTTCTCCCAGGCGCGGCTGTTCTTCCAGAGCATGAGCCCTACCGAGCAGCAGCACATCATCAAGGCCTACAGCTTCGAACTGGGCAAGGTGGAGCGTGAGGCCATCCGGGCTCGGGAAGTCAACGAAATCCTGGCCAATATCGACCTGAAGCTCGCCGCTGCGGTGGCCGCCAACCTGGGCCTGCCCGCGCCCACGGCCGGTACCGTGCAGGTCAAGGGGGCGACGCCGGCACAGTCTCCGGCCTTGAGTCAAATGAACCACCCTGGCCGTGTCGGCATCAAGGGGCGCAAGGTCGCCTTGCTGGTGGCCGATGGTGTCGATGGTGCGGATGTCGATCGGCTGGTCAAGGCGTTCGAGGCCAAGAGTGCGCGCATCCTGGTATTGGGGCCGACCTCGGCGCCGGTCACCACCGCCCAGGGCCAGACGTTGCCGGTGGATGCCTCAATGGAAGGCATGCCGTCGGTAATGGTAGATGGCCTGTGGGTGCCGGCTGGCAAGGCGGCGCTGGAGACGTTGGGCAAGAGCGGCCTGGCCAAGCACTACCTGCTCGAAGCCTACAAGCACCTCAAGCCGATGGGGCTGGCGAGTGACGGCAAGGCGTTGCTGGATACGCTGGGGCTCAAGGAGGATACGGGCCTGCTGCTGGGCAATGACCAGGCGGCGGTGGATGGCTTCGTGAAGGCGCTGGAGCAGCACCGGGTATGGGCACGCGAGGCGATGGCCGAGGCGATTCCGGCGTGAAGGCCGGGGCAGGGCGCTTTCCGTAGGCAAGCACCCTGCCCCTGTGGGAGCATTTGTCTTGAGATTATGCCTGGGGCCGCTACCCACCCCTTTCGCGACACAAGGCCCCTGCCACAGAACCTCCGCAAAATCAGATGGTGTAAAACACCCCTGACTCGTCAGGACCGATGCGGAACCAGCACCACCTGGGCCGGCAGCGCACGCTGGATCTCATGCCGCTGCTTGAGCTCGAACCCGCTGTCGAGCTTGTGCACGCGCTTGTGCAGCAAGGTCTTGAGCCATGGCGCGTCGTCTTTGCGTGGGACCTGGAACACCACCTCGCACTGGTAGTTCACCACGTCGGCGGCGATGTCATCCAGCTGGCGGCGCATGGCGCGAATATCGGTGGTCTTCAGAGCCACCACGGTGCTGGGGGCGCTCGGGTCGAGCACGCGGGCCTTGGGCTTGGCCTCGGCCGCCTTCAGCGCAGCTTCTGCTTTCTCCAGCTCGGCCCTGCGTGCCTGGGCCACGGCATCGCCACCGGTGACCGCCGGTGCCTGAGGCATCAGCGCGCGCGCGCGGGCCAGTGCGACGGCGGCGGCATTGACATCACCTTTTTGCAATACGATCTGGCTGCGCTGCAGGTAGGCCTCGGCCAGTTGGCGCTGGTAGGGCTCCAGGCGCGCATCACCGGGCGACTGGGCCTGCAGGGCTGACAGCTGGTCTTCGGCGGTGGCCAACTCGTTGCTGGCGATACTCTGTTGCAATGCCTGCCAGGCATCGACCTGGGCCGGTGCGGCCGGTCCGGTCGGGGTACTGGAACAGGCCGCCAGGAACAGGGAAAACGCGGCAACAAGCAGAAAACGGGAGGCGAACGGCTTCATTCCTGCGACTCTCTATTTGCGCAAAAAGCGAGCAAGTCTACACCCAGGTGCGCACGCTCGAAAATAAGTCTTACAGACCCTTTACCCACGAAAAGGTTGCAGATGTACCTGCATGATCACCCTGAATTTTTCAGCGTTTGGGCAACGCCAGGCTCAGCAAGAATAGCACTGCGGCGCAGACCACGATCGATGGACCGGCCGGGGTGTCCTTGAACCAGGACATGGCCAGGCCGCCGCAGACTGCGACGACGCCCAGCAGGCTGGCACCCAGGGCCATCTGTTCGGGCGAGCGGGCGTGACGTTGTGCCGCGGCCGCAGGAATGATCAGCAGCGAGGTGATCAGCAGCACGCCAACGATCTTCATGGCCACGGCGATCACCACGGCGATCAGCAGCATCAGCGCCAGGCGCAGGCTGGTTACCGGCAGCCCCTCGACCATCGCCAGCTCCTCATGCACGGTCACTGCCAGCAACGGCCGCCACAAGGCGGCGAGCAGCAGCAGGACCAAGGCGCTGCCGCCCAGGATCCAGGCCAGGTCGGTGGGGCTGATGGCCAGGAGGTCGCCAAACAGGTAGGCCATCAGGTCGATGCGTACATCGCGCATGAAGCTCAGGGCCACCAGGCCCAGTGACAGGGTACTGGGTGCGAGGATGCCAAGCAGGGTGTCGGAGGCCAGGGGCTGACGTTGCTGCAGGGTGACCAAAAGGATGGCCAGCAGCAGGCAGCCGACGGTGACCGCAAGCGCCGGGCTGATGTCCAGCGCCAGGCCCAGGGCCACGCCGAGCAACGCGGCGTGGGACAGGGTATCGCCGAAATAGGCCATGCGCCGCCACACCACGAACGAACCCAGGGGGCCAGCCACCAGCGCCAGGGCCAGGCCCGCAAGCAAGGCGTAGAGAAGAAAATCAGCCATGCTTGCAGTGCTCTCCGTGAACATGGGTGCCGGGGGCTATCACCGAGCCGTGCAAGTCGTGGCGGTGATCGTGATGATGGTGGTAGACGGCCAGGCTCGGGGCGTTCTGGCCGAACAGCTCGACGAAGGCCGGATCGCCGCTGACCTGCTCCGGGTGGCCCGAACAGCACACATGGCGGTTCAGGCAGACCACCTGGTCTGTAGTGCTCATCACCAGATGCAGGTCGTGGGATACCATCAGGACGCCACAGCCATGGCGGTCGCGCAGACGGGTGATCAGGCTGTACAGTTCGGCCTGGCCGGCCACGTCGACGCCCTGCACGGGTTCGTCGAGCACCAGCAGCTCCGGTTCACGCAGCAATGCACGGGCCAGCAGCACGCGTTGCATCTCGCCGCCGGAGATGGTCTGGATGGGGCTGTCGATGACCTGCTCGGCGCCCACTTCCTGCAACGCGGCCAGCGCTGCGGCGCGGTCGACACCCGGCACCAGGCGCAGGAAACGCAGCACGGACAGCGGCAGGGTGGCATCCACCTGGATTTTCTGCGGCATGTAGCCGATGCGCAACCGGGGCTTGCGCCAGACCTTGCCACGGTGCGGCTTGAGCAGGCCGAGCACGGCGCGCACCAACGTGGTCTTGCCGGCGCCGTTGGGGCCGATCAGGGTCACGATCTGGCGCGGGGCTACCGACAGGTCGATGCTATCGAGCACCGCCTCGCCGGCGAAGGTGACCCCGACCTGCTCGAGGCGGATCAGCGCGTCGCTCATGCTTGCCCCTGGCAGTTGCCACACAGGCCGACCACCTCGACGGTTTGCGTCTCGACGGTGAAGCCCACGCCCTTGGCGCTGCTGACGATGGCGTCGCTGATGCTGTCCTGCTCCAGCTCGATGGCCACGTGGCAGTGGCGGCAGATCAGGAACTGCCCCTGATGCGCGTGCTCGGGGTGGCTGCAGCCGATGAAGGCATTGAGCGAGGCGATACGGTGTACCAGGCCGTTCTCCAACAGGAAGTCCAAGGCGCGGTACACGGTTGGCGGTGCGGCGCGGCGGCCGTCCTGCTCGCTCAATACCGCGAGGATATCGTAGGCGCCCAGCGGCTTGTGGCTCTGCCAGACCAACTCCAGCACACGTCGGCGCAAGGCGGTCAGGCGCAGCCCCTGGCGGTTGCACAGGGTATCGGCTTCGGCCAGCGCACTGTGGACGCAGTGGGAGTGATCGTGTGGACGGTTGGCCAGCGGCGTGATGGACATGGGCAGCGACGGTTCTGGATGGAGACGTTATTATGTTACTCCTTTCTGGCTCGCCGAGTATTCATCGTGTCCCGATTGCTAGCTCTTTTTGTCGCTTTCATCGCCTTCTCGGCCCATGCCGAGGTGCGCGTGCTGACCAGTATCAAACCCTTGCAGCAGATTGCCGCGGCGGTCCAGGACGGGGTGGGCAGCCCGGAAGTATTGCTCCCGCCTGGCGCTTCGCCGCATCACTACGCCTTGCGCCCTTCCGATGTGCGGCGTGTCGCCGAGGCTGACCTGTTGTACTGGATCGGCCCGGACATGGAAAGCTTCCTGCCTCGCGTGCTCAAGGGGCGCAGCAAAGCAAACGTGGCGGTGCAGTCGCTCGAAGGCATGCATTTGCGTCACTTCGGCGAAGGTGGCGAAGCCCATGAGGAAGACCACGACGACCATGACCATGATCATCGCCCGGGCAGCCTCGATGCACACCTGTGGTTGGCGTCGGCCAATGCACGGGTGATCGCGGCGAAGATGGCCAGCGATATGGCTGCCGCCGACCCGGCCAATGCCGCCCGCTACCAGGCCAACCTCAAGGCCTTCGTCGCGCGCCTGGACGCCCTCGACCAGCGCCTGCAGGCCCGCGTCGCCGGCATCAAGGGCAAGCCCTACTTCGTGTTCCACGAGGCGTTCGACTACTTCGAGGCGGCCTATGGCCTGGCCCATGCCGGGGTGTTCAGCGTGGCCTCGGAAGTGCAGCCGGGCGCACAGCATGTCGCGGCCATGCGCAAACGCCTGCAGGAAGTGGGCAAGACCTGTGTATTCAGCGAGCCACCGCTGCGTCCGCGCCTGGCCGAGACCCTGACGGCTGGCCTGCCGGTGCGGTTGGCCGAGCTCGATGCCCTGGGCGGGAACGACCCTGTGGATGCCAAGGGGTATGAGCGGTTGCTGGAGAAGCTGGGCAATGACCTGGCGGGGTGCCTGGAACAGCTGTAAATCGATGGAGACCTTTTCGCGGGGAAACCCGTTCCCACAGGGATAGCGCACATTTCGAGGCTGGCGCTGTGGGAGCGGGTTCACCCGCGAAGAAGCAGACGAGGTCAGAGGGCGAACGGCAGGCTCAGCGCCACCTGCTGGCGCTGCGCCAGACGCACCTCGAACTCGCTCGGGTCATGGATCATCACGTCCATCCCGGCGAACGCCTGGGCCGCGATCAGCCGCGACAGCCAGAAGCGCACGCAGCCTACGCGCAGCATGACCGGCCATAGCTCGGCCTCGGCAGCGGTGAACGGGCGCAGCGCTGCATAGGCCGCCAGCAGCGCCTGGGCGCGGGGCACGTCGATGCCGCCGGCTTCGTCCAGGCACCAGTCGTTCACGGTGATGGCGATGTCATACAGCATCGGGCCTGAGCAGGCGTTGTAGAAATCGATCAGGCCTGTCAGGTGCGTGCCTTCGAACATCACGTTGTCGCGGAACAGGTCGGCATGCAGGTTGGCCCGTGGCAAGGCCAGGATCTGCGCCTTGTGCGCAGTGATCTCATCCAGTGCCGGCGTCAACAGCGCGGCCTGCGCCTGGCTCAGGCCCGGCAGCAGATGCGCACCGGAGGCGAGCATCCAGTCCAGGCCGCGGTCGGTGCGGCGTTCGATGATGCGCTCGCGGGTAGCCAGGTGAATGTGCGCCAGCAGCTCACCCACCTGGGCGCAGTGCTGATTGTTCGGCGCCTTGATGTGCTTGCCCGACAGCCGCGGCTGCAGCAGCGCAGGCTTGCCGCACAGCTCGCGCAGGCCTTGGCCGTTGCGGTCGCGCACGGCGTAGGGCACCGGCATGTTGGCATCGTGCAGCACGTCGAGCAGCTCGATGAAGAACGGCATGTCTTCGGCCGGCCCGCGCTCGATCAGTGTGAGGACGAACTCCCCTTGCTCCAGGCTGATGAAGAAATTGCTGTTCTCGGTACCGGCGGCGATGCCTTGGAAGTCGAGCAGGCGGCCCAGCTCGTATGGCGCCAGAAAGGTTTCCAGCTCAGGCCGGGTCACGGGGGTGAAGACTGACATGATGAAAAGAAGCCCATGCGGGCACTCCCACCCGGAAGTGCCTGGTTGATAAGAACGGTACGCCTCAGATTACCACTCGAAGATCTTCCAGGACGGAATCAGCATGTCCGGCTGGTCGGAACGAATGAAATTACCTTCGGAGCCATCGGCGCGTACCAGGAAATAAGGCTTGCCGTGCTTGGGCGTCACCTTGATCGCATACAGGAAGCCGTTCTGCCGGTACTCCTGGATGGTTTTGTCGCCTTCCGTGCGAATGGTCACATCGGGATCAGCCGATGGGGCGTCTTCCGCCGCCAGGGTGACGACCGGCATGGTGGCCAACAGACCGAGCAGTAACAGGCGATTGAGTGTACGCATGATAACCTTGTCCCTTTGTCGTCAATTGTTCCCGCTATTCTAGCGCCGGACCTGCCGAAAAGGTTGATTCTCCTCATGAGCCAAGCGCCCCTCGTCCTGGTGGACGGTTCCTCCTACCTCTACCGCGCCTTTCATGCGCTGCCGCCGCTGACCACGTCCAAGGGCATGCCCACCGGTGCGGTCAAGGGCGTGCTGAACATGCTCAAGAGCCTGCGCAAGCAGTATCCGGACAGCCTGTTCGCGGTGGTCTTCGACGCCAAGGGCGGCACCTTCCGCGATGCCATGTTCGCCGAATACAAGGCCAACCGCCCCAGCATGCCTGACGACCTGCGGGTGCAGATCGAGCCGCTGCATGCCAGCGTCAAGGCGCTGGGCTACCCACTGCTGTGCGTCGAAGGGGTCGAGGCCGACGATGTCATCGGTACCCTGGCGCGCAGCAGCGCGGCCTTGGGCCGGCCAGTGGTCATCTCCACCGGCGACAAGGACATGGCACAGCTGGTGGACGGGCACATTACCCTGGTCAACACCATGACCGGTAGCGTCCTGGACGTGGCTGGCGTGCACGAGAAATTTGGTGTCGGCCCGGAACACATCATCGACTTCCTGGCCCTGATGGGCGACAAGGTCGACAACATTCCCGGCGTGCCTGGCGTTGGCGAGAAGACCGCAGTCGGCCTGCTGACCGGTATCGGCGGCGGCCTGAGCGAGCTGTACGCCAACCTGGACAAGGTACCGGCCCTGCCGATCCGCGGCGCCAAGGGCCTGCCGGCCAAGCTCGAGGAGCACCGTGACGCAGCGTTCCTGTCCTATGAGCTGGCGACCATCAAGGTCGATGTGCCGTTGGATATCGAGGTCGAGGCGCTGGTGTGCGGCGAGCCCGACCGTGAAGCCCTGCTGGCGCTGTACACCGAGATGGAGTTCAAAAGCTGGATCGCCGAGGTGCAGCGCGACGCCGCCCAGGCGGGCGAAGCCATTGCCCCGCTGGAAGCGCCGCAGGCCAAGGCCGAACCCAAGTACGAGACGATCCTCGACCAGGCACGCTTCGAGGTTTGGCTGGCCAAGCTGCGCCAGGCACCGTTGTTCGCCTTCGACACCGAGACCACCAGCCTGGACGCCCAGCAGGCGAAACTGGTGGGCCTATCGTTCGCGGTCGAACCCCACGAAGCCGCTTACGTGCCGCTGGCCCATGACTACGAAGGCGCGCCTGCCCAGCTGGACCGTGACAGTGTGCTGCTGGCACTCAAGCCGCTGCTGGAAGACCCTGCCAAAGGCAAGATCGGCCAGAACGCCAAGTACGACATCAACATCCTGGCCAATTGCGCCATTGGTGGCGACCCGACCCAGGGTATCCAGATGCGGGGCGTGGCCTACGACACCATGCTCGAGTCCTACGTGCTCGACTCCACCGCCACCCGCCACGACATGGACAGTCTGGCGCTCAAGTACCTGGATCACAGCACCATCGCCTTCGAGGACATCGCCGGCAAGGGTGCCAAGCAGCTGACCTTCAACCAGATCCCATTGGACAAGGCCGGCCCCTACGCTGCCGAGGACGCCGACATCACCCTGCGCCTGCACCATGCCCTGCAGGCACGCCTGGCCAAGACGCCCAGCGTGCAGCCGGTGCTGATGGACATCGAGATGCCGTTGGTACCGGTGCTGGCCAAGATCGAGCGCCAAGGCGCACTGGTCGATGCTGCGTTGCTCAAGGTGCAGAGCACCGAGCTGGGCGTGAAGATGGCAGAGCTCGAGCGCACGGCCTTCGCCCTGGCGGGCGAGGAATTCAACCTGGGCTCGCCGAAGCAGCTCGGGGTGATCCTTTACGACAAGCTGGGCATGCCGGTGCTGAGCAAGACCGCCAAGGGCCAGCCCTCCACCGCCGAGGCCGTGCTCGCGGAGCTCGCCGAGCAGGACTACCCGCTGCCGACGGTTTTGATGGAGTACCGCTCCCTGAGCAAGCTCAAGAGCACCTACACCGACAAGCTGCCGGAGCAGATCAACCCGCGCACCGGGCGTATCCACACTTCCTACCAGCAGGCCGTGGCTGCCACCGGGCGTCTGTCTTCCAGCGACCCGAATCTGCAGAACATCCCGGTGCGTACGGCCGAGGGACGGCGCATCCGCCAGGCATTCGTCGCCAGCCCCGGCTACAAGTTGCTGGCCGCCGACTATTCACAGATCGAGCTGCGCATCATGGCCCACCTGGCCAAGGACGAAGGTTTGCTGCACGCCTTCCGCAACGACCTGGACGTGCACCGCGCCACCGCCGCCGAAGTTTTTGGCGTGCCGCTGGAGCAGGTGACCACCGACCAGCGCCGCAGCGCCAAGGCGATCAACTTCGGGCTCATCTATGGCATGAGCGCCTTCGGCCTGGCCAAGCAGATCGGCGTGGACCGCAAGCAGTCCCAGAACTATATCGATCGGTACTTCGCTCGCTACCCAGGCGTGCTGGCCTACATGGAACGTACCCGTGCCCAGGCCGCCGAGCAGGGCTTCGTCGAAACCCTCTTTGGCCGGCGCCTGTACCTGCCGGACATCAACGCGAAGAACCCGGCACTGCGCAAGGGCGCCGAGCGCACGGCGATCAACGCGCCGATGCAGGGCACCGCAGCGGACATCATCAAGCGCGCCATGGTGGCAGTGGACAACTGGCTGACCGACAGCGGCCTGGATGCGCGAGTGATCCTGCAGGTGCACGACGAACTGGTGCTGGAAGTGCGTGAGGACCTGGTTGAGCAGGTGAAGGAACAGATCCGCCCGTATATGAGCAACGCCGCGCAACTGGATGTTCCGCTGCTGGTGGAAGTAGGTGTTGGTTCGAATTGGGACGAAGCTCACTGAATCGGAGCCTGAAGGCAGGGTAGGATCTGCGACGTGGTGTCGTGGATCCGCTAAGGCTCAGTGCCAGGGGTTCTCAAGTTTCATGAAACTATCGCAAATAGTTTCCAGGGCTTTGGAACTAAACCGGTGAACCGGGACTCAGAGTAACTGAATGGCTGGTGAAGCCTTTCGATGCTCCTATGTTGTGTTAAGTGTTGGCAGATACCCGGACCCCGCCCTAGCGGTCCGGACTTGAACCCCGAACTTCTCCCTCCCCATACGAAGTCCGGGGTTTTTTTTGCCCGGAATTTGACTTATGGCTTGTAGAGAACCCTGTGGGAGCGGGTTTACCCGCGAATGCGATGTCGGATGCACCGCCGCATTCGCGGGTAAGCCCGCTCTCACAGGTTACGAGCAAACCTTCAAATGCCTGGCTTGTCTTCCAGCTCCATCCACTCGGCCAGCACGCCGTAGGCTTCTTCCAGGCCCATGCGCTTGGGGGCCGAGAACAGCTGGATGGTCACCCCGTCGCCCCAGCCCTTGCGGATTTCCGATTGCACCTTGAGCAGCGTGTTCTTGGCCGCGCCGAAGGTGAGTTTGTCGGCCTTGGTCAGCAGGATGTGCATGGGCATGGCGCTGGCCTTGGACCAATCGAGCATCATCTTGTCGAAATCGGTCATCGGGTGACGCACGTCCATCAACAGGATCACCCCGCGCAGACACTCGCGGCTGCCCAGGTAGGCCTCCAGGTGATGCTGCCAGTGCTGCTTGAGCGGAATCGGCACTTTTGCATATCCGTAGCCCGGCAGGTCGACCAAACGCCGTTCATCGTCCAGACTGAAGAAATTCAACAACTGAGTGCGACCCGGGGTCTTGGAGGTACGCGCCAGGCTGGCATGGGTCAGGGTGTTGAGGGCGCTGGATTTGCCGGCGTTGGAACGGCCGGCGAAAGCCACCTCGTAACCCTGGTCTTGAGGGCATTGTTCGACCTTGGCGGCGCTGAGGGCGAATTTGGCTTTCTGGCAGAGGCCGAGGATGGGGTTTTTGACTTGCATGGGATATCCGATGTGGGTGTTGCCAAAGCCCGCCATTCAGGCACTGGGCGCGGCAAGCGGTGTCGTTTCCGTTTGGATGGCGGAAGTATATAATGCCCCAGTTTTTGTGTGCGCATTATCCCGGCGTAGGGTGATGTGCATGGGGTGTCGAACAATAGCTCGCGCATCAGAACGCAGCGCGGCCCCCAACCCTGAAAGGTCGTTGCGCATGGCGAAATGGCTGCTTGCTGTCGGTTTGTTCCTGCCGATTTTCAGCGCTCAGGCTACACAGGATCCCGAGGCGTTGTACAACCGCACCTGTGCGGCCTGTCACGCCGGCCAGTTGCCCCAGGCCCCTAAACAGGGAGACCGGGCAGCATGGGAACCCAGGCTGGCGCAAGGCATGGAGACACTGGTGGCACATGTTACCCAGGGTTTCAAGGCTATGCCGCCGCGTGGATTGTGCATGGATTGCAGTAACGAGGACTACCGCAACCTCATCCTCTGGATGAGCGGCAGCCCCGATACATAACATTTCACCCCTAGCCGTGTTGGATTAGCTGATGAACAAACTATTCGTGAGTCTGCTGTTGACCATGGGTGTCGCAGGTGCGGCCAATGCTGCGCAACCCATCAAAGGCGATGCTGCTGCCGGCCAGGCCAAGACAGCTGTCTGTGGAGCCTGCCACAACCCCGATGGCAACAGCTTGGCGCCGAACTTCCCCAAACTCGCCGGCCAAGGCCAGCGCTACCTCGAAAAACAACTGCACGATATCAAGTCCGGCAAGCGTACCGTGCTGGAAATGACCGGCATGCTGGCCAACTTCAGCGACCAGGACCTGGCCGATATCGCTGCCTATTTCTCCAGCCAGAAAGGCAGCGTCGGCGCAGCCGATCCGAAACTGGTCGAGCGTGGCCGGGCGCTGTTCAACGGCGGAGACCTGGAGAAAGGCATGCCGGCCTGCACGGGCTGCCACTCGCCGAACGGCGCTGGCATCGCCCTGGCCGGTTTCCCGCACCTGGGCGGCCAGCATGCTCAGTACGTGGCCAAGCAGCTCACCGACTTCCGTGAAGGCAACCGCACCAACGACGGCGATGCCATGACCATGCGTTCGATCGCCAGCAAGCTGAGCAACAAGGACATCGAGGCCTTGGCCAGCTATATCCAGGGGCTGCACTGAGGTCTGTGGGGTCCTATCGCCGGCAAGCCGGCTCCTGCAAGGCTGGCGTTGTACCTGTGGGAGCGGCTTTACCCGCGAACCGGCCCATGCATTAACATTCGGTTAATGCTGTGCGGCAAAGATGAAAGGGCGGCTCGGGCCGTCCTTTTTTCCGTCCGTAGCCGTACACTAGAGAACTCGAGCCCTTCCCGGCCGGTCACAGTACCGGTCGCGTCGAGGCGACCAATGACTGCTCAGGAGTAAAGCATGCGTAAACTGATTCTCAGCGCTGCGCTGGTCGCCGCCAGCGTATTCGGAATGACCGCCGTCCAGGCTGCGGAGCCTGTCGAGGGCCAGCAGTATTTCGAGCTGAGCAACCCTGTCCCTGTTTCCGAACCGGGCAAGATCGAAGTCGTCGAGCTGTTCTGGTACGGCTGCCCGCATTGCTACCACTTCGAACCGACCATCAATCCATGGGCCGAGAAACTGCCGGCCGATGTTCACTTCAAGCGCGTACCGGCCATGTTCGGCGGCCCTTGGGACGCCCACGGCCAGATGTTCCTGACCCTCGAAGCCATGGGTGTCGAGCACAAGGTCCACGCCGCGGTCTTCGATGCCATCCAGAACCAGCGCAAGCGCCTGACCAAGCCTGAGGAAATGGCCGACTTCCTGGCCACCCAGGGTGTGGACAAGGGCAAGTTCCTCGCCACCTTCAATTCCTTCGCCATCAAAGGCCAGGTGCAGCAGGCCAAGGACCTGGCGAAGAAATACGAAATCACCGGCGTGCCGAGCATGGTGGTCAACGGCAAGTACCGCTTCGACCTGGGTACCGCCGGCGGGCCGGAAGGCGTGCTGGATGTCGCCGACCAGCTGATCGCCAAGGAGCGCGCCGCCAAGTAAGCGGCGTTGCCCATGAACCGCTTTCGGTCCACCCGTCTGGTTGGCCTGCGACAACCGCAGGTCAACGAACACCACCTGCAGGCCCCTGGCCTGCCTGAGGACGGGCGTCTGCGGTTGCTCAGCTTCAATATCCAGGTGGGCATCAGCACCGAGCGCTACCGGCACTACCTGACCCGCAGCTGGCAGCACTTGCTGCCGCACAACGGGCGTGCCGGCAACCTGCAGAAAATCGGCGACCTGCTTGCCGATTTCGACCTGGTGGCCTTGCAGGAAGCCGATGGCGGCAGCCTGCGGTCGGGTTATATCAATCAGGTCGAACACCTGGCCCAGCTCGGTGCCTTCCCCTATTGGTACCAGCAATTGAACCGCAACCTGGGCCGTTTCGCACAGCACAGCAATGGTGTGCTCAGCCGGCTCAAGCCCCAGCACCTGGAGGACCATCCCCTGCCCGGTCCTGCCGGCCGCGGTGCGATCCTGGTACGTTTCGGCGAAGGCGACGATGCTCTGATCGTGGTGATGATGCACCTGGCCCTGGGTGCCAAGACCCGTGCCCGGCAACTGGCCTACGTGCGCGAGTTGATTGGCGGCTATCGCCACCAGGTGCTGATGGGAGACATGAACACCCACGCCACCGACCTGCTCGAGCATTCGCCGCTGCGTGACCTTGGGCTGGTCGCCCCCCAGGTCGAGGCTACGTTCCCCAGCTGGCGCCCGCAGCGTTGCCTGGACCATATCCTGCTCAGCCCAAGCCTGACCCTGGAACGGGTCGAGGTATTGGCCCAGCCGATTTCCGATCACCTTCCGGTTGCCGTCGAGATTCGTTTGCCTGATGCATTGACTGTGGATACGCTGCCGGTTTTGGGCTAGTTGCCATCACCGGTTCGCGGATTCAGGCATGACAGACGAAGGCGAGCGCTGGAAAGAGAAGTACCTCAAGAGCATTGAACGACAAGAGCAGCTCGAGCGCCGCTGGGAGGCTCGCCTGGACCTGTTGCGTCGTGGTCTGGTGCGCAGCACCTTGGCGGCCGAGGGTAGCGACAAGACTGTCGACCAGTGCATGAAGGAGCTGCGCGAAGTCATCCGCAGCGACAATATGGATGCTGGCCTGGCAGGGCTGCTGCCACGCCTGGAAAAGGCCGTGCTCGACTCCGAGCAGCGCCGCGAGACGCGCATGACCCAGGTCAGCGAGGCGCTGACAGCGTTGGTTGACCAGCTGCAGGGCCTGTCGTTGCCCGGCGAGGTGGCTCGCCCGCTGAAAAAGCTGTCCAAGAAGCTTGAGGTGGGTGTCAGCCAATCCCGCGAGTTACCGCCCCTGCTGAGCGAGCTCAGTGGTCTGCAGGGGCGGGCGTTGAGCGCGCTGCAACGACCGGACGAAGACATACGGCCAGGCTTTCTCCAGCGGCTGTTTGGCGGTCGTGAGGCCGAGGCGGAGCCCGCCGCCGCATCGGTAGATGTCACTCATGTCGACCCCGCACCTCAACCGCCAAGTGAACCTTCGCTTCCGGTCGACGTGGATGCCCTGCAACGTTTGGCTGAGCCGCAAGAACCAACCCCTCCCCTGGACGAGCCAGACGCGCAGGCGCAGCCCATCGACCCGATGACGCCCTCGGAAGAAATGGTCTTGGCACCTGCCACCCAGCCCCCGGCGCCAGAGCTGCAACCGCAACCGGTCGAGGTCGAGGCGCCAGAGGCCTTGCCGATGACAACTCTGGATGGCCCCGGCGAGGGCTCCTTCGCCCTGCCCGATGCCGTCGAACCGCCCTACAGCATGGTTGCCATGCACATCGAGCAGACGTTGATCGGGTTGCTCGATGACCTGAGCCTGCCGGAGCCCTACAAGGCCCAGGCGCAGGCCATGCGTGAGCGGGTGTCACGGGGGCTGAACTGGTACGAGCTGATCCCGGTACTGGATGACCTGGCCGTGCTGATGCTGGCGATCACCGACAGCGGCCAGCATGAATTCGAGGCCTACCTGCAACAGCTCAACGAACGCCTGGCCACCTTCCAGAGCCATCTGCACGAGGCCAGTGCCGGGCATGCCGACAACAGCAGCGCTGCCCGCCAGTTGGATCACCAGTTGCGTGAGCAGGTCGACGGGCTGCAGAGCAGCGTCCAGGGCGCGGCTGACCTGGGTAGCCTCAAGCGCGTGCTGGAGACCCGCCTGGAAGGCCTGTTGTCCACCATGGACGAACACCAGCACGAGCGCGACCGCCGTGAACAGGAGCTGGCGAGCCGCCTGCAAGGCCTGGCCGAGCGCGTGCAGAACATGGAGCAGGAAGCTCACGGCTATCGCGAGCACCTGGAGGAGCAGCGCCAGAAGGCCCTGCTCGACCCCCTGACCGGCCTGCCCAACCGCGCGGCCTGGTCGGAGCGTGTGGAGCAGGAAGTGAAGAAATGGCAGACCCAAGGCGGCAACCTGCTGATGGCGATCCTCGACCTCGACCACTTCAAGCGCATCAACGACAGCTATGGCCACCTGGCCGGGGACAAAGTGCTGAAGATCGTCGCGAGCCAGCTGCGCAAACGCCTGCGTGGGCAGGACTTCATTGCCCGTTTCGGCGGGGAGGAGTTCGTTCTGCTGCTGCCGCAGACCGCTCCGGAGGTCGGCGCCAAGCTGGCAGAGGTGCTGCGGGCGACGGTCGAGGCCTGCCCGTTCCACTTCAAGGGAGAACGGGTGGTCATCACCACCTCCATCGGTTTCAGTGCGTTCCGCGTCGGTGAGCGCGCCGACCAGGTGCTCAAGCGTGCCGATGCCGCGCTCTACCGCGCCAAGGACCAGGGGCGCAACCGGGTGGAACAGGCATAGATATGTACTGCAACTGACACCTGTCTCGGTCTGACAATTGCCTGCCGTATGCCTGATGGTCAGGCGACGGCGCGTTGATCAGACAGGAGTAGCTGATGAAAATCACCAAAGGGCTTGCAGCATTGGTAATCGGTCTGGGTATTCAGACTTCCGTAGTGGCCAAGGAACACCTGTTCACCGCCCATGTGGCGGCGGATGGTACGGTTCTTCGGCAATGGCCGGAATGGATCGTGAAGGTCGAGCACCAGCCTCAGCCAAACTACTTCAGTTTGTACAAGCTTCATCTGAACAAGCGTCTCGTTCACCAGGACCCCGGCTTTTGCAGTGTGTCCCCCATCGATGCGAGCGATTACGACCGGCAGCTGTATGGGCAGGCCAAGGTCATCGGTAAACCCGTGGTGGCCAAAGTCGATGTGATGACCCAATTGGTCGACAAGAACGGAAGCAGTGGTGACAACTCGCTGGAATTCCTTGTCATGTGCACCCGCTGATGGTCGCTTACTGAAGCACCGGACCAGGGGGCACGTTATACTGTAGCGCTTACGCAATCATTGATGTGCCCTCTTTCATGAAAACGCTATTTGGCGGGCTGTTGCTCTTGTTGCTTGTGGGCTGTTCCACTGGCTTGCGCATCGACCGCAATCACCCTTCGGTCAACCACGACAGCCGTATCCAGTTCGTGGTCCTGCACTACACCAACGCTTCGTTGGAACGCTCCCTGGCCCTGCTGACCCATGGCGAGGTTAGCAGCCACTACCTGATCGGCGACGGGCCGGCCACGGTCTACCAGCTGGTCGACGAGAGCCGCCGGGCCTGGCATGCCGGCGATAGCCAATGGCAAGGCCGCACCTGGCTGAACTCCAGCTCCATCGGCATTGAAATCGTCAACCCAGGCTACACCGACACGCCCAACGGGCGAGTCTGGCACCCCTACAGCGAGGCGCAGGTCCAGGCGTTGATCGCCCTGCTCAAGGACATCGTCAAGCGCAACAATATCGACCCCCGGCACATCATTGGCCACAGCGACATCGCACCGTTGCGCAAGCTCGACCCGGGGCCGATGTTCCCCTGGAAACGCCTGGCCGATGCTGGGCTGGGCGTGTGGCCAGAGGCCAATGCGGTGGCTCGCCAGCAGGCCTACTTCAGCGTCAACCCACCGACGATCACCTGGTATCAGCAGCAGCTGGCACGCTTCGGCTACGCCATCGACCAGACCGGCGAGCTGGATGTGTCCACCCGTCACGTAATCGCGGCTTTCCAAATGCGCTTCCGCCCGCAGCGCTTCGATGGCATGCCTGACGCCCAGACCGCCGCCATGCTGCAGGTGCTCAACCGCACACGCTGATCGGTTATTGCCCCGAACGGGCCGGGATTGCGCCCAACGGCAACGCTGACCGCGTGCACAGTTGCTATACCTCTTGGTAATCAACTGGATGTCTGCGATGTCAGCGTTCCTTGCGGCACTGCGTCAATTTTTCCACCGTCCCTGGATGCTGGCTGGGCTGGCCGCATTTTCCAGCGCCGTCCTGTTGCTCACGGCAAGCCTCGGCGTGGCCTTCCAGCAGGTGAAGCAGAACGAAAGCGCGCAGATGAATGCCCGGGGCGAGCGTTTCCTGGAGCGGCTGGAACAGATCTTCGGGCAACTGCGCGAAGGGGTCGACCAGCTCCAGGCGCAACCGTTGCGTGGTTGCGATGCCGCAATGATCGCCGCGTTGCAGCAAGTGGGGCTGAGTTCGCGTTTCATCTATGAGGCGGCGTACGTCGATGGTGCCGAAGCGTGCTCCAACCGCGGCGGCGAACGAGCCATCGAGCCATTCCGGGCCCCGGACATCCAAGGGCCGACCTACAGCTATTGGCTCAATACCTCCACTGAGCCTAACGAGAACCTGGCGGCGTTGATGCTTGGCCGGGGCAAGTTCCTGGTCTCCACTTCGCGGGGGCACCTCACCGATGTGGTCGACCTGCCCCTGGGCAGCAGCGTGTTGGTGGTCCTCGACCACGGCAGCCGCGCCATCCCGGTGCTTGGCCCGCCCCAGCGCTGGCCGCCGGCGGCTGATTGGCCGCCGCCGTCGCGCCAGCCCCTGGTGGAACAGGATGACCGGCTGCTCTATTACATGCAGACCAAATCGCCGGACTACCAACTGGTGCTGATCGCGCCGCGAGCAAGCCTGCCCCTGAAAATGAACGGTATGCTCTGGCTGTTGTTCCCTGGCAGCCTGGTGTTGGCGTGCTGCATCGGCTGGCTGGTCCTGCAGCTGATTCTGCAACGGCGATCGATGAGTTCGGAATTGCAGAACGCCCTGCGCCGGGGAGAGTTGCAGGTGCTCTACCAGCCGATCTTCGAATTGAACAGCCGGCGCTGCGTCGGTGCCGAGGCGCTGGTGCGCTGGCTACGGCCCGATGGCACCCTGACCAGCCCGGAGCTGTTCATCCCCTTGGCCGAGAACACCGGGCAGATCCGCCAGATAACCGACTTCGTCCTGCAGCGGGTACTGGAGCAGCTGAGCCAGTTGCTGCGGGCCAACCCTGAACTGTATATCTCGGTTAACCTCGCAGCGTGCGATGTCATGGTCCCCCGTATCGGCCGGGTGGCGGCCCGGCTACTGGCGCATCACCGGGTGGCTGCCAGCCAGATAGCCTTCGAAGTGACTGAACGTGGCCTGATCGATGTGGTGGTGGCGCGTAACAACCTGCAGGCCCTGAGGGCCGTGGGCCATCAGGTGCTAATCGACGACTTCGGCACCGGCTACTGCAGCCTGGCTTACTTGCAGACCCTGCCGGTGGACTGTCTGAAGATCGACAAGGCCTTCGTCGATGCCTTGGGCCACGATGCGGCGAGCAGTGGCGTAGCGCCGCATATCATCCGCATGGCCCATTCCCTGCACTTGCGGGTGATCGCCGAGGGCATCGAATGCGAAGATCAGGCGGTACTGCTCAACAGCGAAGGGGTCAATTACGGCCAGGGCTGGCTGTTCGCTCACCCACTCACCGCCCGCCAGTTCACCGTGCTCGTCACCCGCGAGCGGCGCAACCGCAGGTAGCCGAGTGTGGTGTTTCACAAATAACACCACACTAGACAGGCAAGGCCATGTAGAACTGGGTGCCCTGCCCAGGCCGGGAGTACACGCCCATGCGGCCACCATGCAGCTGGACGATTTCCTTGCACAAGGCCAGGCCAAGCCCGGCACCGCCCTTCTTGCGACCGACCTGGACGAACGGCTCGAAGATTCGGCCTTGTTGGCCATAGGCGATGCCTTCGCCGTTGTCCTCGACCCCGATGATCACCCGTTCGGCATGCCGCCGCGCGTGCAGGCGGATGCGCCCGCCGCTGGCGGTATGGCGGATGGCGTTGTGCAGCAGGTTGTCCAATACTCGGTCCAGTTGGGCCACATCCGCCTGGATACGTGGCAAAGGCGACTCCAGGTCGATGAACAACTCGATCTCCTTCTGCGCGGCCAGCTCGGCGAAGCGCGCCTGAGCATGCTCAAGCAACTGGTCGATGGCGCAAGGGGCCAGCTCCAGCTTCTGCAGGCCACTCTGGTAGCGGGAGAAGTTGAGCAGGTCGTTGATCAGCTGGGTCAGGCGCTGCATTTCCTCGCCAATGGTCTCGAGCAGGTCGTTCTCTCGCGCTTCGGGTGGAAAGCTCACGCGCTCGCGCAGCAGGCCGAAGGCCATGTGCATGCCGGTGACCGGCGTGCGCAATTCGTGGGAGGCTCTCAGGACGAATTCACTGCGAACCCGTTCGAAGGCACGTTGCTCGGTAACGTCATGCAGCACCATCACGGCGCCCAGGATTGGCCCCTGTGGGTGGCAGACCGGCGTAAGGCTGTAGGTCAGCAGCCGGGTCTCCTCGTCTATTTCGATGCTCAGGTCATCGGGCGGCCGGTCCAGGCTACCGCCGCGCAAGACCTGGCGAAGTTGCTGCTCCAGTTCGGGGCGTTGCAACGCCTCGGCCAGGCCGCTGCCAATTCGGCCAGCATCCCAGCCCAGTTGGCGCTGGGCCACGGGGTTCAGGTGCTCCAGGCAACCCTGGCGGTCGATGATCAGCAGGCCGTCGTCGATGCTGTCGAGCACTGCCTGAAGGCGTTGCTGGCCGGCCAGCAATTCATCGACATTGGTAGCCTGGTGCTTGCGCAAGGCATCGGCCATCAGCCCGAAGCGCCGGGTGAGCTGGTTGAGCTCGCTGGCCTGGGTGACCGGCAAGGTGACATCGAAGTTGCCTTGGCCGACCTGGTCGGCGGCCTTGGCCAAGGCCTCGATCGGCTGGCCGAAGCGCTGGGCGATGTTGTGTGCGGTGGCGAACCCCAGTACCAGTACTGCCAGGCCAAGCAGGCTGAGCAGACCACTGACCAGCAAGGCGCGATCGCGGGTATGGGCCTCTGCGCTGGTGATGTGTTCAAGGGCCTGCCTGTGGGAGTCGATGAGGTCGTTGCGGACCTGGTGGAAGGCAGCTCCCAGCGGCAGGTCGGGGCTCATGTTTCGCGCGGGTGCCGTACTGTCTCGGTAGGCCTGGAGAAACGCCTGGTAGTTGCTGCTGGTCTTGCTGAAAGCGGTACGTTCTGCGCCTTCGGCCAGGTCCTGGTTGAGCAGGGACTGGAAATCTTCCTGCAACGCCAGCAGGCTGCGCGAGTCGGTGTTTTCGTCGAGAATCAGGGTCAACTGCTCACCGAGGTTTTGCCGCAGCTTCAGCCCAATCTCCAGTGTTCGCGTGGTTTCCTCCACCAGCCGCTGGTGAACGGTGGCCATCTGCACCACGCTCACCAGCCCGAGCAACAGACCAAGCAAGGCGACGCTGACCAGCGCCGAGATGCTCAGGAAAAGCCGCGTACGCAGCTTCATCGGCCATTTCATAGGTTGTACTGCTTGCGCTTGCGGTACAGGGTCGAGGCATCGATACCCAAGGTTTTGGCCGCCTGGTCCAGGGTATCGCTGGCTGCCAGGACCGCGCCGATGTGCGCGCGCTCAAGCTCGTCCAGGCTCAAGGCGGCGCCGATACGCGGAGCGTTGCTGGTGGGCGCTTCGGCCATGCCCAGGTGGGCGATTTCCACCCGTTCCTGTGGGCAGATGATGCTCGCCCGTTCCACAACGTTGCGCAGTTCCCGGATGTTGCCAGGCCAGCGGTAGTTGAGCAGCGCCGTGCGCGCCTCGTCGCTGAACACCCGGGCCGGGCGTGCGTATTCTTTGACGAAGCGGGCCAGAAAGCGCTCGGCCAGGGTAAGGATGTCTTCGCTGCGCTCACGCAGCGGCGGCAGGTGCAGGGTGATGACGTTCAGGCGATAGAGCAGGTCTTCACGGAAGCGCCCGTCGCGGACCATTTCCTCGAGATTGAGGTTGGTCGCGGCAAGGATGCGGACATCGGCGCGGCGGGTGACCGGGTCGCCGACCCGCTCGTATTCCTTGTCCTGGATGAAACGCAGCAGCTTGGGTTGCAAGGTCAGGGGGAAATCGCCGATCTCATCGAGGAACAGGGTGCCGCCGTCGGCCTGGTTGACCCGCCCCAGGGTGCTTTCGCTGGCGCCGGTAAAGGCCCCGCGGGTATGGCCGAACAGTTCGCTTTCCATCAGTTCGGCATTCAGCGACGGGCAGTTGATGGTCACGCAGGCCTTGCGCGTTCGCTTGCTCCAGCCGTGGATGGCGCGTGCCAGTTCGCCCTTGCCGGTGCCTGACTCGCCGAGGATGAGAATGTTGGCATCGGTGCTCGCCACCTGCCGGGCGGTTTCCAGTACTGCCATCATCGCTGGGCTGTGGGAGTCCAGGCCGTCCTTGGGCTTGCGTACTTCGCCTTCCAGCGCCTCCAGGCGTGCCGACAGCTGGCGGACCTCCAGCTGCTTGGCGGTGGCAAGGCGCAATTGATCCGGGCTGCATGGCTTGACCAGGTAATCGGCGGCGCCGGCCTGGATGGCATCCACCGCGGTGTCCACCGCGGAGTGGGCTGTCACGATGACCACGCGCATCCAGGGGGCCTGGATGCGCATCTGGGCGAGTACGTCGAGGCCGTTGTCTTCGCCCAGGCGCAAATCGAGGAAGCACAGGTCGAACACCTGGCGCTGCAGCAAGGCATCGGCCTGGGCAGCGCTGCTGGCCGTGGCCACGCTATAGCCTTCATCTTCGAGGCAGTAGCGGAAGGTTCGCAGGATTGCGGATTCATCATCCACCAGCAGAATGCGGCCTTGGTTGTCCTGGGCTGATTCCATTTTCCTACGCTCCTTCGGGATTGATCTCAATTAGTGTCGGAAAAATCGGGCAAGTTGCATGGTCCATTCTGAAGGAATCTGTCGTTTGCATGCTAGCCATTGGCCTGTTCGTTCACCGATGCGAAACAGATCGGGCGTTTTGACAGACCATGCGACTGGCATGGCAGTTGCGACGATCTTCAATTTTTGCCACGAAAGGAGGTGCTCCCATGCCTGTATTCCCTCGAACCGCCCTGCTGGCAGCCTTGTTGTTGCCCATGCTTACGCCTGCCTTGGCCGATACCGCGCAAAACGCCCGCCTCGAAGGTGCGCTGCAAACGGCTCTGGCGCTCAACCGGGTGCTCAACCCGTTCCGTATCGAGGTGGCTGTGGATGGGCCCAACGCCACGCTGTCCGGCGAGGTGGAGAACGAGGTGGAGCGCCAGCTGGCCGAGCATGTCGCTTTGGCGACCCGTGGTATCGAGCAGGTCGACAACCAGCTGCGGGTCAACTCCCAACTCGTCGAGCGCCCGCTGGAACTGCGCGCCTATGCCCAGCGGTTGGAGGACGCGACGCTGGCTGCGGTCATACGCGCCCGACTGCTTTGGAGCACGGTCACCGAGAACGCACCGATCGAAGTGGAGAGCCGTGAGGGCGTGGTGACTTTACGCGGCAAGGTCGACAGCGCCGAGGCCAAGGAGCTTGCCGGCGTACTGGCGCGTACCACCGAAGGGGTGCATCTGGTCAACAACCTCGTCAGCCTGGACAGCGCGGCCATGGCCAAGGCCCGGGAAAAACCCGTGGATGCGCCGACCGGGCCGCAGCCGAGCGATAACTGGATCGTCGACAAGATCCAGGCAAGCTACCGCTTCAGCCGAAACCTCGACGGCCTCAACCTCAAGGTGGCCAGCGAACAAGGCCTGGTGCGCCTTTCAGGCGAGGTGGTCAGCAGTGAGCAGAAAACCATCGCCGTCGAAGTGGCACGCCAGATCATCGGCGTAAGAGGAGTGGACGCGGACCTGTTGAAAGTGGCCAGTAAAGTCGAAGGCTGATCGTGCAAAACGCACGACCTTGAAAAGGCCATCGTGCAGGATACGTGCCCACGAAGGTTTTCCAATTTGCCTAACTCATTGAAATAAAAGGATTTTAAAAGAGTGCCCGGGCTGGCATGCAGGCTGCAACTTCCCTGTCAGGTTCGAATAAAAAACACAGCAGGAGGAGCCGGCATGAATCGCCAATCCGTCAACCGCTCGCAGACCGCCGAACTGCCCTGGCGCCAGTGCCTGTACCTCGGCCTGGCCCTGCTGCTGACGCTCGCCGCTGGCCAGTTCTACTACAGCTGGCAGACCTCACGGCTCGCCGAGCAGGTCGCGGCGCAGACCGCATTGTTGACGCAGTTGCAGTCGACTCGTGCCAACACCCTGGTGAGAGCGGCATCGCCGCTGCCAGCGGAAAAAGTTTCGTCCGACACCCTGGAGAGCGTCGCCATTCAGGAACGCTGGGTGTTCTGACCGGACAGATTTCGAAAAAGAAAGGAGAACCATCATGCTGAGTTGGGCCATCACTTTCCTGATCATTGCCATTGTCGCCGCCGTGCTGGGCTTCGGTGGTATTGCCGGCGCCGCCACGGGTATCGCGAAGATCCTGTTCATCGTCTTCCTGGTCCTGTTCGTGGCTTCCTTCTTCTTCGGACGCGGTAGAGGTTGAGCATGAGCCGGATGCTATGCAACGCCCTGGCTACCGCCCTGCTTCTGGGCGGCAGCGCGGCGGCGATGGCGGCCAATGACGGCCAGGTCCGGGCCAGCCAACTGCTCGGTTCGGACCCCGAATATCGAGAAACCTGGCAGGACACCATAAAAGACGAGGAACGCCTGCCCGATTGGGTGATCAACCTCAGCGGCAGCTCTCAAGAGCAGATGTCGGCCGTTACCGAGAATGGCGACAAGTACCTGGTCGGGCCCTTGTGCGAATCCGAGAGCAACTGCACCTACAAGCGCCTGATAGTGGCGTTCAGTTGGGACATGGATGATGCCTACGGGATGCTCGTTGAAGTGCCCGAAGGCCTGCCTTCGGACAAATCGCCTACCCGCCACGCGCAATACCGTTGGCTGGGTGACCCAGACGAGGGCATGAAAGCCATGCTGCGTGAGCAGCTCAAGCGCGACCCGAAGTGGTACTGACCGAAGGTCGTGGTTTGTAACCAGATAGAAGCTGAACCTTTTTATCTTTCAGGCTTCTATGGTGCGCCGCTCCGAGGAGGGGTGGCGCATGACCAGGGGGCCGGGCTGTTCTGATTGCTTCAGGATCGGAGTGGCCTAGGGGTACAGGGAGTACCTCCGTCATGGGCCGGGTCAGGTAAGGCGGCATCGGAAGTCATGGCCGGCGTGTCAGGCGACACAAGTGCCAGGCCGGACTTCCGAGGCGCCTATATAGGAAAGGGCCGATTGTTTGGCTTTTTCATCCCGAGGCACATTTTGCCTCGACCGTACATCGAAATTTTTTTCCTCAAGGTGCATCGCCGTGCAGCCCTATTCGGCGCCATTCGGATTGTCGAACAAAGCGTCGGAACATCCAAATGACCACTGTCAAATCTGCCGAAAAATGGCGCTTTGGTCTTGTTCGGAAATCCGAACGCAGGAAGCCCAACCCTCTCAGATGCTCGTTTTTGCCTCCGAGCCTCATGCCGATTCGGCATGGGGTAGTCGTTTCCGGCATTAGACTGCCCCTCTTCCCGTCGCAATAGTTGCCGCCTTTTTCGCTGGCCCGAGCGCCCAGACGCTCGCTTGCGGTGACCTTCGATGGCGTCGCCGGACGGAAGCCCAACGTTGCCCAATGTGCTGCCAAAGGCTCTGGGATGCGTTTTTCCGCCTGGCACCCATGACCATTAAAAGAAAGGGTAATGACATGAAGAAGGCAAAACTGAGCCTCGCCTGGCAGATCCTCATCGGACTCGTCCTTGGCGTTGCGATCGGCGCGCTGCTGAACCATTTCAGTGCAGAAAAGGCATGGTGGATCAGTAATGTCCTGCAGCCAGCCGGTGACATCTTCATTCGCCTGATCAAGATGATCGTCGTCCCGATCGTGATTTCGTCGCTGATCGTGGGCATCGCCGGGGTTGGCGACGCGAAGAAACTGGGCAGTATCGGCCTGAAGACCATCGTCTACTTCGAGGTGGTGACCACCATCGCCATCGTCGTCGGCCTGGTACTGGCCAACCTGTTCCATCCGGGTGCCGGCATCGACATGAGCACCCTGGGTACCGTCGACATCTCCAAGTACCAGGCCACCGCGGCCGAAGTGCAGCATGAGCATGCGTTCATCGAGACCCTGTTGAACCTGATTCCGTCCAACATCTTCGCGGCCGTGGCCCGTGGCGAGATGCTGCCGATCATCTTCTTCTCGGTGATGTTCGGTCTGGGTCTGTCGAGCCTGCCGGGCGATTTGCGCGATCCGCTGGTCCGTACCTTCCAGGGCGTGTCGGAGACCATGTTCAAGGTCACCCACATGATCATGAACTATGCCCCGATCGGCGTGTTCGCCCTGATCGCCGTGACCGTCGCCAACTTCGGCTTCGCCTCGCTGTTGCCATTGGCCAAGCTGGTACTGCTGGTGTACTTCGCCATCGCCTTCTTCGCCTTCATGGTGCTGGGCCTGGTGGCGCGCCTGTTCGGCTTCTCGGTCATCAAGATCATGCGCATCATGAAAGACGAGCTGATCCTGGCCTACTCCACCTCCAGCTCGGAAACCGTGCTGCCGCGGGTGATCGAGAAAATGGAAGCCTACGGTGCGCCGAAGTCGATCTGCAGCTTCGTGGTCCCGACCGGTTACTCGTTCAATTTGGACGGTTCGACCCTGTACCAGAGCATCGCGGCCATCTTCATCGCCCAGCTGTACGGTATCGACCTGTCCTGGAGCCAGCAGCTGCTGCTGGTGTTGACCCTGATGGTCACCTCCAAGGGTATCGCCGGTGTACCGGGTGTTTCTTTCGTGGTACTGCTGGCGACCCTGGGCAGCGTGGGCATCCCGCTGGAAGGCCTGGCCTTCATCGCCGGTGTCGACCGCATCATGGACATGGCCCGCACCGCCCTGAACGTGATCGGCAACGCCCTGGCGGCACTGGTGGTCGCCCGCTGGGAAGGCATGTACGACGCTGCCAAGGGCGAGCGCTACTACAGCTCGCTGATGGCCGGTAACAAGCATGAGGCGGTGGTGGCGGCTGGCAAGCCGACCCCAGCGGCCCAGCAGAACCCTTAAAGGCGTTCAGTGTGTTGTGCAAGAAGCCCCGCCTGGTCGGGGCTTTTTGTTGGCTACAGGAAAATCAGTGTTGGCGGTACTGGCCCAATCGCCGGCAAGCCGGCTCCCACCTGTCCAGCGCTGTTTTCAGAGGCTGTGGGAGCCGGCTCGCCGGCGATTGGGCCGGTACAGCCACCCTGCAATTCCGCTATCATTCGGAGCATTTTTCAGGGGGAACACACGGATGCTCAACGGCCTTTGGCTCGGCTTTTTCCTGGTGGCGGCAGTATCCGCCCTGGCCCAATGGTTGGTGGGTGGCAACGCCGGCATCTTCGCCGCGATGGTCGAGAGCATCTTCGCCATGGCCAAGCTCTCGGTGGAGGTCATGGTCCTGCTGTTCGGTACCCTCACCCTCTGGCTGGGCTTTCTGAAGATCGCCGAACAGGCCGGCATCGTCGAATGGCTGGCCAGGATTCTGGGCCCGCTGTTCGCCCGGCTGATGCCCGAAGTGCCGCCTGGCCACCCTGCCCTGGGCCTGATCACCATGAACTTCGCCGCCAATGGCCTGGGCCTGGACAACGCGGCCACGCCCATCGGCCTGAAGGCCATGCGCGCCCTGCAGGACCTCAACCCCAGCAGCACCACGGCGAGCAACGCACAGATCCTGTTCCTGGTGCTCAACGCCTCGTCGCTGACCCTGTTGCCGGTGACCATCTTCATGTATCGCGCCCAGCAAGGCGCCATGGACCCTACCCTGGTGTTCCTGCCGATCCTGCTGGCCACCAGCGCCTCGACCCTGGTGGGCCTGCTGTCGGTGGCGGTAATGCAGCGCCTGCGCCTTTGGGACCCGGTGGTACTGGCCTACCTGGTGCCTGGCGCCCTTTTGCTGGGGGCCTTCATGGCGTTTCTTGGCACCCTCTCGGCGACGGCGCTGGCCAGCCTGTCGTCGATCCTCGGCAACCTGACGCTGTTCGGCGTGATCGTCGTGTTCCTGGTCGTCGGCGCGTTACGGCGGGTCAAGGTCTATGAAGCGTTCGTAGAGGGCGCCAAGGAAGGTTTTGACGTGGCCAAGGGGCTGCTGCCGTACCTCGTCGCCATGCTTTGCGCGGTTGGCGTGCTGCGTGCCTCCGGCGCCCTGGAACTGGCGTTGGACGGTATTCGCCATACCGTCGAATGGATGGGCCTGGATACCCGCTTCGTCGAAGGCCTGCCCACAGCACTGGTCAAGCCGTTCTCCGGCAGCGCGGCGCGCGCCATGCTGATCGAAACCATGCAGACCCACGGTGTCGATAGCTTCCCTGCACTAGTAGCGGCGACCGTACAAGGCAGTACCGAGACCACCTTCTATGTGCTGGCGGTGTATTTCGGCGCAGTGGGCATCCAACGCGTACGCCACGCGGTAGGTTGCGCCCTGCTTGCCGAACTTGCCGGGGTGATTGCGGCGATCTGCGTCTGCTACTGGTTCTTCGCCTGAGCCTGGCTGGCCTGGGCTACCGTCCAGTCCACCAATTGCCCTACCAACCGATCGCTCGCTGCGCCGAAACCGCCGACCACCGCCGAGACCTGCTTGTCGCCCAGCGGCTGGCGCACCTCGAAGCGGTGGCTGGCGAGGATGCGCTGGCTGCGCCCTTGCACCAGGCGTGCGTCATAGCGGATCACCACTTCCACGGCACCGTCGGCACGGTACTCGCTCTGGAAGGCCTGCAGCTCGCCGACCAGCTCGTAGTCGGCTTGCAGGTTGCTGTCATCGGCGCTCAGGCGCTGCACCCGACCGTCGCGCTGGAACCCATCGAGCAGGCGGTTGCGTACCAGCAGCGGTACCGGGTCGCTCCAGCGCGCGCCTTTGTAGCTGCTGATCACATCGCCCTGGGGGATTACCGCGATGCGAGGCCCGGCCAGGGTTTCGCTGGCCAGCGGCTTGTTCAGGCGCAGCGACCAGTCCAACGGCGGGACCGTGCGGCCAGCCTGATTCACCGGCAGGCGGTAGATGTCCACCGGCTCGCTCTGCGGCAGGATCGAACAGGCCGTGGCCAGGCTCAGCGTGGCGGCCAGCGCCAGGAGGCGCAGGGACGGTCTCATGGCTGGAACTCCTTGTTGTTGTCACGGCCCAGCAGGTAGCCGCTCGGGTCTGCTTCCAGGCGGCGGGAGATGCCCTTGAGGGCATTCAAGGTTTCGCGCAGCTCGCGGATGGCCGGGGCCAGCTGGTTCAGGCCTTGAGCGCCGTCGTCGAGGGCTTCGCGGTTGTCCCTGAGCAGGCTGTTAATGGTTGCGGTGCTTTCGGCCAGTGACTGCATGGCCTGTTCGGCGCTGTCGAAGGCCTGCCTGCCCTCGCTGCCGAGCAGCCCGTTGGCGTTGTGCATCAAGGCCTGGGTTTCGGCCAGGGTGGCATTGGCCTGCTTGCCCACTTCGGCCAGTTGCTCGATGGCCTGGCTGATGCCGCCCTTGTTGTCAGCGAAGGTGCCGGTGGTCTGTTCCAGGTTGGCCAGGGTGTTGCTCAGGCGCTCGATGTTGCCTTCGGAGAACATCTGGTTGGCGTTGTGCAGCAGCAGGTTGACGTTGGTCACCAGGTCGCTGCTGTCGCTGAGCAGGCGCGAGATGGGCGATGGCGAGGCCACGATCACCGGAAGCTTGCCGTCCTTGCCCTTGAGCTCCGGGCTTTGCGGTGTGCCGCCGCTGAGCTGGATGAACGCGTTGCCGGTGACCCCGGCGAGGGTCAGCTTGGCCTGGGTGTCTTCCTTGACCGGGGTATCGGCGCTCAGGCGAATGCGCGCCAGTACCCGGCGCGGGTCCTTGGGGTCAAGGCGCAGGGTGCTGACATCGCCGACCTTGATGCCGTTGTATTGCACCGGGCTGCCCCGGGACAGCCCTGAAACGGCCTCATTGAACACCACTTCGTAGTCTTTGAAGGTGTCGTCCACGCTGGACTTGGTCAGCCACAGGCCGAACAGCATGGCACCGGCCACCACCAGGACGGTGACCAGGCCGATCAGGACATGATGAGCTCGGGTTTCCATTGTTCAGCGCTCCTGCCCGGCACTGGCAGCGGCATGCTCGGCCGCCCGCCCGCGTGGGCCGTGAAAGTATTCGTGAATCCAGGCGTCGTCGGTCTGTTCGACCTGGGTCAGGGGGCCGGCCACCAGGACCTTCTTCTGGGACAGCACCGCGACCCGGTCGGTGATGGTATAGAGGGTATCCAGGTCATGGGTGATCAGGAACACCGACAGGCCCAGGGCGTCGCGCAGGGTCAGGATCAGCTGATCGAAGGCCGCTGCGCCGATCGGGTCCAGGCCGGCGGTGGGTTCATCGAGGAACAGGATGTCCGGGTCCAGCGCCAGGGCCCGGGCCAGGGCGGCACGCTTGATCATGCCGCCGGACAGTGACGAGGGGTATTTGTCGGCGGCGGAGATCGGCAGCCCGGCCAGCGCCAGCTTGACCCCAGCCAGGTGCTCGGCGTCGGCACGGGACAGCCCGGCGTGCTCGATCAGCGGCAGGGCCACATTCTCGGTCACGGTCAGCGAGGAGAACAATGCGCCCTTCTGGAACAGCACGCCGAAACGCCGTTCCACTTGCGAGCGTTGTTCATTGTTCAACGTGGCCAGGTCTTGGCCGAAGACCTTGACCTGCCCTTCGTTGGGCCGGCGCAGTCCGATGATGCTGCGTAGCAGTACCGACTTACCGCTGCCGGAACCGCCGACCACGGCGAGAATTTCACCACGGTACAGGTCCAGGTCGAGGTTTTCGTGCACGCTCTGGCTGCCGAAGCGGTTGCAGATGCCTCGGGCCTCGATCACGGCTTCACGTACGCCACTCACCAGCCCATCTCCATGAAGAACAGCGCCGCCACGGCATCGAGCACGATCACCACGAAGATCGACTGGACCACGCTGGAGGTCGTGTGAGCGCCCACCGACTCGGCGCTGCCGGTGACCTTGAAGCCTTCGAGGCAACCGATGGCCGCGATCAGGAAGGCGAAGAACGGCGCCTTGACCAGGCCGACGAGGAAGTGCTGCACGCCGATATCGCTTTGCAGCAGCGAGAGGAACATGGCCGGTGAGATGTCCAGCGACAGGGCGCAGACCACTGCACCCCCGACGATGCCGCAGATCATCGCGACGAATGTCAGCAACGGCAGGGAGATCAGCAAGGCCAGCACCCGAGGGGCCACCAGCAGCTCGATGGGGTTGAGGCCGAGGGTGCGGATGGCGTCGATTTCTTCGTTGGCCTTCATCGAGCCGATCTGCGCGGTAAAGGCGCTGGCGGTGCGCCCGGCCATGAGGATCGCGGTCAGCAGCACGGCGAATTCACGCAGGAAGGAGAAGGCCACCAGGTCGACCGTGAAGATCGTGGCGCCGAAGTCGGCCAGCACCGTGGCGCCGAGGAAGGCCACCACCGCACCCACCAGGAAGGTGAGCAAGGCGACGATGGGCGCGGCGTCCAGGCCGGTCTGCTCGATGTGCGCGACCACCGGCGTGACGCGCCAGCGATGGGGCTGCAGGGCCCGGCGTGCGAGGGTTTCCAGGATCAGGCCGATGAAGCCGAGCAGTTGCCGGGTATCCTGCCAGAGGGTCGCGACCGCGCAGCCGATGCGTTCGAGCAACAGCAGCAGGACGTGGCGCTCGGGCTCCTTGACCGGAATGCAGTAGTCCTGCACCGAGCAGTAGACGTTCTTGAGCAAGGCACGGCTGGCGTCGGGGAGCTCGCCGGTGCAGCGCGAGAGGCGCTCGGAGCCGAGCAGCTCGGCCAGCAGCGAGGCGCCGGCGGTGTCCAGGCGGCCCAGTTGGCTCAGGTCGGCGATGACATCGTCGCCATATTGCGTGCGCAGCTGGTCGCTCTCGCGCTTGAGCTCGGCGTAGTGGGCCAGAGTCCAATCACCGGCAATGCGCAGGCAGGCCGGTTGGCTGCTGGTGTCCAGGGTGGCGCTGGGGGTGGTCATAGGCTCCATGCATCTGACAGGGCGCGAGGCGTCGACTCAGATCATAGCGTAATGGTGCCGCTGGGGATGCGCTGCTGCGCAGAGAACAGGTGGCTAGCGCCGTCCGCTCCCACAGATTTCATTGTGCTGGCGCATCCTCGATGATCTTGAAGCGCAGCACGCCGATCACCTGGCCATCCTCGGTCAGCACCCTCACCTGCCATTTTCCCACGGGGTTGGGCGGGAAGTTCTGCTTGTGGGTCCAGGCCCGGTAGCCCTCCTTGCGCCCACCATGGATATCCAGAGCGATGCGGTCCACCTCTTTGCCGTTCAACTGCCATACGTGGTAGATGCGCTCGTTCAGGCCGCGCGGAGCATTGATCGCGGTGTAGGCGTACAGGCCGCCGCTGCGTATGCGGCTGGCGGGGACTTCATCGAGCGAGTCCCCAGGCTGACGGTTCTGCACTTCGGTGCTGACTGCCACTTCGGTCATCCACAGGGTGGCTGGTGGCACCCAGGAGCGCAGCAGCCAACCGCCGCCCCCCACGGTGAGGGTGACCAGCACCAAGGCCACCGCGCGGCGCCAGTTGTTGATGGGGAAGCTGCTCGCAAGGCTGGGGAACGACAACGCCATAGCGGTGATCAAGGCCAGCTTGAAGCTCTGCGCCGTGGTCAGGTGCAGGATGATCGGCAGGGCGGTCAGCAGCGCAGCGAACAGGGTCAGGGTGTGCAGCGCGAGGAACAGCCAACGCCTGGGCGCCAGCCACTTGTAGTACAGCGGGTCGATGATCGAGATCAGCCCGGCGGCGGCGAGCAGGCCGGTGAATACCATCTGGCTGCTGTTCCAGGTGGTGGTGATGAAGAAGAACGGCAGGACGAAGAACAGGCTCTCCTGGTGGATCATCTGCGTGGCATAGCGCAGCAGCGGTTGCGGGATCTCGCGCTTGAAGACCTTGGTGAACAGGCCTGTAAGGGTGTTCTCCAGCATCAGCCAGATCCAGCTGACCAACATCAGCACGGCGATCCAGCTGGCCAGGCCGGCCTGGCGGTCGACCAGAATGAAGCTGCCGATACCGGACAGGAAACCGGCCAGCGCGATGACGCCGGGGTAGCGCTTGAGCAGCTCGATCACACGGATGACGAAGTGGGGTATTGGGGGCATGGGGGCAACAGAGAGGGCATGAATTAGGGGGCCATACTGGCCCTGACGCGGGACAAGCCCGTTCCTACAGGGGCGATAGGGCCGCAGCTGGCAATATGATGTTGCAAGGATACTGCCAAATCAGGGCTCGCGTGTAGCGTCGCCAGGCTTTGGCGCCGAATGGCGTCGACGTCGCAGCAGGCCGCCGGCCAGAACCAGGCCCAGCAACAGCGCGACCAGCCCGTAGAGCTCGTCATAGCCTAGCAGCGGTTTCTCGATGCGCAGGTAGCCTTGGGACTTGAGCATTTCACGCAGGGCCGCATCCGCCTGCTCGAGGCTGACCTGGCGCAGCTTGCGCGCTGCGTCCAGGAAGCGCCCATCGTTGTAGTTGTTGAGCGCGCTCCAGTAGTAGTCGGCCAGGGCGCTGTTGCCTTGGGTGTTCCAGCTTTCACGGGCAATGGCGGCGTCCTTGATGCGAGCGAAGGTATCCGGGTCCAGGCCGTGTTCGCGCAGGTGCTCGAACAGCTGCTGCAGCACTTTGACTGCGACGTCCACATCCTGGCGCTCAAGGTCTGCGTTGAGCGCGAGCATGCCGGTATCGCCAAAGCTTTCGCGCCGCACCGATGGCCCGTAGGACAGGCCGTGGCGCAAGCGCAGCTGGTCGTAAAGGACCCATTCCAGGTAGCGCGAGAGCACGTCCAGGGTGGCCTCGTGGCCCTCTTCGAGTACCGGCTCGATGAACAGCCAGTGCAGCTTGACGTTGTCACCCAGCCAGCCGCGCGTCAGGTCGCGGCGTTGTTCGGCCTGCTGGCTGACGGACTCAAGGCTCCTGCGCTCGCCCGGCTCGCTCGCCGGCAGCTCGCCGTAGGTGCGCTCCAGGTAGGCCGGCAGCAGGCGGTCGAGGCCTCCGACCACGATCAAGGTCATGTTGTTGGCAGCGTACCAATGCTCGCGCAGGGCCTTGACCTGCTCCAGGGTCATGGCATCGACGTTGGAGCGCTCCGGGCACTTGAGGCCAAGCTCCACGGCCAGCTGGTCGCTGCCGGGGTGGCCGATATCCTGGCGGTCGAGCCAGCGTTGCAGGTGGCCGTAGTGGCCGCCGTCCTCGCGTTCGATGATCTTCTTGGCCGTGGCCAGGGCCTTGGCGTCGATGGGCGTATCGCGGATCACCGCCAGCAGCAAGTCGAGCACCTTGCGCTGGTTACGCGCCGGGGCTTCGATCACGAAGGTGGTGTCGGCGCTGCTGGTGTAGGCGTTCCACTCCCCGCCCAGGGCTTGGATACGCTCCTCCAGGCCGCCCTCGCCCGTGTCGTCGATGCCATTGAACAGCAAGTGTTCGAGCAGGTGCGGCAGCTCTTTCTGGTCGCAGTCGAAATCATCCAGGCCGACGCCCACCACCAGGCGTATCGCCACGTGGTCGCGCTCGTAGCCGGATTTGAGGATCACCTGCAAACCGTTGGGCAACAGGTAGCCCTCTACCCTTGAGCGATCGAGGGCAAGCGAAGGGAGGCTGCAGATCAGCAGGCAAACGAACATCAGGCAACGCATTGGCGAGCGAGGGTCTCCGGTGTGCAAGTTCAGGACAGGCGGGCTTCGTCTGGCACGCTGTCGAGCAGAAGCCCGCCCGTATCCCCGCCGCCCAGTACCACATAGGCACTGCTGCAGAACAAAGAGTTCAATCGCTTCATGTCGGCGATCAGCTCCAAGTGTAGCGAACTGGTCTCGATACTTTGCACCACTTTACGTTGCAGGCGGCTGACATGGGCATGGGCAAGGCGCCGTTCCTGGGCACGAAAACGACGTTTCTCGCGCAGCAGCAGGCGTGCGCTCTCCGGATCGGCGCTGAGGAACACCGACAACCCTAGGCGCAGATTGGCCAACAGTTGCTCCTGAAGGCCGGTCAGCTCTTCCAGGCCGACCTGGGAGAACTCCCTGCGCTGGGACGTCTTCTGCTGCTGGACCTTGCGCAACATGCGCTCGATCAGGTCGCTGGCAAGCTTGAGGTTGATCGCCAGCTCGATGATCTCGGCCCAGCGCCGGTTATCCTGCTCGCTGAGGTCTTCCCGGCTCATCTGCGCCAGGTACAGTTTGATGGCACTGTACAGCGCCTCGGCATCCTCGCCGAGGGCGCGTACCTGCTGCGGCAAGGCGGTCTGGGTGCCGCGCAGGGCGCCGAGCATCGCCTCGAGCAGGCTGTCGACGATATCACCCAGGCGCAGTGTCTCGCGGGCGGCGTTGGCCAGAGCCAGGCTAGGCGTGCCCAAGGCGGTTGCATCCAGATGGCGGGGCCGGATCTGCCCGTTGCCGTTGTCCCGATCGGGCAGCAGCCAGTTGCACAGGCGGCCCATGGGTTTGACCGTGGGCAGCATGATCAGGCAACGCAGGGTGTTGTAGAGCAGGTGGAAGCCGATCACCAGCTCTTGCGGGCTGAGGCTCAACGAGTCCATCCAGTCCACCAGTGGGTGCAGCACCGGGATCACCAGCACCAGGCCGATCAGCTTGTACAGCAGGCTGCCGAGGGCCACCCGGCGCCCGGCGGCGTTCTGCATGCTGGTGGTGAGGAACGCCAGCAGGCCGCTGCCGATGTTGGCACCGACCACCAGACCGATGGCCACCGGCAGGCTGATCACCTCTGCCCCGGCCAAGGTGGCGGTGAGCAGCACGGCAGCCAGGCTGGAATAGGACACCAGGGCGAACAGGGCGCCGATCAGGGCATCGAGCAGGATGTCGCCGGTCAGGGAGGCGAACAGCACGCGTACGCCTTGGGCGTGGGTGATCGGTGCGGCGGCCTGGACGATCAGTTGCAGTGCCAGGATGATCAGGCCCAGGCCAATGCCCACGCGGCCCAGCTGGCCAGCGCGGGTCTGCTTGCGCGACAGGAAGAAGATCACGCCGAGGAAGATCAGCAGCGGTGACAGCCACGAGAGGTCGAACGTCAGCACCCGCGCCATCAGGGCCGTCCCGACGTCGGCACCGAGCATGATCGCCAGGGCCGGGGTCATGACCATCAGGCCCTGGCCGACGAACGAGGTCACCAGCATCGCCGTGGCGTTGCTGCTTTGCACCAGGGCCGTGACCAGGATGCCGGCGATGAAGGCCAGCGGACGCTTGCTCATGTTCTGGCTGAGCACGCGGCGCAGGTTGGAGCCATATACCCGCAGGATGCCGGTACGCACGATGTGCGTGCCCCACACCAGCAAGGCCACGGCGGACAGCAGGTTGAGCAGGGTCAGCATGTTCCAGGCCCCCCTTGTTGCCGATGCCCCAGGCCGGGGCCAATGGTGAAGCCGTGAGCTTGTACCCGGGGGTGGGCGTTTTTATCCAAGGCTCACTCAAGCTTTAGTTGTTTTGCGGACCTGCCGCCAGCTTCGCATGCTCGGCAAGCTTTTGAAACATATCTGTCATGAAAGCGTTGTCATGACCCGGAAACGACAAAGGGCCCCGGAGGGCCCTCTGTTTTGCGCTTCCTGATCTTATTGACCCGGAATGTCCTTGCGCAGTTTCACTGGCTCGTGCTCTTTGCCTTCCTTGCGTGCCAAGGCGGTGCGCATGCGGATGTTGATCGCCTCCACCGCCAGGGAGAACGCCATGGCGAAGTAGACGTAGCCTTTCGGCACGTGCACGTCGAAGGATTCGGCGATCAGCACGGTACCGACCACGATCAGGAACGACAGCGCGAGCATCTTCAGCGACGGGTGCTTGTCGATGAAGTCGCTGATGGTGCCGGCGCACAGCATCATCACCAGAACCGCGACGATGATCGCAGCGATCATCACCGGTACATGGGAGACCATGCCGACCGCGGTGATCACCGAGTCCAGGGAGAACACGATGTCGATGATGGCGATCTGGATGATGGTGTAGAAGAACTTGCCGCCCGCGCCCTTGGGCTCGTCCTGGCTTTCGTCTTCGCCTTCCAGGCCGTGGTAGATCTCCTGGGAGCTTTTCCACAGCAGGAACAGGCCGCCGAAGAACAGGATCAGGTCGCGCCCCGAGATGCCTTGGCCGAAGACCTCGAACAGGTCGTCGGTCAGGCGCATTACCCAGGTGATCGACAGCAACAGCATGATGCGGGTGATCATGGCCAGGGCCAGGCCGAAGATCCGGGTGCGCGGCTGCATGTGCTTGGGCATGCGGCTGACCAGAATCGAGATCATGATGATGTTGTCGATACCGAGAACGATCTCAAGCGCGGTAAGGGTAAAAAAGGCAACCCAGATTTCCGGGCTGGTCAGCCATTCCATGTGTAATCCTTCGAGTGGTAGAGGCGATACGCCCGGCTGGGCGCATCGCGATGTGGGGTTCGCCTTACAGGCTGCTGAACAACGGGAAGATGCCCATCAGCAACGCGGCGAGCATTATGCACATGCACACGAGCACTGCCCACTTCAGTGTGAAGCGCTGGTGATCGCCGAATTCGATACCCGCCAGGGCCACCAGCAGGTACGTAGAAGGTACCAGCGGGCTCAGCAGATGTACCGGCTGCCCGACGATCGACGCACGGGCCATTTCCACCGGGCTGATGCCGTAGTGGCTGGCAGCTTCCGACAGTACGGGCAGCACGCCGTAGTAGAACGCATCGTTGGACATGAAGAAGGTGAACGGCATGCTGACGATGGCCGTGATCACCGCCAGGTACGGTCCCAGAGCGTCTGGAATCACGGCCAGCAGGCTTTTGGACATGGCTTCGACCATGCCGGTACCCGACAGGATGCCGGTGAAAATGCCCGCTGCGAAGATCAGGCCGGTCACCGCCAGCACGCTGCCGGCATGGGCGGCGATGCGGTCTTTTTGCTGCTGCAGGCAGGGGTAGTTGACGATCATGGCGATGCTGAAGGCGATCATGAACAGCACCGGCAACGGCAGCGCACCGGCGATCAGGGCCACCATCAGGGCTGCGGTCAGGGCGCCGTTGAACCAGATCAGCTTCGGCCGGCGCGCTTCAGGGAACTGCGAGACGCTGATTTCGCTGTGATCGATGTCGTCGGTAGGCAAATGGAGTTCGCCCAAACGGGCCCGTTCGCGTTTGCCGTACATGTAGGCAATGGCCAGGATCGCCAACACACCGAAGACCATGGCCGGGATCATCGGCACGAAGATGTCCGAAGGGTCGACGTGCAGGGCGCTGGCAGCGCGGGCGGTGGGGCCACCCCAAGGGGTCATGTTCATCACGCCGCCGGCCAGGATGATCAGGCCGGCCATGATTCGCGGGCTCATGCCCAGGCGGCTGTACAGCGGCAGCATGGCGGCGCAGCAGATCATGTAGGTGGTAGCGCCGTCACCGTCGAGGGAAACCACCAGGGCCAGCACCGCCGTGCCGACCGAGACTTTCAGCGGGTCGCCCTTGACCAGTTTGAGAATCTTGCGCACGGCCGGGTCGAACAGGCCGGAGTCGATCATCAGGGCGAAATAGAGAATGGCGAACATCAGCATCACGCCGGTGGGCGCAAGCTTGCTGATGCCTTCGAGCATCATCGGGCCGATATGGCTGTAGAAGCCCCCGAACAGGGCGAACAGGATCGGTACCAGGATCAGGGCGATCAAGGCCGACAGGCGCTTGGTCATGATCAGGTACATGAACGAAATGACCATGGCGAAGCCGAGGAAGGTCAGCATGGCAGTACTCCAGGCGTGGCGCGGCGAAAGGAAAGTCGATTCGGGCGGATCAGCGCGTCAGGCGCTGCGCGGGGAGCAAGCGGGGGGAACAGCGAAAAGGCGGGCACAGGAAAACATCGGTATCACCATTGTTGTTGTTGATTGGGCCGGGCGCGGAATATTCCGGGTGCCCTGGCTGACCGGTCTGCTGCCGGTAGTGGGGCTATCCTATGGGCGCAACCTTTCAGCCAGCTTTCGCCTGGGACAAGGCGACCGGAGGTCATGCCGATGCCGAACGTACTGGAGGGGGGCTGCCATTGCGGCGCCCTGCGCTATCGTCTGGAGGGCGAGTTGAGGGATGTCGCCCATTGCCACTGCTCGATCTGTCGGCGGGTCAGCGGCGGGCTGGTGGTAACCTGGCTCACCTTGCCCCGTGAAGGTTTTCGGTGGTTGGCGGGTACACCCGACCGTTATGTCGCCCCCGCCAGTTGCAGCCGCTACTTCTGCGGCAACTGTGGGGCGCATGTGGCATTGGTGACCACGCGCAGTCCGCAGAGCATCGATGTGACAGTGGGGACCCTGGACCACCCAGAGCGGGTGCAGGCCAGGCGGCATATCTGGACCAGCAGCCGTTTGCCGTGGCTGCACCTGGATGAGGATTTGCCGGGCGAGGCGCAGGAGCGCCTTTAGCGATGGGTTGGCTGGGCGGGGACCAATCGCCGGCAAGCCGGCTCCCACAGGTATGGCGGTGCCTTTGAAAATAGCGCAGGACAGGTGGGAGCCGGCTTGCCGGCGATAGGGCCGGTACAGGCGGTTATGGTAATTGCAGGCCCCCCGCAGCCTTGTGCAACGCCCTCAGGTGCTCGCCAATCTGTTTCACGTTGGCTTCGACCGCTGCGATTTCCCTGGCCCGCGAAGGCTCTAGCAGCGCGCGCACTTCCTTGTCCAGGTCGGTGCTCAGGCGCAGCAGCTGGGCCTGCCGTTCGCGGCTGACCTTTTCCAGGTGCTCGCGCTCCTGCGGCTGCGGCAGGCCATAGCCCTTGGCCTCCAGCAGCTCCGCCGGGCGGCTGAGGAAGCCGCTGTTGGCGAGCATCTGCTGCAAGGTCTCGTTGGCCTTGGTGATGCTGCCATCCTTGAGTGCCGTGGCATTGAGGTAGCGCTGTTTGACCTCGTCCTGGGCCAGCAGTAGCTGGCGGCGCAGGCTGGCCTGCTCGAGCAGGAGCAGGGCCGCGCTGGTGCGCAGGTCGGCCTGTGGGAACCAGACACGGCGCTGCTCGGCATCCAGGGCCAGCCAGTCCTCGACCTTGTCCTGCTTGATCGGCAGTTGCTTTTTCAAGACGTCGAACATGGCCTGGTAGCGCTCGCGGTAGGAGTCGAAGCGATAGCCCAGGCGCAGGGCTTCGCGTGGGTCATCGAGCACGCTGGTATCGGCCAGCCCGCGTCCCTTGAGCACCTCCAGCAAGCCGTTGGGCATGATGCTGTCCAGGTCGTTGAAACGCGGGTTGCCGGTACCGCTGCGCAGCAATTTCAACGACTCCACCGCACAGTTGTTGGACAGGAAGAAGTAGCTGCCGTCATAGCTCCAGTGCATTTCAGCCGCCTGGCGCACCACGCTTTCCACTTCCTGGCGGGTCAGCTTGAGCGGGATCGAGGCCAGGCTGCGTAGCTCGGTCTTGGTGTATTCGTCGATCACCTGGCTCAACGGCAGCACGAACAGCCGCGAGGGGTAGGCGCCGGTCAGGCCGTCCCAGCTGGACAGCTGCAAGTCGTTGACGAATGCCCGGTAGGACAGCACCAGGTGCTGGTCCAGGTCCAGCCGGCAATCCGGGCCGCGTGGTCGGCCGGGGGCGCAGATGACCAGGCGTAGCATGCTATGGCCCCAGCGGCTGACCCAGTTCTGGTTGGCCTCGGCCAACAGGTAGTCGACTTCGTAGACCCGCTCGGGGTCGATCTCGCCCAAGGGCTGGCGGGCGAAGTCGCTGCCCGCATTGAGGAACGGCAGGCCGCTGGCGCATGGGGTGTGCTGCGGTGCCCAGCCGAAGTGCTCGCTTAGGTATTGGTTCAGGGCCGGCCGGCGGCAGGCGTAGCTCGGGTCGAGAAGGAAATACTCCATGTTGACCGCGATGTATTCCTTGGGACTGCTCAGCTCGTAGCTGTCGGGGCTGCGCACGAACTGGCCGTTGTGCTGCTCGCGCTCGCCGCGCCGGCCGACGTACTGCGGCCAGCCGGCCAGATCGAGCAAGCGTGGGTCATCGCTCAAGGTGAAGCGCCGTTCTGCCTGGCCGCGGCACTGTTGCGGCAGGCCGATCTTGCCCAGGCTGCCTTGTTGGCGCTTGCAACGAGTGATCAGCTGACGCTCGGCGGCAGGCCACAGGCGCGCGCGGTCGTAGATGTGGGTCAGTTCATGGAGCACCGTGGCCAGCAGTTCCTGGCGCACCGTGCCGTGGGGGCGGCCGGTCTGCTCGCGGGCGGCGCTGCCATCGACCAGGCCGGGCAATAGGCGGCGGTTGAGGTCGAGCGTCGAGACCAAGGAGGCCTGGCCGTAGGCATCGGCAGGCATGTGCGCGTTCCAGCCGACCAGGATGTGCCGGTCCAGTTGCTGTTTGAAGCGCGGCGGAAGTTTCGCCATGGCCTCGTCGAGCAGGGCCTGGGTGGCCTGCTGCTGCTGAGGGTCGAGGCCGGTTGTCTGCAGCTCGAGCTGCAGATCTGCCAGAGCGGGCGTGCCGAGCAGCGTCAGGGCGCAGCCCAGCAGCCAGGCACGCACGCGCTTCACAGGGCGAGAATGGCTTCGGCCAATACCTGGTCGCTGGCGTCGTGCGCTTCGGGGACGCGCTGGCGAATGGTGTTGAAGGCGGCTTCGAGCTGGGCGCCCCGGATCTCGCCGCGGCTGGCGACAAAGCTGGCCGCGTCGTCGTGGGCTTGCTGCACGACCTTCGAATCGCGGATGGAGGTGGTGGTATCAGAGGTGAAATCGATCGAACGGCCAAAGGCACGGACGATGATATTGCTGGTGGCCACCAGGGTTTGTGCCTGGGCCAGGTCTGCCAGCAGCAGCATGCCGAGGGCGGCGGCAATCAGCGGTTTACGCATGGAGCATCTCCGGAGGATACGGGTATTCATTGGACGAGAATCGCTTCGGCCAGTTCAAGGTCGCCGACAGAATGATGCGGGTGGGCATGACGTAGCGAACTGAGGGCCGCCTGCAGGCGTGCGCCACGGATCAGGCCGTCTGTGGCGACGAAGGCCGCGGCATCGTCACGGGCTTGGATGACCAGTTTGCGATCGAACGGCGCGGTGGTCACCTGGCTGGTGACATAACCGCTGGCGACCAGGCTCTGGGTGGTGACATCCATGGCATGGGCGCTTCCCATGCCGACGAAGGCGAACAGCAATGGCAACAGATAACGCATGACTTTCGAGAGACGTTGGACGTGGACGGCGAAGGCTACCCCGGAAGCGCCGGCCAAGGCCAGCGTATCCGGGTTGGAGCGTCGTGGATCAGAGCGCCAGGATGGCCTGGGCCAGTTGCGCGTCGCTGGCTTGCAGGCTTGGCTGCTGCTCGCGGATATGAATGAAAGCGCTTTCCAGCTTGGCACCGCGGATGGCGCCTTCGCTGCCGACGAAGGTCGCGGCATCGTCACGGGCGGCCTGGACGACCTTGTCGTCTTTCAAGGACGAGGAGAGATCGGAAGTCGCGTCGGTGGAGGCGGCGACACCGCGCACGACCGCGTCAGTCGTGACGACGAAGCTGGAGGCGTTGGCAGTGCCGGCCAGGGCCAGCAGCAGGGCGGCGCCGATGAAATGGTTACGGGACATGGTCGTGGACTCCTGCGTAAGGGTCTTGGGGTGGTTCTGGTTATCGGGCGTCGCTCGGCTCGTCACGGTATTTGCCAAGCGGCTGAAGCGAAGCGTATCACGCGCCAGTGCAATGCAGCTCATCGCCGACAGTTTTTGCATAACTGTTTCGGTTCTAATTGGTTATTCGAAAACTGTATTGGTATTGGCTGTAAGCCCCATGCCAGACGCTTGGAAAACAAAAAGCCCGTCGCGGTCTCCCGCGACGGGCTTCAGGAATTCTGGGGTGCTGGCCGAGGCCAGCGAGCCCGGGCTTAGCGCCAGAACGGCTTGCTCAGCTCTTCGTAACGCTGCGACTCGCTGATACCGGCGTCGGCCAGCAGGCGGGCGTCCAGGCGAGCCAGCTGACGGCGGCTGGAGACGCGACGCTGCCACAGCAGCAGGGTCGACAGGGCGCGCAGAGGCAGCGAAGCGTGGGAGGCTTGAGCGTTGTTTTCAAAAACCAGGTCGGAACTGAGGGTGCGTTCCATGATGTGTCATCCTTCCGCTTGTGGCGGCATTAGGTAGTGATTTAACTGATGCCAATGATCCTCCTCTGTCGTCCAGAACAGTAGATACAGTTCATCTGTATTGCGATGGCTCAGTTAACTGTTTAACCCGACTGTTGCACTTGAAATTGGCGCAACTGTACTGGTCAGCACTGATTTGGTGCATTTTTTAACTGTGAAGGAATTTGCGAGGCGGGAAGGCCGGTTATTTACCGGTACAGTTGAACAGTTTTTGGTAGTTTCTGTTCGGGCTGTTTTGAAACTGTGGTGGTCGTCTGTAGGAGCGGGCTTGTCCCGCGATCAAGGGCGAAGCCATTGCCTGCCATAAAAACGTGATGGCAGGGCAGCCTAATCGCGGGGCAAGCCCGCTCCTACAGGGTTCAATCAAGACAGCTGTGGATCAGCTGGCGAGCATGCGTCCACTTTCTTCCAGGTTTTCGTGCCAGCTCAGCGCCTCGCGCAGGATGTGCGGGGTATGGCCGCCACGCTGACAGGCGCGGTCGAAGTAGTCGTTGAGCGCAGCGCGGTAGTCTGGGTGTACACAGTTGTCGATGATCGCCCGGGCACGTTCGCGTGGCGCCAGACCGCGCAGGTCGGCCAGGCCTTGCTCGGTGACGAGGATATCCACGTCGTGCTCGGTGTGGTCTACATGGCTGACCATCGGAACCACGCTGGAAATCGCACCGCCCTTGGCGATCGACTTGGTGACGAACACCGCCAGGTGGGCGTTGCGGGCGAAGTCGCCGGAGCCACCGATGCCGTTCATCATCTTGGTGCCGCAGACGTGGGTCGAGTTGACGTTGCCATAGATGTCGAACTCAAGCGCAGTGTTGATGCCGATGATCCCCAGGCGGCGCACCACTTCCGGGTGGTTGGAGATCTCTTGCGGGCGCAGCACAAGCTTGTCCTTGTAACGCTCCAGGTTGCCGAACACATCGGCATTGCGGCGCGTCGACAGGGTGATCGAGCTGCCCGAGGCGAAGCGCAGCTTGCCGGCGTCGATCAGGTCGAAGGTCGAGTCCTGCAGGACTTCGGAGTACATGGTCAGGTCTTCGAACGGCGACTCGATCAGGCCGCACATCACCGCGTTGGCAATGCTGCCGATGCCTGCCTGCAGTGGGCCGAGCTTGTTGGTCATGCGGCCTGCGTCCACTTCGCGCTTGAAGAAGTCGATCAGGTGATCGGCGATGGCCTGGGTCTCGTGGTCCGGTGGCAGCACGGTGGACGGCGAGTCCGGCTGGTCGCTGATGACGATGCCGACGATCTTCGCCGGGTCGATCGGAATGGCGGTGCTGCCGATGCGGTCATCCACCTTCACCAACGGGATCGGGGTGCGAGTCGGGCGGTAGGTGGGGATATAGATGTCGTGCAGGCCTTCGAGGTTGGCATTGTGCGACAGGTTGATCTCGACGATGACCTGCTTGGCGAAGATCGCGAAGCTAGCCGAGTTACCCACCGAGGTGGTCGGTACGATGTGGCCTTGTTCGGTGATCGCCACCGCTTCGATGACTGCGATGTCCGGCAGCTTGAGCTGCTGGTTGCGCAGTTGCTCGACGGTTTCCGACAGATGCTGGTCGATGAACATCACATGGCCGTCATTGATGGCCTTGCGCAGGGTGCTGTCCACCTGGAACGGCATGCGCCGGGCCAGGACACCGGCCTCGGTCAGCTGCTTGTCCAGGTCGTTACCCAGGCTGGCGCCGGTCATCAGGCTGATCTTCAGGGGCGATTGCCTGGCGCGTTCGGCCAGGGCATGGGGCACGGCCTTGGCTTCGCCGGCGCGGGTGAAACCGCTCATGCCGACGGTCATGCCGTCCTGGATCAGGCCAGCGGCATCAGCCGCACTCATTACCTTGCTGTGCAGGGAGGACAAGCGGATACGATCACGGTACATGGATTGTTATCTCGGGCTACTGAAGCTACTGGAGCGCAGTCTAGAGATTTCACCCGGTGCCGTCCCGCGACCATGGTCGTAGGCGAAGGCTGGAAATAGAGCCGTTGATCTGGATCATCTAAATGCGACAGCCCCCGGGAAGGTCGTTCCCGGGGGCTGTTCAAATTGCTGTGCGGGCCTTATCGCCGGCTTGCCGGCCATGGGCTGCAAATTGCCCTGGAAGAGGCGTGTTACTCGACCGCCTTGACCATGTCCTCGATCACCTTCTTGGCATCGCCGAACACCATCATGGTCTTGTCCAGGTAGAAGAGTTCGTTATCCAGCCCAGCATAGCCGCTGGCCATGGAGCGCTTGTTGACGATGATGGTCTTGGCCTTGAACGCCTCGAGGATCGGCATGCCGGCGATAGGCGACTTGGGGTCGTTCTTCGCAGCAGGGTTGACCACGTCGTTGGCGCCCAGCACCAGCACCACATCGGCCTGGCCGAAGTCGGCGTTGATGTCTTCCATCTCGAACACCTGGTCGTATGGCACCTCGGCCTCGGCCAGCAGCACGTTCATGTGCCCGGGCATACGACCTGCCACCGGGTGGATCGCATACTTCACGTTCACCCCGTTGTGGGTCAGCTTCTCGGTCAGCTCCTTGAGCGCATGCTGGGCGCGGGCCACCGCCAGGCCGTAGCCAGGAACGATGATCACACTGTCGGCGTTGCTCAACAGGAAGGTAGCATCGTCGGCCGAGCCGGACTTCACCGGGCGCTGCTCCTTGGAGCCGGCAGCTGCGCCTGCGTCTACATCAGCGCCGAAGCCGCCGAGAATGACGTTGAAGAACGAGCGGTTCATCGCCTTGCACATGATGTAGGAGAGGATTGCACCGGACGAGCCCACCAGGGAGCCTGCGATGATCAGCATCGAGTTGTTCAGCGAGAAGCCGATACCCGCCGCGGCCCAGCCCGAGTAGCTGTTGAGCATCGACACCACCACCGGCATATCGGCGCCACCGATCGGGATGATGATCAGCACGCCCATGATGAAGGCCAGGGCCAGCATCAGGGTGAAGGCGCTGTAATGGCCGGTGAAGGTGAACAGCAGGCCCAGTGCGATGGTGGTCAGGCCCAGGATCAGGTTCAGCTTGTGCTGGCCGGCGAATTGTACCGGTGCGCCCTGGAACAGGCGGAACTTGTACTTGCCAGACAGCTTGCCGAAGGCGATCACCGAGCCGGAGAAGGTGATAGCACCGATCGCAGCACCCAGGAACAGCTCCAGGCGGTTGCCGGTGGGGATCGGGTCGCTGATGCTGGCGACGATGCCCAGCGATTGCGGTTCGAGTACCGCGGCGATGGCGATGAACACCGCTGCCAGGCCGATCATGCTGTGCATGAAGGCGACCAGTTCAGGCATCTTGGTCATTTCCACGCGCTTGGCCATGATCGAGCCTGCGGTACCGCCGATCAGCAGGCCGACGATCACGTAGCCGATGCCGGCGGTGGCCAACTCGGCACCGAGCTTATAGATGAGGCCGACAGTGGTGAGGATCGCGATCCCCATCCCGATCATGCCGAACAGGTTGCCCCGACGCGACGTCGTCGGGTGCGACAGCCCCTTGAGCGCCTGGATGAAGCAGACCGAGGCGACCAGGTAGAGAAGCGTTACCAGATTCATGCTCATGCTTACTTCTGCGCCTCGTTCTTGGTTTTCTTCTTGAACATTTCCAGCATGCGGCGGGTGACCAGGAAGCCACCGAAGACGTTGACCGCCGCCAGGGCCACGGCCAAGGTCCCCATCACCTTGCCGGCAGGGGTGACAGTCAGGGCGGCAGCCAGCATGGCGCCGACGATGACGATTGCGGAAATGGCGTTGGTAACGGCCATCAACGGCGTGTGCAGGGCCGGGGTGACGTTCCATACCACGTGGTAGCCCACATAGATGGCCAGCACGAAGATGATCAGGTTGTAGATGCCATGGGAAATCAGCATGTCTTCCATTGTCGTGCTCCTTAGCCGTTCTTGCGCACGACCTGGCCGTCGCGGCACATCAGGCACGCGGCGACGATGTCGTCTTCGAGGTTAATGACCAGCGCGCCGTCCTTGTCGAACAGCAGCTTCATGAAGTCCAGCAGGTTGCGTGCATACAGCGCCGAGGCGTCCGCACCCACCTGGGCCGGTAGGTTGGTCGGGCCGACGATGGTCACGCCGTTCTCTACGACTACCTGGTCCGGTACGGTCAGCGGGCAGTTGCCGCCCTGGGCGGCAGCCAAGTCGATGACCACGGCGCCGGGCTTCATCTGCGCGACGGTTTCCGCGCTGAGCAGGGTTGGCGCCTTGCGCCCCGGGATGAGCGCTGTGGTGATGACGATATCGGACTGTTTGGCGCGCTCGTGCACCGCCTGGGCCTGGCGCTGCATCCAGCTGGCCGGCATGGGGCGGGCGTAACCGCCGACACCTTCGGCGCACTCGCGCTCTTCATCGGTTTCGTAGGGAACATCGATGAACTTGGCGCCGAGCGACTCGATCTGCTCCTTGACTGCCGGGCGCACGTCCGAGGCCTCGATCACCGCCCCCAGGCGCTTGGCCGTGGCGATGGCCTGCAGGCCAGCGACGCCAGCGCCGAGGATCAGCACGCGAGCAGCTTTCACGGTACCTGCGGCAGTCATCAACATAGGCATGAAGCGCGGGTAGTGATGGGCAGCCAGCAACACGGCCTTGTAGCCGGCAATATTGGCCTGGGACGACAGCACGTCCAGGCTTTGGGCGCGCGATGTGCGTGGCGCGGCCTCAAGGGCGAAGGCGGTAATGCCGCGCTCGGCCATCTTGGCGATCAGTTCGCTGTTGAACGGGTTGAGCATGCCTACCAGCAGGCTGCCGCTGTTGATCTGGGCAAGCTCCTGGTCGTTGGGCGCGACGACCTTCAGCACCAGCTGCGCGCCGAATGCATCGGCAGCGTTGCCCAGGGAGGCGCCAACGGCTTCATAGGCACTGTCCGGAATGCTGGCGTTGAGCCCTGCCCCCCGTTGGACGGTGACCTGATGCCCCTGGCCAACCAGCTTCTTGATGGTTTCCGGGGTAGCGGCGACCCGCGTTTCGCCCGTCTGCGTCTCGAGAGGAACACCAATGTGCACGACTTTGTCTCCTGCGGTGACCTTTTGTCTTTGTTGAAACCAGTGCACTTCGGGTGGTGCATCTGGAGCGGCCGTTCAGCAACGAACCCGCCTGAATCCCGGGCGGGCCGAGCATTTTGCAGACGAACCGAAGGGGCTTCAACCGGTTCTGGAGCGATACGAAGCCAAAACTACAAGTCACCCTGTGACCGTATGTCGCAACGATTCGAAAGCAGCCCGTCAAATGCGGGCAATTCAGAGATTACGGCAAAATTTGCAATTTTTTGTAGGCGTTGCGCGGATACGTTCGTGGATGTCGCAAATAAACCCTGAAAGCCGCGTGGTTGGGAGGCTTGAGTGCATTTTTCAGATAAGCAGGAACAGTTTGTTTATTCGCGACAATTCCTTATATCTGTAGGTGTTTAAAATAATTGACTACAGAGTCAGGAATGAAGGTCGTCACGGTGGGTTGCGGTATAGCGTGCGGCCTGTTCTACCAGCCAGTCGCGGAAGGCCCGAAGCGAGGCGGATTCCACCTTGCGCTCCGGAATCATCAGGTAGTAGGCCTTGGCGCTGGTCAGGGCCTGGCGATTGGCGATGACCAGCCTGCCCTCCTCCAGCTCGCGCTGGATGAGGAACGGCGGAATCAGTGCAATGCCCATCTCATGCATGGCTGCCTGGGCCAGCATGGAGAATAGCTCATAGCGTGGGCCTGTCATGTCGCGTTCCACGGTCATGCCCAGCTTGCCGAACCATTGGCGCCAGGCGTAGGGCCTGGTGGTTTGCTGCAGCAGCGGCAACTCGGCGATGCGCTGTGCCTCCAGGCTGGCCTGCCCTCCCAACAGCGTCGGGTTGCATACAGGCACGGGGTTTTCGCCCATCAGCCGGTGGGACTGGGTGCCGGACCAGTCCGCGTCCCCGAAATAGATAGCGGCATCGAAGGCTGTATCGGCGAACAGGAACGGACGCGTGCGGTTGGTGAGGTTGACCGTGACTTCCGGATGACGCTGTTGGAAATCCTTCAACCGCGGCAGCAGCCATTGCGTGCCGAATGTCGGCACCACGGCCAGTTCGATCACGTTGGCGCCCTGCTGGCGCATCACCGACAAAGTGTCTCGTTCCACCGCGTCGAGTTGCGCAGCCACCTGGCGGCTGTAGGAAAGGCCGGCCTCGGTCAGCTTTACGCCGCGGCGAGAACGCCTGAACAGCTCGACATTGAGAAAGGCTTCCAGGCCGCCGATCTGGCGACAAACGGCCCCTTGCGTCAAGGCCAGTTCCTGCGCCGCCTTGGTGAAGCTCTCGTGGCGGGCGGCCGCTTCGAAGCAGACCAAGGCCGTGGTGCTGGGGATCTTGCGGCGCATGTACGTTAACCTCACTTCTCGGGCGTTGAATATGGCGTTTTGTACCATTTCGGAGTGACAAAATATCACTAAAGCGTGCGCAATCCTCGTTTGTCCCCGCGGTTGATCAGGCCTAGGATCAAGGCACAAGATATTTTCGTTCCCATATTTCGAGGAATTCGCTCATGGCCGGTAAAGCAAGCTTCAACTGGATCGACCCGCTGCTGCTCGACCAGCAGCTCACTGAAGAAGAGCGCATGGTTCGTGACAGCGCCTATCAGTTCGCCCAGGACAAGCTGGCCCCACGCGTGCTGGAGGCCTTCCGCCACGAGCAGACCGACCCTGCGATCTTCCGTGAAATGGGCGAAGTCGGCCTGCTGGGTGCGACGATTCCGGCCGAGTACGGTGGCAGCGGCTTGAATTATGTGTGCTACGGCCTGATCGCCCGTGAGGTGGAGCGCATCGACTCTGGCTACCGCTCGATGATGAGCGTGCAGTCGTCGTTGGTGATGGTGCCGATCAATGAGTTCGGCAGCGAAGCGCAGAAACAGAAATACCTGCCCAAGCTGGCCACCGGTGAGTGGATCGGCTGCTTCGGCCTGACCGAACCCAACCATGGTTCCGACCCAGGCTCGATGATCACCCGTGCACGCTCGGTCGACGGCGGCTACCGTCTGACCGGCAGCAAGATGTGGATCACCAACAGCCCGATCGCCGACGTGTTCGTGGTCTGGGCCAAGGATGATGCCGGCGATATCCGCGGCTTCATCCTCGAGAAGGGCTGGGAAGGCCTGAGCGCTCCGGCCATCCATGGCAAGGTTGGCCTGCGTGCGTCGATCACCGGTGAAATCGTCATGGACAACGTGTTCGTGCCGCAAGAGAACATCTTCCCCGAAGTGCGAGGCCTCAAAGGCCCGTTCACCTGCCTGAACTCGGCCCGCTATGGCATCTCCTGGGGCGCGCTGGGTGCGGCCGAGGCGTGCTGGCATACCGCTCGCCAGTACACCCTGGACCGCAAGCAGTTCGGCCGCCCGCTGGCGGCCAACCAGCTGATCCAGAAGAAGCTGGCCGATATGCAGACCGAGATCACCCTGGCCCTGCAAGGCTGCCTGCGCCTGGGCCGGATGAAGGACGAAGGCACCGCAGCAGTGGAAATCACCTCGATCATGAAGCGCAACTCCTGCGGCAAGGCCCTGGATATCGCGCGCATGGCTCGCGACATGCTCGGCGGCAATGGCATCTCCGACGAGTTCGGTGTGGCCCGTCACCTGGTCAACCTCGAGGTGGTGAATACCTACGAAGGCACCCATGACGTCCATGCGCTGATCCTTGGCCGCGCCCAGACCGGCATTCAGGCGTTCTACTGATCGGAGGAGCCTGCCATGGGGGCGCTATCACATTTGCGGGTGCTGGACCTTTCGCGCGTGCTGGCGGGGCCTTGGTCCGGCCAGATCCTCGCCGACCTTGGGGCCGACGTGATCAAGGTCGAGCGCCCTGGCACGGGTGATGACACCCGCTCCTGGGGCCCGCCCTTCCTCAAGGACGCCCAAGGCGAGAACACCAGCGAGGCGGCTTATTATCTCTCGGCCAACCGCAACAAGCGGTCGGTGACCATCGACTTCACCCAGCCGGACGGCCAGCGCCTGGTACGCGAGTTGGCGGCCAAGTCGGATATCGTCATAGAGAACTTCAAGGTGGGTGGGTTGGCCGCCTATGGGCTGGACTACGAGAGCCTGAAAGCGGTCAACCCGAAGCTTATCTATTGTTCGATCACCGGGTTCGGGCAAACCGGGCCTTATGCCAAGCGTGCGGGCTATGACTTCATGATCCAGGGGCTGGGTGGGCTGATGAGCCTGACCGGGCGTCCCGAGGGTGACGAGGGGGCTGGCCCTATAAAGGTTGGCGTTGCCTTGACCGACATCCTGACCGGGCTCTACTCGACGGTCGCGATCCTGGCGGCTCTGGCCTATCGTGACCAGACTGGCGTCGGTCAGCATGTCGATATGGCGCTGCTGGATGTGCAAGTAGCCTGCCTGGCGAACCAGGCGATGAACTACCTCACCACGGGCACGCCGCCTCGGCGCCTGGGCAATGCACACCCGAACATCGTGCCTTATCAGGACTTCCCGACCGCGGATGGCAATTTCATCCTCACCGTGGGCAACGATGGTCAGTTCCGCAAGTTCGCCGAAGTAGCCGGGCAGCCGCAGTGGGCGGATGACCCACGCTTTGCCACCAACAAGCAGCGGGTTGCCAACCGTGCCGAACTGATTCCATTGATTCGCCAGGCCACGGTGTTCAAGACCACGGCCGAGTGGGTCAGCGAATTGGAAAAGGCCGGCGTGCCCTGCGGGCCGATCAACGACCTGGCGCAGATGTTCCAAGACCCGCAGGTGCTGGCCCGAGGCTTGGCGCTGAATATCGCCCACCCGCTTGCGGGCAGTGTGCCGCAGGTGGCGAGCCCTATTCGGTTGTCCGAAACACCGGTGGAATATCGTCAGGCCCCTCCTTTGCTGGGTGAGCATACCAATGCGGTACTGGAGGAGGTGTTGGGGATGGATGTCGAGGCGGTACAGCGCTTGCGGGGGGCTGGGGTGCTGTGAACTGCTTGTAGCTATATAAGCAGCGGGAAGGCCGAAAGGCTTTCCCGTTTTGTTTTTCGGCGATATTAAAGTTTTTTGAAAATAACGGTTGACGTGCCGTTTCAGGGGCCTATAATGCGCCCCACTTCCGACGCAGTCGAAACGCAAAACTCCTT